>NZ_BCBX01000041.1:0-213816 GCF_001417795.1 Sphaerimonospora mesophila | reverse complement strand
CGGCCCAGCGCACGATCGGCGGGTGCCGGCTCGCGCCGGAGGAACGTGATCGTCCTCCGGCGCGGGCCGGCACCCCGCGGTGAAGCCTGATCGGCCTGGCGCCGGTGATGGTCGCCGGTATCACGTCCAGCGGCCGGTGGTTCTCCCAGAGCCGGATGGTGAAAGCACTTGATCCCAAGCGGCGAAGGCAATCGGACCTTCCGGAAGATCGGCGGGTTAGGGACTTACCTGAAGAAACAACCGTCCCGCCCTCGTTGAGCTTTTGACCTTGGCAATCTCGACGGACCGGCTCAGAGGGAGTGGTCCGTGGAGCAGCGTCGGTCCGCTGACACCGGAAGATCGTGAAGAGACCTCACGATGTCTGGCCGTTGGTTTGTCGAACAAGGAGATCTCGGGGCATATCGACCGGAACGAGTCGGTGATCTGCCGGGAAATCGCCCGTAACGGCGGTCGGGAGCGTTACCGTGCGCATGCGGCCGAGCGGCGCGCCGAGGAGGACGTCGCCGCCCAAAAGCGCGGAAACTGGACAGCAACCCGGCCCTGTATGGGCGAGTTTTGTCCGGATTGCGGGTGAGATGGTCGCCCGATCAGATCGCCGGGAGACCAACGGTCACACACGGTCACCGCAATGTGGACGCGCCGAGTAGCGGTGTGATCACACCTTCTGCTCGGCCGCGCAGAGCCGCCAAACCGCTCAGCCAGCCACAGGATGAACACGAAAGATCGAGGTTAGTCTCACGATGTGAGAACTCCTTCAGCCCGGACAGAGGAAATGAATCACGCATCCTTCTGGCATTCCTTTTCAAATCTGCGTTTCGCCCGATCCACTATACCTGCAGCCCATTTCTCCCAATCCTCTCCTTCGGAGGGCAGAGGATTCTCCAGCCCTCCTAGTGCTCGCGCGAGAGCCTCTACTGCTATTCGGGTTTCAAGCTCGCTAGAATGATCCCTCGAAGAAATCCGCAAGAGAACTGCTAGAAATTTACAGTTAACATTATCCCTTAAATGCTCTCCGGCTGCAGTTATGGCAATTTGCCGAACGCCTCCCATCCAATCCCAATCAACCCCTTCCAAAAACCTCTCAATCTCTGACAGATAGCGATCGCTCAGCCTCCAGAAGACACAGAGGGTTTGAAGTGAAAGGCGAGCAAGGTCCGGGTCGGCACTATAGGATAGGAATTTAGCGATAAGATTTTCGTATGACCGATCTCCCATACGGGAGATGACATAGAGAAGCTTATATGCGTCCGGAGATTGGGGGTTTCGCTCCAGAAAGTCAGCGATTATCCTGATCTCAGACCTAGCAACTCGCCCCTCTTTGGCACGCATTACCAAGTCATTAAGGTTGGAATATTCGGACATTTCTCATCACTTTCGCGGCACGTATTTTTCGGAATAGTCTAGCATCTTGCTGGCACGAGATAGGTTTGCCTCGAGCTGGGCCCGCTCAACCGCCCCAATATCCGATGGGGTTGTTGCCAGCATAGGCATAGGGATTGGCCCATTGGGGTTTACCTAAATCGAGAAGGGGATCGGTGGAGACGAACTTAGCTATAGTTGGGTCGTAGTAGCGGGCGGACAGGTAGTCCAGGCCGGAAATCACCGCAGACAATTCAGCCATCGCCGGGCGAACGCCCCCGATATGGGTTCGAAAAGCTCTGGCGTCGATGCTTCCGTGAAGAATTCCGAAACTCGCTCATCGCACTGGACGTCTTCCCTCATCTCCAGTGCGTCGGCCCACTCGTATATCGTTTCCGCCGAAATCTCATCGGACAGATAGGATTCGAGGACCCTCACCACGTCCGCGGCCGACACGGCCACAAGCGGACGGTCGACATCCCAGGGGTACGCACGCAGCAGAACCACAAGCTCCGAAACCGGCTTTCGCAGCTTGACCATGTCGTTCAGCAGCTGTCGGCGTTCCTCATCCATTTCTTCGGACATCACGTGTTGTCATTGTCGTCCTTCACGAGGGTCCAGGCGAGTCGCGTACGGCGTCGCGGGGTGGGCCTATGCCGCGGCCTCCGAAGGCTTTCGATGCGAGGGCACTGTAAACGATGACCCACTCGATATGGCGTTAACTCAACAAGCCCTCAAGGCCTCTTAGTGCTTCCTCGATATCGCCGACAGCGTCTCTAGGGAGCTGAATAAGCTCTTCGCGGTCAAGCGCCACAGCATAAACCTGTTCGAGCGTCCACCAATGGCCTCGGAACTCGTCACGCCAGCCGGATGCTTCGAGATCACTCCAGATGGTGTCGAGGTCATCGATGAGTCGCTTCAGCGAGATCTTGCTTGTACGGTAGTCTGCGATGACACGTCGCGCAAGATCGTGACGCCGCAGCTCAGGAGTCATTTCATCGCCCACCGGCGAATCCTAGCCCAGCGTTGTGAACGAGAACCGCATGGTTGCCCGCGAGCACATAGTAGAGAGCCCAAGCGGCCGGCAGTCCCCTGCCATCCGACACCGAGCGCCGGACCGCTTCGCGGGGAGAAAGACTCAGTCGTTCTGCCGCTACCTCAGCACTTCGCCGCCTTCGGCCGGCAAGGTGGGGGCTGTGGCGGCGTCCCAGGTGATCTCGCCCTTCAGCACCAGGGTGAAAGCATCGCCGCAAATCGCTATCAGCTCGGTGTCAATCGGATAGACTTCTTCGGTAAAGCCGCAGGCCTCCAACACGTCGCCGGGGATATGTTCACCATATGACAGCGCCTGTGCCTTTGCCCGATCGACCAACCTCAGCAGCTCCGCCATTCGGGCTGGGTCGTCGCCCACATACAGGTCGAGTTCGGGATCGATCCAGGCGCGGTACCAATCCTTGGTCGCCGTCAGGGACCAGTCCTGGCGAGCCTCCGCCAACCACCCCTGCGCATCACGGAGAGCATCGATCTCCGAACACAACAGAAAGAGCCATATTCTGAGATAGGCATCTGTTACCCAAAACCCGCGAGCTTTATACTCGACAAACGATCTCGGCATAAAACAAATATCATCCTCTATCTTTACAGCGCTCCAGCATACTCAGGCTGGATCTCATCCTAAGCATTCCATTGACAGTGGAAAACCAGCCAATGCCAGGGCCGTTACACCCGCACCCGATCAAGTCCACCAGGAGAGTTCGCCTCGATTCGGGCCGGCGCCGATCGATGATGCGGTGTCCGGAACCCAGGCCGGCGTGACGATTCCGTCCGGGAAGCTGACCAACGACTGGAGAGTGCGCCGGCGTTCCCGGCAGGTCAGCACCACCGCACAGGTCGCCTCGCCATGGTCGGCCCGGCAGACGACCACCGTCAACACCGGCACCATCCCCTCCGAATCAGGGGTGACGGCCTTGCAGGTCATCCCCGCCCAGGTCGTGGACGGCATCACGGTCACCGGCTCGCTGACTCAGAATTGCGGCGAAAGCGTCAACGGACATATGTGGCAGCTCAGGCACCGTCTACGCAGATCCCTATACCTGCGCCACATCTGCCGGTTCGGTATGGCGAAAGATCCTGCCAGGAACCTTGTCCTTCACGAGGGTCCAGGCGAGTCGCGTACGGCGTCGCGGGGTGGGCCTATGCCGCGGCCTCCGTACGCGTGCCGGGCGCGCGGGTCGTCCACCACCACAGCACGGCGAGCACGACGACCGCGAACACGGCGGCGGCCAGGGCCGCAGCGGCCGAGTCGTGCCAGAGCCCGGTGAGCGCGAGCCCGGCCGGAACGGCCGCCGTGAGCACGCCCTCGGCGATCGCGACCCATCCGGTGAAGCGGGTGAGCTCCGTACGGCCCAGTGCCAGCACGAGGAAGAAGAGGAACCACAGCAGCGCCCAGACGAGCCAGATGACCACGAAGATCCGGCCGCCGGTCTGCCAGGTGTAGGCGGCGTAGCCCACGGCGGCGAAGGCGACGAAGAGCGAGAACCAGCCGAGGCCCTCCCCCGGCCAGCCGGTCGCGGAGTTGATGCCCACCCACAGATAGGTGAAGCCGAACAGGTAGATCCCGGCGGCTCCGGCGATGATCGCCCGGTCCCCGCCCGCGGTCATGATGAGGAACGTCGGCGTCACCACCTGCAGCGTGCCGACGAAGAAGTTGAGCGGGGCGGCCGCCCGATCCGTGATCTTTCCGAGAAGCATGATGCCGTTGATGATCAGTACCGCGCCGACATAGAACAGTCCCACGTCGCTCATGCCAGGTTCACTCTCTTTCCGTGGGGGCGCCCCGTGAGGGGCCGGAAAAACCGGGAGACGGGCCGGGCCCGGCAGCAGATGCCGGGCCCGGCGTTCGCGGTAGCGGCCAAGCGCTGACCAAAGGGTGCCCGTGCCGTACGGCCATGGGCAACCGCGACGTGACGGCTCAGGTCGGCAGGATGTCCTTGTCGAAGATGTCCAGCGGCACCTTCAGCGTCACCGCCGCGTTCGGGATGTCGACGATGCCGCCGACGTGCATCTCGCACGGCGCCACGGAGATGATCGTGTACGCCTGCTCGGGGGTGTATCCGAACTTGCCGAGGTACTCGATCGCCTGCTCGACGGCGTCCACGGCCGCGGCGGTGGCGTCGAGATACTTCTGCTCCCTGCCCCGGGCGGACAGGCCGGTGAAGCTCAGGTAGCGGGTGCCCAGGTTGGGGTCGACCGGGGAGGGACGGAGCATCGGCGTGCGAATGCCGTACTTGGCCATCCCGTCCTTGAGGACGTTGAACCGGAACCAGCCGATGCCGTCCATCTCGATGGCGTTCCAGGTGATCTCACCGTCGCCTTCGGCGAAGTGATAGTCGCCGACGGAGAACAGCCCGCCCTCGACGAACACCGGGAAGTACACCCGCGACCCGCGCGAGAGGTTCTTGATGTCGAGGTTGCCGCCGTTCTCCCGGGGCGGCACGGTGCGCGCGGCGGTGGCGGCCACGCGCTCCCACTCCGCGCCCTCCAGGGTGCGCAGCACGGAGGTGGGGATCGCCGCCTCACGAGGGCCGGCCTTACCCTCCTCGATCAGCGGGTCCTCGCGCTCGTTCCAGATCCGCAGCAGGTCGTGCGACGGGGCGACGCCGATGACGCCGGGGTGGCTGATCGCCGGGATCTCCACTCCCGGGATCTGCCGGCTGGTGGCGAAGAGCCCGTGCAGGTCCCAGACGGTCTTGAACCCGCGGGGGAACCAGCTGGCCAGCGGCCCGCCCATGCCGGGCAGGATGTTGGAGTAGCCGATGCCGGAGAGCGGCTGGACGTCGAGCACGTCCACGACCAGCAGGTCGCCGGGCTCCGCGCCGTCGACCTTGACCGGACCCGTGATGGGGTGCGTGCGGGTCAGGTCGAAGTCATGGATGTCCTGGTCGTCGTCGACGTCCTTGAGCTGGTAGTCGTCGTAACCGGCGGCCTCGAGGATCACCTCGTCGCCGGGCCCGAGCTCGTGCAGGGGCGGGATGTCCGGGTGCCACCGGTTGTGTCCGAGCCACTTCTGCTCGGCCAGCGGTACGCCGACCTCACAGCGGTAGCGCGGGACACCGAGATCGCGATCGGGGAAACGGGAGACACCCGAACGGGTGAAGTCCACACCAGACAACGTGTCCTCCAGGGGGCGAGGGCGTGTGGTACGGGACACATTAGTTCCACATGAAAATATGTCAAGTGGGTGTATCTGTCCCTCTCCCCCGGCGATTCGCGACCTCCGCTACCCGCCGGCGAGACGGTCGAGCAGCACGCGCAGCCGCGCGGTCTCCTCCGCGTCCAGCCCGTGGAAGGACGCGGCCAGGGCGTCGGCGACGCGCGGGGCGAGCTCCCGGTGCAGTTCCACGCCGCGCTCGCTCAGCCGTACGAGCACCCGGCGCCGGTCGGCGTGATCGAGATTGCGGTAGACCAGCGCCCGGTCGACCAGCCGGTCCACCGCCCGGGTGAGCGTCGGACCCGTGATGACGGCCACCGCGGCGATGTCGCTCATCGCCGCCCCCTCCGTCGCCGCCAGCACGTCCAGCACCCGCCACTGGTCGACCGTGAGCCCGGTCCCGGTGAGCGCCCTCCCGGTTTCGGTGTTGAGCCGCGCGGCGACGCGGTTGAGCGCGAGCGGCAGGACGCGAAGCGTCGCCTCATCGTGTTCGGTCCGCATCCGCGGCCACCTCCCTTGAAGGTTCCTCTGCCAATGGTGATACTTCCAGATGGAGATGTTCATTGTCTCAACAGCCACACGGAGGTGGTGCCGTGGCCAAGCGGTACCAGATCGGCCTGGTCATTCCCCTGCGGGGGCCGGGTGGCATCTTCGGGCCCTCCTGCGAGGCCGTGGCCGATCTCGCCGCGGCCCATCTCAACGACAACGGCGGCATCCTCGGCAGGGAGGTCGCGATCGAGGTCGTCGACGCGAGCGGTCCGCCCGCCGAACTGCGCGGGCGCATAGCCGGACTGCTCGACGCCGGACGGATCGACGCGATCACCGGGTGGCACATCTCCACCGTCCGGGAGCACCTCTCCTCCGTCGTCGCCGACCGGGTGCCCTACGTCTACACGTCCCTCTACGAGGGGGGCGAGTCGCGCCGCGGCATCTTCTGCTCCGGGGAGACCCCGGGGCTGCAGGTGGGCCCGGCGCTGAGCTGGCTGCGGCGGAACATGGGGCTGCGGCGCTGGGCGATCGTCGGCTCCGACTACATCTGGCCGAGACGCACGGCCCGGGTGGTGCGCCAATACTGCCGGGCGTTCGGGCTCGACCTGGTCGAGGAGATCTACGTCCGGTACGGCACCCCGAGCTTCGCGGCCACGCTCCCCCGGCTGGAGGCCAGTGGAGCCGAGGGAGTCCTCATGCTCATGGTCGGCAGCGACGCGGTGAAGTTCAACCGGGCCTTCGCCCGGCGGGGCCTGCACGAGCGCATGGTGCGCTTCACGCCGCTCATGGAGGAGAACATGCTCCTGGCGAGTGGGGCGGACGCCACCGAGAACCTCTTCGTCGCGGCCGGCTACTTCAAGTCCCTCGCCACCGCCGACGCGCTCGACCTCATGTCGGCCTATGTGGAGCGCTTCGGGCCCGGCGCCCCTCCCCTGAACAACGCGGCCGAGTCATGCTACGAGGGCATCATGGCCCTGGCCGCGTTGAGCGATCGGGCCAGGTCTGCCGAGCTGAGCGACATCGTCCGGCACTCCACGGGCGTCGGCTACGAGGGGCCGCGCGGCACGATGACGATCTCCGGCGGCCATACTCACCAGACGGTCTACCTGGCCGCGGCGGGCGGCTACGAGTTCGACGTCATCGGCGCGCTCGAACCGATGACGTGAGCTTCCGCCGCCGATCAGAACGCCCCGTTTCTCCAGGACGGCGAGATCCGCGTTCAGGTCAAGACCCGCCGACGGGTCGGTTCCAAGCCCGTGATCGAGGAGGACCCCCGCGGCGAACAGCCCGGGATCGGGGCGGGTTCGGCTCAGTACGGGTTCATCTGGTCCAGGGCCTTCGCGGCGAAGCAGGGGCAGCAGCATCGGCGAGGGCTCCCTCATAGATGCATAGCACTGCGCATCCATGGCATAGATGTCACTCTAGGTGATCGAAATCGTACTGGTCGCCGCCGTCGGCCTTCGATCGCCTGCGCGAACAAGGCTCTTCCAGCCCAGGTCGTCATAGGCGCGGGGGCGGCGTCAGGGTGCCGAGGAGACGGAGGCGGGCGAGGCCGCCGTCGGGATAGATGTCGAGCCGCACGTGGGTGACCGTACGCTCGTCGTCCAGGCGGAATCGGTGCCGTGTGTCGGGCTGCAGCCGCGTCCTGGGCAGCAGCGGGAACCAGGCGCCGGTCTCGTCGAGCGAGGCGCCGCGCGCGTCGATGCCCCGCAACGAGGCCGCGCCCGGGGCGTTGTAGATCAGGTTCGCGGTGTCCAACTCGGCGACGGCGACCGTACCCGGGCCGGCGAGCGCCACGACGAGCCAGTCGTTGCCGCCGTCCCGCCGCCGGGCGGTCTCCCACCCCTCGGCCTGATGCCTGGACCGGCCCGGGGCGATGACGTTGCCCGGCGGCGAGTAGAACTCGTCCGAGCAGGCGATGACGCGCCCCCCGTTCTCCAGGGCGGCGAGATCGACGGTGAGCCCGTACAGGAACGCCCGGTCGGGCACCACCTCGCCGTGCACCCGCAGCCGGGCGACGCCGCCGTCGGGGAAGACGTTCAGCCGCACGTGCGTGAAACGGCGCGGATCGGCGACCGGGAACTCGTGTACGGCGTCGCCGGTCAGCGGACTCCTCGGCACGATCTCCACCCACCCGGTCAGCTCGTCCACCGCCGGATGTCCCTCGGCTGCACACGCCTCCACCGAGGCGTACGGCGGGTGGTTGCCCTTGAACCAGGCCGTGTCGACGACCACGCCCCGGATGATCCCGGGCAGGCCGAGCCGTACGATCGCCCAGTCGTGGCCGGGATCGCGCCGCCGCCGGGTCTCCCACCCGTCGTAGACCTGCCCCTTCGGGCCGAACGTGTGCGGCCGGAACTCGGGCCGCCCCGGCCTGATCAGGGCCTCCCGCTCGGCGAACGACTCGTCGCTGGCCGCGACGACCGCCCCGCCGTACGTCCGCAGGGCGAGATCGGGCAGCCGGGTGAACGGGCTCACCTCGACTCCGTGCCGCGAACCTCCCAAAACCGTGCTCATGATCCGACCAGGAATCGCCCGCGCGGGGTAAGGAAATCGACGGGCTCGCCGCGCAGCCAGGTGGTGTGGACGACGCCGGAGAGCGTACGGCCGTGATAGGGCGTGACCGGGTTGCGGTGATGGAGGGCCGCCGCGTCGACGGTGAACTCGGCGTCGGGGTCGAAGGCCACGAGATCGGCGTCGGCGCCGACCCTGATCACCCCCTTGTACGGCAGGCCGACCAGCGTGGCGGGTCCCTCGGCCATCCAGCGGGCGATCTCACGCAGGCCGTGCCCACGCGAACGTGCCTCGGTCCACACGGCGGGCAGGCCGAGCTGCAGCGAGGAGATGCCGCCCCACGCGGCGGCGAAGTCCGCCGCCTTCAGCTCGGGCGGCGACGGCGAGTGATCGGAGACGACACCGATGAGGACACCCTCGGCCAGCGCCTCCCACAGGGCGTCGCGGTTGGCGGCCGCCCTGATCGGGGGGCAGCACTTGTACGCGGGACCGGCGACCTCCTCGGCGGTGAGCGTCAGATAGTGGGGACAGGTCTCGGCGGTGATTCGCACCCCCTCGTCCCCGGCCCGGCGCAGCGGCTCCAGGCAGGCGGCGGCCGACACGTGCACGACGTGGGCGCGGGCTCCGGTCGCGGCGGCGAGCTCGATCACCTGCTCGACGGCCCGCCGCTCGGCCTCCTCCGGCCGAGATCGCAAAAAATCCGCATATTTCGGGCCGTCCGGGTCGGCGAGCAGCGCGGGATCCTCGGCGTGGACGATCAGCAGCCCGCCGAAGGAGGCCACCTCGGCCAGCGCGTCCGCCAGCCCGGCCCGGTCGAGCGCGGGAAACTCCGCCACCCCCGACGGGGACAGGAAGCACTTGACCCCGAACGCCCCGGCCTCGTGCAGCGGTCGCAGCTCGGCCAGGTTCCCGGGGATCGCGCCGCCCCAGAAGCCGACGTCGACATGGCACCGTCCCCGCGCCGCCCGCCGCTTGGTCTCCAGGGCGGCGACGCTGACCGTGGGCGGCAGCGAGTTGAGCGGCATGTCGACGATCGTCGTGACCCCGCCGGCCGCCGCCGCCCGGGTGGCCGTGTCGAAGCCCTCCCAGTGGGTCCGGCCGGGCTCGTTGACGTGCACGTGGGTGTCCACCAGGCCGGGCAGGAGCGCCAGGCCGCCGAGGTCCACCAGCCGCCGCGCGGCCGGCACCTCGTCGTGAGCGTACAGCGCGGCGATCCTCCCGTCCCGTACGGCGACCGCCAGCGCGCGCTCCCCCTCCGGCGTCACCACCCGCCGCGATCTCACCACGACGTCGAACTCGTCGGCATCGATCTCAGCCACGTCGACCCCGGCGCTGTCGAACACGCCCCCGCCCACCCTCCCCACCTCCGCGGTGATCTTGCGAATTCTCGCACACATACCCTCCGACCTGCGCTTTTCCCGACCGTGATCTTGCAGAAGCTCGCACCCATGCCTCCCGACCAGCCCCGACGGCTTTCGTGATCTTGCACGGACGCGTACGGAGACCTCCGGAGCATGCGGACGCGCGACGCCGATCGGCCGAGGCGATCTTCACGTCTCCCCCAGGAGGCGGCGGTGTGCCCGGGTCCCCGCCTCGGCGGCCGCCGCGTCGGTCACCGTACGAAGCTCACCGTCCTCCACCACGGTCCGGCCGCCGACCAGGAGCCGGGCCAGCGGCGGCGTCTGGCCGTACGCGAAGGCGACCACGGGATCGTCGACGGCGGCGTGGAAACCGCCGAGCCGCCACAGGGCGATGTCGGCCAGCTTGCCCGCCTCGAGCGAGCCGATCTCGGCGGCGCGGCCGAGGCACCTGGCCCCGCCGATGGTGGCCAGCTCCAGCGCCTGGCGGGCGGTCAGCGCGCCCGGGCCGTACCGTGCGCGCTGCATCAGCATGGCCATCCTGATCTCGCCGGCGAGCGGCGTCATCTCGCTGGAGGCGGCGCCGTCCACGCCGAGGCCGACCGGCGCGCCGGCACGCAGCAGGTCGGCCACGCGGGCGATGCCGGCGCCGAGGCGGCCGTTCGACGAGGGGCAGTGGGCCGCGCCGGTGCCGGTCTCGGCGAAGCGGCGGACGTCCTTGTCGGTGAGGTGGACACAGTGGGCCAGCCAGACGTCGGGGCCGAGCCAGCCGAGCCCGTCGAGGTACTCGACCGGGAGCATCCCGAGCTGCTCCCGGCAGTGCTCGTCCTCGTCGGCGGTCTCGGCGATGTGCGTGTGCAGTCGTACGCCGTGGGAGCGCGCGAGCTCGGCCGAGCGGATCATGAGATCGCCGCTCACGGAGAACGGCGAACACGGGGCGACCGCGATCCGCAGCATCGACCCGAAGGACGGATCGTGAAATTTCTGGATCGCTTCCTCGGTGGCCCGCAGGATCTCGTCGGCCTCCTCCACCACATCGTCGGGGGGCAGGCCGCCCTGCGATCTCCCCCGGTCCATCGAGCCCCGGCACGGGTGGAACCGCAGTCCGACCCGTCGCGCGGCGTCGATCTCGGCCTCGAACAGGTCACCGCGGCCCCTGGGGAAGACGTAGTGGTGGTCGGTCGAGGTGGTGCAGCCCGACTTGGCCAGCCAGGCCAGTCCCGCCGTCGCCGCGCCCGACACCACCTCGGCGTCCAGCCTCGCCCACAGCCGGTAGCTCGCCACCAGCCACTCGAACAGCGTCCCGTCGGGCGTCACCCCCTGGGCGGCCCATTGGTAGAGGTGGTGATGGGTGTTGACGAGCCCGGGAGTCGCCAGGCAGCCGGAGCCGTCGACGCGTTCGGCCCCCTCGTGTACGGCCCCGGCGGGGCCGGGGCCGACGGCGGTGATCCGGTCGCCTTCGACGACGATGTGGCCGCAGGGAATCTCCTCGCCCACCACGGGCGTGATGTAGGCGTTCTCGATCACGACGCGACGGACTGCAAGATCACGCAAGGAGAACTCCCAGGTAGGGCGGTGCCGGTGCGAGTTTCTGCAAGATCACGGATGGTGGACGGCCAGGTCGGAGGGCATGCCTGCGAGAATTCGCAAGATCACGGGGAGGGGGTGGCGGTGGTGCGTTGGGCCGCGGCGAGGCGGACGGCTTCGATGATCTTCTCGTACCCGGTGCATCGGCACAGATTGCCGGCCAGGGCCTCCCTGATCTCGGCGTCCTCCGGCACCCGCCCCGCCGTCCGCTCGACCAGCGCGTGCGCCTGCACGACGAGCCCGGGCGTGCAGAAGCCGCACTGTACGGCTCCCGCCGCGACGAAGGCGCGCTGCACCTCGTGCAGTCCGCCTTCCCCGGCCGGGTCGTCCCCGCAGACGAGGCCCTCGACCGTGACCACCTCGCGGCCCTCGGCCTGACCCGCTGCGACCAGGCAGGCGCAGACCGGCGTGCCGTCCAGATAGACCGTGCAGGACCCGCACTCGCCCTGTTCGCACGCGTTCTTGGCGCCCGGCAGGCCGAGCCGTTCCCGCAGCACGTAGAGCAGGCTCTCGCCCTCCCACACGTCGTCGGCGGCCATCCGCCGGCCGTTGACGGTGACGTTGACCCTCATCTGGCGCCCCTCCCCGCCCGCAGGTAGTCGTGCCAGGCCCAGCCGAGCGTGCGGCGGGCCATGACGGCCAGGGCGTGCGACCGATAGGCCGCCCGTCCTCGCACGTCGTCGATCGGCGCGGCCGCCGCCGCCACCAGCTCCCCGAAGCGCCGGGCGACCTCCTCGTCCAGCGCCGAGCCGCCCGCCCAGTCGAGCTCGCCCGCCAGGAACGCCTCGGCGGCGACCGCCCGCAGCGGCGTCGGCGCCGCCGACCCGATCCCGGTCCCCACCCGCCGGGCTTCCGGCCGATCGGAGCCGTCGAGCGCGATCGCGAACGAGCACACCGCGATCACCATGGCGTTCCTCGTGCCGATCTTGGAGAAGTACTGCGGTCCCGCGGCGGCCGGTACGCGCACCGCGCGGATCAGCTCGTCGGGGGCGAGCGCGTTGCGCTTCACCCCGGTGTAGAACTCCGCGACCGGGATCAGCCGCGTCCCGCGCACCGACTCGGCCTCGACGATCCCGCCCGAGGCCAGCAGCGGGGGGTGGCCGTCGCCTGCCGGGGAGGCGGCGCCGAGGTTGCCGGCGAGCGTGCCGCGGTTCCGGATCTGCGGCGAGCCGACGGTGCGGGACGCCTGGGCCAGGCCCGGCAGCACCTCGCCCAGCTCGTCGATCAGCCGGGCGTAGGTCACCCCGGCGCCCACGCGGATCCACTCCCCCTCCCGCGACCAGCCGGTCAGCTCGCCGACCGGGTTGAGGTCGAGCAGCGCGGCCGGGCGGCCCTTGTCGAGGTTGATCTCCACCATCACGTCGGTGCCGCCCTGGATCGGCGTCGCCTCCGGCCGCTCCGCCTTCAGCTCCAGCGCCTCTGCCCAGGTGCGGGCGCGCAGAAAGTCCATGGGCTACTCCCAGGCCGGTCCGGGGTCGGGGGCGTCCTCGCGCAGCACCGTGCCCTCGATCAGTCCGTACGGCCGGTCGGCCGCGAAGAAGACATCCCCGTCGTTGTCCAGCCCGAACGGCGACAGGTCCACGGCGAAGTGGTGCTTGTTCGGCAGCGAGAGCCGCACCTCGCAGATCTCGGGGCAGTCCGCGAGCACCCGCGTGCCCATGGCGTAGAGGGTCTGCTGCAGCGACCGGCTGTAGGTGTCGGCGAACGCGGCGAGCAGGGCCTGACAGGCTGTTTCATGCGATTTGTCCCAGTCGGCGGGCGGTTCGGCATGCCGCCACGACGCCGCCACCTCGGTGGCGAGGACGCGGTCGCCGGTCTCGGCCAGCGTCGTGTACTCGTCCTTGGCGAACCCCCTGAACTCCGAGTCGGTCGTGTTAATGACGACGAGGTTCCGCAGCCCGGAGACGACCCGCTCCCCCGACTCGTCCACGTGCACCACACAGGTGCGGGTCGCCCGCCCGGACCTGACGAACGAGTGCCCGCCGGAGCCGATGCGCTCCCAGTCGTACTCCTCGATCGCGACCCGGGCGTGCCGTACCGCCCGATGGGCGCCCGCGAAGTGCCGGGCCAGCAGCAGCGCGAAGTCCTCGATCGCCTCGATGCCGTGCTTCTTGGCGAACGCGTAGACCGTGTTCTTCTGCGTGTCCGTGGGCAGCACGGCCGAGTTGTCCCCACTCAGGTGGACCTCGGTCATGTCTCCCGACAGGGATGTGCTGACGTTGAGGTCCTTCACCCGGTGGGCGTCCCCGCGCCGGGTGATCCGCACCACCCTCGTCTCGGCCTTGCCGTATCTGTTGGCTCCCAGGACGACCGATAAGCTACTGGACACGGTTAGCTCCCACGGTAGGTCGAGTAGGCGAAGGGGCTCAGCAGCAGCGGCACGTGACAGTGCTCGCCCGCCTCCCTGATCGTGAACACGACGCTCACCTCCGGGAAGAACGCGTCCTCCCCCAGATAGGCGCCGGTGTCGAAGACGAGGCGGTAGGTCCCCGGGCGCGGACCGGCGTCGGCCAGCCATTCGGGGCCGAGCGGCGACCAGGTGCCGATCCGGCCGTCGCCGTCGGTACGGCCCTCGGCCACCGGGACGAAACCGTGCGGAGTGCGGCGCGACAGCCGTACGACCACGTCCTTGGCCGGCCGCCCGGCGGCGGTGTCCAGCACGTGGGTGGACAGGCTCATCGCGCCTCCTGCCACAGCTTGGCCAGCCTGAGATCGACGATCTTGCCCAGCTCCGCGCGGACCACCGCGCGTTCGGTCTCGGCGTCGTTGCCGAGCCGCGCCCGTAGCAGATCGAGCAGCTCCCGCGCACCGCGCCCGGTCGCGCAGACCAGGTAGACGTGGCCGAACCGGCTCTCGTAGGCGGCGTTGCCCGCGCGCAGCGCGTCGAGCACCTCCCGATCGGCGCCCTCCCGACCGGCACCCGCCTGATCGGCGCCCGACCGATCGGCGCCCGTCTGATTCACGCCCGCCTGTTCCGCGCGCGACCAGGCGGCCTCCCTGCCGTCGCCGACGGGCCGCTCGCCGATGCGGGGATGCGCGGCCAGCGCCTCCAGCACGTCGGGCCAGCTCAGCGCGGCCAGCGCCGCCGCGCCCGCCCGGCGCAGCCCGTCGAGGTCCCGGTACGGCTGCCGTGCGGCGACCGCCGACACCCAGCCGGCGGAGGCACAGCAGGAGCGGAGGTCCGCCCGGCCGAGTTCTCGCATGCCGAAAGTACACAGCGGGCCGGCCGCCCGATCCAGCGGCGTGGACTCCAACCCTCCGCCCCCGTGGCCCCACCCGTTTGTAGGTTGTGCCAAAGGACCGGCCGCGAGCAGGCAGAGTTGTCTGGAAACCAATCGGGGTGTGATTAGCGCGGAGGTCGCGATGTCTCCTTCCACTCTCATCGGCGGGCACGTCTTCGTCGCCGGCGGCCTGGCCACCGGCGGGCTGCGCTACGCCGCCGACATCGGCGCCGAGATGGTCCAGGTGTTCGTCACCAACCCGCGCGGCTGGGCGCTCAGCGCGGGCGACCCCGCGGAGGACGCCAGGCTGCGCGAGTCCGGGATGCCGGTGTTCGTGCACGCCAACTACCTCGTCAACTTCGGATCGCCGACCGGGGCCACGCTGGAGAACTCGGTGGCGGTCGTCCGCCACACCCTCCGCCGGGCCGCGGCGATCGGCGCGCTCGGCGTGGTCGTGCACACCGGCTCGGCCGTCAGCCAGTCGTACGAGGACGCGATGCGCCAGGTGCGTGAGCACCTGCTGCCGCTGCTGGACGAGATTCCCGACGACGGCCCCGACCTGCTGCTGGAGCCGATGGCCGGGCAGGGCCGGATGCTGTGCGCGACCGTACAGGATCTGGGGCCCTACCTGGAGGCGCTGGACCTCCACCCCAGGGTGGGGGTGTGCCTGGACACCTGTCACGTGTTCGCCGCCGGACACGACCTGGCCGCTCCCGGCGGCGTACGGCTCACGCTGGACGCGCTGCACGAGGTCGCCCCCGGCCGGCTCAAGCTGATCCACGCCAACGATTCCAAGGACCCCTGCGGATCGAAGCGTGACCGGCACGAGAACATCGGTGCCGGCCACATCGGCGCCCAGGCGTTCGCCGACCTGATGCGTCATCCGGTGGCCGCCGGTGTGCCGGTCTGTATCGAGACGCCGGGCAAGGCGGACAAGCACCGGGAGGACATCGAGCTGCTCAAGAAACTCCGCTGAGCGGGGCCTGAGCGGACGGGGTCGCGGCGCGATCCGGCGCCCCCGTGTGGCCGGATCGCGTCCGCGTACTCTCCGCCACGCCGGGGCCGGGCCCTTCCCCCCCGAGTAGAGCCCGGCCCCTGTGGCCTTGAGGTCAGATCTCGCTCACCTTGTCGGCCACCCGGCGTGTCTTGCAATGCTCGAAAGACTACGAGGAGTAATGAGGCCGCGGGGAGTCCCTTCGGACGAGCGGTCTCCAGTTCGCGCCATGCGGCCCCGCCGATCGCGACGAGCGGAGCATCCGGAGCGACGAACGGTCGCCTGGGGCCCCTCCGCCCGCCCCTGTGGTCAGCGGAACTGGCCGACGAGCAGTTCCCGGACCTGCCGGGTGTGCCGCCTGCTCACCGGTAGCACCTGCTCCCCCACCTGGAGCACCATCCGTCCCGCGTCGAATCGCATCTCGATCACGTGCCTGGCGTTCACCAGCGTGCTGCGGTGCGCCCGGATGAAGCCGGCGCCGCCCCACCGCCGCTCCAGCGCCGCCAGGGACATCCGCACCAGATAGTTGGCGTCGGCGGTGTGCAGGCGCACGTAGTCGCCCTGCGCCTCGGCGTAGCACACGTCCTGCTGGGCCACGAACTTCGTGCGCCCGCCCAGCTCCACCGGGATGACGTCGTCCGGCGCCGCCTCCCCGTCACCGGCCGCGACCGCGGCCGCGAGCCGGCGTACGGCCTCGGCCAGCCGCTCGGGACGCACCGGCTTGAGCAGGTAGTCGACGGCCTCCAGCTCGAACGCCTGGACCGCGCAGTCGTGCGCGCTCACGAAGACCAGCCGCGGCGGGGTGGGGAAGCCGCCGATGAGCCTGGCCAGGTCGAGACCGTCGAGACCGGGCATCCGGATGTCCAGGAAGACCCCGTCGAGCCGCTCCCCCGCGGCGATCATCTGCACCATGTCCTGAAGCGCCGCCGCGCTGTCCGACGCCGTCTTGACCTGCTCCACACGGGCGTCCCGCCGGAGGAGATAGGCGAGCTCGGACAGTGCGGGAACCTCGTCGTCTACCGCAAGGACGCGTAACATGTCCACCACCGTGCCTGTAACCGAGTGGTTACGCAAGTGATACCTGCGGCTAGATGAGGCTCGGCTGCGGACGGGTCTTCGGGATGCGGAGCTGGATCTTCGTCCCCGCGCCGGGGGCGGTGTCGACGACGAGGCCGTAATCGTGCCCGTAGATGCGGCGCATCCGCAGGTCGACGTTGCTCAGCCCGATCCCCTTGGGCTCCTCGCCGAGGATGGCCCGCACGTGCTCGGGGTCCATGCCGACCCCGTCGTCCTCGATGGAGATGTGCGCCTCGGGCCCGGCGTCCTTGATGACCACCCGGACCTCGCCGGGCATGCCGTGTTTGATCGCGTTCTCGACCAGCGGCTGCAGGCACAGGAACGGCACCGGCACCCGCAGCACCTCGGGGGCCACCTGCACGGTGAAACGCAGGCGGTCGCCGAACCTCGCCCGTTCCAGCACCAGATAGCGGTCCATGCAGCTCAGCTCGTCGGCGAGCGTGGTGAAGTCCCTGGTCCTGCGCAGCGCGTAGCGGGTGAAGTCGGCGAAGTCCAGCAGCAGCTCACGGGCCCGCTCCGGTTCCGTACGGACGAACGAGGCGATCGTGGTCAGCGAGTTGTAGACGAAGTGCGGCGAGATCTGCGCGCTCAGCGCCCGCGTCTCGGCCTCCAGCGTCCGCCGCCGGGACGAGTCGAGCTCGGCCAGCTCGAGCTGCCCGGAGACCCAGCGGCCCACCTCCGTCGCGATGCGCGCCAGCGCGTGACCGGCATCTGCGTCATAGGCGGCGAGCGCGCCGACCACCCGGCCCTCCACGGTCAGCGGCACCAGCACCCCCTCGCCCACGACCACGTGGGGCCACCCCGCCCGCAGCGCGGCCCGCGCCTCGGCGAGGATCGCCTCGTCCCCCGGCACGCCCTCGCCGTCGCGGGCGAGGACCCGGTCGAGGGACGTGATCGCCAGGGCCGGCGTGCCGAGCAGGGCACGCAGGTGCCGTACGGCTCGGCGCGCGGAGTCGCGGTTCAGGCCCGTCCGCAGCGAGGGCGCGGCCAGCCCGGCGATGTGCAGGGCGAGATGGGCGGCCTCACCCGCCTCGCCCGCCAGACCGTCGCGGCACGACCGCCGCCGGCCGAGGCCGTACCCGGCGAGGGCGGACATCCCGCAGAGCGGCAGCCACAGGGCCGCCAGACACAGGGCTATCGACACGCGGGCAAAGGTAGCGGCTGGAGGGGGCTCAGGGCGGGCCGTCGCCCGGGTCCTCCTGATATGAGTAGCGCTGTTCCTGCCATGGATCGCCGATGTTGTGGTAGCCGCGCTCCTCCCAGAAGCCCCGCCGGTCCTCCAGCAGGTACTCCACCGCGCGGACCCACTTCACACTCTTCCAGGCGTACAGGTGGGGGACGACGAGACGGACGGGAAAGCCGCGCTCGGGCGCGAGCGGCTTCTCGTCGAGCTCGGTGGCGAACAGCGTGGTCGGCCGGTCGAAGTCGCCGAACCTCATGTTGGCGCTGTAGCCGTACTCCGCCCAGATCATGACGTGGCGCACGCCGGGGTCGGGCGGGACCCGCTCGAGCAGCGCCGCCGCCGGGATGCCGCCCCACTCGTTCCCCATGATCGAGAACTTGGTGACGCAGTGGAAGTCGGCGAGCACGGTCATGCGGGGCAGCCTGGAGAACTCCTCCCAGGTGAAGCGGTGCTCCTCGCCCGAGGCCGTGGCGCCGAATACCTGGAAGCGCCAGCTCTGCGGACGGAACGCCGGCACCCTGCCGTAGTGGAGGATCGGCCGCCCCCGCGGGATGTACTGGCCCGGGGGCAGGCGGGTCTCCACTTCGGGGATCTCCGGTTCACGTATCTCCGGGTCGGGAATCTCCGGCACGCAGCCATCCTGCCACCAGGCGCGAAACCGGCTCCCACCGGTCCCCTCCCCCGGGCGCGAGGGGCATGCGCTATATTTCGACCATGCGCACCGCTTCTGCGTTTTTCGTGTTTTGGTATGGCGACGGACCCGTGAGGACCGCTCGCCCGCAAGCGCTGCGCTGACAGCCAGGCGAACGAAGGCCCCGGGTCCGGTCGGACCCGGGGCCTTCTGTTTGTCACAGCGATGTTCGTCAGAAGAAGGAGTGATCATGGTCATCGTCATGGCCCCCGAGGCCACGCAGGACGACGTCGACGCGATCGTCGAGCTCGTCGCCACGGCCGGGGGCGAGGCCTTCGCCAGCCGGGGCGTGAGCCGTACGATCATCGGGCTGATCGGCGACGTCGAGCAGTTCACGACGCTGAACCTGCGCGGCATGAGCGGTGTGGCCGACGTGGTGCGCGTGTCCGCCCCGTACAAGCTGGTGAGCCGGGACAACCATGCCCAGCGGACGACGGTGCGGGTCGGCGGCGTGCCCATCGGGCCGGACACGGTGACGCTGATCGCGGGGCCGTGCGCGGTGGAGACCCCGCAGCAGACGCTGGAGGCGGCCAGGATGGCCCAGGCCGCCGGTGCGACGCTGCTGCGCGGGGGCGCCTACAAGCCGCGCACCTCGCCGTACGCCTTCCAGGGGCTGGGCGAGGCGGGCCTGCGCATTCTTGCCGACGTGCGCGAGGAGACCGGCCTGCCGATCGTCACCGAGGTCGTGGACGCCCATGACGTGGAGCTGGTGGCGTCGTACGCCGACATGCTGCAGGTCGGCACCCGCAACGCGCAGAACTTCGCGCTGCTGCAGGCCGTGGGCGCGGCCGGCAAGCCGGTGATGCTCAAGCGGGGCATGACGGCGACCATCGAGGAGTGGCTGATGGCGGCCGAGTACATCGCCCAGCGCGGCAACCTCGACATCGTCCTGTGCGAGCGCGGCATCCGGACCTACGAGACCGCGACCCGCAACACCCTGGACATCTCGGCCGTGCCCGTGGTGCAGCGGCTGTCGCACCTGCCGGTGATCGTGGACCCGTCGCACTCGGGCGGCCGGCGCGACCTCGTGCTGCCGCTGACCCGGGCCGCGATCGCGATCGGCGCCGACGGCCTGATCATCGACGTGCACCCCAACCCCGAGCAGGCGCTGTGCGACGGCCCGCAGGCCCTGGTCGACGCCGACCTGGCCGAGCTCGCCACCGTCGTGCGCGACTTCCCGCCACTGGTGAACCGCACCCTCACGGTCTCCCCCGAGTTGTCCACCGCCGCGACGCCCGTCTAGAGCACCCCGCCCGGCGTGGCGAGATCACACCCTGGTCAAGCCCCGCCGCCAGGCCGGGAGGAGGCTCCGATCCGCCGCGAAGCCCGCTCCTCGCGGGCTTCGCGTGCGGTTTTCGCTCCCTCGATCCCGGTGGAGGTCCCCGTCACTGCTGGAAGTCGTCCAGCTTGTAGGGGCGGATCGAGTCCGCGAGCTGGACGGCGAGATCCTCGGCGTCCAGGCGCCGCTCGATCTGCTTGAGATCCTCGATCTTGGCCCGGGTCTCGGCCGAGCGGGGGGCGAGCAGCGTGCAGCAGTCCTCGTCGGGCAGCTCGGAGATCGCTAGGGTCCCGATCCGCCGTGCCTCCGCCATGATCTCGGTCTTGTCCAGGCCGATGAGCGGCCGCAGCACCGGCAGGTCGACCGCGTTGTCCTGGGCCGTGATGTTGGTGAGCGTCTGGGAGGAGACCTGGCCGAGCGAGTCACCGGTGATGAGCGCCTCGGCGCGGATTCGGTGCGCCACCTCCTCGGCGGTCTTCAGCATCAGCCGCCGCTGCGCGATCACCGCGAGGCGGTCCTGCCCGGAGACCTTGATCGACTGCTGGGCCTTGCCGAACGGCACCACCCACAGGCGCGACTTGCCCTGGAAGCGGTCCAGGTTGCGCACGAGAGCGTACGCCTTGTAGATCGACTCGGAGGTGGTGAACGGGATGCCGGAGAAGTGCAGGAAGTCCACCCGCAGGCCCCGGCGCATCATCCGGTAGGCCGCCACCGGCGAGTCGATGCCGCCCGACAGCAGCGCCAGCGCCCGCCCGCTGCAGCCGACCGGCAGGCCGCCCTGGCCGGGCAGGCCCCCGGTGAACAGGAACGCCTCGTCCCTGTCCACCTCGATGTGCACGGTCAGCTCGGGGTCGCTGAGATCGACCGGCAGGCCGTACGTGTCGTTGATCGTGCCGCCGACGAGGCGGTCGAGCTCGTTGGACCGCAGTGGGAACCGCTTGTCCCTGCGCCGCGACCGTACGGCGAAGCGCGCCTTCCTGGCCACCTCGGCGGAGTCCTTGATCAGCTCGATGGCCGCCTTGGTGATGGCCTCCGGGTCCTTGGCCACCCGCCGGGCGAGGTGGACCAGCACGATGCCGGGCACGTCGGACACCCTCCGGGCGACGGCCTCGGCGACCTCGTCGTCGGTACCCTCCGGGAAGAAGATCGCGATCACGCCGTGCCGCTGGCGGACCTCGACGCGGTAGTCCTTGAGCGCGCCCTTGATGTTCGACCGCAGTCGCGTCTCGAAGAGCTCGCGGTTCCTGCCCTTGAGGACCACCTCGCCCAGCTTGAGCAGCACACACGGCTCACCCAGGACCGACCCGGCCGACACTGACATCGCTTCACCTACCTCCGGCAGAGCACAACGCACGAGCCCACCACTTTAGTCCGCGCGGCGAGGTCCGATCACCCGACGGCCGGGCGGTGGGACCCACCGCCCGGCCGTCGGGAGCGTCTCGAGATCAGCGGATCAGCCGAAGAAGACCTCGGCCTCCTCGTAGCGGGAGACCGGCACGGTCTTCAGCTCGGCGGTGGCCTCGTCGAGGCCGACCCGGATGATGTCCGTGCCGCGCAGGGCGACCATCTTGCCGAAGTCGCCCTCGTTGACCGCGTCGATCGCGCCGAGGCCGAACCGGGTGGCGAGCACGCGGTCGGACGCCGACGGCGTGCCGCCCCGCTGGATGTGGCCGAGGACCGTGGTCCTGGCCTCCTTGCCGGTGCGCTTCTCGATCTCCTTGGCGAGCATCTCCCCGATGCCGCCGAGCCGTACATGGCCGAACGCGTCCAGCTCGCCGCTCTGCAGCTCCATCTGGCCCTCAAGGGGATGCGCCCCCTCCGCGACGACCAGTATCGGGGCGTACCTCGTCTTGAACCGGGACTCGACGTAGGCGCAGACCTTCTCGATGTCGAACGGCTTCTCCGGGATGAGGATGACGTTCGCCCCGGCGGCCATGCCGGCGTACAGCGCGATCCACCCCGCGTGACGGCCCATGACCTCGCAGATCAGCGCGCGGTGGTGGGACTCCGCCGTGGTGTGGAGGCGGTCGATGGCCTCCATGGCGATGTTGACGGCGGTGTCGAAGCCGAAGGTGTAGTCGGTGGCGTTGAGGTCGTTGTCGATCGTCTTGGGCACGCCGACGACCTTCACCCCGCGGTCGAAGAGCTGCTTGGCGACGCCCAGGGTGTCCTCGCCGCCGATCGCGATCAGCGCGTCGATCCCGCCCTCGGCCAGGTTCTCCTTGATCCGGTCGACGCCGCCGTCGATCTTGATCGGGTTGGTGCGCGAGGAACCGAGGATGGTCCCGCCCCGCGGCAGGATCCCCCGGACCGCCTGGATGTCGAGCGGCATGGTGTCGCCCTCGAGGGGCCCGCGCCAGCCGTCGCGGAATCCGACGAACTCGTGCCCGTACACGCCGATGCCCTTGCGGACGACGGCGCGGATGACCGCGTTCAGCCCGGGGCAGTCGCCGCCTCCGGTAAGGACTCCAATGCGCATGACGGGTTCCTCCATAAGGGAATACACGGCCAGACTGGTGCGGCACGCCGTGTCGACGCACCGCATTCTGCACCAGCCTACCGACATTGGTATAGACCAAAGCGAGGTTACGTGACCGAACTCACCACGGCCAGCACCCCTACCCGACCGGCCCTTCACCATTCAGTCTCCCACGATGGGCGCGAAGCGAGCGTGCTGGCCATCGACGCCGGCACCACCGGGGTCACCGCTCTCGTCGTCACCGCCGACGGGCGGATCGACGGCCGGGGGTATGAGGAGTTCGCCCAGCACTTCCCTCATCCCGGCTGGGTCGAGCACGTGCCGGAGGAGATCTGGCAGGCGACGCTCGCGGCCTGCCGTACGGCCCTGGACGCCGCGACCACCCGGCCGTGCTGCGTCGGGATCACCAACCAGCGGGAGACCGCCGTGCTGTGGGACCGCGCCACGCTGGCCGCGCCGCGCCGCGCGATCGTCTGGCAGGACCGGCGCACGACCGCGGTCTGCGAGCGCATGCGGGAGCACGAGCCGCGGGTGTCCGAGCTCACCGGGCTCCGCCTCGACCCCTACTTCACCGGCACGAAGCTGACCTGGCTGGCGGAGAACGACCCGCGCGCCTGGAAGGGGACGGCGACCGGGGAGGTCGCCGTCGGCACCGTCGACTCCTACCTGATCGCCCGGCTCACCGGCGGCGCCCGGCACGTCACCGATCCGTCCAACGCCTCCAGGACCCTGCTCTACGACATCGCCGCCGGCGAGTGGTCGGCGGAGCTGTGCGACCTGTTCGGCGTGCCGTCCGCCGCGTTGCCGCGGATCGTGCCGAACTACGGGGAGATCGGACGGACCTCGCCCGAGGCGTTCCTCGGGCTCGACCTGCCGATCACCGGCGTGGCGGGCGACCAGCAGGCGGCGCTGTTCGGCCAGACCTGCTTCTCCCCCGGCGACATCAAGTGCACGTACGGCACCGGCTCGTTCATCCTGGTCAACACCGGCGGGCGGATCGTCAGGTCGCACGCCGGGCTGCTGACCACCGTCGCCTGGCAGGCGCCCTCCGGCGAGATGACCTACGCCCTGGAGGGGTCGATCTTCGTCACGGGAGCGGCCGTCCAGTGGCTGCGCGACGGACTCGGGCTGATCCAGGCCGCGGCCGACTCGGAGTTCGCCGCCTCGAGCGTGCCCGACTCCGGCGGGGTCGTGTTCGTGCCCGCCCTGACCGGGCTCGGCGCGCCGTACTGGGACCCCGACGCCCGGGGGACCATCCTCGGCATCACCCGCGGCACCCGGGCCGCCCATCTGGTGCGGGCCACCCTCGACGCGATCACGTTCGAGGTGCGCGACATCGTCGAGGCCATCCGGGAGATGGGCGTGGAGACGGCGGTGCTGAAGGCCGACGGCGGCGCCAGCGGCAACGACCTGCTCATGCGCCTGCAGGCCGACCAGCTGGGCACGCCGGTCGAGCGGCCGGTCGTTCAGGAGACGACGGCCCTCGGCGCGGCGTTCCTCGCGGGACTGGGCGCGGGTGTCTGGTCCTCGCCCGAGGAACTGCGCGAGACCTGGCGGCTCGACCGCCGCTTCGAGCCCGGCCCGGACGACGGCACGGGCTACGCCCGATGGAAGCGCGCGGTCGAGCGGGCCCGTGACTGGGGCGATTGAGGAAGGCCGACCGGACCGGCGGGCGAACACGGGCCGCTCGACCTGACGTCGCCCCACAACCTGGGAGACACGGGTCGCGAAAACGCCTGGCCCATCGGACCGCCCTCGAACTATCTTTGACTGAGTCAAAGATTTTTGGAGGCGACGATGGACCCGGTGGCGGAGATCCGCGGCTTCAACCGTTTCTACACGGAAGTGATCGGCGTGCTCGGGGCCGGCCTGCTGGACACCCCCTACTCTCTGACGGAGGCCAGGGTGCTGTTCGAACTCGGCACTCGAGGGGCGGCCGACGCGGTCCTCATCAGGGAGCTCCTCGGCCTCGACCCCGGCTACCTGAGCCGGATCCTGGCCAAGTTCGAGGCGGAGGGACTCGTCCTGCGTGAACGGTCGGCCGAGGACGGCCGGCGCCAGGTCGTCAGGCTCACGGACGGCGGCCTGGAGGCGTACCGCACGCTCGACGCACGCTCGGCCGCCGAGATCGAGGCCATGCTGGGCGACCTGACCGGTGCGGAGCGGCACCGCCTGCTCACGAGCATGGCCGCCATCCGCGAGACCCTGGAGCCGGCCGAGCGGCGTGAGCCGTACGTCATCAGGGCGCCGCGCCCGGGCGACCTCGGGTGGGTGGTGCACCGGCATGGCGCGCTCTACAGCGAGGAGTACGGCTGGGGCATGGCCTTCGAGGCCCTGGTCGCCAGGGTCGTGGCCGACTACGCCGACCATCACGACCCGCGTCGGGAGGCGGGCTGGATCGCCGAGATCGGCGGCGAGCCGGTCGGCTGCGTCTTCTGTGTGCGCAAGGACGACGAGACGGCCCAGCTCAGGTTGCTGCTGGTCGAACCGCACGCACGGGGCATGGGGATCGGACGACGGCTGGTCGGCGAATGCCTGGACTTCGCCCGGCGCGCCGGATATCCGCAGATCACGCTGTGGACGAGGGACATCCTGGCCGGCGCCAGAAGGATCTACCAGGCGGCCGGGTTCGAACTCGTCGAGGAGCGGGCGAACGAGGAGAACGGCCACCCGGTCGTCGACCAGGTCTGGACGCTGAAACTCACCGGCGACGGACAGGCAGAGACGTTGACAGTGTCATCGTGACAGTGTCAGTGTGGAGGCATGGACGAGACGTGGACGATCGGCGAGCTGGTGGAGCGGGCGACGGCCCTGCTCATCCCGCCTCGGGCGGGGGTCGACGGCCCGGCCGGCGGCGGTGACGGCCGCGTCCGCGAGGTGCCGAACGAGCGGCTCATCCGGTGGTACACGACGATCGGCCTGCTCGACCCGCCGCTCGCCCGCCGCGGCCGGGTCGCGCTCTACGGGCGGCGCCATCTGCTCCAGCTCGTCGCGGTGAAACGCCGTCAGGCCGACGGCCTGTCCATCGCCGCCATCCAGGCGGAGCTCGCCGGGGCCACCGACGCCGTGCTCCAGCGGATCGCCGCTCTCCCGGCCGGTCCGCCGCCCGCGCCCGCCGCACCCGCGAACACCGCGCCCGCGAACACCACACCGAGAACCACCGCGCCCGCGGCCGCCGCCCGCGGCCGCTTCTGGGCCCGCGACACCACGCCGGCGGCCGCCGTACCCGCGGCGGAGACCGCACCTATCACGTCTGACGCATCGCTCGACGTGGTGTTCGGCGTACGGCTCGCGCCCGGGGTGACGGTCCTGCTCGAAGGACGCACGCCGACCCCGGAGGAGCTGGCCGCCATCGGCCGGGCGGCCGGGCCGCTGCTGGCCACGCTCACCGAACTCGGCCTGGGGGGTGTCTGACAGATCATGTCCCGCCACGCACGGCCCGGACGGCGGCTGCCCGGCCCCCTTACCCGCGAAAGGGAAGAAACGCCATGACCATTCCCATCACGCATCTGCGGCCGGAGGAGTGCCGGCCGGCTCAGGACGCCGGGCTCGGGGCCCTGGAGACCGAACGCGGCAATCTGCCGCTCGACAGCGTCGACGTCACGGCCCGCCTGACCGGGCTGGTCGCCGGGGTCGCCGTGGTGCAGACGTTCCGGAACCCGTACGACGTCTCACTCGAGGCGACGTACGTCTTCCCGCTGCCGTCGAGGGCGGCGGTCACCGAGTTCCGCATGGAGGCCGACGACCGCGTGATCGACGGCGTGCTGAAGGAGCGCGCGCGGGCGCGGGCCGACTACGATCGGGCGCTCGCCGAGGGCAGACGGGCCGCGATCGCCGAGGAGGACCGGCCCGACGTCTTCACCATCCGGGTCGGCAACATCGGGCCGGGCGAGCGGGTCACGGTACGGCTCACGCTGAGCCAGCCGCTGCCGTACGAAGACGGCGCGGCCGAGTTCCGCTTCCCGCTGGTGGTGGCGCCGCGCTACGTTCCCGGAGCCCCGCTGGACGGGCCGCAGGCCGGGGGCGGCGTGGCAGCGGACACCGACGCGGTGCCCGACGCGTCCCGGATCTCCCCGCCGGTGCTGCTTCCGGGGTTCCCCCATCCCGTACGGCTGTCGCTCGCGGTGACGGTGGACCCGGCCGGGCTCGGCCTGCGGGAGATCCGCTCCAGCCTGCACGAGGTGGTCCACGAGGGCGACACGATCAGCCTGCGGCCCGGCGAGCGGCTGAACCGCGACTTCATCCTGCGGCTGGCGTTCGACGCCTCGACGGCTCTCGCCCTGGTCCCGGACGACGCCGATGAGGGCACGTTCACGCTGACCGTGGTGCCGCCGGCGGACGCGACGGCCGCGGCGAGACCGCGCGACGTGGTGCTGCTGCTCGACCGGTCCGGCAGCATGATGGGCTGGAAGATGGTGGCGGCCCGGCGCGCGGCGGCCAGGATCGTCGACACGCTGACCGCCCGGGACCGCTTCGCCGTGCTGGCGTTCGACACCGAGATCGAGCGGGCCTTCCCCGGCGGGCTGGTGCACGCCTCCGACCGCGACCGCTACCGCGCCGTCGAGCATCTGGCCCGGCTGGAGGCGCGCGGCGGGACCGAGATGCTCACCCCCATCGAGGAGGCGCTCGGCCTGCTCGACGCCGCCCCCGAAGAGCACGCCGGCGAGCGGGCCGACGACGGCGCCGGGGCGCGGGACCGCGTGCTCGTCCTGGTCACCGACGGTCAGGTGGGCAACGAGGACCAGATCCTGGAGCGCGCCGGCGGACGGCTCGGCGGCGTACGCGTGCACACGGTGGGCATCGATCGGGCGGTGAACGCCGGTTTTCTCGGCCGGCTCGCCCTGCTCGGCAGCGGCCGCTGTGAGCTGGTCGAGTCGGAGGACCGGCTCGACGAGGCGATGGAGCACATCCACCGCAGGATCGGCGCGCCCCTCGTCACCGACGTCACGCTGCATCCGGAGGGCTTCGAGCTCGTCCCGGACACGGTCACGGACGCCGGATCGCTCTTCCCCGGCGTGCCGCTCACCGTCTCCGGCCGCTATCGGGGACGGCCGTCCGGCGCGATGGCCGTACGCGGCCTCACCGCCGACGGCGAGCCCTGGGAGCGGCGGGTGACCGGCCACCGCGCCGACGGTCCGGCGGCGCGGGCGGTGTGGGCCCGGGCGCACCTGCGGCGGCTGGAGGACCGGTACGCCACGGGCGATCACTCGCTGGAGGATCGGATCGTGGCGGCATCGCTGCGGTTCGGCGTGCTGTGCCGCTTCACCGCGTTCGTGGCGGTCGACTCGCGGGTGAGCGCGGACGGCCGTCCCGAGCACCATGTGATCCAGCCGGTGGAGCCGCCGTCCGGCTGGGACATGCCCATGGGCGCCCCGACGGCGTTGGGAGGGGTCATGCCGATGGCGGCCGCCGCCCCGATGGCCGAGGGCCCGATCGCGTTCGCCGCGTTCCCCGCCGCGCCGCCGCCGCACGCTCCGGCAGGCCCGGCACGCCGGGCAAAGCGTGGGTTCTCGGTCGGCCGCGGGACCAGCGCGCCTGCCTCGCCCGAGGCGGATCTCGACGCCGTGCGCCCGCTGCTGGCCGAGGAGCTGGCCCGGCTGCGGGCGGTCCATACGTCGCTGCCCGAGCGGGAGCTGCGGCGTTACCTGTCCGATCTGGGCAGCCGCCTGCGGGTGATCGCCCAGCTGGCCGGCGACCACGCCGAGCTGTCCGCCCTCGCCGAGGAGCTCGAGAGGGCGGAGCGGCCCGGCACCCGGCCGGACGACCTGCTGCGGCGGGTGATCGACGTGCTGACCGCGCTCACGAACGCCCCCGGCCGGCGGGCCTTCTGGAAGCGTTCCTGACGCGGCTCACGTCATTTCGGTTCCGGTAGGCGGATGACGTCGGACGGCGGGGTGGGAACGGGTCGCCGTGGCTCCCGTACCCCTCCCGTGTCGGGCCGGTCGTCTCGTCCCCCGGCGGGGACGGGCGACCGGCGGCGCAGCATTCGCATGACGAGCCCTTTAAGCCCCATATACCTGGAACGCATAGTGTTGCGGGGTGAGTTCCACCATGTCGGACGGTCGAGTCGTTCCACGCGGTCCTGTCGTGCTGGACGGGGGCCTCGCCACTCATCTGGAGGCGCTCGGCCGCGACCTCGGCGACGAGTTGTGGTCGGCGAGGCTGCTGGTCGAGGAGCCCGATGTGATCCGCCGGGCGCACCTCGACTACTTCGCCGCCGGGGCCGATGTGGCCACCACGGTCAGCTATCAGGCGAGCGTTCCCGGCTTCGTCCGGCACGGCCTCACCCCGCGCGAGGCGCGCGACCTGATCCGCCTGTCGGTCACGCTCGCCGTCCAGGCCAGGGACGAGCACGGCGCCGGGTCGGTGGCCGCGAGCGTGGGACCGTACGGCGCCTTCCTGGCCAACGGCGCCGAGTACACCGGCGACTACGACCTCGACGAGGACGGCCTGGCCGGGTGGCACCGCGAGCGCTTCGAGATCCTCGCCGAGGCCGGGGCCGACCTGCTCGCCTGCGAGACGATCCCGTCGCGGGCCGAGGCGCGGGCGCTGGCCCGGCTGCTGCGCGAGACGCCCGAGATTCCGGCGTGGGTGAGCTTCTCCTGCCGGGACGGGCGGCACGTCAGCGACGGGACGCCGTTCACCGAGTGCGCCGCCGTCTTCGCCGGCCTGCCGCAGGTCGTCGCCGTGGGCGTGAACTGCACGGCGCCGCGTTTCGTCCCGGAGCTGATCGACGCGGGCGCGACGATCGTCTACCCCAACTCGGGCGAGACGTGGGACGCCACGCGCCGCCGCTGGCTCGGCCTCACCGATCCGGTGGAGTACGGCGAGGCCGCGGCGGGGTGGCACGCGCTCGGCGCCACCCACATCGGCGGCTGCTGCCGTACCACCCCCGAGCACATCCGCCGCATCCGCGAACGCGTCTGAGACCGGTCCTGGCGGTCAGGCGTGCCGGCAGACCACGACCACTGATCAGGCGTGCCAGAGGGCGGCAAGCCGTCGGGTGGCGAACCGGGACGGTATGGCGCGCAGCAACGCGTCGCGAAGCCATGCGGCGGCGCCGATCTGGGAGGTCAGCCGCGATTGCCGGAACGCCGCCCGCATCATGCGGTTGGCTCTGGGCCTGCGCTCGGCGTCGTAGCGCAGGAGCCGCTGGGCGACGTCTGCCGGCCCGGCGCCGGTCAGGTGGCGGGTCAGTGCGGCCGCGTCTTCGAAGGCTTGGCTGGCGCCCTGGCCGAGGTCGGGTGGCATGGCGTGCGCGGCATCGCCGAGGAACGCGATCCTGCCGACCGCGAACGAGGGCAGGGGTTCGGCCAGGCGGGTGATCGGGTCGACGTAGATGTCGGCGGGCGGGGTGGCCTCGATCAGTGCCGTGACGAGGGGGTGCCAGTCGGTCATCAGGGACAGCATCTGCCGGCGTGCGTCGTCCGCGCCGGGCGGCGTGCCGCGCAGGACGGAGTCGGTGAACCAGTACAGGCGGTTCTCGCCGACGGGGAACAGGCCGAACATCGCCCCGCTGCGGCGGTCGACCAACTGGCCGGCGAGCAGGTCTGTAGCCAGGCCGTCCGGACGGGGAAGCATGCCGCGCAGGTCCATCCGGCCGGTCCGCCGCAGCCCGGGATGGCCGGGGAAGAGTTGCCCGCGCAGCCTGCTGCCGATGCCGTCGGCCGCGATCACGGCGTCCGCTCTCGCGACGGGCTTGCCATCGCCGATCACGGTTACCCCGGTGGCGTCGGGCTCCAGGCGCTCGACCTGGGTCGCGGTTCGCACCAGGCCGGCGGGCAGCGGGGCGCGGAGCGCGCGGTGCAGTTCTGCCCTGTCGATGATGGCGGGTGTCCCGACCTCCTGCTGCGCCTGGATCGCGTCGGTCACCAGCAGCGGCCGTCCGCGCCAGTCCCGCAATCCCGCGCGGGCGGCGGGTATGACGTGCCCGCGAACGTCTTCAGCCAGTCCCAGTGTGTCGAGCGCGCGGAGTCCGTTGGGCATGACCACGATTCCAGTGCCCGCCTCCCGGAGTTCGGCGCCTCGTTCGAAGAGTGTCACCTGGTGGCCCAGGCGATGCAGCCCCACTGCCGCCGCCACTCCTCCGAGGCCGGCACCGACGACCACGATCCTCATGAGACCTCCGCACTGGATTCACTACGATCGTACTAGTACGGATATTGGTAGCATGATCGCATGCCGCCCACCAATCCGGCCCGTCGCCGAGCCCTGACCGATGCCGCCATCGAGCTGCTGGCGTCCGCGGGCGTGCATGGGCTGACCCACCGTGCGGTGGAGAAGGAGGCGAACCTTCCGCCGGGAACGGCCTCGAACTACTTCCGCAGCAGGGAAGCGCTGCTGGTGGCCGCCGCCGAGCGCATCGTCGAACTGCATCACGCCGACACCGACCGGGCCACCGAACAGCCCACGACGCTGGTCGACCTGTGGACGGAATCGCTGCTCACAGCGGCGACCACACTGCGCAACCGCTATCTGGCGATCTTCGAACTACAACTTGAGGCCTCGCGTCGGCCGCTGCTCGCCTCAGCGCTCGCGGGCCTGCAGGATACGTCGTTGCAGATCACCGCCGGGCACCACGACGAACTCGACCTCTCCATCCCACGCGAGAGGATTCCCGCGCTGATCGCGCTCTACGGGGGTGCGCTGTTCACCCTGGTCACTGCGCCGCCGGGGAGCGTCAGCAGGGACGTCATCCAAGACATGGTCCAGGTCATCGTGCACGGCTGTGCCCCACCTTCCTGGAAGAACACAGGCCCGGCGGCATGACGCCCGGCACCGCCACGTCACCGCCACCAGGCCCGCGCCCGAGCCGGCCACCACTGGAAACACCGGCTCCGACATCACGAAACAGGCCGTGGCACTAGCCGACGGCGACGGGTTCGCCGGTGCGGGCGGCGAGCGGGATCTCCTTGAGGAAAAGCGCCACGAGCAGCGCCGCGACGACGAACGGCAGGCTCGCGAGGAACACGTCGTCGATCGCGTCGGTGAACGCGAGCAGCACGTGCTCCTTCACCGGTGACGGGAGCCGCTGGATGGCGGCCACGTCGTTGGCGTCGATCCCACCGGCCGGCGCCCGCCCGCCGAACTGCTCGGTCAGGTAGTGGGTGAGCCGGTTGGTGAGCACCGCGCCCATGACGGCGGTGCCGATGGCGGCGCCCATCGAGCGGAAGAACGTGGCCGAGCTGGTCGCCGTGCCCATGTCCGACCGGTCGACCGCGTTCTGGATGGCCGTGACGACCGTCTGCATGGTGAACCCGAGCCCGGCGCCGAAGAGGTACGCGTAGATCGCGACGCGCCAGTAGGGCGTGTCCACCTGCATCGTCGAGAGCAGCCACAGCGCGACCAGGAGCACGGCCGAGCCGATGATCGGAAACCTCTTGTATCGGCCGGTGCGGGTCATCAGCTGCCCCGAGGCGATCGAGGTGGAGAAGATGCCGAACACCGCGGGCAGCAGGGCCAGCCCCGACACGGTGGGCGACATCCCCTGGACCGCCTGAAGATAGACCGGCAGGAAGATCATGCCGCCGAACATCGCCAGCCCGCCAAGGAAGTTGAAGGCGTTGCCGACGCTAAAGATCGAGTTGCGGAACAGCCGCATCGGCAGGATCGGCTCGGCCGCCCGGAGCTCGACGACCACGAACAGGGCCGCCAGGGACACGAAGGCGGCGAGCAGCGCCAGCGCGCCTGGAGCGGTCCAGCCGAGCTCGCCGCCCGCCCAGTCGAGGTAGAGCAGGAAGCACGACACCCCGGCCACGATCACGGCGGCGCCCAGGTAGTCGACCTTGTGCGCCCGCCGGACCACGGGGATCTTCAGCGCGACCGAGGTGACGATCAGGGAGATCACTCCGATCGGGAGGTTGATCCAGAAGATCCAGCGCCAGCCGGGGCCGTCGGTGAAGAAACCGCCGAGCAGCGGCCCTGCGACGCTGGACACGCCCCAGACCGCGCCGAAATACCCCTGGTAGCGGCCACGTTCCCGGGGCGGGATCACGTCGCCGATGATGCTGAAGGCCAGCGCCATGAGACCGCCGCCGCCCAGCCCCTGGAGCGCGCGGAACGCGATGAGCTGCCCGATGTCCTGGCTCAGCCCGGCCAGGGCGGAGCCGACGAGGAAGATCCCGATTGCCGTCTGAAAGATCATCCGCCTGCCGTACAGGTCGGAGATCTTGCCCCAGAGCGGGGTGGACGCGGTGGAGGTGAGCAGGTAGGCGGTCACCACCCACGACAGCTTGTCGAGCCCGCCGAGTTCGCTGACGATGCGCGGCAGGGCGGTGCCGACGATGCTCTGGTCGAGCGCGGCCAGCAGCATCCCCGCCGCCACCCCGGCCAGCACGACCAGGATCTGACGGTGGGGCAGATAGCCAGAGACTGCTTCGCGGTCCTCACGAACGCTCACGCATGCTCCTCCTCAACCGATTGTTTCCCGGGACAGTTGACGGACAGAGTCACGTTACCGTCCCGGTTCGGCTGTATCAGGAGGAATTACGGGCGGCCCGGGCCATCTCGACTTTCGCGCTGGCTGCGTACTTGTCGACGTATTCCTGGCCGGACAGCTCCATGAGCGCGTACATGATCTCGTCGGTGACCGCGCGCAGGACGAGACGGTCGTTTTCCATGCCGTAATAGCGGGAGAAATCGAGCGGTTTGCCGTATCTGACGCCGGGCCGGATGCCGAATCTGGGCACCAGCCGGCCGGGCGGCATCATCTCGAACGTGTTGACCATGGCCCAGGGGATCACCGGCGCGCGGGACTCCAGCGCGAGGCGCGCGACCCCGGTCTTGCCCTTGTAGAGCCGGCCGTCCGGAGATCGCGTGCCCTCCGGGTAGATGCCGAGCACCTGGTCCTCCCCCAGGACCCGCAGCCCGGTGCGGAGCGCCGCCTCGCTGGCCTTGCCGCCGGAGCGGTCGATCGGCACCGTGCCGACGCCGGAGAAGAAGGCCCGGCTGACCAGTCCTTTGATCCCGCGGCCGGTGAAGTACTCGGCCTTGCCCAGGGAGATCACCTTGCGCGGCAGGAATCCGGCTCCGAAGAAGTGGTCGGCGAACGACAGGTGGTTGCCGGCCAGAATCACCGGTCCCTCCTTCGGCACGTTCTCCGTTCCCTCCGCCCAGGGGCGGAAGACGAAGTGGAGAATCGGCCAGAGGATGGCCTTCACCACCCAGTAGAACACGCGGGCACCCCCCTCGGGTAAGACGTGAGGTCATCTTCGCACGCCCCACCCACTCGCACTAACGATGCCTTACGTGGGACTATCGGGCGGGAGAACCCGCTGGGTCGACCCGGTGACAGAAAGGTCCATCCCATGCCAGTGATGCCCGGCGCCGAGCCGTACCACCACGACGGCGGCGATGTCGGCGTTCTGCTGTGCCATGGGTTCACCGGATCGCCACAGTCGCTGCGGCCGTGGGCCGAGCACCTCGCGGCTGCGGGACTGACCGTGTCGCTGCCCCGGCTGCCCGGGCACGGCACGACATGGCAGGAGATGAACCGGACGCGTTGGGAGGACTGGTACGCGGAGGTGGACAAGGCGTTCGCCGACCTGCGCGGGCGGTGCGCCGAGGTGTTCGTGATGGGCCTGTCGATGGGCGGCTGCCTCGCGCTGCGCCTGGCGGAGGTGCACGGCGACGCCGTCCAGGGGGTGGTGGTGGTGAACCCGTCCGTGGTCAGCGACGCGCCGCTGCTGCGGCTGGCTCCGGTGCTGAAATGGCTCGTGCCCTCGGTCGCCGGCGTCGCCGGTGACATCAAGAAGGGCGGCATGGCCGAGATCGGCTACACGCGCACCCCGGTGCGGGCGGCGGCGACGCTGCCCCGGCTGTGGAGGCTCGTCCAGACCGACATCGGCAAGGTCACCCAGCCGGTGCTGGTGTTCCACAGCCGCGATGACCATGTCGTAAAACCGGCCAGCACGGCGTTCCTCCGCGCCAGGATGGGGCAGAACCTGGAGATCAGGGAGCTGACCGACAGTTATCATGTCGCGACACTCGACAACGACGCACCACTGATCTTCGAGGGCAGCCTCGACTTCATCCGTTCGCACGCCTCTGTACCCTTGACGAAGGACTTGTGACCCGGGACCGAAGTGACGCCGCAGAGTGACGAGGACGAGGTCTGGCGTCAGATCATCGCCTCCTTCAATGAGACGGCCGAGGACCCCTCGGCCGCACAGCCATGGCCGGATCGGGAGAACGTCACCGACGACGTCGGCGAGACCCCGATGCGGACACAGGACGCGCCCGACAAGGGGGAAGCGCCGGGGAAGACGCTTTCCGAAGACGAGGATCACTACATCCCGCCACCACCGCCGCCGCTCCCCCCGGGCGACTTCGTCAGCAGGCTGTCCTGGGTGGCGCTCTTCGGCGGTCCGGCCTACCTCTTACTCGCCGCGATGCTGGGCTGGGCGATGGACGGATGGATCGTCTTCGCCGCCGTGGCCGCCTTCATCGGGGGCTTCGTGACCCTGGTCGTCCGCATGGGCGACGGTCCCCCGGGCGACTCCGGATGGGACGACGGCGCGGTCCTCTGACCCGCCGCCAGGTCCGTCTGCTCCGGCCGGTCCGCCCGGCCGGGCGGGGGACCGAAGCGCTCGACGAGGTCGCTGTAGCGTCCCTTCGCGTCGAGCACGTGCCCGACCGCCACCGTGAGGTCGGTGACGTGCGCGACCGCCTGCAGCCGCACCGTCCGCTCTTCCGCCGTGTCCGCCGCGGCGGCTCCTTCCTCCTGCGGAGGCGCCTGGCCGCGGATGACGGTCCACCGGGAGCCGTCGCGGCGCAGCAGCAGGCCCTCGGCCGGACGCGCCGGGTCATAGCCGGACACCCAGAACCTGCCGTGCCCGTCGCCGGTCACACCGTACAGCTCCGCCCGACCGGCCGGAACCTCTCGGCCGGCCGCCGCCTTGCCGCCGGAGCGCAGCCGCTCGCGCGACCATTTCCCGCCGTTCCACCGCAGGACGAGCGGCGCGATCGTGCCGTCGTCGCCCGTGTAGACGCCGCCCACGGCGATCGCCCGGTTGCGGCTCTGGACGTAGACGTCGCGTAGGAACCCGCCCTCGATCTCGGGCAGGTTCATCGGCTTCCACCGGCCGCCGGACAATTTCATGATCAGCGGCTGGGTGCCGGAGTCGCCGACGGCCCACCCGCCGGACTTGCCCGCCAGCGCCACGCCGTACATGATGCCGTCGGGCCCGCTCCTGGTGGTCCAGCCCTTGCCCGCGCCGCCGCCGACCGCGAGGAAGGCCTTGCCGTTCCGGCTGCCGACCGTCACGATCCGGCCGGGGGACGCCGCCACGGCGCCGAGCCAGTCGCCCACCCGGAACTGCGGCACGTTGACCCGGTCGAACCCGTCCACCGACCCCTTCGCGACGTACGGCAGGCCGTCGTGGCCGTCGCCCACCGCCCAGACCTCGTCCGGCGAGACGGCGGCGACCGATCGCAGGTGTCCCGCCCCCGTGGCGTCCCCGCGGATCGCCACGTCGGTCCAGGAGACGCCGTTCCAGTGCGTGATCACACCGTGGTTGCGCCAGGTGTCCCAGACGTTCTGCTGGCCGACGGCCCAGATGTCCTTGGCCGACAGGCCGGCCACGTCCGACAGCGAGGCGTCCCCGGCGAACCGGCCGATCGAGGCGCCCTGGGCCACCTCGTCCGGCCGGGTGTTCGTGTGCGCGTGCGCCACCGATGTGGCGCACAGGAGATGCCCGGCCAGCAGAAGGCAGGCGGACGGCACACACAACGGCACCGCACGTCGTCTCCGACGGCGGGTCATGTCACAGATCGTACGTGGACCGGTGCACGGCCGCGACCCGACGGCGCCGAGACCACGCCCCGGCGAGCCCCCACGCCTCACCGGTCCGCCCGCAGCTCGGCGACGACCGGGTGGTGGTCGCTCGCGGCGCGCAGGTCGCCCGGTGGCACGTCCGGGCAGCCGCACGAGACCACGGAGAGCCCCGCGCCGGCGAAGACGGCGTCGATCCGTCTGCGGGGGGCGCGGGCCGGGAAGGTCGCGCCGGCGCCGGCCGCACCGGTCACGTCGGGCGCGCCCTCGAAGCAGTCCGTGTAACGGCCGGTGAGGTAACGCCAGGCCGGATCGCCGGGCCGCTCGTTGACGTCCCCGGCCAGCACGGGCAGCGCGCCGAACCGGCGGGCGGTCCGCTCCAGGATCGGCACGATCTCGGTGACGTGCCGCAGCCGGGCCCCGGCGACCAGGTCGAGATGGGCCGAGCACACGGCGTACCGTCTGTGGTCCTTCTCCACGACCGCGACGGCGATCGCCCGCCACTCCAGCCCGGCGAACCACCGCAGGCGGTGGCCGCTCCCGTGCAGGAGCCGTACGGCCGGGCCCGCGAAGACGGCGACCCCGCCGACGCGTCCCCCGGCCGCGACCGACATGCCGACGTCGCGGGCGAGCTCCCGGCGCCTGCGCCGCCAGTGCAGCAGGCGGGGGACCTCCTGGAGGCACAGCACGTCGGGCCGGATCGCCCTGATCACCCTGACCAGCGCGGCCCGGTCGTCCCGAAGTGAGCGGACGTTGTAGGTGGCGACGCGCAGCACGGTGCTCCGGGGGCCCGCGGCGCTCAGCGTCGCCGGGCGAGGTCGGCCGCCCCGACCATCCCGGCGGACGGACCCAGCTCGGCGACCCTGACCTCGGCCGGCGGCCGATGGCCACGGCCGGTGAGCCGTTCGGCGAACCCGGCGCCGACCTTGTCCAGGAACAGGTCGGCCGCACGCGAGACCCCGCCGCCGATGACGAAGCGACCGGGGTCGAGGACCGCGGCCATGTCGGCGAACCCCTGGGCCAGCCATCCGGCCAGGCCGTCGAACGCCGCCAGCGCGACCGGGTCGCCGCGCCGAGCCGCCTCGGTCACGTGCACGCCCTGGATGCCGTCCACCGACCCGCCGGCGAGCTCGAGCAGGTGCGGCGCGGACGAGGGGTCGGCCTCGGCGCCCCGCCTGGCGTCGCCCAGCAGCGCGGTCCCGCTGGCGTACGTCTCCCAGCAGCCGAGGTTGCCGCAGCCGCATGGGCGGCCGTCCGGCATCACCCGCATGTGGCCGAGCTCGGCGCCCATCCCCCATCTGCCCCGGTAGAGCTCGCCGGCCAGCACGATGCCGCCGCCGATGCCGGTGCCGATGGTCACGCACACCACATGGCTCTCGCCCCGGCCGGCTCCGAAACGGTACTCGCCCCACGCCATGGCGTTGGCGTCGTTCTCGACCACCACGGGCAGGCCCACGAGCTCGCCGACCTTCTTGCGCAGCGGCTCCTCGCGCCAGGCCAGATTGGGCGCGAAGCGGACGACCGACCTGGTCTCGTCCACGAATCCGGCCGCCCCGACCCCGACGGCCTCGACCACGTGCCGCGAGGCGAGCTCGGCCACCGCGTCCGCGATGGTCAGGGCGACCTTCTCGGCGCTGCCCGCCGGAGTGTGCCGCAGGGTCCGGTCGAGGATGTCGCCATCCTCATCGACGACTCCGGAGGCGATCTTGGTGCCGCCCACGTCCACGCCGATGGTCAGCGCCATGCCGCGTTCCTCCCTGGCTCTCTAACCGAGGTCGATGTGCTCCACGGGCGGGCCGTCCCGGCGGGCGTCGTCCGGCTGTGGACGCTGCAGGACCTCGACCATCTGCCGGAACGCCGCGAACAGCTCGCCCCCGGCCGCCACCAGGTGACCGGTGATGTCGGCGCCCGCGCCGTGTTCCCGCTGTGCCGCGATCATCCGGCATACGGGGCATGCGCGGCAAATGTACTCCTCGTCATGGCTTTCGGCGACCGCCTCGCTCCAGACGTCGTCGGTACGGGCGCCGCCGCCGGTGCTGCCGAAGGCCGCGCCGAACCCGCTCATGCCGCCCTTCACCAGGCCCTTGCCGAGCTCGCGGCCGACCCGCTGCTGGACGGCGTCGAACAGCTTCAGCGCCTCCTCCGCGGCAGAGCCGATCGGGTTGGTGGCGTGTGTTTCGTCGTTGGATTCCGTCATCTCGCCCCTCCTGCCTCGAACCGTACCCGGAGGACGCCGTCGCGGAGTGCCGCCGAGGAGATCTTCCGCCGGGACAGCGCCGCCGGCAACGTGATCACCCGGCGGTACGGGCCGGCCGTGATGATCAGGTCGTCGCCCTTGCGGGCCAGATCGACGTCGTGCCGGTCGGCGAGCGGCAGCGCCAGGTCCAGCAGGTCGGCCGTCATCCGCACGGGCGGCTCGGTGCCGGGACGGGCGAAGGGGTCGTCCCCCGCGTACAGCTCCTCGGCCAGCCGGGCGAGCGCCGCCGGGCCGACCGGCTCGGCCGGAAGGTACGGAACGATCCGGACGGGCAGCGGCGCGAACGAGTCGTGCACGACGGCGAGCTGCCGCGCCTGGGCGGCCGCCCACGCCCGTCGCCACTCGTCGGCGCCGTCGGCGGGGAAGACCCGGTTGGCGATCACTCCGTCCACGCGGTAGCCGTACAGGCTGAGCGAGGTGAGCGTGCGCCTGGCCTCGGCGACGACGACGGCCTCCGGCGTGAGCACGAGCCGCACCGAGGCGTCCGCACCGGTGAGCAGCTCACGGATCTCCAGCAGGCCCCGGTGCAGCCGCTCCCCGGCGGAGAGCACCTCGCCCTCGGGCGCGCTCACCCGCGCGACGCGCCGGACGACCGGCGACAGCGCCCCCAGCAGGCGTCTGCCGAGCGGGAGCAGGCGGTTGACGTGCCAGTCCAGCGCCTCCGGCAGGGCGAGCAGGCGCAGCGTCTCTGCGGTGGGCGCGCAGTCCACCACGATCACGTCCCACCCGCCAGAGCGGGCCTGCTCGCGCAGCTCGAGGAGCGCGATGATCTCCTCGGCGCCCGGGAGCACGGTGAGCTCCTCGGCCGTGATCTGGTCGAGGCCGAGCTCCCCGAGCACCCGGCCCGCGTAGTCGCGCAGCTCGCCCCAGTGCCGTTCGAGCGACTTCTGGGTGTCCACCTGCTGGAGATACAGGCCGGGGGCGGCCTCGACCGGCTCCGGCTCCCCCGATGCCCTCGTGGCGAGCGCGTCGGCGAGCGAGTGCGCCGTGTCCGTGGAGACGACCAGCGTCTTCAGTCCCCGTCCGGCCGCGAGCGTGGCGGTGGCGGCCGCCGCCGTGGTCTTGCCGACCCCGCCCTTCCCCGTGAAGAGCAGGATCCTCATCGGCCCTCGACGCGGCGCTTGAGTCCCTTGAGCGCGGTGTCGACGATGACCTTCTCGGCCCGTCGCCTGATCATGCCGATCATGGGGACCTTCAGGTCCACCGCGAGCTCGTAGGTCACCTCGGTGCCGCCGCCCGGACGCTCGGCGAGCCGGTAGCTCCCGGTCAGCGCGGAGATCATCCGTCCGCCCTCGGCGGTGTGCCAGCTCACGCCCGCGTCGCCGTCCCACTCGTAGGCCAGGACGTACTCGTCGCTGATCACGCCGGCGTCGAGGACGAACCGGACCCGGGAGGCCCGGCCGCCGTCCTCCGTCTCCAGGATCTCCGCCGCCTTCACCTGTCCCGCCCACTGCGGATAGGCCGGGAAGTCCGCGATCACGGCCATGATTGACGACCGGGCGGCGCCGATCGTGATGCTCGAGGAGGTGCGATCAGCCATGCGCCAACGCTACTTCACGATCCCGGTGAGAATGGGGTGCCCGGGCCGGGGATAACGCCTGGGTGACGGAACTACCGATGCGTAACTTTCGCGCGATAGCGTCCGATGAGACCCGAAGAGCGAGCCCCGCACAAAGGAGTGGCCGTGCGTGAATTCAGCGTTCCCGTGCTGGTCGACGTTCCCCCGTCCGCCAACTGCACCGACGTGGTGTTCCAGCGCGGCGCGGACGAGCCGGACGCCGTAGTCATCCGCCGCAAGGACGGCGAGGGCGGCGACGCCCCCTGGCTCCCGATCACAGCGGCGGAGTTCCGCGACCAGGTGGCGGCGCTCGCCAAAGGCCTGATCGCGGCGGGCGTGGAGCCGGGCGACCGGGTCGCGCTGATCTCGCGCACGCGCTACGAGTGGACCCTGATCGACTACGCCATCTGGGCGGCGGGCGGCGTCTGTGTTCCGATCTACGACACCTCCTCGGTCGAGCAGGTGAAGTGGATCGTCTCCGACAGCGGCGCCAAGGCTGTCTTCGCCGAGACGGCCGCCCACGAGGAGACGGTGCGCGAGGCAGCGCCCGGCCTCTCCCTGCTGTGGGGAATAGACGGCGGCGGACTCGACGCGGTCCGCGAGCTCGGCGCCGAGGTCACGGACGAGACGCTCGCCGAGCGCCGCTCGTGCCGGGGCGGGAGCGACCTCGCCACGATCATCTACACCTCCGGGACCACGGGCATGCCGAAGGGCTGCCGGCTCACCCACGACAATCTGCTGTTCACCGCGCGCAACGTCGCTCAGGGGCCGCTTGAGCAGATGTTCGAGGTGGACGAGCGCTCGGCGCTGCTGTTCCTGCCGCTCGCGCACAGCTTCCCCAGGATCATCCAGATCGTCCTGATGGAGACGGGCACGGTCATGGCGCACACCCCGAACATGAAGAACGTCGCCCCCGATCTCCAGTCGTTCAAGCCGACCTTCCTGCTGGGCGTGCCGCGGGTGTTCGAGAAGGTCTACAACGCCGCCGAGCTGAAGGCCACCACGGAGGGCAAGGGCAAGATCTTCCAGGCCGCCGTGGCCACGGCCGTCGCCTGGAGCAAGGCCGAGAGCTCCGGCGGCGCGGGCCTCGGCGTACGGCTCAAGCACGCGCTCTTCGACAGGCTCGTCTACGCCAAGCTGCGCGCGGCGACCGGCGGCGCGCTGACCGCGGCCGTCTCCGGCGGCTCCGCCCTCGGCGACCGGCTCGGTCACTTCTTCCGCGGCATCGGGATCGAGGTCTACGAGGGCTGGGGTCTCACCGAGACCAGCGCGCCCTCGACGGTGAACATCCCGGGCGCGAACAAGATCGGCACGGTCGGCAAGCCGTTCCCCGGGGTCGGCGTCCGGATCGCCGAGGACGGCGAGATCCTGATCAAGGGCAGGCACGTCTTCGACGGCTACTGGAACAACGAGCGCGCCACCAAGGAGGCCATCGACTCCGAGGGCTGGCTCCACACCGGCGACGTGGGCGAGCTCGACGACGACGGCTACCTGCGCATCACCGGGCGCAAGAAGGAGATCATCGTCACCGCCGGCGGCAAGAACGTCGCCCCCGGCCCGCTGGAGGACGCGATCCGGGCGCACCGGCTGGTCAGCCAGGTCATCGTCGTGGGCGACGACCGCCCGTTCGTCGCGGCGCTGGTCACGCTCGACCCCGAGGCGCTGGAGCAGTGGAAGCAGGCGGGCGGCAAGACGTCGGTCCCGGTGACCGACCCGGAGCTGCTCGCCGAGGTGCAGGCCGCCGTCGACAACGCGAACCGGATGGTCTCCAGGGCCGAGCAGATCAAGAAGTTCGTCATCCTCGACGCCGAGCTGAGCGAGGAGAGCGGCCACGTCACGCCGAAGCAGTCGATCAAGCGCAACGTGGTGCTGCGCGACTTCGCCAAGCAGATCGACGAGCTGTACGGCTGAGCCGTACCGGCCCCTGTCGCACCCGGATCGGAACCCGTGTGCGGCAGGGGCCGGTGGATGACGCCGGCCCGGCGGATGACGGCGGTCAGCGGCGGGCCTCGGCGGGCGGCGCCGGTTCCACCAGGTCCACGCTCTCGCGCAGCCTGGCCGGCTTGAGGAACAGCGCCGCGACGATCCCCACGACGGCGATGCCCGCCGACACCAGGAAGATGTGACCGGTGGCGTCGCCGTACGCGGCGCGCACGATGACGCGGATCGGCTCGGGCATGGCCGCCATGTTGAGGGTGCTCCCGTCCTGGGAACCGGACGGCCTGATGCCGGCCTTCGCGAAACCCTCGGTGATGTCGGCGGTCACCCGGTTGGCGAGCACCGCGCCCAGGACCGAGACGCCGATCGTGCCGCCGAGCGAGCGGAAGAACGTGATGGCGCCGGTGGCGGCGCCCACCTCGCGCAGCGGGACGGTGTTCTGCACGGCCAGGACCAGGTTCTGCATGCACATGCCGACGCCCATGCCGATCACCAGCATTCCGAGGCCGACGATGACCATCGAGGTCTCGTGGTCGATCGTGGACATGATCAGGAAGCCCAGCGTGAGCACGATCGAGCCGGCGATGATGTACGGCCTGGTCCGGCCGCTCCTGGAGACGAGCTGTCCGGAGATCGTCGACGACACGAGCGTACCGAACATCATCGGGATCGTGAGCAGGCCGGACTCGGTCGGGCTGTAGCCCCGGCCGATCTGGAAGTACTGGCCCAGGAAGACCGCGCCGCCGAACATCGCCATGCCGACGGCCACGCTGACCAGGATGGCCAGGGCCGGGGTGGGACGGCGGACGACGTGCAGCGGGACGACCGGCTCCTTCACCACGGACTCCACCCACGTGGCCGCGACCAGCAGCACGATCGAGACGCCGACCATGGCGAGGGTCTGCCAGGAGATCCAGTCGAAGGAGTTGCCGACGAACGTCACCCAGATCAGCAGCAGGCTCACGCCCGCCGCGATCAGGATGGCGCCGGGGTAGTCCACCGAGGTCTCCGGGCGGCGTACCGACATCACGTTGAGCGTCCGGTGCAGGACGACCAGGGCGATCAGCGTGAAGGGGATGGGCAGGAAGAAGCACCACCGCCAGCCCAGCCAGGACGTGTCCGTGATCACGCCGCCCAGCAGCGGACCGCCCACCGTGGCCACGGCGAGGACGCCGCCCAGGTAGCCGTTGTACTTGCCCCGTTCCTTCGGGGGGATGATCGCGGCGATGACCACCTGGACCAGGATCTGCAGGGCGCCCATGCCGAGTCCCTGGACGGCCCGGAAGGCGATGAGCATCGGCGTGTTCTGGGCGAACCCGCAGGCGAGTGAGGCCACCAGGAAGATGCCGATGGCGATCTCGATGAGGAGCTTCTTGTCGAACAGGTCGGCGAGCTTGCCCCAGATCGGGGTCGAGGCGGTCGTGGTGAGCAGGGCCGCGGTGACCACCCAGGTGTACTGGGACTGGGTGCCGTTGAGTGAGCCGATGATCTGGGGCAGCGCGATCGACACGATCGTGCTGCTGACCATCGCGACGAAGAGGACGAGAAGCAGACCGCTCAGTGCCTCAAGCACCTGACGGTGGCTCTTCGGCTCGGTCTCCGGCAGCGTTGGTGCGCTCAAGCGCGGCCTCCGATTCGAACAATGGCTTTGACGAAGAACGACGGGGATACGATACATGCCCAGTGAGCAAGTTTGCCCACTGGGCATCTTTCAACCCGGAGTAAGGTAGACGCCTGATGGAGACCACGGTTGGGCTGCGTGAGCGCAAGAAGGCCGAGACACGGGAGGCCGTGCACCAGGCCACGATCCGGCTGGCCGTCGAGCGCGGGCTGGACCACGTCACCGTCGACGACATCGTGGCCGCCGCCAACATCTCCCGCCGGACCTTCTCCAACTACTTCGCCAACAAGGAGGACGCCCTCCTGTACGGCGAGGAGCAGCGCATCCGTTCCCTCCTGCGAGGGGTACGCGGGCGACCGCTGGACGAGTCGGGCTGGCAGGCGCTTCTCGGCGCCGTGCGCGAGATGCTGGCCGACACGGGCGAGCCCGACCGGGAGTGGGCGGTGCGCACGTCGCTGTGCAAGCGGCACCCCTCGCTGCTCGCCCGGCAGCTCGCCAACCACGCCGGTCTCGAACGGGAACTGGCCCAGGCCATCGCAGAACGCGACGGGGAGGACGCCCGAGGCATGCGGCCGCGGCTGCTGGCCGCCGCCTTCCTGGTCGCGCTGCGGATCGCCACCAACGTCTGGATCGAGGAGCAGGAGGCCCGGCCGCTCTCCGAGATCATCGAGGAGACCCTCGCCCAGATCGCCCGGCCGTTCGGCTGAGCCGGGCCGCCCGGCCGAGGAGCCGGGCCGCTCAGGCCGGGGTCCGGAACGTCACAGGAGGCCGGTGAAGCGGGCCGCGACGTGGTCCCAGTGCCACTCGCGCTCGATCCAGGCCCGGCCCCGCTCCCCCATCGCCCGAGCGCGGCCGGGGTCGGCCAGCAGCCCGGTGAGCGCGCGGGCGATCTCGTCGGGGGAACCCCCGTCCACGACCAGGCCGGTCTCGCCGTGCCGTACGGCGTCGGGCGCGCCCCCGGAGGAGCCGGCGACCACGGGCAGGCCGGTCGCGGACGCCTCCAGGTAGACGATGCCGAGGCCCTCCACGTCCAGGCCGCCCAGCCTGCTGCGGCACGGCATGGCGAACACGTCGCCGGCGGCGTAGTGCGCGGGCAGCGCCGCCCACGGCACCGAACCGGTGAACACGACGGAGTCGCGCAGGCCGAGCCGGCGGACCGCCCGCTCCAGCGCGGCGCGCGAGGGGCCGCCGCCGACCAGGAGCAGCACCGCGTCCCGCACCCTCCGCAGCACCCGCGGCCAGGCCCGGATCAGCATGTCCTGGCCCTTGCGCGGCACCAGGCGGGAGACGCAGACCACCGTCGGCCGGTCGCCGAGGGCCAGCGCGGCGCGCACCTCGTCCCGGCCGGCGCCGGGCCGGAAGACGGCGGTGTCCACGCCGGGCGCGAGCCGTACGAGCTTGGCCTCGGGAACGACGGCCGCGAGCCGGCGGCGCGTGTAGCCGCCGAGATAGGTCACCGCGTCGGCACCGGCTCCGATGCGGCCCAGCAGGGTGCGGGTCACGGGCAGGCGCGCCCAGGACGCCTCATGGCCGTGCGTCAGCATGACCACGCGGGCGGCCCCGGCGGCGCGCAGCGCGGGGGCGAGCAGGCCGAGCGGCGCGGCCGCCCCGAACACCACGGTCGCGCCGTCCTCCACCAGGCCGGCCGCCCTGGCCGCGACGGTCCTCGTGGGCAGCATGAGCGTCGACGGGTGCCGGACCACCTCGTACGGCTGCCGCGCGTCGAATCTCTCGCTGCCCTTCCATCGGGGCGCGTACACGACGACCGAGTCCGGCGGGAGACGGCAGGCGAGCCCGTGCACGAACGCCTGGATGCCGCCTGGCCTGGGCGGGAAGTCGTTGGTGACGATCAGCGTTCTCGCGCCCATCCCTGCCCACACCCCTCACCATGGACATCCCCCGCCACCCGCCCTCCACCGTGATCTTGCGAATGCTCGCACGGATGGCCGCCCACCTGGCACGCGACCTTCCGTGATCTTGCAGAAATATTCGTCGATCCACAGTGACCTGCTGAAACACCATTCGTGATCTTGCACTCGGCGGTGGAGTGCAAGGTCACGAAGAGCATTGTCGCAGGCAGCGGCGTATGATCGGGAGTTTCTGCAAGATCAGCGAGGACGAACGGGCAGGCAGGCGGCCATGGGTGCGAGCTATCGCAAGATCACGGTGGGGAGGTAGGCGAGCCACGAGCGGGTGAGCTCCGCTGTCGAGATGCCGAGCGTGGCGCGCAGCACCCCGTCGATGCCTTCACCGCCGTCCCGGCCGGTGCGCATCGCGGCGCGGTAGAGGGCCACGAGCCGCCGCTCGCCGAACCGCTCGGCGATGTACCGGCAGGCCAGCCAGGCCTCCTCGTACGCCTGCGCCCGCCGGGGCGAGCCCGCCGCGAAGTCCGCACGATCGGGCAGCGCACGCGGCGGCGCCCCGGCCCGCAGGTCCGCCGCCAGTTCAGCGGCGACCGCGCCGGCCGTGAGGCCGCTGTCGAGGTAGCCCACGTAGTCGGCGAACCCCTCGACCAGCCAGGCGGGCAGGTGCCCCGTCGCCGCCGCGTCCGTGGCGACGTGGGTGAGCTCGTGCGTGATGACGACCCGGCGGCCGGCCGCCGACAGGCGGGCGAAGCCGGACGGTTCGACGATCACGCGGTCCACCCCCGCGAGCGCGGCGAGTCCGGTCACGCGCGCGGGCGCGGCCAGTGCGGCCGCCTGCTCCGTCGTGGCCGGCACCAGGATCACCGCGTCGACCGGCCGCCCCCAGACCCGGGCGACCGTACGGCTCCCCCGGTCGGCCGGCGCGGCGAGTTCGGCGACGAGTCCACGTGGCCGGCCGACGACCAGCACGTGCTCGCCCCTGGCCCACGACGCACCGGCCCAGATGTCCGGATGCTCGGCGGTGATCGCCCGCGCCGACGGCAGCAGGCGATCACCCGGCCCGGACCCGGCCGGCAGGACCAGCAGCCCGATCAGGACCAGCGCCCCGATCAAGACACGGATCAGCGGCATGCCGAGCATCGTACGGGGGCCGCGCGGCGGCAGCGGTGACGTCAGACCCCGGGTCGTACGGCTCCCACGAAGGTGCGCTTGCGGTAGGCGTCGAGCTTGTCGATCCTCACCCGGGTGCCGCTGTGCGGCGCGTGGACGATCCTGCCGCGCCCGATGTACATGCCCACGTGACCGCCGCCGCTGGTGAAGACGAGGTCACCGGCCTTGAGGTTCCGCCAGGCGACCTTCTTGCGCACCGCGCCGAGCATCGACCACGTGGTGCGCGGGAGGCGTACTCCCGCCTTGCGCCAGGCGAACTGGACGAGGCCGGAGCAGTCGAACGCTCGCGGTCCGGTGGCGCCCCAGCGGTAGGGGGCGCCGATATGCCTTTTGGCGACCTTGACGGCCTGCTTGGCCTTGGCCTGCTGACGCTCGGCCCGGCTCGGCTTCGCCTCCTTCTTCTCCGTGCTCGTCTTATCCGTGCTCGTCTTCTCCGTGCTCGTCTTATCCGACGTCTTCTTCGCCGCGGGGTCGTCGGCCGAGGCGGCCCGTCCGACCGCCGGGTTCGCCTTGGTGACGGTCACGGTCACCGAGTCGTCCGCCGACGCCGGTGCGGCGATGGCCCCGAGGGAGGACGTCAGCACGACGCCACCGAGGACGAGACGGGCACGATGGGACAGATTCGCGGGGGTGGTAGACAGGATCTCTCCTAGGGTCTTCCGCTCGCGCCTACCGGGTTAGCTGACGGGTTCGGGCGGGGAAGTCGCCCTACGGCACCCGGGTGGCAGCGTTTTGGAACGCTCCCGGCGCGCCGATTCACCCCTGACCCCTGAATGCGAGGGTCGTTGGTTCCCCGGCTCCGTGCCTCCTGACTGCACGGACTCGGCAGATCACCGATTGGATGCGGGACGAGACCGGTGGTCCGGTGCTCGCCGCAGGCCCAGAAGCTATCCGGACGCGCCACCGAACGGCAAAGGCCACCCCAAGGAGAAGGAGATCGTTTAAGCTCCGGGTAAGGTAAAAACCGCAGGATACCCGGACGAAATTCACCTAAATATGATGCTGCTCACATTTAGCACAAAGAGATCAAAAAGCGACCTCAGGGGCGTACCGCACCAATCGGGCGATATTGGGCAAGTGGGGTGACTTTCACCACATCTCCCGTCTGGGGAGCGTGGACCACCTTGCCGGCCCCGTCATAGATCCCGACGTGTCCGTAGCCCGAGTGCCAGAGCAGGTCACCGGCCTGCAACTCGTTCAGGGACACCCGCCGGCCGGCGCCCCACGCCCACTGCTCATAGCTCGTCCGGGGCAGCCGCACCCCGGCCGCCGCCCAGGCCGCCTGAACGAGCCCTGAGCAGTCCCAGCCGCTCGGTCCCGTCCCGCCGTACCGGTAGGGCTTGCCGATCTGCTTGTAGGCGAACTGCAGCGCGGTGAGCGCGTTGCCCGACGCCGGCCCGGTGTAGACGGCTCCCGCGCTGTTCGGGTTGCCGGGGTTGAACGCACCGAGTTCGCGCAGCAGTGCCATCTGCCGCTTGACGAGCTTTTCGACCTCATCCTTCTCCTTGGCGAGGTCGCCCTTGACCTTCACGGCGGAGTCGTAGGCCGACTTCTTCCTGTCCCGTCGCTGCTTGAGCCCCGAGATGGCGCCCTCGTACGCCTCGAGCTTGCGGGCGCGCTCCTGGGAGAGCTGGTCGAGTGCGGCCATGCCGCTGAGGGCCGCCTCCGGGTCGGTGCCGTAGAGGACGCCGTTCCACGCCAGGTCGCCGAACTGGTAGTCGTTCACCGCGATGGAGACGACCCCCTCGCGCAGCTCCTCGACCCGCTTGGCGTGCTTGCGATAGTCGTCGTTGACCGCGTCGTACTGCTTCTTGGCCTTCTTCCACTTCTCGTTGGCCGCGTTGTAACGGTCTACGAGCTTGTCGGCCTGCTCGTTCAGCTGCTTCAACTTCGCTTTGGCCTGAGCCACGGTCGGTCTCGGATCCGCCTGCGCGTCCATGTTCGGCAGCAGCAAAAGCACGGCGGCCATGCCGGCGGCCACCGGTAAGCGCCCTCGCACCAAGGCCCCCTCGAGATCGTCCCAAGCCTGGCGCGACTCTACTCATGCGATCTTCAAGCTTCAACCTGGCCGGCCTCGAGCACGGCCCGGCCCCGGCTGTCCGGGCAGCCCCTCCCGCCTCTTCAGCCCCGGCCGAGGCGGCGGAGCAGCAGCAGCGCGGGCACCGGCCTGGCCCCCATCCTGCGCACGGAGTCGGCCACCTCCCGGTCCGACGAGACCACCGCCATCGACCGGCCCTTCGGCTCGGCGCGCACCAGCTGCCTGATCAGGTCGTCGGCGATCTCCCCCGGCGCGCTGAACCTCACCCGCACCCCGCGCGGCGCAGAGACGTGGACCGGACCGTCCAGCTCGGCGCCGTCGAAGACGCAGGTCACCTCCACACGGGACTGTACGGCCAGGCCGCCGAGTCCGGTGAGGAGCCGGGTCCGCTGGTCGGCCAGCGTGAGCGACGGATAGCCCGTCTTGGTCACGTTGTATCCGTCGACGATCAGATGCAGGTGGGGGATCGCGAGAAGCTGGTCCAGCAGCTGGGGGTCGTCGTCGGCGAGCGCCCTGGCGGGGACCGCGGTCACACCCGGCGAATCCGGGGCCACCGCCGCCACGGAGTCGGCCGGCCTGCTGATGGTCGTGGGCAGGGCGAGCTCCTTGCGCAACCCCGCCACCGTCCCCTGAAGCGCGTCGAGGAGCACCCGGATGCGGACGTCCTCCACACTGCGGCCCTCCCTGGCCGCGCGTCGGGAGGCCTCCCGCTGCCGCTCGGCGTCCGCCAGACGCTCCTTGAGCCTGCGCATCTCGGTCTCGCTGGTGCCGCTCACCTCGGCGGCCCTGGCCCTGGCCTCGGCCGCCTCCGCCGCGGACTCGGCCGCCCTCGCCTCCGCCGCCCTGAGCCGCTCCCTCGCGTCGTGCAGCTTGCGCCGCAGATCGGCGTTCTCCGCGCGCAACGTCTTGAGCTGCTCGCGGACCCGCTCGACCTCCTCCTTGGCGGCGGCACGCTGCGCGGCCAGCTGCTCGCGCAGCCGGGTCTCGGCCTGCTCGCGCTGGTTGCCGAGCGAGGCCGCCCGCTCGAGCTCCGCCCGCGCCTGTTCCACCAGGTCCGGCCAGCCCGGCGGACGGGTCAGATACGCCGCCGCCGCCACCAGCACCGGATCGGCCGCCGGAGGCACGGTGCCCTCGGCGAGGCCCGCCACCAGCTCGGGCCAGGCCGTCTCGACCGCCTCGGCCACCAGCTCGCGGAACTCCTTGTCGGACTCCAACTGGGCGGCGATCGGCGCGGCGCCGAGGCGGGCACGCTTACGCGGCTCGAACCTCGCGATGCCGCGCAGCGGCGATGGTACGGCGGCCGCCGGCATCGTGCCCAGCACCTGCGCCGCGACCTCCACGACGTGTAACCGGACCCGCTCTGGCAACGGACGAGACAGGCCTTCCCCGGCTGAACTCATCTCGTCGCTCCTCATCGTGTCCTTTTTCCAAGGGTACGGCTGCCACGCCGGTGGCCGTTCCGCGGTCAGTGAGACGGGAGAGACGAATGTCGGTCCGGGTCTCTATCGTCATGGCGTGGACGCGGTACAGGGCACCATCGACGATCTCGGCACTCCCCTGCGCGAGGTGACGTTCGTCGTCTTCGACCTGGAGACCACGGGCGGATCCGCCGCCGAGCACGCGGTCACCGAAATCGGCGCGGTCAAGGTGCGCGGCGGCGAGGTGCTGGGCGAGTTCGCCACGCTGGTCGACCCCGGCGGCCCCATCCCGCCGTTCATCTCGGTGCTCACCGGCATCACCGACGCGATGGTCGTCGCCGCGCCGAAGTTCCCCGAGGTGCTCCCGAGCTTCCTGGAGTTCATCGCCGGGACGACCCTGGTCGCGCACAACGCGCCCTTCGACATGTCGTTCATCCGGGCCGCCTGCGCGGCCGGCGGCTACCCCCCGCCGGCCAACCCGGTCGTCGACACCGTCGACCTCGCCCGGCGCGTGCTCACCCGCGACGAGACCCCCAACTGCAAGCTGGCCACGCTGGCCCGGTTCTTCCGCAGCCCCAGCGAGCCGTGCCACCGGGCGCTGGCCGACGCCCGGGCGACCGTCGACGTCCTGCACGGCCTGATCGCGCGGGTCGGCTCGCTGGGCGTGCAGACGCTGGAGGAACTGCGCGGCTATTCCCGGACCCCGACGCCCGAGCAGCGGCGCAAGCGGCACCTGGCCGAGGGCGTCCCCGGCGTCCCCGGCGTGTACGTCTTCGAGGACGCCAAGGGCGAGGCGCTCTACATCGGCAAGAGCACCCACCTGCGCAACCGTGTACGCAGCTACTTCACGGCGGGCGAGACGCGTCCGCGGATCCGGGAGATGGTCGGCATCGCCGAACGCGTCCGCACGATCGTGTGCGCCACCTCCCTGGAGGCCGAGATCCGCGAGCTCAGGCTGATCGGGTCGACCAAACCGCGCTACAACCGGCGGTCGCGCAATCCCGAGCGGGTGGTCTGGCTCAAGCTGACCGACGAGCCGTTCCCGAGGCTGAGCATCGTCCGCGAACTGAAGGACGACGGCGCGGCGTACCTGGGCCCCTTCGGCAGCACCCGCTCGGCCGACGACGCCCGCGCCGCCATGCACGAGGCGCTGCCGCTGCGGCGGTGCACCCAGCGCCTGTCCACGCGCGTCCGCCGCAGCGCCTGCGTGCTGGCCGAGATCGGGCGCTGCGGCGCACCCTGCGACGGCAGGGAGAGCCAGGAGGCCTACGCCCGCCATGTCAGCGCCGCCAGGCATGCCATGGAGCACGACCCGCAGGTCGTCTTCTCCGCGATCGAGGAGCGGATGCGGCACCTCGCGGCCGAGCAGCGGTACGAGGAGGCCGCGGCGGAACGCGACCGGCTCTCCGCCTACCTGCGGGCGGCGGCCCGCATGCAGCGCCTGCGGTCGCTCACCACGATCCGGCAGATGGTGGCCGCCTCTCCCGCCTTCGACGGCGGGTGGGACATCCACGTCATCCGGTACGGCAGGCTCGCCGCGGCCGGCGTGATGCCGCGCGGCGCCCACCCGACGCCCTACGTGGACGCGCTGGTCGCCACCGCCGAGACCGTGGCGCCCGGCCCGGGGCCCACCCCCGCCGCGGTCGCCGAGGAGACCGAGTGCCTGCTGCGCTGGCTCGACTCCCCCGGCGTGCGCCTGGTCCGGGTCGACGGCGAGTGGTGCCTGCCCGCGTACGGCGCTGCCCGCTTCGTCGAGCGGATCGAGCGGTCGTGCTCCTGAGCCGGTTCCACCGGCCGTGCTCATGAACCGGTTCCACCGGCCGTGCTCACGAACCCGTTCCACCGGCCGTGCTCACGAACCGGTTCCACCGGCCGTGCTCATGAACCGGTTCCACCGGTAGTGTCGGATGCGCCTTCACCGGCAGGAAGAACACCGGCACGGAAAAGCAGGAGAGAACCGAATGGTCACCGCGATCGTCCACATCAAGGCGGATGTCGACCGGATTCCCGAGGTCGCCTCGGCCATCGCAGAGCTGGACGGCGTCAGCGAGGTGTACTCCATCACCGGTGAGTTCGACCTGCTGGCCATGGTCCGGGTCCAGCGCTACGACGAGGTGGCCGAGGTCGTGCCCGGCCGCCTGAACAAGGTGCCCGGCGTACGCCACACCGAGACGCACATCGCCTTCCGCGCCTACTCCCGGCACGACCTGGACGCCGCCTTCTCCATCGGCCTCGACGCCTCCGACTGAGCCGCCGCACCGCACGGAACCATGACGGCATGCCTACGGCCCGGGCGGGGACGAGATCCCCTGCCCGGGCCGTACGGTTCGGTCGCTCAGTGGAGCTGCTTGTGCTCGCCCGCGCCGACCGCGGCGTGCTCCTCCACTTCCTCCTCGTGGAAGGGGACGTGGTCGGTGCCGTACGCCTTGCTCATCTTGGCGCGGAGCCTGCCGACGCCGCTGCGCAGGCCCTTCGGCGGGACCTCCTCGCCGTCGACGCCGCCCTCGATGATCGGGATCTCCTTCTTCCCGCGGATGTGCGCCGCGATGTCCTCCGCCGGAGGCGTGTGGACCTCGATGTACTGCCCGTTCGGCATCCGCTTGATCACGCCGGACTCCACGCCGTGCGACAGCACCTCGGCGTCCTTGCGCTGCAGGCCGATGCAGATCCGGTAGGCGACGAAGTACGCGATCGCCGGGCCGACGAAGATGGCGATCCGCCCGAGGATCGTCGTCGTGTACAGGCTGATGTGGAAGGTGGACGAGATCTCGTCGTTGGCGCCCAGCAGCCACAGGACGCCGTAGAACGTGATGCCCGCCATGCCGATCGCGGTGCGGTGCGGGTTGTTGCGCGGCCGGTCGCAGACGTGGTGCTCGCGGCGGTCGCCGGTCACCCACTGTTCCAGGAACGGATACAGCGCCAGACCCGTCATGACGATGCCCAGTGGGACGAGCGCCGGTATCAGCACGCTCATGGCGAACGTATACCCGAAGAGGTTGAACTCCCATGCGGGCATGAGCCGCAGCGAGCCTTCGAGGAAGCCCATGTAGAAGTCGGGCTGCGATCCCGCCGAGATGTCCGCCGGTGTGTAGGGACCGTACAACCAGACCGGGTTGATCTGGGCGAACGTTCCCAGCAGGGCGATCACCCCGAAGGTGAACAGGAAGAACGCCCCGGCCTTGGCCATGAACGCCGGGTAGAAGGGGGCGCCCACGACGTTGCTCTCGGTCCGGCCCTTGCCCGGCATCTGGGTGTGCTTCTGCACCCACATGAGGATCATGTGGGCGGAGATCAGCGCGAGCAGGATGCCCGGGATGAGCAGGATGTGCAGCGAATAGAAGCGTGAGATCACGTCGTGGCCCGGATACTCGCCGCCGAACAGGAAGAACGAGATGTAGGTGCCCACGATCGGGATCGACAGGGCGACACCCTGGGTGATCCGCAGACCCGCGCCGGAGAGCAGGTCGTCGGGGAGGGAGTAGCCGGTGAGGCCCTCCACCAGCGCCAGCGACAGCAGGAGCACGCCGATGAGCCAGTTCAGCTCACGCGGCTTGCGGTACGCGCCGGTGAAGAACACCCGGAGCATGTGCACCATCATCCCGGCCACGAACAGCAGCGCGGCCCAGTGGTGCATCTGCCTGATCAGCAGACCGCCCCGGACGTCGAACGTGATGTGCAGCGTCGAGGCGTAGGCCTCCGACATCTGCACGCCGTACAACGGGGCGTAGCTGCCGAGGTAGGTGGTGTGCCCCATACCCGGCTTGAACCAGAACGTCAGGAACGTCCCGGTCAGCAGCAGGATGATGAACGAGTAGAGCGCGATCTCCCCGAGCAGGAAGGACCAGTGGTCGGGGAAGATCTTCCTCAGGTTGCGCTTGAGGAAGCTGCCCGCGCCCAGGCGCTCGTCGAGGAACGTCGAGGTTCCGGCGATGGCCTTGGGAGGAGCGTTCATGACTTGGTCTCCCTTGCTTCCGCCTCGGCGTCGCCGCGCTCCCAGAAGCTGGGGCCGACGGGGACGTGGAAGTCGGACTTGGCGATGAGGTAGCCCTCGTCGTCGATCCCGATGGGGAGCTGCGGCAGCGGCCGGGCGGCGGGGCCGAAGATGACCTTGGCGCCGTCGGCCGCGTCGAACGTCGACTGGTGGCACGGGCAGAGAATGTGGTGGGTCGTCTGCTCGTACAGCGCGGCGGGGCAGCCCACATGGGTGCAGATCTTCGAGTAGGCCACGATGCCGTCGTGCGTCCAGTTCAGGTTCGTGCCCGACTTGAACTCCTCGGGACGGAGCTTGAGCAGGATCAGCGTGGCCTTGGCCAGCGCGTTCAAGTCGTGCTCGTAGCCCTCGGGGACCACCGAGAGGATGCCGCCCGGCGAGTTGAAATCGGCGGCGCGGATCGGCTGGCCGGTGCCCTCGACCACGAGCTTGCGCGGCTTGCCGTCCTTGGTGGGCTCGCCCCACACAGTGCGGCGCAGCACCGTGCCCGGCAGCGGGCCGAGGTCCTTGAGCAGCACCAGCGGGGCCAGGCCCAGCGGCGCCGCCGCCAGCAGGAGCGTACGGCGCAGCAGCCCGTGCTTGACGAAGCCGCTCTCGTTCGCGCCCTGGAGGAACGTCTCCTTGACGTACTCGCGGGTCTCCGGGTCGGAGACCATCGCGTGGCGCTCCTGGACCAGGTTGTACTTCGGCATGATCTGGCGGACCCAGACCGTGATGCCGATCGCCAGCGAGAGCAGCGCCAGGGTGAGCGTGCCGCCGAGCGCGAAGTTCGACGTGGCGGTGCTGTCGATGTCGCCGACCTGGAACGTCACATAGGAGGCGATGAATCCCGCGCCGGCCAGGAACGTGATCGTGAACAGCAGCGCGACCACGCGCTCGGCCCGGCGAGCGGCCGCCGGGTCCTGTTCCACGACCCCCGGGTCCCCCGGGGGCGCGTGCACCGGTTCTTCTCCGAGGCTCGGCCCGGCGGCGGGCGGCGTGCCGACGACGCGCGCCGGGACCACCCGGCCCTCCGGCCGCTCGATGTTGTTGTCCGTCATGCCTTCACCCGCCGTCTCTTAGCGGTGATCCAGATGGCCGCGAGGGAGAGGAGACCGATGCCGGCGATCCACGCCACGAGTCCCTCGGTGACGGGACCGATCCGCATGAGGCCGGAGCCGCCCGGGTCGACCTGCTTCCGCACGTGCGTGATGTAGGCGATCATGTCCCGCTTCTGCTCCGGGCTGATCGTCGTGTCGTTGAAGACCGGCATCGCCTGCGGGCCGGTGATCATCGCCTCGTAGATCTCGGTCGGAGTCGCCGGGTTCAGCGTCGGCGCGTGCTTGCCGTACGTCAGGGCGCCGCCGGAACCGGTGAAGTTGTGGCACTGGATGCAGTTCGCCCGGAACAGCTCACCCCCCTTGGCCGGGTCCCCCTGGGCCGGGTCGACCTGGTCGGCCGTCGGGATGGTCGGGCCGCCGCCCAGCGACTGGACGTAGGCCGCGAGCTGGCTGATCGCCTCGTCGGTCGCCCACTCCGGACGCGGCTTGCGCAGGGCCTGCGGGCCGGCGTCGCCCATCGGCATGCGGCCGCTGCTGACCTGGAAGTCCACGGCCGCGGCACCGACGCCGATCAGCGTGGGAGCCTTGTCGGTGCCCTCGGCGTTCATGCCGTGGCAGCTCGCACAGTGGGCCACGAAGAGGCTCTTGCCCTGCGCCGTGTCGTCGGCCTTGCCGGACGCGATCGCGGCGTCCGCTGTGCTGCCGTTCGGCGCGGCAAGGGCGTACCCCCCGCCGAGCAGACCGAGCGCGAGCGCCACGACGGCGACTCGCGCGAGGGGATGACGCCGTCGGGCGGTGGTGGATTTCACCGAAATTCCCGTTCCGATCATTTGATGATGTAGATGGTCGCGAAAAGGCCGATCCAGACCACGTCGACGAAGTGCCAGTAGTAGGACACGACGATGGCGCTGGTCTGCTGCTCATACGTCAAGCGCTTCGCGGCGTACGTGCGTCCCAGGATGAACAGGAACGCGATCAGGCCACCCGTCACGTGCAGGCCGTGGAAGCCCGTGGTCAGGTAGAACACCGAGTCATACGGGGTGTGCGAGAGGACATGCCCGGCACTCGCGAGCTTCCCGTACTCCCAGAGCTGACCGCCGATGAAGAAGGCGCCCATCAGGAAGCTCACGATGTACCAGCGCCTGAGCTTCTTGACGTCGCCCCGCTCCACGGCCCACACGCCCAGCTGACACGTGACACTCGACAGGACCAGGACGGTCGTGTTGAAGGTCGCGAACGGGACGTCAAGATGAGCCTCCGGCCATGGCTGGCCCTGCCCCATGCTGACCGAACGGATGGTGAAGTACATCGCGAACAGCGCCGCGAAGAACATGAGCTCGGAGGACAACCACACGATGGTGCCGACCTGAACGAGGTTCGGCCGGCTCGACCCGTGCGGTCGCGTCGTCGTAGTAATTGCGGATGCTGTCGCCACGCCTAGCATTATTGCGGCTCCCCAGGTCGGGTCGGCCCACGACCCCCCACTAGGGTCACCTCAAGCCCCGGGAACCAGCACGGTAGGGCAACGGCACCGGCCGGTACGGCGATGCCCGCGGGCGCGCTGCGTCCCGGTCGCGGCGCCGGTAGCATCAGATGACCATACTCCGCGATTCGACAGTGAGCGTGACATGAGGGTTCTCGTCTACAGCGACGACGCAGGCACCAGGGAGAAGGTGCGGCTGGCCATCGGGCGGCGTCCGGCCGCTGACGTGCCCCTCGCCGAGGTCGTCGAGTGCGCGACCCAGCCGGCCGCGGTCAAGCACCTCGACTCCGGGGAGATCGACGTGGCCGTCCTGGACGGCGAGGCCGCCCCGGCCGGGGGCATGGGGATCTGCCGGCAGGCCAAGGACGAGGTGCACGACTGCCCGCCGATCGTGCTGCTGATCGCCCGGCGCGACGACCGGTGGCTGGCCAACTGGTCCGGGGCCGACGCGGTGGTGGCCCAGCCGCTCGATCCCGTCGTCCTCGCCGAGACCGTCGCCGACCTCATGCGGCGCAGGCTCGCCGGCGCCAGGGGCTGACCCCCGTCTCCGCCAACCCCAGCCTCCGATAAGGGGAAGAAATGGACCTGCGCACCACCTGGCCCTCCGTGCTGAGTGCCCTCCTCGCCGGTGAGAACCTCACGTCGGACGAGACGGCGTGGGCCATGAACGAGATCATGTCGGGTGCGGCGACGCAGGCGCAGATCGCCGCGTTCGCGGTCGCGCTGCGTGCCAAGGGCGAGACGGTCGCCGAGGTGGCGGGCCTGGCCCGCACCATGCTCGACCGCGCCACCCCGCTGTCCGTTCCGGGGCCGGTGGTCGACGTCGTCGGCACCGGCGGCGACCGCGCCCACACGGTCAACGTGTCGACCATGGCGGCCGTGGTGGCCGCCGCGGCCGGCGCGCGGGTGGTCAAGCACGGCAACCGCGCGGCCTCCTCGCTGTGCGGCGCGGCCGACGTGCTGGAGCACCTGGGCGTGGTCCTCGACCTGCCGCCGCAGGTCACCGCGAAGGTGGCCGTGGATGCGGGCATCGCGTTCTGCTTCGCGCAGGTCTACCACCCCGCGCTGCGGTTCGCCGGACCGGCGCGCAAGGAGATCGGCGTGCCGACCTTCTTCAACTTCCTCGGCCCGCTGACCAACCCGGCCCGGCCCGCCGCGCAGGCCATCGGCGTCTACGACGCGCGCATGCTGCCGGTGGTGGCCGGGGTGTTCGCCGAGCGCGGCGTCGCGGCGCTGGTCTTCCGCGGCGAGGACGGCCTCGACGAGCTGTCGACGGCCGTGCCGTCCACGGTCTTCGTCGTCCGCGACGGCAGCGCCACGCAGGTCCGCTTCGACCCCGCCGACATCGGGGTCCCCCGATCGCGGCCGGAGGATCTGCGCGGCGGCGACGTCGAGTTCAACGCGGGAGCCGTACGAGACCTGGTGAACGGGAAGATCGGCCCGGTCCGCGACGCGGTGCTGGTCAACGCGGCCGCCACGCTGGTCGCCCTCGACATCGCGCTCGGCGAGACCGACTGCGCCGACCTGGTCGCCGACATGGGCGCGGCGTACGCGCGTGCGGCCGAGGCGGTCGACTCCGGCCGGGCGGCGGCCACGCTGGACCGGTGGGTCGAGGCCAGCCGGTCACCCGCCGCCTGAGCGGTCACACCGGTACGGGTGCCCACCACGACGAGGTCCTACAGGGAGGCGGCGGTGTCGGCGCGCAGGCGGCTCGCCTTGAGCCACTGCTGCCACGAGTTCTCCCAGTAGCTCCAGCCGTTGGTCGGGTCGACCTGCCGCGGCGAGCCGGTGACGATGATCGGATCGCCGAGCAGGGTGTTGTTCATGAACCACTTGGCGTTGGTCGGGCTGAGATTCACACAGCCGTGACTCACGTTGGCGCTGCCCTGGTCGCCGACCGACCAGGGCGCCCCGTGGACGTACTCCCCCGTGTCGGAGAACCGCACGTTGCTGTAGGTGGTGGTCTGGTAGTAGCCGGCCTGGCCGGGACCGGCGTCCGGTGAGGTCATCACGGTGACCGGCTCACGGGACATCGCGACGTGGATCCCGTTCGTCGTGTAGTGCCGCATGACGCCGCCGCGCCCCGCGCTGATCGGGAAGTTCCTGATGAGCTTGCCGTCACGCCGGATCTGCATGTGGTGGCTCTGGGTGTCGGCGACGCTGATCTGCGACCTCCCGATCTGGAAATCCCTCGTGTAGTCCTGCTTGCCGTACATGCCGTCGGCGCCGCGAACGCCCGCCAGACGCGCGATGAGACGCACCTTGGTGTAGGCGGGCCAGTACTCCTTGGGCCGGAAGACCACGCGATTCTTGTCGAGCCAGTGCCAGGCGCCCGTGATCGGCTTGGAGGCCTGGACGACGAGGCTGCGTTCGATCGAGACGCGGTCGGTGACCGGCTGATCGAAGGTGATCATGATCGGCATGCCCACGCCCACCGTGAGGCCGGTCTCCTTGTTCGGGAGCAGGGTCTTGATGCCGAAGCTCTTGCCGGCCGCTTTCGTGGAGAACCGGCTGGTCCGCTCGGCCGAGGCTCCACCCGGGCCGCTGACGACCGCGTGGACCCGGTAGGAGACGCCAGGGGCCATCGGACGCTCGCTGTGCCACCGTGTGCGGTCCGCGCTGTAGAAACCCGCCACGGGCCGTCCAGCGGCCTCTACGGTGACGCTTTTCAGCTTTCCCCCGGCGGCTCCCACCATGATGGGCTGCTCGGGAGGCAGCTCCCTGGCCCCGTCGATCGGGAAGATGTTCACCGCGGCCTTGGGTGCCTCGTCGCCGTCCTCCGACGTGCCCGAACATCCGGTCAGCAGCACCAGCAAAGCCAACGCCCCCGCAGCAGTTCGCACGTCGGTCCCCCTCCGCCGGTTCGGTTTCGGGTGTTATTCCCCCCGAGCCACGGGGGGCCGACCGAATCCCGGCGAAGATCTTCCGAGTGCTCGCCGCCGCGAGGGCGTTTCCTTCCGCTACGACCTTGGTTCTTGTCCGATCCGGCTCAGTGCGAGAAGTTGCCGCGGTAGTACTGGAACACGAACCCGATCATGCTCATCAGCGTGGCGAACAGGCCGATGAAGAACAGCCACCAGCCGATCACGAAGCCGAAGAACGTGAGCGCCGCCGACATGCACAGGAACAGCGGCCACCAGCTGTGCGGGCTGAAGAAGCCGAGCTCCCCCGCGCCGTCGCTGATCTCGGCCTCCTTGTTGTCCTCCGGCTGGTCACCGATCCGCCGGGTGGTGAACAGCAGGTAGTAGCCGATCATCAGGCCCATGCCGCAGGAGATCGCCAGCGCGGTGGTGCCGGCCGGTTCCTTGGACCACAGCCAGTAGACCGCGGTCATGGCGGCGAAGAAGACACCGACGAGCGTGAACATCCACGCCTGAATCCTCATGAGGTCTCCTTGCCCAGTTCGGGCTTCACGGCGAGGTGCGGATACTTGAGGTCGAACGCGGGGCGCTCGGACCGGATCCGCGGCAGCGACAGGAAGTTGTGCCGCGGCGGCGGGCACGAGGTGGCCCACTCGAGCGAGCCGCAGTAGCCCCACGGGTCGTCGACGGTGACCTTCGGCGCGTACTTCCAGGTGTGCCACACGTTGTAGAGGAACGGCAGCGTGGAGGCGCCCAGCAGGAGCGCACCGGCCGAGGAGACCATGTTGAGGTCGGTGAAGCCGTCCACCGGCGAGTAGTCGGCGTACCGGCGCGGGAAGCCGATGACGCCCAGCCAGTGCTGCACCAGGAAGGTGAGGTGGAAGCCGAAGAACAGCGTCCAGAAGTGGAGCTTGCCGATCCGGTCGTTGAGCATCTTGCCGGTGAACTTGGGCCACCAGAAGTAGAAGCCCGCGAACATCGCGAACACCACGGTGCCGAAGACCACGTAGTGGAAGTGGGCCACGACGAAGTAGGTGTCGGTGATGTGGAAGTCCAGCGGGGGCGACGCCAGGATGACGCCGGTCAGTCCGCCGAACAGGAACGTCACCAGGAAGCCGACCGAGAACAGCATCGGCGACTCGAACGACAGATGGCCGCGCCACATCGTGCCGACCCAGTTGAAGAACTTCACCCCGGTCGGCACCGCGATGAGGAACGTCATGAATGAGAAGAACGGCAGCAGCACCTGGCCGGTGGCGAACATGTGGTGCGCCCAGACCGTGATCGACAGGCCGGCGATCGCGATGGTCGCGCCGACCAGGCCGATGTAGCCGAAGACCGGCTTACGGCTGAACACCGGCAGCACCTCGGTGATGATGCCGAAGAACGGCAGCGCGATGATGTAGACCTCGGGGTGGCCGAAGAACCAGAACAGGTGCTGGAACAGCATCGGTCCGCCGGCCGACGAGGCGAAGATCTGGGTGCCGAGCTTGCGGTCGGCCTCCAGCGCGAGCAGCGCCGCTGCGAGCACCGGGAAGGCCAGCAGCACCAGGATGCTGGTGAGCAGGATGTTCCACGTGAAGATCGGCATCCGGAACATCGTCATGCCCGGGGCACGCATCGTGATGATCGTGGTGATGAAGTTCACGGCGCCGAGGATCGTGCCGAGACCGGACATCGCCAGGCCCATCAGCCACAGGTCGCCGCCGAGGCCCGGGGAGCTGATCGCGTCGGACAGCGGCGCGTACGCCGTCCAGCCGAACGAAGCGGCGCCGCCCGGGGTGAAGAACCCGGAGACCGCGATCGTGCTGCCGAACAGGTAGAGCCAGTAGCTCACCATGTTCAGCCGCGGGAACGCCACGTCGGGCGCGCCGATCTGCAGCGGCATCAGCTCGTTGGCGAAGCCGGCGAACAGCGGCGTCGCGAACATCAGCAGCATGATCGTGCCGTGCATGGTGAACAGCTGGTTGAACTGTTCGTTCGTCACGAACTGCAGGCCCGGCTGGGTGAGCTCGGCCCGCATGACCAGCGCCATCACGCCGCCGATCAGGAAGAAGACGAACGACGTGATCAGATAGAGGTGCCCGATCACCTTGTGGTCCGTCGACGACAGCCACTTGGCGATGACCGAGCCCTTGCGGTAGGGCCGCGCGGTAACGACGGGCGGTTGCTGGATGGCGGTCACTGCGCACTCCCCGCCTGGCTCTTGATGTACTGGTCGAACTCGGCCTGCGGCACGAGCTTCACGGAGAACAGCATCCTGCTGTGGTCGACACCGCAGAGCTCGGCGCAGCGGCCGAAGAAGACGCCCGTCCGATCGAGCGTCGTGATCTCGAACTGGTTACGCACGTTCCCGGGGAACACGTCCAGCTTGAAGAGGAACTCCGGCACCCAGAACGAGTGGATGACGTCCGGCGAGTGCAGGTCGAAGTGGACCTGGCTGTTGACCGGAAGCACGAGCTGCGGGCCCTGCGGGTCTTCCTTGCTCTGCTTGCTCAGGTCGACCGGGACGCCCGCGGTGACCACCTTCTGCCCCTGGTACTCGGTGGTGAAGCGCCAGCTCCACTGGTAGCCCTCGACGAGCACCTTGACCGGGGCCGTGTTCGAGACCTTGGTGATCTCGGTCTGGTCCCGGGCGGTGAAGTAGAAGAAGACCGAGACCATGATCACGGGAACGACCGTGTAGAGGATCTCGATCGGCAGGTTGTACCGCACCTGCGGCGGCAGCGCCTCGGTCGAGTTCTTCTTCTTGCGGTGGAACACGCAGGCCCACAGGATCAGGCCCCAGACGACGACCCCGGTGGCGAGTGCCGCGATCCAGCCGCCGTTCCAGAGCGTCTGAGTGATCTCAGCCTGCTTGGTGATGCTTTCCGGCATGCCCCCACGGGACCATTGATCGATCGCCTCGTTGCTGCACGCCGTCGCGGACGCCACCAGCAGCGCCACTGCGGCGGCGCCGGGCAACCGGCGGCGCGTCCACGGTCGCCGTGTCGTACGGCGGGTCGGACTCACGGATCGCCTACCCCACAGATGAAGCCCAAGAGGTCCTCTCCTGGGCGGTTTTCCAATTGACCACCGGGTGTCACCAGCAGGAGATTCTCGCCGGTGTGCCCCTTTACTTCGTTGAGTTCACGCTTGGGGGACACATTAGCGCGGACCGGCCACGCCCCTCTGAGCAGCCCCCGTTAATGTCCTAACTGTGCCTTATCTGGATGCGGCTTCGACCGAACCTCTCCATCCCGCGGCCCGTGACGCCCTGCTGACCGCGCTCGACGCCGGTTGGGCCGATCCCGCTCGCCTGTACGGCACGGCACGTCGTGCCCAGATGTTACTGGAGCAGGCGAGGGCGGAGGTAGCCGAACTCCTCGGCGCCCGGCCCGACGAGGTGTCGTTCACCTCCTCCGGCACCCAGGCGGTCCATCTCGGCGTCCTGGGCGCGCTCCGGGGCAGACGGCGGACCGGCCGGCATCTGGTGACCGGCGCCGTCGAGCACTCCAGCGTCCTGCACGCCGCCGAGGTCCACGAACACGACGGCGGGACCGTCGAGACCGTGGGCGTCGACCGCACGGGCCGCGTGGACGCCGCCGCCTTCGCGGCGGCGGTCTCCCGGCCCGGTACGGCGCTGGCCTGCCTGCAGACGGCCAACCACGAGGTCGGGACCCTGCAGCCGGTGGCCGAGGCGGCGCAGGCCTGTCTGGCGGCGGGCGTGCCGCTCCTGGTCGACGCGGCCCAGTCGGCGGGCCGCCTGCCCGTCCCCGACGGCTGGTCGATCCTGACCGCGAGCGCGCACAAGTGGGGCGGCCCGGCCGGCGTCGGGGTGCTGGCGATACGCAAGGGCACGCGCTGGCGGTCGCCGTACCCGCAGGACGAGCGGGAGCGCCGGCGGGTGCCCGGCTTCGAGAACGTGCCCGCCGTCGTGGCGGCCGCCGCCGCGCTGCGCGCCCGGGTGGCGGAGGAGGCGGCGCAGGGCCCGCGGATGTCGGCCCTGGTCGACCGGATCCGCGCCGAGGTGCCGCGTCTGGTGCCGGACGTGGAGGTCATCGGCGACCCAGTGCGGCGCCTGCCGCACATCGTCACGTTCTCCTGCCTCTACGTGGAGGGCGAGGCGCTGCTGACCGAGCTCGACCGGGCGGGCTTCGCCGTCTCGTCCGGGAGCTCCTGTACGGCGAGTACGCTTCGGCCATCACATGTTCTGGAGGCGATGGGCGTGCTTACCCACGGGAATGTCCGGGTATCGCTGCCCCGTGGCGTGACCGACGGCGACGTCGACCGGTTCCTCGCCGTGCTTCCCGACGTGGTGCGGCGGATCCGGGCGAGCTTGGGAGTCCAGTGATGTGGCGGAGACGGACCGGCGGTGCGCGCGGCGGGGACACGCGGGACCTGGCCGGAGGGACCGCCGACACCGGCGCCGGGAAGGACGGCGCGGGCGAGCCCGCGCTGACGATCGACGCGCTCGGCCGCAAGTGCCCGATCCCGATCATCATGCTCGCCGAGCGGATCAACGAGGTGGCGATGCGCGACGTGATCGCCGTGCTGGCCGACGATCCCGCCGCGTGCACCGACATCCCCGCGTGGTGCAGGCTCAAGTCGCACGAGCACGTGGCCAGCCACGAGTTGCCGCAGGGCGGCTGGTCGATCCACGTGCGCCGCAACTACTGACCGCGTCCACGTACCGCGACGGTCACGAACAGGCCGTCAGAAGCAGGCCATCGGGAAAAGGCCGTCAGGAGTAGTGGCACCGCACGTGCCCGGCGACCTCGTCGGCGGCGGCCTGGCCGTACGACACGGCGAACCGGTCGAGGAAGACCCGCTGCCCCAGCTCGTACTCCTGGCAGCCGACCCGCTCCAGCACGTGCGTGGCGGTCAGGTTGCCGATCTGGCCGCAGCGCTCGAGCGGCAGCCCCCAGGCCACACCGGCCAGGAAACCGGCCCGGAACGCGTCGCCGACGCCGGTCGGGTCGGCCTTGCCCAGTTCGGGCGCGGGCGGGATGTGCAGCGTCGGCTCGCCCTTCCGGTCGATCCTGGCCCCCTTGGGCCCGAGGGTGGTGATGCGGACGTCCACCCGCTCCAGGATCTCCTCGTCCGACCACCCGGTCTTCTGCTCGATCAGCCCGAGTTCGTAGTCGTTGCTGAACAGGTAGGCCGCGCCCTCGATGAGCCGGCGGATCTCCTCGCCGGGCATCCGGGCGAGCTGCTGGGACGGGTCGGCGGCGAACGGAATGCTCCGGTCGCGTGCCTCCTCGGTGTGCCGCAGCATCGCGTCCGGGTCGTTGGGACTCACCAGGACCAGGTCGAGCCCGCCGACCCGCTGCGCGATCGGGCCCAGCTCGATCTCGCGCGCCTCGGCCATCGCCCCGGTGTAGAACGACGCGATCTGGTTGTGCTCCTCGTCGGTGGTGCACAGGAACCTGGCCGTGTGGTGCAGCTCGGAGACGTGGACCGAGCCGCAGTCGACGCCGTGCCGCTCCAGCCAGGACCGGTAGTCGGCGAAGTCGGTGCCGACGGCGCCGACGAGGATGGGGGAAAGCCCGAGGCAGCCCATCCCGAAGGCGATGTTGGCCGCGCATCCGCCGCGCCTGATCTGCAGATCGTCGACGAGGAACGACAGTGACACCCGGTCGAGCTGTTCGGCGATGAGCTGGTCGCCGAAGCGGCCGGGGAAGGTCATCAGATGGTCGGTCGCGATGGAACCGGTGACGGCGATGCGCACGGGGTTTTCTCCTCGTTGTCAGCATCTGGGCACGGAAGGGACACGGGCGGGGAAACGAGATCGCCCAGCCTGTCGAGCGTACCGTCTCCGGCACGACCGCGCCCCGTACGGATGATCCGTACGGGGCGCGGCGGCCTCCGGAGAAACCCCTGCTTGATCGGGCTCCGGAGAGGGCGCTAGTTGAACGAGTCGCCGCAGGCGCACGAACCCGTCGCGTTGGGGTTGTCGATCGTGAAGCCCTGCTTCTCGATGCTGTCGACGAAGTCGATGCTGGCACCCACCAGGTACGGCGCGCTCATCCTGTCGGTCACGACGTTCACCCCGTCGAAGGACGACACGATGTCGCCGTCCATCGAGCGGTCGTCGAAGAAGAGCTGGTAGCGCAGGCCGGAGCAGCCACCGGGCTGCACGGCGACGCGCAGCTGCAGCCCCTCCTCTCCCTGCTGCTCCAGCAGGCTCTTGACCTTGGCGGCGGCCGCGTCAGTCAGGATCAGGCCCTGCTGCGTGGTCTCGCTGCTCTCAACCGTCATGTGCTGACTCCCGCGGTCTGCGCCAACCGCCCACCCGGAGCGGTCGTCTGATTCGGTTCCACTAGACGCTACCAACACGGGCCGCCCGCCACACATTCCACGTCGAAGGTACGGCGGTCGCGGACACGTCGGTAAGGTATGCGATGATTAATCGTCACTTATACGATAAGTCCCCGAGGGGGTGTGGTCGTGACGATCACTGAGTCCGGTCTTCCGCTGTTCGTCCTTGGCCGCGACGCCGATCCGCACAGCGAGCGCGGGGTCGACTGTCCCGGCGAGCTTCCGCCGGCGTCCGACCCGGCGCTGGTGGAACGCGCCCGTGTCGCCAAGGAGCGGCTCGGCGACCGGCTGTTCGTACTCGGTCACCACTATCAGCGCGACGAGGTCATCCAGTTCGCCGATGTCACCGGCGACTCGTTCAAGCTCGCCCGCGAGGCCGCCGCCCGGCCGGGGGCCGAGTACATCGTGTTCTGCGGCGTCCACTTCATGGCCGAGTCCGCCGACATCCTGACCGCCGACTCGCAGAAGGTCGTGCTCCCGGACCTCGCCGCCGGTTGCTCGATGGCCGACATGGCCTCCTTCGACCAGGTCGAGGAGTGCTGGGAGGTCCTGGAGGACGCCGGCATCGCCGACCGGGTCGTACCGATCACCTACATGAACTCCAGCGCCGACATCAAGGCGTTCTGCGGACGCAACGGCGGCGCCGTGTGCACGTCCTCCAACGCCAAGCGGGCGCTCACCTGGGCCTTCGAGCAGGGGCAGCAGGTCCTGTTCCTGCCCGATCAGCACCTGGGGCGCAACACCGCGGTGCTGGAGCTGGGGCTGTCGCTGGACGACTGCGTGGTCTACAACCCGCACCGTCCCGACGGCGGGCTCACCGCCGAGCAGCTCAGGAACGCGAAGATGATCCTGTGGCGGGGGCACTGCTCGGTCCACGGCCGGTTCACCCCCGAGGCCGTGGACGACATGCGCGCCCGCGTCCCCGGCGTCAACGTGCTCGTCCACCCCGAGTGCCGGCACGAGGTCGTCACCAAGGCCGACTACGTCGGGTCCACCGAGTACATCATCCGCACGATCTCCGAGGCGCCGGCCGGCTCGTCCTGGGCTGTGGGCACCGAGCTGAACCTGGTCAAGCGGCTCGCCGGGATGTTCCCCGACAAGAGCGTCGCCTTCCTCGACCGGACCGTGTGCTACTGCTCGACGATGAACCGGATCGACCTGCCGCACCTGGTCTGGGCGCTGGAGTCGCTGGCCGCCGGCGAGCTGGTCAACCAGATCACCGTCGACCCCGACACCGCCCACTGGGCCAAGGTCGCCCTCGACCGCATGCTGGCGCTGCCCTAGCCGGCGGTGATCACAGGCCTTGTGACGTCCGGGAGCCCGCTCCGGCGGGCTTCGTGGACGGTCCTCGCCCCGGCGGTCACAGCCCCGGGGCCTCCCAGACGGGGAACCAGCTCGCGAGGTCCGGCTCGATCTTCAGCTCGTCCGTGAGGACCCCGCGCACCTGGAGTTCCAGAGCGTTGTCCCGGCGGGTGCCCCCCGCCGGGGCGAAGGGGTAGAACGTGCCCCGCTTGTAGAGGTAGACGATCGCGAGCCGCCGGCCGGACGGGTCGGCGAAGGTCACCAGCGAGCACAGCAGCGACGGGCCGAACCCGGCGGACTCCAGCGACGAATTGACCGCGTGGAGGTCGGTGACGAGTGCGGAGACGTCCGCGTGGCGCACCACGATCCAGGTGTAGCCGTAGGAGTCGCGCGTCATCTCGGACCTGCCGAGCAGCGCCTGGACCTCCTGCTCCAACCGGCTGAACGCGCCGCCCTCCGCGGCACGGAAGGAGACCGAGCCGATGCCGACGGGGGTGAAGCCGGTGGCCGCCTCGAGCGTGACGGCGGCGGCGGGCAGCGCGAACAGCGCGTCGAGATCGGGCTTCGCCGGCTTCGATCTCCCCAGCAGTGCGTCGAACCATCCCATGGCGCCTACCGATCAGCGGCCCAGGGCGGCAGAGATCCGGGCGAGCTGGTCCAGGCGACGCTCCAGCGGCGGGTGCGTCGACAGCAGCGAGGCGATGCTCTGCCCGGAGATGGCCGGGGCGAAGAAGAACGCGTTGAACGGCTGGGCCTCGCGCAGGTCCCTCGTCGGGATCCTGGCGATCTCTCCACTGATCTTGGTCAGCGCGCTCGCCAGCGCGGAGGGCTGCTGCGTGAGCAGTGCGGCGGCGCGGTCGGCCGCGAGCTCCCGATAGCGCGACAGCGCCCTCGTCAGCAGGAAGCTCACCGCGTACACCAGAGCGGAGACGAGGAAGATGATCGCCCCGATCGGCGGCCCGCTGTTGCCGCGCCGGCCTCCCCCGAGGCCCGTGTACAGCGCGAACCTGGTCATCAGGCCCGCGACGATGCCGAGGAACGACGCGATCGTCATGACGGCGACGTCACGGTGCGCGACGTGCGACATCTCGTGCGCGATCACGCCCTCCAGCTCCCGGGCGTCCAGCCTGCGCAGCATGCCCGTGGTCACGCACACCACCGAGTTCTTCTGGTTGCGCCCGGTCGCGAAAGCGTTGGGCATGTCGGTGTTCGCGATCGCCACCCGGGGCTTGGGCATCCCCGCCATCGCGCTGAGCCGGTCGACGATCCCGTGCAGTTCAGGAGCCTCCTGCGGGGAGACCTCGCGTCCGTGCATCGCGAAGAGCGCGATCTTGTCGGACAGGAGGAACTGCACCAGCAGGAGACCCGCGGCGATCAACAGGACGGCGATCGCCCGCACGCCGAGGGCCACCAGCGCTGCCATGAACGCCACGTAGACCAGCCCGAGCAGGAACATCGTCACGGTCATCCGTACGGTCAGACCGCGGTCGGGGGCGAATCGCGTCGCAGACATCATCCAGGGATGAGCCCGGTGTCGCCGAGCATCTCCCGCACCTCCTCGATCGAGGCGTCGGCGGGCGGCAGGATCAGCTCGGACGGCTCGAGCGAATCCACCGGCAGCGCCTTGCCCACCTGCCGGACCTTGTCCAGCAGCGCGTGCAGCTTGACCCGGAAAACGTTCTCGTCATCGGACTCGATGGCGGCCTCGAGCTCGCTGTCGAGTTCGTTGAGCACGTCGATGTCGGCCTGGGCGATCTCGACCTGGCCCTCTCCCATGATTCTGACGATCACAGGCCCTCCCCCGGCTGACGCAGCTGCTGGGTCTGCTGCGCGGGCTGCCCCGCCTGACGGCCCGGCTGGCCGGCCTCGATCGCGCCCTGCGGCGCGGGGCCCTGACCGATCTCGGCCTTCATCCTGGCGATCTCCAGTTCCACGTCGCTGCCCGCGCCCATGCGGTCCAGCTCGGCCTGGATGTCGTCGCGCTGGCCGGTGAAGTCGTCGAGGGCGCCGCTCGCCAGCAGCTCGTCGATCGCGCCGGCGCGCGCCTGCATCTGCGCGGTCTTGTCCTCGGCACGCTGGATGGCCAGGCCGACGTCGCCCATCTCCTCGGAGATGCCGGAGAACGCCTCGTTGATCCGCGTCTGCGCCTCGGCGGCCGTGTAGGTGGCCTTGATGGTCTCCTTCTTCGTACGGAAGGAGTCCACCTTCGCCTGCAGCCGCTGGCTGGCGAGGGTGAGCTTCTCCTCCTCGCCCTGGAGGTTGCCGTGCTGGAGACGGAGATCGGCGATCTGCGCGTTCAGGCCGTTGCGTCGGGTGAGCGCCTCGCGCGCCAGGTCCTCCCGCCCGGCGGAGAGCGCCTGCCGGCTCTGGTTCTCCAGCTTGGCGGCCTGGCCCTCAAGCTGGTTGATCTGCAGTTCGACCCGCTTGCGGCTGGTCGCCACGTCGGCGACACCTCGGCGGACCTTCTGCAGCAACTCGAGCTGCCGCTGGTAGGAGTAGTCCAGCGTCTCCCGTGGATCCTCCATCTTGTCCAAGGCCTTGTTGGCCTTGGACTTAAAGATCATGGAAAGTCTCTTCATCACGCTCATGCGCGTCGGCCGTCCCCTTCTCAACGTCATGCATGGCGAATCCGCCTGGGTTCACCCTACGCATAACGCGCGAGGGCGTCACTAAGTTGCACTCCCGGTAGGCTGGACGCCGTGTTCCGACGTCGTACCCAGACCTCCGCTGACGACTCCTCTGCCCCTGTAGAGGATCCTAAGCCTCATCAGACTCCGGGCAAGGGCCGTCCCACCCCGAAGCGGAGCGAGGCGCAGGGCCGCCGCCGCTCACCCGTCACCGCGCCGGCCAACCGCAAGGAGGCCTACCGGATGCAGCGGGAGCGCGACAGGGCGCTGCGCGCCAAGCACCGGGAGATGCTGCTGCGCGGCGACGAGCGGGCCCTTCCGGCGCGCGACCGCGGCCCGGTACGGAAGTTCGCCCGCGACTGGGTGGACTCCCGGCGCCTGCCCGGACAGTATTTCCTGCCCGTCGTCTTCATCATCATGCTGCTGTCGATGGTGCCCGCCGGGCCGGCGATCCAGAGCGTCGTGCTGCTCATCTACACGCTCTCCCTGCCCGTGGTGATGGTGTTCGTGCTCGGCAGCGCGATCTACGTCGCCCGCCGGGTGAAGAAGGAGGTCGCCGAGAAGTTCCCGGACGAGAACCTCCGCGGCGTGGGCTTCTACGCGGCGATGCGGTCGACCCAGATCCGCAGGCTGCGCTTCCCGAAGCCGACCCTGCTCCCCGGCGGCGTGCCGATCCCGCCCAAGAACTGAGCCGCCCCCGGCCGGTGCGGACACCCGTGCGCGTATGTGGGACGCCTGTGGCGTCCCACTAATGTCAGGGGCATGGAATTCCGCCATCTCGGCCGCAGCGGCCTCATGGTCAGCGAGATCAGCTACGGAAACTGGATCACCCACGGCTCCCAGGTCGAGGAGGACGCGGCCCGCGCCTGCGTGCACGCGGCCCTCGACGAGGGGATCACGACGTTCGACACGGCCGACGTCTACGCGGGGACGCGGGCCGAGGAGGTGCTCGGACGGGCACTGCAGGGCGTGCGCCGCGAGTCACTGGAGATCTTCACCAAGGTCTACTGGCCGACCGGCAGCGGCAGGAACGACCGAGGTCTGTCCCGCAAGCACATCATGGAGTCGATCAACGGCTCGCTGCGCCGTCTGCAGACCGACTACGTCGACCTCTATCAGGCCCATCGCTTCGATGTGGAGACGCCGCTGGAGGAGACGCTCCGCGCCTTCGACGATCTCGTACGGCAGGGCAAGGTGCTGTACGTCGGAGTCAGCGAGTGGACGGCCGCCCAGATCGAACGGGCGCTGAAGATCGCCGACGAGATGGGCTTCGACCGGCTCGTGTCCAACCAGCCGCAGTACTCGATGCTGTGGCGGGTCATCGAGGCCGAGATCGTCCCGCTGTGCGAGAAGGAGGGCCTGGGCCAGATCGTCTGGTCGCCCATCGCGCAGGGCGTGCTCACCGGCAAGTATCTGCCCGGGCAGCCGGTGCCCGCCGGTTCGCGGGCCGCCGACCCGACCGGATCCGGTTTCATCGAGCGGATGATGGGCGACGAGCTGCTGCGCCGGGTGCAGGAGCTCAAGCCGATCGCGGCGGACCTCGGGCTCACCATGGCCCAGCTCGCGGTGGCCTGGGTGCTGCGCAACCCCAACGTGTCGTCGGCCATCGTCGGCGCCTCCCGGCCCGAGCAGGTGCGCGACAACGTTAAGGCCTCCGGCGTCAAGCTCGACGACGAGACCATGCGCAGGATCGACGACGTGCTCGGCGACGTGGTCGAGCGGGACCCGGCCAAGACCGTCAGCCCCGGCAAGCGTCCCTGACGGCGCCGTCAGGCGGGGCGGAGCGACATCCCGGCGTACTCGACGCGGTCGTCCTCCAGGAGTGTGACCTGCTCGACCCCGGCGTCGAGCAGGTCACGCCACGACTCCCCCAGCCACGACTCGGCGTCCGACTGACTGGTGAAGATCTCACGCGGCAGCGATCGGTCCGTCAGCTCGGCGCCGTTCGCGTCCTCGTATCGCCAGCGCCATGTCATGCCCATCCGCCCCTTCCCGCCGAACCAGTCGAGCACGTCCTGCAAACCCTATGTGAAGGAGCACCCGCGTGGAGATCCGTCTGGAGGGGACCGGGGGTCCGCGGGGCTGGCCGGCGCCCGGCTGCGGCTGCGCCTCCTGCGGCCGCCTCTCCTCCGGTCACCGCGGGCCGACGTCGATCGTGATCGACGGGATCGTACGGCTCACGCCGCGGACCGGCGACGCGGCGCACTTCGGTGTTCCGCCGGGCGGGCGTCTCCTCGTACGCACCCCCGACGGCTATGAGATCACCGGTCCGGACGGAAGCCGGGTGCTCTACACCCCGTGCCGGGACGATCTCCACCACGATGAGTACGACGAGGACGACGCCGGGCCGCGCCCGCGTGAGCCCTTCGACCTCGTGCTGATCGACCTGCTGGACCGGCCGGAGCGCCTGGGTGATCTGCGCCGCCGCGGCCGGGTCACGCCCGGGACGCGGGTCGTCGCCGTGCACCTCGACGACCGGATCCCCTCCGAGGACGAGTTGGCCCGCAGGCTCGTCCACTGGCGGGCGGAGGCCGTACCGGACGGGACCGTCCTGGACACCCGGGACATCGCGGCCCGGCACCCCCATGGCGACCCGTCGCCACCGGGCCCGGCCCGGCGTACGCTGCTGCTCGGCGGCGCCCGCTCGGGCAAGTCGGAGGAGGCCGAGTTACGGGTGGCCGCCGACCCCGATGTGACGTACGTCGCCACCGGCCCCGCCCCGGGCGACGACCCCGCGTGGCTGGCCAGGGTGAAGCTGCACCGGGATCGTCGCCCCCACCACTGGCGCACCCTCGAGACCATCGACCTCGCCGCCGTCCTCACCCGGACGGACACCCCCGGGCGTACCCTGCTGATCGACGGCATCGGCACCTGGCTGGCCGCCGTGTTCGACGAGTGCCGTGCCTGGCCCCGAGACCGCGATCGGGATCCCGGCTGGGATTCTGACCTGGCACGGACCAGGGTGGCGGAGCGGTGCGACGAACTGGTGGCGGCCTGGCGGCGCACCCGCGCCCGGGTGGTCGCGGTGAGCGACGAGGTCGGGCTCGGGGTGATCCCGGCCACCGCCGCAGGACGCCTGTTCCGCGACGAGCTGGGCCGCCTCAACCAGCGGCTCGCCCGGGAGTCGGAAGACGTCGCGCTGGTGATCGCCGGTCGCCCGCTGCCCGTGCCCATCTGATCGACCGGCCCATCCGACCGGCCCATCCGACCGGCCCATCCGACCGGCACCGCATGACCGGCACCGCGTGACCGGGCACTACGATCCTCATTCGTGCCTGCACCGCCGACGCGAAACCGCCTCTCGTCGTGCCACCGGTCATGGACGACGTTGACCGCGGCCTGGCTGTTCACGGTGGGGATGCTGACCGTCTTCCCCGTACGCGTCGTCGAGGTGGACCGGCGGCTCGCCGGGCGGGCGATGGCTCTCGCCCCGCTGGTCGGGCTGATGCTCGGGCTCGCCGCCGCCATGGTCCTGGTGGGAATCCGCTGGGCGGGCGGCTCCGCGCTGCTCGCCGCCGTCCTCGCGGTCGGGACGCTCGCCTGGCTCACTCGTGGCCTCCACCTCGACGGCCTCGCCGATCTCGCCGACGGCCTGGGCAGCGGCAAACCCGCGGATCAGTCGCTCGCCATCATGAAACGCTCGGACATCGGGCCATTCGGCGTCGTCACGCTGGTGCTGACACTGCTCGTGCAGGTGGCGGCGCTGACCGCACTGGCCGAATCCTCCCCGTTCGAACCGTCGCAGACCCGTACCGCCCTGGCCGGGGCCGCCCTGGTCTCCGCCTGCGTGACCGGCAGACTCGCCATCACCTGGGCCTGCCGCGACCACGTCCCCGCTGCCCGCCCCGGCGGTCTCGGCGCGCTCGTCGCGCGGACGGTACGGCCGGGCCGGGCGCTGGTCTCGACCCTTGTCTCTGCCGGCACCATCGTCTTCCTCACCTGCATCGCGGTCATCTCGTCCTCCGGGTTCCCGAGATACACCGCGCTCCCGGCGCATGCCGTGGCCGTTCTGTTCGGACCACTTCTGGCGATGGCGGTGGGGCTGGGGGCCGCCGAACTGCTGCGCCGCCGCGCCGTACGGCGGCTGGGCGGCGTCACCGGTGACGTGCTCGGCGCGCTCTGCGAATGCGCGACGGCCGTCACCCTGCTGTGCTGCGCACTGCTTCTCGGCTGACCGCGACCGGTGTGGCGACTACGCCGAGAGTCGGGAGCCGTACGGCGAGCGCAGCACGGCGACGATCACAGCGAGCAGCGCCCAGCCGACCAGACCGGTGACACCGCCGATGGCGAGGTCGGGCGGGTCGGCCGCATCGCCGACCATCATCGGCAGACCGGCGATGGCGTTGAGCGCGCCGTGCCCGATCACGGCGGGCCACACGCTGCCCGATCGCAGCCGCAGCCAGCCGATGACCGCGCCGAACAGCACACAGAATCCGACGAACATCAGCGCGGCCCACGCGCCCAACTCCGGGTAGTTGTAGCCGAGCAAGGTCACCGGAGCATGCCAGAGCCCCCAGAGCACTCCGGACAGGAGCAGGGCACGCCACTGCCCGCCCGTGGCCGCGACGAGCCGGGGCAGAAGGTAGCCGCGCCAGCCCCACTCCTCGCCAAGGGCAGGGATGGCGTTGATCACGGGTGCGATGACGACCGCCTGGATGAGCTGGATCACGATGAGCATCTCCGGCTCCATCGGCGGCTTCCGCCCTGTCGCCTTCTCCAGCTGCTCCCGCATGAGGCTGAACCCCTCGAGATCGACGTGGACCACGCCGATCAGCACGCTCACCACCAGCGCGACCAGGGTGAGCAGCGGCACTCCGAACCAGGCCGCAGCGGTCAGGCCCAGGGTCCGCCCCCGCCGCACTCCCCAGGTGAGGCCGGTGTGGCGGGCCCACTCGCGGAACGGCATGCCACGATGGCAGAACCGCCGGACGGCCAGCACCCCCAGGGACGGGGTGAACATCATCGCCAGCGCGACGATCGTGAGGAGTGGGGAGTCGAGCCCGGAGCCGGACAGCCACAGCGGAAGCGCGATCAGCCATGCGCATCCGAACGCGACGAGCAGGAACAGCCAGAGATCATTACGGCCTCGGCTCATCGGTCACGACACCCTTTCTTTTGAGGGAGGGGGTGGGCGATAAGGGCGTTCAGCAGGGCCGCGCCGGTGGCGGCGTCATCGATGCTGATCGCCAGCTCACCTCCGGACGTGTAGCGGACCACCAGGCACTCACCTCCGCGGATCATGATCGTGGCCGATCCCGGGAGACCGCGATAACCCCATCCGCCGATGTCGGAGGGGTAGCGCCGGTCCACCCACGCGCGCCCGATCCGGGCGAGCGGCACCCGGCGCGAGGGCCACCGCAGCAGGCCGTACGACACGGTCAGGCCCCCGGAGTCGACTCGGACCGAGACCGCTGACAGCAACAGCCCGACCAGGAAAGCCAGCGCGAGCGGCGCGACGGGGCTCCATCCCCAGGTCGACCAGCCGAGCAGGGTGGCCACCGCAAGCGACAGCGCGCTCGCGAAAGCCACGAATGTCAGCCCGATGGCCCAGGGGGCCGAGACGGTCGAGAGCCACACCGGCCGTTTCCCCGGGTCGACATGGATCAGCGGCCCAGTCGGCGGTTCGGTGTCCGGGGGGTCGCCCGGGCCGAGCCGTCCGACCAGCCAGCCCAGCGCTCCGACCGCGATGGCACCGGCCAGCATCGGGATGACCTGCCAGCTCAGCGGCGAGGCCTGGGTCCAGTGGCCCTTGTCGAGGTTGGCGCCGATGGTGAGGGCCTGCGTGCCGAGCAGGAAGGCGGCGGCCCAGGCGAGCACGGTGGTGAGCCGGGTCCGTGTCGCTCTCCTGGGCAGCGGCCGGTCTCGCACGGCCATGCCGAGGCAACACATCGCGATGAGCAGCCAGACCGGGACGACGAACATGAAGGCGGCGAACGACATCGTGCCGTCGGGCCTTCCCGACGGGCCCCAGTGCCCCGCCAGCGGGTCGGGCAGGCGATTTCGGAACACGAGCGGCACCACGACCAGGGCGACGGACACCAGCACGGTCCAGCCGCCGAGCAGCAGGAGGAAACGCCGCCGGTAGGCGTGCTCTCGGGTGGCTTGGGCGTTCAAGCGAGCTCCTCGATCAGTTGGATGACGTCGTCTCGGCGGTAGCCGTACCGTGCGGCCTCATCAAGTAGCTCACGCACCCTGGCCTTGAGGTCCTCACGAGCGTCCGGTCGCCGCAGGACCGATACGCCGCGGCCACGGCGGAACTCCAGCAGTCCCTCGTCCCTGAGATCACGCAAGGAACGGAGCACCGTGTTGGCGTTGACACCCAGCGCGGCGGCGAGGTCTCGCGCCGGAGGCAGCCGGTCTCCGGGGTGGACCCTCCCCTCCACGATCGCGCGCCGGATCGCCGTGGTCACCTGCTCATGCAGGGGGCGGGGATCGTTGAGGTCGAGTGTGAGCAACATGATGCTAGCAATATTAGTACCATAATTTACACAAACGTCGATGGTGCCATACCCATTGGCATCATCGGGGCAGATGACTGATCCGATCACCACCCGTATGTGCGCAGGACAGGAAGCATGGATAGCATCGGCTCACGTGACCACTGTGCGCGTCAATGCATCTGAACCGGTCTCCATAGAGGCCGATGCACTAATAGTGGGCGTCCACGCGACCCCGGACGGCCCCACCCAGGCTCCCGGCGCCGACGGCCTGGACCAGGCCCTTGGCGGTCGGCTCGCCGAAATCCTCAACGCCGTCGGTTTCACCGGCAAAGCAGAGGAGATCGCCAAGATCCCGACGTTCGGCGCGCTGCCCGCGCCGGTCGTGGCCGTGGTCGGCCTCGGCGACCGTCCGGACGGTGACCACGACCCCGAGACCCTGCGCCGCGCGGCGGGCGCCGCCGCGCGTTCCCTGGCCGGGACGGCCTCCGCCGCCTTCGCGCTGCCCGCCGCCACGGCCGAGCAGGCCGAGGCCGTCGCGATCGGCGGTCTGCTCGGCGCTTACGACTTCGCCAGATACCGCACGCACGGTGAGCACAGGGCACCCGTGGGCGAGCTCGTGGTGCTGTCGGACGCGCCGGGCGCCGAGGAGGCCGTACGGCACGCGGCGGAGGTCGCGACCTCGGTCAACCTGGTGCGCGACCTGGTGAACACGCCGCCCTCGGATCTGTCGCCGGCCCGGTTCGCCGAGATCGCGCGGGAGATGGGCGGGCAGGCCGGGCTGTCGGTCGAGGTGCTCGACGAGACCGAGCTCAAAGAGGGCGGTTACGGCGGCATCGTGGGAGTCGGCCAGGGTTCGGCCAACCCGCCGCGGCTGGTCCGGCTGGCGTACCGGCACCCGGAGGCCGCGCGGACCATCGCGTTCGTGGGCAAGGGCATCACGTTCGACTCCGGCGGCCTGTCGCTCAAGCCCGCCGCCTCGATGGACTGGATGAAGTCCGACATGGGCGGTGCGGGCGCGGTGTTCGGCTCACTGCTCGCGATCTCCAGGCTCGGCCTGCCGATCAACGTGGTCGGCTACCTCTGCCTCGCCGAGAACATGCCGTCGGGTCAGGCCCAGCGTCCGTCCGACGTCCTGCACACCTACAGCGGCAAGACCGTGGAGGTGCTCGACACCGACGCGGAGGGCCGTCTCGTGCTGATCGACGGCATCGCCCGCGCCGCCGAGGACGGTCCCGAGCTGATCGTGGACGTCGCCACGCTGACCGGGGCGCAGATCGTCGCGCTCGGCTGGCGTACGTCCGGTGTGATGTCCAACGACGACGCGCTGCGCGAGGAGGTCGTGGAGATCGCCGGGGCCCAGGGGGAGGGTGCCTGGGGGATGCCGCTCCCCGAGGAACTGCGCAAGGGCCTCGACTCTCCGATCGCCGACATCGCCAACCTGCAGCCCGAGCGCTGGGGCAGCATGCTCGCCGCGGGCATCTTCCTCCGGGAGTTCGTGCCCGACGGCGTCCGCTGGGCGCACATCGACATGGCCGGTCCTGCGTTCAACAAGAGCGAGCCGCACGGTTACACCCCCAAGGGCGGCACCGGCGCGATCACCCGCACGCTCGTCGGCATCGCCGAGCGTTACGCGGGCAGGCGATAGCGAAACCGCAACAGCGAATCGTGACGATGTGGCCGTCCGGGCGGGCGGCCGCCACGTCCCGACCACAATCTTCATAGACAAGTGAAAAGATGCCGTCGGACCCATCCGATGGCGTGGAATCCAGCGAGGAGCATTCCAGTGGCTGATGGCAGCGGCCCCTACGACATCGTCGTCCTAGGTGGTGGTAGTGGTGGTTACGCATGTGCCCTGCGGGCGGCCGAGCTCGGCATGAACGTCGTCCTCATCGAGAAGGACAAGGTCGGGGGCACCTGCCTGCACCGCGGCTGCATCCCCACGAAGGCGTTGCTGCACGCCGCCGAGCTGGCCGACCAGGCCCGTGAGAGCGAGTCCTTCGGGGTGCGGACCCGGCTGGAGGGCATCGACGTCCCGGCCGTCCACGCCTACAAGGACAAGGTGATCAGCGGGCTCTGGAAGGGGCTCGCCGGTCTGATCAAGAGCAAGAAGATCACCGTCGTCGAGGGCGAGGGCCGGCTGGCCGGCCCCGGCCGCGTGATGGTCGGCGACCAGGTCTACGAGGGCCGTCACGTCGTGCTGGCGACCGGCTCGACCCCGAAGTCGCTGCCCGGCCTGGACCTCGACGGCGAAAAGATCATCAGCAGCGACCACGCGCTGGTCCTGGACCGCGTGCCCGCCTCGGTCGTCATCCTGGGCGGCGGCGTGATCGGCGTGGAGTTCGCCAGCGTGTGGCGGTCGTTCGGCGCCGAGGTCACGATCGTCGAGGCGCTCCCCCACCTGCTCCCGCTCGAGGACGAGTCGAGCTCCAAGCTGCTGGAGCGGGCCTTCCGCCGCCGCGGCATCAAGTACGAGCTGGGCGTCAGGTTCGAGAGCGTCAAGACCACCGACACCGGTGTGGTCGTCACGCTGGAGAACGGCAAGACGCTCGACGCCGAGCTCATGCTGGTCGCCGTCGGCCGCGGCCCGGTCTCGGCGGGCCTCGGCTACGAGGAGGCGGGCCTCCGGCTCGAGCGCGGCTACGTGCAGGTGGACGAGTTCTACCGGACCGGCGTTCCCGGGGTCTACGCGGTGGGCGACCTCATCCCCACCCTGCAGCTCGCCCACGTCGGCTTCGCCGAGGGCATCCTGGTCGCCGAGCACATCGCCGGTCTGAACCCCGTGCCGATCGACTACGACGGCGTGCCGCGCATCACGTACTCCGAGCCCGAGGTCGCCTCGGTGGGCATCAGCACGGCCGTCGCCCGCGAGCGCGGCCACGATGTGGTCGAGCTCTCCTACAACCTGGCCGGGAACGGCAGAAGCAAGATCCTCCAGACCCAGGGCGAGGTCAAGGTCGTCGCCGAGCGCGACGGCCGGGTCCTGGGCGTGCACATGGTGGGCGGCCGGGTCGGCGAGCTCATCGCGGAGGCACAGCTGATCTTCAACTGGGAGGCCACGGCGAAGGACGTCGCCCAGTTGATCCACCCGCATCCGACCCAGTCCGAGGCGCTCGGTGAGGCGATGCTGGCCCTGGCCGGCAAGCCGCTCCACGTCCACAACTGAAGCCCGAAGGCGAGAGAAGACGAACAATGCCGGTCTCCGTAACCATGCCCCAGCTCGGTGAGAGCGTAACCGAGGGCACCGTCACCCGCTGGCTGAAGAACGAAGGCGATCACGTCGAGGCCGACGAGCCGCTGCTGGAGGTGTCGACCGACAAGGTCGACACCGAGATCCCGTCGCCGTCGTCGGGCTACCTGACCAAGATCCTCGTCGCCGAGGACGAGACCGTCGAGGTCGGGGCCGAGCTGGCCGTCATCGACGGCGGGGCGGGCGCCGCCCCGCAGCAGGCCCCCGAGCCCCAGCAGGCGCCCGAACCCGAGCCCGCGCCGGCTCCTCCGGCTCCGCCGGCTCCGGCCCCGCAGGCGGCCCCCGCGCCTCCGGCTCCGCCGGCTCCGGCCCCGCAGGCGGCCCCCGCGCCTCCGGCCCCGCCCGCTCCGGCCCCGGAACCGCCCATCTCATCGATCCCGCAGCCGGCTCCCGCCCCGCAGGCGCCGCCGGCTCCGGTGGCCCAGCCGACGCCGCTGCCGCCGCCCGGCGAGGCGCCGTACGTCACGCCGCTGGTGCGCAAGCTGGCCGCCGAGCACGGCGTCGACCTCGACTCGCTGACCGGCACCGGCGTCGGCGGCCGCATCCGCAAGCAGGACGTGATCGAGGCGGCCCGGATCCAGCGTGAGCGCGCCGCAGCGGCGGCGGCCCAGCCGCAGGCACCCGCCCCGGCCCCGGCCCCGGCTCCCGCCGCCGCGCAGCCGGTCGCGCCCGCTGCGGCGCCCGAGCCGGTGCAGGTGGACACGACCCTGCGCGGGACCACCGAGAAGATGTCGCGCCTGCGCAAGGTGATCGCCGACCGCATGATGGAGTCGCTGCACACCTCGGCGCAGCTCACCACCGTCGTCGAGGTCGACGTGACCCGGATCGCCTCACTTCGGGCACGGGCGAAGGGCGCCTTCGAGGCCCGCGAGGGCGTGAAGCTGTCGTTCCTGCCGTTCTTCGCACTCGCGGCCGTCGAGGCGCTCAAGGTCCACCCGAAGCTCAACGCGGTCATCAACGACGAGACCAACGAGGTGACCTACCACGACGTCGAGAACCTCGGCATCGCGGTCGACACCGAGCGCGGCCTCATCGTCCCGGTGATCAAGAACGCGGGTGACCTGAACATCGCCGGTCTCGCCCGTAAGATCGCCGACCTGGCCGAGCGCACGCGGACCAACAAGATCACCCCGGACGACATCGCCGGCGGCACGTTCACGCTGACCAACACCGGCAGCCGGGGCGCGCTGTTCGACACGCCGATACTCAACAAGCCGCAGGTCGGCATGCTGGGCACCGGTGCGGTCGTCAAGCGCCCGGTCGTCGTCGACACGCCCGACGGCGAGGTCATCGCGGTCCGGTCGATGGTCTACCTGGCGCTGACCTACGACCACCGCCTGGTCGACGGTGCGGACGCCGCCCGCTTCCTCACCACGATCAAGCGTCGTCTGGAGGAGGGCCGGTTCGAGAGCCAGCTCGGCCTCGCCTGACCGCCTCCGCCGGCTTCCACGTGGCCGTCCCGTGCGCACGGGGCGGCCACGCCCATGTGAAAGCGGCGCGGCCATGCCCGATTGAAAGAGGCCCATCGAAAGAGGGCCGTTCGAAAGAGGCCCATCGAAAGACGCCCGTCGGAAAGCGGCGCGGGGCACAGCGGCATGCCCGTTTCCGCGGGTTCGGCCATCCCTTTCCGGCGCCCCGCCGTACCCTGGGGAGACCGTCGAGCTGACTGAACAGGAGTGGGGCATGAGCCGAATCGGGCAGTCGCACATCGTCGCCATCGGGGGCGGGTCGTTTCGGCCGTCGGAGCGGTACGGGTTCGTCGAGCCGACCGCCCTGCTGCGCTACGTGCTCGACCTGACCGGTCAGGACCGGCCCAGGCTCGGGCTCCTCGCGACCGCCACCGGCGACGACGCCGACTGGCTGTTGAAGATGTACGGAGCCTTCAACCGCTGGGACGTCGAGGTCAGCCACCTGACGGTCTTCCCGATGCCCAACATGGCCGACCCGCGCGGGTGGATCCTTGAGCAGGACGCGATCTACGTCAGCGGCGGCAGCGTGGCCAACCTCGCCGCGCTGTGGCGGCTGCACGGGCTGGACGAGGCGTTCACCGAGGCGTGGCGGTCGGGTGTGGTGTTGTCCGGGCAGAGCGCCGGGGCGCTGTGCTGGCATGTCGGCGGCAACACCGACTCGTTCGGGCCCAGGCTGCGTCCGTGGGCCGAGGGCCTGGCGCTGCTGCCGTACTCATGCGGCGTCCACTACGACTCCGACCCGCAGCGCAGGAGGCTGCTGCACGAGTCCGTGGCCTCCGGCGAGCTGCCGGAGGCGTACGCCGCCGACGAGGGGGTGGCGCTCCACTACGTCGGCACGGAGTTCATTCAGGCGGTCAGTGTGGCCCCCGAGGGCGCCGCGTACCGGGTCGAGCGTGATGGTGCGGGCGTCAAGGAGTTCCGCATCGAACCCCGCCTGCTGACGTCTACTACCCTTGAGCCGTGAACGGCTTGGCCATCGTCCGCATGGGCGTCGACGTCCCGTATGAGCAGGCCTGGAACCTGCAGCGGGTTCTGCACGGGCGCCGGGTGGCGGGCGACATCTCCGACCTGTGCCTCATGCTGGAGCACGCACCGGTCTACACGGCGGGCAAGCGGACGCTGCCGCACGAGCGGCCGGCCGACGGCACCCCGGTCATCGACGTCGACCGGGGCGGCAAGGTCACCTGGCACGGTCCCGGACAGCTCGTGGGCTACCCCATCATCCGGATCGACGACATCGTCTCCTACGTCCGGCTGCTGGAGGAGGTCCTGATCCAGGTCTGTGCCGACTTCGGGCTGGCCGCCCGCCGGGTCGCGGGCCGCGGCGGCATCTGGGTGCCGGGCGATCCCGGGCACGGCGTGCCCGACCGCAGGCTGGGCACGATCGGCATCCGGATCTCCCGCGGGGTGAGCATGCACGGCTTCGCGCTCAACTGCGTGAACGACCTGAGCTGGTTCAACCGCATCATGCTGGGCGGCGAGGCCGACGCCGGAGTGACCTCCTTATCGGCGGAGACCGGCCGCCGCATCACGGTCGACGAGGTCATCCCGTTCGCCGAGAAACGTCTCGCGGAGGCCCTCGGCGTCGAGCCGTACGACCTGTACGAAGAGGATCTCTCCTAGCATCGGGATCACCGGCGAGGGAGCCGGACCGGATCACCCGGGGGCGGGTAATAAGCTGGGGTTCGTGAGCGAGCGAAGCGCGCGAGCCTACAAGGCAAAGGGTGTCGCATGACGGTTGCACCAGATGGCCGGAAGCTCCTCCGCCTGGAGGTTCGAAACAGCCAGACCCCGATCGAGAAGAAGCCGCCGTGGATCAAGACGCGGCTTCGGAACGGTCCCAACTTCAACGAGATCAGGTCACTCGTCCGCGACGCGGGCCTGCACACGGTCTGCCAGGAGGCGGGCTGCCCCAACATCTCCGAATGCTGGGAAGATCGCGAGGCGACCTTCCTCATCGGCGGAGACCAGTGCACCCGGCGCTGCGACTTCTGTCAGATCGACACCGGCAAACCGGCGGAGTACGACCGGGACGAGCCGCGCCGGGTCGCCGAGTCGGTCCGTCAGATGGGCCTGCGGTACGCCACGGTGACCGGTGTCGCCCGGGACGACCTGCCGGACGGCGGCGCCTGGCTGTACGCGGAGACCGCCCGGCGGATCCACGACATGGTCCCCGGCTGCGGTGTCGAGCTGCTCGTGCCGGACTTCAACGGCCATCGGGAGCAGCTCGAGGAGGTGTTCTCCGCCCGGCCCGAGGTCTTCGCGCACAACATCGAGACCGTGCCGCGGATCTTCAAGCGGATCCGCCCGGCGTTCCGGTACGACCGGTCGCTGCAGGTGCTCGGCACCGCTCGCGAGGCGGGACTGGTCACCAAGTCGAACCTCATCCTCGGCATGGGCGAGGAGCGCGAGGAGATCAGCCAGGCGCTGCGCGACCTGCGTGAGGTGGGCTGCGACCTCGTCACGATCACCCAGTACCTGCGGCCGAGCCCGCGCCACCACCCGGTGGACCGCTGGGTGAAGCCGGAGGAGTTCGTCGAGCTCCAGCAGGAGGCCGAGGAGATGGGGTTCGCCGGCGTCATGTCCGGGCCGCTGGTCCGCTCGTCCTACCGCGCCGGCCGCCTCTACCAGCAGGCGATCGCCGCCCGCGCCGACGGCGTCGGCAGCGTCGGCGGGTCTCGTTTTCATTAATCCACCACGGCATTTGTATCCTTCACACCATGGCGAAAGACGCAGCGACTCCGGGACGGCTCAAGCAGATCCGGATGGTCGCCCAGATCATCAAGCGGTCGAACCCCAAGGGCATGCCGATCGTCTACGCCTCGGCGTTGGGCACGCTCCTGGTGTTCGTCGTGCTCGGAGTGTTCTTCGGGTGGACCTGGTACGTCTTCGGCGTCTTCACCGCCCTACTGGTCGGCATGCTCATCTTCAGCCGGCTGGCACAGAAGGCGCAGTACTCGTTGCTGCACGGACAGCCGGGCGCGACGTACGCGATCCTGCAGGGGATGCGCGGCAACTGGTACGTGGAGGAGAAGCCCGTCGCGGTCAACCGGGACCAGGATCTGGTGTTCCGTGTCGTCGGCTACCCCGGCGTCATCCTGGTCTCGGAGGGGCCGCCCAACCGCGTGCAGCGCATGCTCGTGGCGGAGAAGAAGCGCGTCCAGCGGGTCGCCATCGACGTGCCGGTCTACGACATCCAGTGCGGTGACGCCGACGGACAGGTCCCGCTGGCCAAGCTGTCGCGGCACCTCATGAAGCTGCCGCGCAACCTCAGGAAGCCGGCCGTCTCCGAGGTGAACAACCGGATGCGCGCGCTGACGCCCGTCATGCCGATGCCGAAGGGCCCGCTGCCCAAGGGCGTCCGCATGCCGCGCGGCCCCAAGATGCGCTGAGGCGTGACCGGGATGGACGTCGTCGGAAGGCGGCCCGTCTCCCCCGCCGAGACGTCCCGCGCCAACCGCGGCTGGTGGGACGGCGCGGCCGACGACTATCAGGCCGAGCACGGCGGCTTCCTGCGTGACGATGGTTTCGTCTGGTGCCCCGAGGGGCTCGACGAGGCCGACGTGCGCCTGCTGGGGGACGTCATGGGCCGGCGTGTCCTCGAGATCGGCTGCGGCGCGGGGCAGTGCGGGCGGTGGCTCGCCGCGCAGGGCGCGATCGTCACCGGCTTCGACCTGTCGTACCGGCAGCTCCAGCATTCGCGCCGCATCGACCTCACGGCCGGGACGACCCTGCCCGTGGTGCAGGCGGACGCCGAGGCCCTGCCGTACCGGGACCACTCGTTCGACCTGGCGTGCTCGGCCTTCGGGGCGCTGCCGTTCGTCGCCGACGCCGCTGCGGTGCTCGCCGAGGTGCGGCGGGTGCTGCGGCCCGGCGGAAGGTTCGTGTTCTCGGTGAGCCATCCCATCCGCTGGGCGTTCCCCGACGACCCCGGGCCGCGCGGCCTGACGGCCGACCGGTCGTACTTCGACCGCGCGCCGTACGTCGAGCTCTCCGACGGGGTGCCGTCCTATGTGGAGCACCATCGGACGATGGGCGACTGGGTGGGCCTGATCGTCTCGGCCGGTCTGGTCCTCACCGGTCTGGTCGAGCCGGAGTGGCCCGAGGGGCATGAGCGCGTCTGGGGCGGCTGGAGCCCGTTGCGCGGCCGTGTGCTCCCCGGCACGGCGATCTTCAGGTGCACGCGCGGCTAGTGCCCCTCCCGCCCCACCGGCCGCTCCTGTGGCGGGCCGACATGGCATGGAAGATCTCCCGCGGCGTCCGGCGCAGCCCATCGAGCACGCCGACCACGCCGTAGGAGCGAGGTCGCGATGGCCGTGTCGACCGGCAACTCACAGATTGACGACGACGGTGCCGGAGGCACGGTCGTGCAGGCCCCGCCGGTCGCGGTCCCAGACCAGGGCGGGTACGGCAAGGCACAGCAGGAACGTGCGCACCAGCACTGCGGGCAACGCCGGCCGGCCGCCGTTGAGGGCGGCGACCCGGATGCCGAACAGCCGCATCCCCAGCGTCATTCCGATCGTGCTCACCAGCAGCACGTACTCCAGGGCGAATATGCCGAGGCCGAACAGGCCGATGTCCTGTCCCTCCATCCGGAGCAGTCCCCCGGCGATCGCCCAGGCGCAGATCAGCCAGTCGACCAGGACGGCCCCGATCCTGCGTCCCCATCCGGCGACCGCGCCGCTGCCCGTCTCCGGCAGGCCGAGCCGTACCCCCGGGTGGCCGAGGTCGACACCGGCGGCCCGGACCCCGCCGAGCCAGGTCTGCGTCCATCGTGGTTGGCGCTCGTTCATGGTTCACCAGCCTATTCACTGCCCGTGCGGCTCACGCATCGGGCGGACGCCGCCCTCGACAGCGTCCTTAACACCCGCGAAACAAACGAGACACGGCGCGGAAACGGCTCGGGCATATTTTCGGCTTTGCTGGCAGATGCCCCTTGGAGGTTCGAGAGTGTTCAACTCCGCCGACGACGTCCTCAAGTTCATCCGGGACGAGGGGGTGCAGTTCGTAGACGTCAGGTTCACCGACCTGCCCGGCACGACGCACCACTTCACCTTTCCCGTCGAGAACTTCGGCGCGAACGTCTTCACCGACGGCCTGATGTTCGACGGCTCGTCGATCCGCGGCTTCCAGGCCATTCACGAGTCGGACATGCTTCTGCTGCCGGACCCGTCCACGGCCGTGGTCGACCCGTTCCGCAAGCACAAGACGTTGAACCTGAACTTCTTCGTGCACGACCCGATGACCCGGGAGGCCTACAGCCGCGACCCGCGCAACGTCGCCAGGAAGGCCGAGGAATACCTCCGGGGCACCGGTATCGCGGACACCGCCTACTTCGGCCCCGAGGCCGAGTTCTACATCTTCGACGACATCCGGTTCGAGACCCGGGCCAACGCGGGCTACTACTTCATCGACTCCGTCGAGGGAGCCTGGAACACCGGCAAGGCGTCCGAGGGCGGCAACCTGGGCTACAAGCCACGTTACAAGGGCGGATACTTCCCGGTCCCGCCGATGGACCACTTCACCGACCTGCGCTCGGAGATGGTACGCAACCTCATCGAGGCCGGCATCGAGACCGAGATCCAGCACCACGAGGTCGGCACCGCCGGCCAGGCGGAGATCGACTTCAGGTTCGGCACGCTGCTCAGGTCGGCCGACAACGTGATGCTGTACAAGTACATCGTCAAGAACACGGCCATGCAGCACGGCCACACCGTCACGTTCATGCCGAAGCCGATCTTCGGTGACAACGGTTCCGGCATGCACTGCCACCAGTCGCTCTGGAAGGACGGTGAGCCGCTGTTCTACGACGAGGTCGGCTACGCCGGGCTGTCGGACATGGCGCGGTACTACATCGGCGGCCTGCTCAAGCACGCCCCGTCGCTGCTCGCCTTCACCAACCCCACGGTGAACTCCTATCACCGCCTGGTGCCCGGATACGAGGCCCCGGTCAACCTGGTCTACTCCCAGCGCAACCGCTCGGCCTGCATCCGCATCCCGATCACCGGCACCAACCCGAAGGCCAAGCGCATCGAGTTCCGCGTGCCGGACCCGTCGTGCAACCCCTACTTCGCGTTCGCCGCCATGCTCATGGCCGGCCTGGACGGCATTCGCAACAAGATCGAGCCGCCGGAGCCGATCGACAAGGACCTGTACGAGCTGCCGCCCGAGGAGGCACTCAGCGTCGAACAGGTGCCCGGCTCACTGGACAAGGTCCTGGAGCACCTCGAGGCCGACCACGAGTACCTGCTCGAAGGCGGGGTGTTCACCCCCGACCTCATCCAGACGTGGATCTCCTACAAGCGTGCGAACGAGATCGACCCGATCCGCCTCCGCCCGCACCCCCACGAGTTCGAGCTCTACTACGACGTGTAGCGGGCGACCGGGCCGTGACCGGGCCCGCCCGGTCTTCCGGACAACCGATCCGGGAAGGCCTGACCGCCCGACGGAGCCGGGGCTTCCGACAGGGCCGGGGCGTGTGCTCCGGCCATTCGGCGAATGGACTGGGCGCTCATGATCGTGAGCGGGGGGACTCGCGATCATGAGCGCCCTCGACTTTTCATGCGAAGCCGTGCGATACGACGGCCTCACCGTGTGCCATGCGGCCGCGATCCTCATCCCCCGCGATCAACGAACGGCGCCGACCGGGCTTTGACACAGGCCCCGGGCCCTCCCGAGGACGTTCGGACAGGCGCGTCGTAGCCTGTCCTTCAAGGTTGAGCGGAGATCAGGTTCGGGAGACGTTCGTGGTGAAAGAGACTGAACTGCGGCATCTGCGCCGTTGCGTGGAGCTGGCGGCTGAGGCTCTGGAGAACGGCGACAAGCCGTTCGGCTCCGTGTTGGTCGCGGCGGACGGGACCGTGCTGGCGGAGGACCGCAACCGGGTCGCCGGCGGCGATCAGACCCGGCATCCGGAGTTCGCGTTGGCACGCTGGGCCGCGGCGAACATGACCCCCGAGGAACGAGCCGGGGCGACGGTCTACACCTCGGGCGAGCACTGCCCCATGTGCGCCGCCGCGCACGCCTGGGTCGGCCTGGGCCGCATTGTGTACGCGAGCTCTTCGGAGCAGCTCATGTCCTGGCTGGCCGAGCTGCGCGCCCCCGAGGCTCCCGTTCGGCCGCTGCCGATCCAGGAGGTCGCCCCCGGCATCGTGGTGGAGGGTCCCGTCCCCGAGCTCGCCGAGCAGGTACGCGCCCTGCACCGACGCTTCTACGCCCCGCGCTGAACGTGCCACGGGCTCTTCGGTTCGGACAGGAGTGAGAGCTCAGCGGGCCAACGATCTGCGAAGGGCGCGTTGACGGTGTCAGCGTCAGAATCCGTGCCAAGGTCAGAATGTGCGCCTGGGTCAGAACGCGGGCTGGGTCAGAATGCGGGCCCGTGCCACGAGAGGTGCCGAGCAACCGCGAGGCTTCCGCCAGGGTGTCGATGGCGATCACCGTCTTGGCCATCACACGTCCCCGGCCCGCGATGCCCCTGGCGGGCAGGCACCGTCCAGGCTGTCCGTCCAGGCTGTACAGGCTCAAGCTGGCGACGCCCCCGAGAGACGGCTCGGTAGTCGTGCGGGTGGCCGGTCAACGAGATCGCGTTCTCTGCCATCGCCAACCGTCACCGGTCCCGTCCCGGTATCCCCATCCCACCTGGCGATCGTGATCCACGTGATCGATCATGTGGATCGGCGCTTTCTGGTGGGTGAGGGGCCGATGTAGATGAACTCCCAGCGGTCGGGGCCGATCTTGCGGCGTTGGTAGCGGTCGGGGTGCCGGTAGCGGTCGCGGTTGTGGAATTGGCAGGCGGGGCCGAGTCTGGCCAGGTCGGTGCGGCCGCCTTCGCTCCAGTTGTCGATGTGGTCGATCTGGCACATGCTCGCCGGGAGGGGGCAGCCTTTCACCCAGCAGGTGTCGTAGCGGGCGGCGATGGCGCGGCGTTGGGCGGGGGTGGCCAGGCGGGTCTTGCGGCCCATGTCCAGGACCTGCCCCTCGGCGTTCATCACCAGGCGGACGAGGGTGGAGGTGCGGGCCAGGCGGTGGATGTCGGTGATGGGCAGCAGGTGTCCGGTGGACAGCAGCAGCCCGGGCAGGGTGCGCAGCACCGACTGCCACCGCCAGTCCCCGATCCCGGAGCCGCCGTTCCCGAACCCGCCGTCGACGCTCCAGATGCGGAGGCCTGTGCCCCTGGAAGTCGCACCCCCGTGGTCCACGCCCTCACGGGGATCGCCTCCGCTGGGGGCGCCGGGGTCGCTCCTGCCGGGGTCGTCCCTGCTGCGGTCGCCGGTGACGGGGTCTGCTGGGTGCGTGCCGAGGTCGGCACCGGCGGGAATGGTGTCCGCGGTGTGCTCGTCTTCACCGGCCCGGTTGTGGATGCCGGTGCGGGTCCCCGAGCCGCTCTCGGTCTTCGGCTCCTCAGCGCTTCCGGGCTCGTCAATGCTTCCGGGCTCGTCAGTGCCTCCGGTCCCGGCCGCAGCGCCGAGCTCGACCGCTGGGCTGGCCTCGGCCGCGGGGCTGGGCTCGTCGTCACCGGTGGTGGCCGGGCGGATGGGGGTGCGGTCTTCGCGTGAGTTCTCGGCGGGCCACTCAGAACGCTGACCGCAGGTGGGATCACCGCCTGGCGCCGCGTCCCCTTGGTCGTCCCCTCGGTCGTCTCTGTGACCGGCCCTGGGGAAGGTCCCAGGACGGAATCCGGGAGCAGGCTCGGAAGCGGCGTCGGGAACGGGATCGGATTCGGGGGCGGGCGCGGGCACAGAAGCGGCGCCGGGAGCGTGATCAGGATCGAGGTCGTCACCGGCGTCCTCGCGGGTTCCCGGGCCGGTCCCTTTGCCGGTCGCAAGCGCCGGGCCGTCGCTCCAGACGGCGTCACCGGGCGCGATGTCACCAGGCACGGTGCCGCCGGGCATGGTGACATCAGACACAGTGTCACCAGGCACGGTGCCGCCGGGCATGGTGCCATCAGGCACGGCGTCACCAGGCACAGTGTCGTCAGGCATGGTGACATCAGGCACGGTGCTGTCGGGCCCGGTGCTGTCGGGCACGGTGTCACCAGCCATGGTGCCGTCGGGCGTGGTATCACCAGGCACGGTGTCGTCGGGCGCGGTCTTGCCGGGAGTGACGTCGTCAGACGCGGTGCCGCCGGGCGTGGCGTCATCAGGCACGGTGTCACCGGACGTGGTGCCCTCGGAGGTGCCGTCTTCGGATGCGCTGTCTTCGGGCGCGATATCGTCAGGTGCGGCGTCGCCGGGCGTGGCGTCGCGGGGAGTGGTGCTGTGGTGGGTGGATTGCCCGGGGGCGGTGCCGTGTTCGGCATCGTGGGGGGTGGGGTCGTCGGGGAGGGATTCGGCGTTGATCAACACCAGGAGTTCGGTGGTGATCTGCTGCTCCAAAAGTGCGATCAGCGTGTCGGCGTTACGGACCCGAAGCGGCCGGTCATCTCCCTGGGCCCTGGGTTTGGCGTAGGCGTCCAGCAGGGCCCGTAGCCGGGCGGCGGCCTCCCGCGGCAGACGGAACTCCCCCTCCACCCCACCGCTCTCGGTCTCCCGCAGCAGCAGGAAACGGGCGTCGTAGTCGGCGGCGGCGTCGTTGACCTCCCCGCCGGGGTCCAGGACCGCCCGCAGATACCGTCCCGCTTTGGCGATCTCCTGCGGGCCGGCGCAATCGGCCAGTTCCACAAGGATCGTCTCGGCCTTGGCCGCGTCCTCATCGCTGAGCCCGGTGGTGGCCGCGCAGATCGCCGCCACCACCGCCTCGGTCAGGTTCCCGGCGGCGTACCGTGCCCGTACTTTGGGCAGGCGTGCCAGTTCGACGCCCAGGGCGACGGTGCGGTAGGCCGTCCGGCGGCTCATCCCGCACACCGACCGCAACCACGTCCGCGTCGAGGCGTGCCCGGTCTGGCGGGCCGCTCCGGCCGCGTGCACCCGCGCGGCCCGTAGGGCGATCGCCGCCTCCAGCCGATCCCGCGCGAACGCCAACTCCTCCACCTGCGCCAGACACACCTCCGCAGAGCCCGGGACCGCCGTCACCGCCAACGCCAGCGCGGCCTCCCGCACCTGGCTCACCAACGGCCACGAAAGCTCCTCAACTCCGACCACGTCCGCGGAATCCGCCGCACACGCACCGCTCAGACCACCCGAAGAACCACCCGGAAAACCGCCCGGGGACCCCTCTGCAGGGACACCCGAGGCGCCGCCCTCAAAAGCATCCGAAGCATCACCCGGGGAACCGTCCATGGGACCGCTTGAAGCACCAGTTGCGGGGCCGTCCAGGACACCGCCCGGAGCATCACCCGAGACGCCACCCCCGAAAGCGCCCGGAGCATCATCCGCGACGCCATCTGAGGAGTCACTGGAAGACACATCCGCAGCCTCCCGGACACGCCGAAGAGCATCGTGATCACGGTCATCGATGCGCGACTGGGGAACGTCGGCCGTACGAGCCGCACCAGCGGACACAGGAGCGCTTACACCGCCGCTACGCGTGTCGCCTTCACGTTCACCTGGGCGCGCACCGTTCCCGGGCACGCTGCTCCGAGGCACACTGCTCCCGGCCACTCCGTCTGAGAATGCGACATCCGGGGGCGGGCCGGGAACGGTGGCAAGCCAGTCAGGCCAGCCGGACCACGACGCGGTACCTCCCCGATCGTCGGAGGAACGGGCGGCCGCACGCGCCGACGCCTCGGCCCGAACCGCAGCCCACCACTCAGGACCCAGCAGCGACCGTCCCCCGGCACGCGACGGATCCGGATCGAACGATCCGAGCGGCTGGGTCAGCTCTGCCGGCTCCACGCGTCCCCCTTCCCGACTTCTCGCGAGTCACTGCTGCATCGAAAATCTGTACTAATAATCTCACAGCAAGTTAGTGAACGGCAACAGCTTGCCTCGATTAAATGAAAATAATTATGAGAGATAAATATCGATTGCAACGGATGCTCGTTATGTCGGAAATGAGGGATCCGAGGAGGTGGGATGGCAGATCAGGAGAGATATTTACTCCATGCCGCGAGGTGCGTGCAGAGGGAGGTGCGATCTTGTGGATATGTCGGGCCAAGAGCCATAAATAATCATGAGAAAGAAATGTTAATTGCTTCGATAGTCCACTATGTCCGAAATTATGGTTCTCGGCATTCACTGCTCCAGCCGTAGATTGAGATCTTGCTGGTAGCTGGGTGTAGAGATAGGCCGTCCTCGTCATGGTGGCGGGCCGGTGGATGGTTGAAGAGTCCGACCGGCATGCAGCTGACCGGTCAGGACGAGCATCAGGTCCGCCGGTGGACATCCTGATACCGGTGGGCCACCCTTGTTATGCTCGCCGCGCTTTCCCGGTCGCGGTCACCACCCGCGAACGAGCCGAACAGGTCACGACCTTGAACCGGCGCTCCTGGCTCCTCGGCGAGATCGGACGCCTGCTCGTCAGGGCCCGCTCACACCGCGACTGATGTGGCCGACCGGTCTCGCCCACGACGACGCCACCACGCCCGCGCCCGAGCAACCGTCACCGGCGAGGACCCGTCCAGAAGGCACGATCGAGAACTACGCCTGGAGCATAGGCTGAACTCCATGATCCTGCGCCATGTGACCATCGACTGCACCGATCCTTATGAGCTCGCGAAGTTCTGGAGTGCCGTCACCGGATGGCCGGTGTCCGACGAGGATGCGCCGGGCGACTCCGAGGTCCTCATCGAGGCCCCCTCTCCCGTACCCGGACTGCTGTTCATCCAGGTGCCCGAGGACAAGACCGTGAAGAACCGGATCCATTTCGACTGGATGCCCACCCAGCGGACCCGCGACGAGGAGGTGGAGCGCATCATCGCCTTGGGCGCGAAACTGTACGAGGATCACCGCACCGTCGAAGGGCCCGGCTGGGTCACTTTGCTCGACCCCGAGGGCAACGAGTTCTGCGTTGAGCGGAGCGCAGCCGAACGTGGCCTCTAATACTCCGTAGATCGCGGACTTCCCGCCAATCGGATGTAGGGACACGCACGCCCACCATCGCCGACCGCCGCCGACGATCGAAGATCGTGCACGGCCGTGGGTGACGGATCGGCGACCTCGTGACGGCGGCCGGTGCTCGATGTCAGGATCTACGGCTTGAGTATTCGAGCAACGCGGCCTCGAACATGCACGATCTCCAGAGAGCGTGGGCCGCCCCCGCTCTAGTCGATCTTTTGGGATGGGACGGAGGCCTCATGTTCGTCATGAACATGCTCCCTGTCCCCCGCACATCACTGGATGCGAGCCTCGGACTCATCGGGAGGCCGGGCCGACGTCAGCACTGTGCGGGCTTGCGCCAGGAGCATTCGAGGCCGTCGGCCCGTGGGGCCCGGCCGGTGGAAACATGCTCCGGTGAAACTCGCTCTGGTGAAGTCTGCTCTGGTGAGGTCTGCTCCGGTGAAGTCTGGCCTGTTGCGACCCGGTCCGGTGCGGCCTGGTCCGGTGAAGCCTGGCCTGTTGCGACCCCGTCCGGTGCGGCCCGGTCCGCTGAAGTCCGGTCCGGTGTGGCCTGGGTCGGCGAGGCCTCGGCGTTCAGGTTTCCGGCCGTGGCGTCCACGGGGGAGGACCTGGTGAACTGGGCCAGCCTGACCGCGATCCGATCCTCCAGATCCTTCGGGGATCCCGACAGGTAGCCGTTGGTCAGGATCGAGAAGACCAGCGGTTCGCCCTCCGCGCTCGTCACATAGCCCGACAGCGCGGTGACACCCGTCAGCGAACCGGTCTTGGCGTGCACGTTCCCCGCGGCCGGGGTGCCGCGCATCCGGCTGCGCAGCGTGCCGCCGACCAGCCGGTCGGTCTGCCCCGCGACGGGCAGCGACTCGTACCAGGTCGGGAACCACGGCTTGCCTCTCAGCGAGACGAGCAGCGACGCGATGCCCGACGGAGTCAGGCCGTCCACCCTGGACAGACCGGAGCCGTCCCGCAGACTCAGCGTCCGTACGCCGTTGGCCCCGGCGAACGCCCTGGTCACCGCGAGCCCGGCGGACCAGGTGCCGGCACCGGAGACCTTGCGGCCCATCGCCTTGGTGAGGATCTCGGCGTGCATGTTGTTGCTCAGTTTCATGAAGGGCGTCAGCAACTCGCCGAGCGGCATCGACTCGCGCGTGGCCAGCGTTTTCGCCCCGGAGGGCGTGGCCCCGCGCACGGTCGGGCCGATGACGCGCACGCCGTGGGCGGCCAGCCCCTTGCGGAAGAGCGAAGCGGCGTACAGCGTCGGATCCCACACCGCCACCCATTCGTCGTACGGCTCGGCGACCGTCCCGGTGATCACCACGGTGTCGTCGCCATGCTGCCGCTCCACCAGCACGTCCGTTTCGTCGCCGGTCACCGCTCTGTTGACGATCTTCACGTAGTCGGTCTCCGGCGTCGTCGTCACCTTGACCGGTCTCCCGGGGCGATCCCCGGGAGCGACCGAGACGATGACAGATCCCGCGTCGTAGTCGGTGTCGGGTGCGGCCGTAAGCGCCGATATCTGCGCCGCGTAGTAGTAGGGCTCATCGTCCCAGGCCCAGTCGGTACCGAGCCGTACGTCGTCGAACCAGGTGTCGTCGGCGATCAGCCGTCCGGTGACGACCCTCACCCCGGAAGCGGCCACCTTGGCGGCGAGCGCGTCGTAGTCGGCGGCGAGCATGGTGGGGTCCCCGGTGCCCCTGAGGTAGAGGTCTCTCCCCTCGGACAGCACCTGCGTGCTGAACCGATGGTCGGCGCCGAGCGTCTCCAGGGCCGCCGCCGAGGTGAGCAGCTTGGTGTTCGAGGCGGGGGCGAACAACTTGTCCTGGTCGAGAGCGTACAGATCCTCCCCGGTGACGGCGCTCCGTACGACCACGCCCGCACGCGCCATCGTGAGCCGCGAGTCGCCGAGGATCTGGTCGATGTCCCGGGCCAGGTCGGTGACGCCGGGGGCGGGGTCGAGCGCGTGGGCGGGGACTCCCGAGCCGGCGATCCCGGCGAGCAGCGCCGCGGAAGCCAGCGTGATCGAGATTCGTCGTGATGAACGCACGGTCGCTCCAACATGAGGGGGCCTTCCGCGATCCTGAGGAACCACCGCCCAGGCATCAATACGGAAACATGCGTATCTACTCGAGCCGCTCTACCCGATCCGCTCTACTTGCTCGCTCTGCTTGCTCGCTCTACTCGATCGGCTCTGCTTGATCCGTTAGGACGCCCTAAACCAATCGACACGTTCGCACCTCGGATAGCAGGATGCCATGCATGACGCGAACCGACCTACCGGCGACCTGGGACGAGCGGGCCACGCTGGCGACCTTCCTCGACTACGTCCGGGCGACCGTGCACGCGAAGTGCGAGGGGGCCGCCGAGGAGCACGCCCGCAGCGCTCCCCTGCCGACCTCCCCCCTCACCACGATGTCCGGCCTGGTCAGCCACCTGCACTGGGTCGAGTACTTCTGGTTCCAGGTGGTGTTCCTCGGGGAGGAGGACCGGGGACCGTGGACCGAGGACGATCCCGACCGGGAGCTGCGCATCGGCGTCGAGCGGCCGCTCGCCGAGCTGCTGGCCGAATACGAGGCCCAGTGCGCCCGATACCGGGAGCTCGTCGCCTCCCATGACCTGGACGACACGGCCAAGCGCGCGTTTCCCCAGGGCAGGAACGTCACGCTGCGGTGGATCATCATGCACCTGATCGAGGAGACCGCACGGCACAACGGCCACCTCGACATCCTCCGCGAGATGGCCGACGGGGTCACCGGAGACTGAATCGCCTCCCCTGCTTTTCCGCTACTTCTCCGCGCCTCCGACGCCGCGGGAGCGCAGGCCGGTGATGCGGCGCAGCATGTCCCACCAGAAGGGCGCGCCGAACAGCAGTGCCACGGCCGTGACGAGGAAACCGGGCCAGTGCCCCGGCGACGACAGCCGGTCCCACCAGCCGCCCCAGTTCCACGCCCAGGTCGGCCCGCCGTCGCGGCCCTCATCGCCGCCATCACCGCCATCGCCTCCACCGCGATTACCGCCGTCACCCATGGTCACGCTGACGGGCGCGTTGGCGAAGATCTTCACGAACGCGGGGGTGCTCAGCACGTCGGTCACGCAGGCGTAGGCGTCCTGCTCCGGCCCGCATTCCCGCGTGATCGGGGCGAGCGCCGCCGGCCCCGACTGGGCGAAAGCGCTCACCCCACTTCGATAGGCGTTGTCCCTGAGCAGGTTCTTGCCGTACTCAAGAGCGTCCGCCCCGAACAGCAGCGTCACCGCGACCGCGAGCACGGCCACGACCCAGCGGACGTAACGCCGGTAGAGGATGCTGAGCCGCTCCATCTCTCCGTCGAACCATTCGCCGACGCCGCGGCGGAACGACTCGGCGTCGTGCTCCACCCGGTCCCAGACCGCCTTGAGCGGCCGGTAGAGCGGGCTCCTCATGCGGTCGAGGTCCCTCATCAGCGCTTCGACCCCACCGTGCTCGGTCGCGATCTCCATGACGGCGACCGCGAACCGGACCGGGGGGATGTCGGCGATGGTGGTCTTGCCGCGCTTGCCGTGGTCGATCTCCCGCAGCCGCTCGTGCAGGAGGTCGGTCAGCGACCTACCGGACAGCGACTCACCGGGCCCGCCCCCGTCCACGGGCGCGGGTCCGGGGCTGAACCGCGGCCGCGGGTCCCTCCCGAACGGCAGCCGCGCGAAGACGCCCAGCACGCTCGCGGGCAGCCGCGAGCGCCCCTGCGCCGGCGGCGGCAGCAGTTCCATCAGGGGAGCCCGCAGCCGGTGGCCGAGCCCCTTGAGCGCCCGCAGGAGCCGGTCCAGGAAGCGGGCCGGCGGCGCCTCGCCGTCCGGTTTCTCCGCGCCGTCGAACGTGTCACGCAGGTACGCCCACAGGAACTTGCTGCGAATCGCCAGCAGCCTGACGATGCCCTCGTTGATGCCGCTCACCAGTAGCGACAGCAGCAGGAAGGCCAGCACGAGACCGATGGCGAGATCCGCGTAATACGAGATCAAAGCGATCACCCGCACCGTTGATACACCGTCGCCCGGCGAGCGGGCAACGATTCGATCGGAACGGCATGGAAGTGCGCCACCGGCGCGGTCGCCGCGCGACCCCGTCCCGGCTCATTCCTCGTGGAAGCTCAGTACTCGCAGAAGCTCAGTACTCGCAGAAACTCGGTCCTCGTAGAAACTCGGCCAGAAAGTCAGCGAGAAACTCAGCCAGCAACTCAGTCCTCGTAGAAGACCCGTTCCACCACCGCGCGGGCCCGGCGGGTCACCCGCCGGTAGTCGTCGAGGAAGTCCTCCGACCCGTCCGGCGGATATCCGAGTGCCCGCGCGATCAGGGCACGCTCCTTCACGACCGCTGGGACGCTGTCCCCCGCCCGGCCGCGCACCAGCATGATGGCGTCGCGGACCCGGGAGGCCAGCCGCCAGGCCCGCGCCAGCGCCGCCTCGTCGGCCTCGTCGAGCAGGCCCGCCCCGACCGCCGCCCGCAGCGCGTCGAGCGTCCGGGTCGTCCGCAGCTCCGGTACGGCTCCCGCGTGCCGGAGCTGGATGAGCTGGGCCGTCCACTCGACGTCGGCCAGGCCGCCCCGGCCGAGCTTGGTGTGCAGGCTGGGATCGGCCCCGCGCGGCAGCCGCTCGGCCTCCATCCGCGCCTTCAGCTTGCGGATCTCCCGTACGGCCTCGGGCGCGACGCCTCCCACCGGATAGCGCAGCGGGTCGACGAGGTCGATGAACTCGCGGCCGAGCTCCGCGTCCCCGGCGCAGAACCGGGCGCGCAGCAGCGCCTGGGCCTCCCAGTGGGACGACCACCGGCCGTAGTAGGCGCGATAGGAGGCGAGGGTGCGTACCAACGGGCCCTGCCGTCCCTCCGGCCGCAGATCGGCGTCGACGTGCAGGGGCGGGTCGGGCGCCGGGAGCGCGAGCAGCCTGCGCAGCTCCTCCGCGACCGCGTGGGCCGCATCCGCCGCCTCCCGTTCCGACGCGCCGGGCCCCGCCCCCCGGGAGAGCCCCGCCCCCTCCCCGGAAAGCCCCGCTCCCTCCCGGAAAAGCACCGGCGCGTGCACGAACATCACGTCGGCGTCGCTGCCGTAGGAGCACTCCAGGCCGCCGAGCCGGCCCATCGCGATCACCGCGATCCTGGTGGGGAGGCCGGCACCGTCCGCCACCTTGTTGAGCGCCGCGTCCAGTGCCGCCTGGATCGTCACATCGGCCAGTGACGACAGGGCCCGGCCGACCTCCTCGACGTCGATCAGGCCGGTGAGGTCGGCGCATGCCGTACGCAGCAGTTCCCTCCGGCGCAGCGCGCGCACCGCGGTGACCGCGCCCTCGGCGTCCGGGCCGTGCCGGCCGACCGCGGCGGCGGCCTCGGCGGCCAGCGCCGAGGCGGGCCGTACGGCGAGCTCGGCGGGCGAGCCGAGCATCGCGACCGCCTCGGGCGCGTGCAGCAGCAGCCCGGTCACGTAGCGTCCGGTGCCCAGCAGGTGTGCGAGTCGTTCGGCCACGGCGGTCTCGTCGCGCAGCAGCCGCAGATACCAGGGCGTCGACCCGAGTCTGTCGCTGATCTGGCGGAAGCCCAGCAGGCCCGCGTCCGGGTCGGGCGCGTCGGCGAACCAGCCGAGCATGACCGGCAGCAGGGTCCGCTGGATGGCGGCACGCCGGGACAGGCCGCCGGTCAGCGCGGCGATGTGCCGCAGCGCGCCCTCGGGGTCGGCGTAGCCGAGCGCCTCGAGGCGGGCGGCCGCGGCCTCCGGCGAGAGCCGGGCCTGGGTCTCCGGCAGGCGGGCGACCGCCTGGAGCAGCGGCCGGTAGAACAACTTCTCGTGCAGCCGCCGCGCCTGGCGGGCATGCCGTTTCCAGGTCTCGGTGAACTCCCCCGCCGGATCGGCGGTCATGCCGAGGGCCCGGCCGAGGCGGCGCAGCTCGGCCTCGCCTGCGGGCACCACGTGCGTACGGCGCAGCCGGTGGAGCTGGAGCAGGTGCTCGACCCGGCGGAGGAAGGTGTACGCCTCGGCGAGCGCCCTGGCGTCGTCCCGCCCGACATATCCGCCCTCGGACAGGGCGGCCAGCGCGGGCAGGGTGGCGCGGCGGCGCAGCCGGGGATCGGCGCGACCGTGCACGAGCTGGAGCAGCTGCACGGCGAACTCGATGTCCCGCAGCCCGCCAGGACCGAGTTTGATCTGCCGTTCGGCCTCGCCCGCGGGGGCGTGACCGCGCGCGTGGGCCTCCACGCGGCGGCGCATCGCCTGTACGTCCTCGACGAAGCCGTCCCGGGCCGACGCCTGCCAGACCAGCTCGCCGACGGCGGCGACGTACGCGTGGCCGAGTTCCAGGTCGCCCGCGACCGGCCGCGCCTTCAGCAGTGCCTGGAACTCCCAGGTCTTCGCCCAGCGGCGGTAGTAGGTCAGATGGCTGTCGAGCGTGCGCACCAGCGGGCCGATCTTGCCCTCCGGGCGCAGGCCGGCGTCCACCTCCCACAGGGCCCCCTCGGCCGTGCTCGCCGAGCAGGCCCGCATCATGGCCTGGGCGAGCCTGGTGGCGATCCGCAGCGCGTGGGTCTCGTCGACGCCCTCCTCCGGCTCGGCCACGAAGATCACGTCGACGTCGGAGATGTAGTTGAGCTCGCGGGCGCCGCACTTGCCCATGCCGATGACGGCCAGCCGGACGTCGCCGGCGTCCTCGGTCTCGGCGCGGGCGATCGCGAGGGCGGCGTCGAGGGCGGCGCCGGCCAGATCGGCCAGTTCCGCCGTGACCTCGACGAGCGACACCTCGCCCATGACGTCCCGCGCGGCGAGCCGCAGCAGCCTGCCGCGGTAGGCGACGCGCAGCGCGTCGAGGGGAGCGGAGGCGGCCTCGACGGCCCGGAGCAGCTCCTCGCGGGGCGGTGCCGTACGGCCGCCGGAACCGGCCAGCCGCCCGATGTCGGCCGGGTGCCGTACGACGTGCTCGGCGAGGGCGGCGCTCAGACCGAACACGCGAAGCAGCCTGCGGCGCAGGCCGGGGTCGGCGCGCAACGCGGCCGGCACGCCGGGGTCGCGGTCCACGAGCCGGCTCAGCGAGGTGAGCGCGAGATCGGGGTCGGCCGCCGCCACGAGGTCGTCGAGCAGTCCGAGGTCGCCTGCCGTATCCGGGCCGAGATCGTGCCGCCCAAGACCGCGCCGTCCAATACCGTGCCGCCCATGTCCGTGCAGCCCGAGACCGTGCAGCTCAAGCTCGTGCAGCAGTCGCTCGGCCCTGGCGCCGTCGGCGAAACCGAGCGCGGCCAGGCGCCCGGCAGTCGTACGGAACCGCGGACCGGCGCTCACCTCGACGCGCCCACCTCAGAGGACGGGCAGATAGCGGTCGAGCTCGAACTGGGTGACCCTGCGGCGGTACTCCCGCCACTCGGCCCGCTTGTTGCGCAGGAAGTAGTCGAAGACGTGCTCCCCCAGTGTCTCGGCGACCAGTTCGCTGCGCTCCATCGTCGAGATCGCCTCGTCGAGCGACTGCGGCAGCGGCTGGATGCCGAGGGCGCGGCGCTCCCGGCTGGTCAGCGCCCACACGTCGTCCTCGGCCTCGGGCGGCATCTCGTAGCCCTCCTCGATGCCCTTCAGCCCGGCCGCGAGGACCAGCGCGAAGGCCAGATAGGGGTTGCACGAGGAGTCCAGCGAGCGGAACTCGACCCGGGTCGAGGCGCCCTTGTGCGGTTTGTACATCGGCACCCGGACGAGCGCGGACCTGTTGTTGTGGCCCCAGCAGATGTAGGAGGGGGCCTCGCCGCCCGCTCCGGCGATCGCCTCGGCGCCGCCCCACAGCCGCTTGTAGGAGTTGATCCACTGGTTGCACACGGCGGTGATCTCGGCGGCGTGCTTCAGCAGCCCGGCGATGAACGACCTGCCGGTCTTGGAGAGCTGGTAGTCCGCGCCCGCCTCGTGGAAGGCGTTGCGGTCGCCCTCGAACAGCGACATGTGGGTGTGCATGCCAGAGCCGGGATATTCGGTGAACGGCTTGGGCATGAACGACGCCCAGATGCCCTGCTCCAGCGCGACCTCCTTCATGACCAGGCGGAAGGTCATGATGTTGTCGGCCGTGGTCAGCGCGTCGGCGTAGCGCAGGTCGATCTCCTGCTGACCGGGAGCGCCCTCGTGGTGGCTGTACTCCACGGAGATGCCCATCGACTCCAGCATCATGATCGCCTGGCGGCGGAAGTCGTGGCCCGCGCTGTGCGGGGTGTGGTCGAAGTAGCCGCCGTCGTCGATCGGCTCCGGCCGCTCGCCCTTCTCCGGTCTGCCGTGCAGCAGGAAGAACTCGATCTCGGGATGGGTGTAGAAGGTGAAGCCCATGTCGGCCGCCTTGGCCAGCGCCCGCTTGAGCACCCATCGCGGGTCGGCGTGGGACGGCGACCCGTCCGGCAGGAGGATGTCGCAGAACATGCGGGCCGCGCCCGGGTTCTCACTGCGCCACGGCAGGATCTGGAAGGTCGACGGATCGGGTTTGGCCAGCATGTCCGACTCGTACACCCGGGAGAAGCCTTCGATGGCGGACCCGTCGAACCCGATGCCCTCGGAGAAGGCGCCCTCCAGCTCGGCCGGCGCTATCGCCACGGACTTGAGGAAGCCGAGCACGTCGGTGAACCACAGCCGGATGAACCGGATGTCCCGCTCTTCGAGCGTGCGGAGGACGAATTCCTGCTGGCGGTCCAAGACGTACCTCTCGGAAAATCATCGGAAACTCACACGTCAGGTCACCTACCAGTGTGCCTGCCGCGTGTTTCGCGCGGGTTACGAAGCCCTCCTCGATACGCCGCCGGTCGAACAGCGGTACGGCGGCGTGCATTGCGTGGGATGCAACGCTCCAGTGCATAATCCATCCCACTATGGACGAGAATCCGCCGGTCTTCCCCGCGCGCGTGGTCGCGTGGGTGATGGCCGCGGTGGCGCTGGTGCTGACGGTCGTGGGGATCGGCGTCCAGCTCCGGATCCCCGCCGAGTGGCAGCCCAGGCCGCCGCTGACGCCGGATTTCGGCGCCGCGCTCACATTCCCGATCACCGGGGCGTTCCTGGTCTCCCAGCGGCCGAGGTTCCGTACGGCATGGCTGATCTGCGTCGGCGGCCTGCTGGCGTCGGGGAACGTGGCCTTCACCGCGCTCACGTTCCACTGGGCCGCGCAGGACGACATGGGGGCCGCCGTCGCCGCCCGGGCGGTCCAGCTCGTGTGCCGGGCCGTGGCCGGCCTGCTGCTGGCCATCATGGTCCCGCTCTGCTCGCCCACCGGCCGGCTGCCCTCGCGCCGCTGGATCCCCCTCGTCGCGCTGAGCATCGCGGTCACCATGGCCGAGGCCGGGCTCGGTCTGCTGCGGCCCGACCCCGACCCCGGCCGGTACCCATGGCCGAAGGTGATCCACAACCCGCTGGGGGTCGATGGGCTCCTCCCCTACTACTCGACGGCCCGGCTGACCCTGCAGTATGTCCTTCAGTTCTGTGTGGTCGCCGCCCTCGCCTCGCTCGCGCTGCGGCTGCGCCACGCCGACCCGGTCACGCGGCGGCAGATCGCCTGGCCCCTCACCGTCTTCGCCGGATATGCCGTGCTCTATCTGCTGGGCCCGGATTGGTGGATCCCGGCGGCGCTGTGGACGGGGCTGATCCCGTTCGCGATCATGTTCGCCGTGCTGCGCCATCGGCTGTACGGCATCGACACGGTGATCAGCCGCACCTTCATCGCCGCCGGGCTGCTGACCATGATCAGCGCGGTCTACTTCGGGGTGGGCGCCCTGTCCGGCCTCGTGGTCTCCGGCTACCACCAGGTGGCCGGGCTCGCCGCTGCGCTGTTCGCCGGCGCGTTCTTCCAGCCGCTGCGCCGCGCCCTGCAGCGCACGATGGACCGCGCGTTGTACGGCAGGGTGGGCGATCCGGCCCTGCTCGCCGAACGGCTGACGCAGGAGGTGCGGCGGGCCGACCCGGGCGACGCGCTGTCCGCCGTGGTCATGGTGGTGCGCGACGGTCTGGCCGTCGACGGCGTGGCGGTCGAGATCCCGGACGGGCGGCCCCGATACGTCGAATGCGGCCGGCTCGGTCCGGACGCCAGGCCGATCCCGCTCGTCTGGCACGGCGAGCCGGTGGGGCGCCTGCTGATCGGCAGTCCGGGCACGCACCGGTTCGCCGCCGCGCACGACGAACGGGTGATCGCCACCCTGCTCCCCCACGTGGCCGACGTGGCCCACGCCGTACGGATGACGGCCGACCTGCAGCGGTCGCGTGAGCGGATCCTCGCCGCCCGGGAGGAGGAGCGGCGACGGCTGCGCCGCGACCTGCACGACGGGCTCGGACAGACCCTCGGCGCGATGGCCATGACGCTCAACATGGCCAGGATGCGCCTCACCAGCTCGCCTTCCGCCGCCGACGGTCTGCTGCGGGATCTGCGGGCCGGCATGGACGCGGTCGCCGGCGACATCAGGGAGCTGGTGTACGGCCTGCGGCCGCCGGCCCTCGACGACCTCGGCCTGGCGGGAGCCGTACGCGCCCTGGCCGAGGAGACGCTCCCGGCCGGGCGGTCCGGGACCGCGCGCGTCGAGGTGCGGGTCGGCGACGAGATGGCCGGGCTGCCTGCCGCCGTGGAGGTCGCCGTCTATCGCATCGTGCAGGAGGCGCTGAACAACATCCGCAGGCACGCGCGGGCCGCCCGGGTGACGATCACGGCGGAACGGCGCGGACCGGACGGTGCCCACGGCGACGACCCCGACGGCGCCGACGCCGTGGGGGTGGGCGAGCTGCGCGTCCGGATCGCCGACGACGGCGCCGGCCTGCCGCACCATGTGCGCGCCGGCGTCGGCCTGTCGTCGATGCGGGAACGGGCCGCCGAGCTCGGCGGCAGCTGTGTGGTGAGCTCCCCCGACACCGGCGGCACGGTCGTGGAGGCCCGCTTTCCACTGGCCGTCTGACGCCGGGACATGGGCCGCGTCGCAGCGGAACGAGCCGTACGCTTACCCGTGCAATGGTGATATTTCGTGCTCTCGGGCCTCTTGAGGTGATCGCCGAGGGCGAGACGCTCGATCTGGGCGGACTGCGACAGCAGACCGTGCTCGCCCGGCTGCTCGTGGCCGGGGGGCGCGCGGTGCCGGTCGGCACGCTGATCGCGGACCTGTGGCCGGGAGAACCGCCGGCCCAGGCCCTGTCGACCATCCAGGGCTACGTGTCCCGCCTCAGGCGGGCGCTGGAGCCGCATCGGGCGCCGCGCCAGGAGGCCGGCGTGCTGGTGTCGGCCCCGCCGGGGTACGCGCTGCGGGCCAGGCCGGAGGACGTCGACTGCTGGTGGTTCGAGAAGCTGGTGAAAGGCGACCACGGCGACGATCCGGCCGGGACGCTCGAACGGATGGAGAGCGCGCTCGGCCTGTGGCGCGGGCCGGCGCTCGCCGAGTTCGAGGACCTGCCGTGGGCGCGGGCGGAGGCGCAGCGTCTCGACGAGCTCCGCCTCCTCGCGGTGGAACGGCGTGGCGAGGCCGCCGTACGGCTCGGCCGTACCGGTCCGCTCATCGCCGACCTGGAGGCCCACGCCTCGGCGCACCCGCTCAGGGAGGAGGCCTGGCGGCTGCTCGCCCTCGCGCTCTACCGGGCCGGGCGACGGGGGGACGCGCTCGGCGCGCTCCAGCGGGCCAGGGAGGTCCTGCGCGACGAGCTGGGTCTGGATCCCGGGCCGACGCTCCAGCGGCTCCAGCAGGACATCCTGGCCCAGGCGCCGCATCTCGACGGCGACCCCGCCGCCGCCGCGCGTCCGGGCGCCGCACCGCATCAGAGCCCCGCGGCGCCTCTCGCCTCCGCTCCGGCTCCGGCTCCCGCGCCGTCCGCGGAGCCGGAGGCGGCCCCGCGGCTGCGGGTGCTGATCGCCGACGACCAGGCGCTGATCAGGACCGGCCTGAAAGTGGTCCTCGCGAGCGAGCCCGGCCTGGAGCTCGCGGGCGAGGCCGAGAACGGTGAGCAGGCGATCGCGCTGACCATGGCGACCCAGCCGGACGTGGTGCTCATGGACATCCAGATGCCGCGCCTCGACGGCCTGGCCGCGGCCCGCCGGATCCTCGCCTCGGGGGTGCCGACCAAGGTGATCATGATGACCACGTTCGGCACCGGCGAGAACCTCTACGCGGCGCTGCGGGCCGGTGTGAGCGGTTTCATCCTGAAGACGTCGCCCCCGGAGCAGCTCATCGCCGCGATCCGCGTGGCCGTGGCCGGGGACGCGCTGCTGGACCCCGCCGTCACCACGCACGTCATCGCCGCCTTCGCCGGGCGCGGCGACCTGGGCGCGCCCTGGGGCCTCTCGGACTCCGACGTCGACCTGATCAAACTGGTCGCCCGGGGCTTCACCAATCGGCAGATCGCGATGACACTGGGCGTGCCGGAGCAGGAGATAGCCGACGAGATCATGGGCCTGCTGCGGCGGCTGGAGCTGGTAGACCGGGCGCAACTCGTGGTCCTCGCCTACGAGAAGGGCCTCGTCAGTCCCGGCACTACCGGCACCTGAGCGGGACTTATCGTCTCTTTGACGACAATAATTCGGACGACCTAGGGTGGATTCGTGGCTCAACTTCGCATCGCGCTCGCCCAGACCAATCCCGTCGTCGGCGACATCACCGGCAACACGGACAAGCTCGTCGAATGGACCCGGCGGGCCGCCGATCGCGACGCCCACCTGGTCGTCTTCCCCGAGCTGTTCCTGACCGGCTATCCCGCCGAGGACCTGGTGCTGCGCTCGTCGTTCGTCGAGGCGTCGCTGTCGGCGCTGTCCGCGGTCGCGGCCCGCCTGGCGGCCGACGGGCTCGGCGGCCTGCCGGTGGTCGTCGGCTACCTCGACCGGACCGGCGCCGGGGGCAGGCCGCTCAACGCCGCCGGCGTCCTGTACGAGGGCGAGGTGGCGATGCGGTCGGCCAAGCACCACCTGCCGAACTACGGCGTGTTCGACGAGCACCGCTACTTCGCGCGCGGCAACCGGTTACCGATCTTCCGGCTGCGCGGGGTCGACGTGGCGATCGCGATCTGCGAGGACCTGTGGCAGGAGGGCGGCCCGGTCTCGGTCGTCGCCGAGGCCGGCGCGGGGCTGCTCGTGGTGCCGAACGGCTCGCCGTACGAGACGGACAAGGACGACGCGCGGCTGGAGCTGTGCGCGCGGCGGGCCAGGGAGGCGGGCTGCGCGCTCGCGTACGTGAACATGGTCGGCGGCCAGGACGAACTGGTCTTCGACGGCGACTCGCTGATCGTGGACGCCGCCGGCGAGCTGATCTCCCGCGCCCGGCGGTTCGAGGAGGAGCTGCTGGTCACCGACCTCGAACTGCCCGGCGGCACGGCCGAGCCCGGCGATCTGCCGATCGGTCTGCACGACGGCAGCGAGATCACCGTCCGGCGGCGGGTGCTGTCGGCCGCGCCGGTGGAACCGTACCGGCCGGAGCCGCCGGTGATCGCCGAGCGGCTGGACGACCTGGCCGAGATCTACCAGGCGCTCGTCCTCGGGGTGCGCGACTACGTCGCCAAGAACGGCTTCCGCTCGGTCATCCTCGGGCTGTCCGGCGGCATCGACTCCGCGCTGACCGCGACGATCGCGGCCGACGCGATCGGGCCCTCCCGGGTCCACGCGGTGCTGATGCCGTCGCGCTACTCCTCCGACCACTCGATCACCGACGCCGAGGAGCTCGTACGCCGCCAGGGGCTGAACGCACGCGTCGTGCCGATCGCCGACATCGTCACGGCCTTCGAGAAGGAGATCGAGCTGAGCGGCCTGTCCGCCGAGAACCTCCAGGCCCGGGTGCGCGGAATGCTGCTGATGAGCCTGTCCAACGAGCACGGGCACCTGGTGCTGACGACCGGCAACAAGAGCGAGCTGGCCACCGGCTACTCCACGCTGTACGGCGACTCGGCCGGCGGCTTCGCGCCGATCAAGGATGTGCTCAAGAGCCTGGTCTGGAAGCTGGCCGAGTGGCGCAACGCACAGCCGGGCGACCCGCCGATCCCGGAGAACTCGATCACCAAGGAGCCGAGCGCCGAGCTGCGGCCCGACCAGCTCGACACCGACTCGCTGCCGCCGTACGACGTGCTCGACCCGCTGCTGCGCGACTACGTGGAGCGGGACATGGGCCGCGACGAGCTGGTCGCGGCCGGCCACGACCCCGGGCTGGTGACGCGCATCCTCCGGCTGGTCGACCTGGCCGAGTACAAGCGCCGCCAGTACCCGCCGGGCCCCAAGATCACCTCGAAGAACTTCGGCCGGGACCGCCGCCTGCCCATCACCAACCGGTGGCGTGACACCCATCCCCCGGCGTGATCTTGTAATTTCTCGCAGGCTTGCCCTGTGACCTGCGCATACGACGTTCGTGATCTTGCAGCATGTCGAGCAGTGCAAGATCACGAACCGTTTCACCGCAGGTCAGAGCCGTACTTCGCGAGAAAGTGCAAGATCACCCGAGGTGTTCAGCCAGGTCAGCGCCTATATGTGCGAGTAATTGCAAGATCACGGCATGGGCGGGGGTGTGGCGGGGGAAGAGACGGGGGAATGGGAGCGGAACCCCAGCAGGGCCTCGTCCACTATGCGCTCGGCCACGTCCTCGGGGGGCTCGGGGCCGGACCTGTTCCACCTCGTGTACCACATCATGGCGCCGGAGAGGATCGCCATCGCCATCTCCTCGTCGAGGTCGGCGCGTAGCTCGCCGGTCTCCATCCCCCGGCGCAGGACGCCGCGCAGGGCGGCCCGGCGCGGTTCGAGGGCGACCTCCCGGAACCGCTCGGCCAGGCGGGGGTGCCGGTCGGAGTGGCTCATGGCGATGTTCATGATGCAGCGGGTGCGCTGGTGGCACGACTCATCGCGGAGCACCCGGAGATAGGTCACCAGGTCGTCCCGGACCGACAGGCCGGCCAGCGGCGGGATCGGCGGCTTGAGCGTCGCCAGCGCGTCGACGACGAGGTCCTCCTTGTTCGACCAGCGCCGGTAGATCGTGGTCTTCCCGACGCCGGCGCGGGCCGCGATCGACTCGATGGACAGCTCCGCCACGCCGATGCCCTCGCCCAGCAGATCGAGGGTGGCGTCGACGATCGCCTTCTCCGCCTTCTCGCTGCGCGGGCGGCCCGCCGGACGGGCCGTGCCTTCAGCCGTCTGCCGCATCTTCATCGCCCGTTCACACTATCGCCAGGTCCTCATCAAACCACGGCCTTTTGCCGCTCTGCCTTCGGCGCCACCGGCGGCACCGCCTCCGGAGCCGTCTCCGCGGCCGTCTCCGGAGCCGTACGGCCCGGCATCCAGCGGGCGACCACGACGGTGCCGATCAGGGCGACGGCGGCAGAGCCGAGGGCGGCCCAGTGGATGCCCTCGACGAACGCACGGTTGGCCGCGTCCATCAGCCTCGCGCCGTCCGGGCCGAGGTGACCGGCCACGCCGGCGGCGCCCGAGATGGACTCGGACACGGCGTGGCGGAGCTGCTCGGGCAGGGCGCTCACCCTGGCCTCCATGTCGTTCCGGTAGACCGCGGACAGCGCAGCGCCCAGTACGGCGATGCCCAGCGTGCCGCCGACCTGCCGGACGACGTTGCTCATCGACGACCCGACACCGGCCTTCTCCCTGGGGAGGGCGTTCATGATGGCGGTGGTCGCCGGGGGCATGAGGTTGGCCATCGCCGTGCCCTGGACGAACCCGAGCGCCAGCAGCATCCAGATCGGGGTGTCCACCGTCACCAGGGCGTACGCCGCGAGGCACAGGGTGATCACCGCCATCGCGGCGGTGCCCACCGCCTTGGCGCCGTACTTCTCGACCACCCGCGCGCTGCGCGGCGCGAAGATCAGCTGGGCGATCGCGAACGGCAGCACCAGCGCGCCGGACTCCAGCGGCGAGTAGCCGCGGACGATCTGCCAGTAGAAGGCCATGAAGAACATCACGCCCATGGCCGCGAAGAACACCAGGCCGACGCTGGAGATGGCGGTCGTGAAGGCCGGGTTGCGGAAGTGGCGCACGTCGAAGGCCGGGTGCTCGATCCGCCGCTCGTACCAGACGAACACCGCGAGAACGGCCAGGCCCGCCAGCGACGGGACGATGACCGAGACGTCGGCGACCGTGCCCAGATCGCTGATCCGGACGATGCCGTAGACGAGGCTGACCAGACCGGCTATGGACAGCAGCACGCCGACCGGGTCGAGGCCGGACTTGTCGGGATCCCTGGAGTCCGGCACCACCGCGGCGATCAACGCCACGGCGACCAGCACGATCGGGACGTTGACCAGGAAGACCGAGCCCCACCAGAAGTGCTCGAGCAGCAGACCACCGGTGATCGGCCCGATCGCCACGGCGATGCCGACGCCGCCCGCCCAGATGCCGATGGCCCTGCCCCGCTCGTGGTAGGGGAAGACGTTCGAGATGATCGCCAGGGTGGCGGGCATGATGGCCGCGCCGCCGAGGCCCATCAGCGCCCGTGCCCCGATGAGCTGCGTCGGCGTCTGGGCGTACGCGCTGACCAGCGAGGAGAGGCCGAACAGCACCATGCCGACGAGGAGCATCCGCTTGCGGCCGTACCTGTCCCCCAGCACCCCGAACGTGAACAGGAGACCGGCGAACACGAGCGTGTAGGAGTTCATCGCCCACTCCAGCTCGCTCTGGGTGGCGCCCAGGCCGTGGACCGGGTCGGCGATCGTCTTGACCGCCACGTTGAGGATCGTGTTGTCCAGCACGACGGCCAGCAGGCTGAACACCATCACGCCGAGGATGCGCCATCGGCGTGGGTGCCCGGTATGCGAGTCCATGTAACCCCCGTTACTTCCTTACGAGCGTACGAGATTTCGATACGAGAGAGTTTCGCAACGGGAGCGTAGCGCTAACCCTATTCGATACGCAACGGGACCGTTTCAGAATTGGGCACCGCATGCCGTGGACCATCCGCCGACACGGCCCGGCCCCGCTGGAACGGCATCGCCATCAGGACCAGCACCGTTCCACCTACCCCAGCCGCCGCCAGCGCCCAGGCCGGGCCGTACGCGTCGAGGAGGCCGCCGGCCACCGGGCCGGCGCAGGCCCCGCCGATGGTCAGGAACGTGCCGTGCAGGCCCATGGCCTCACCCCGCGCGGCCGCGGGAACCTGCCGGTTCACCGCGTCGACCGTCGCGGACAGCGCCGGGGCGCACAGCACCCCGGCCGGCAGCAGCGTCGCGAACAGCCACCACCACGGCCCGCCGATCCACCCGACGGGCGCGGTCAGCACGCACATCGCGCACATCATCACCAGCGGCGGCAGCCCCCGCGACAGCCCTCCGTAGACGAAGCCGCCCACCAGCGAGTAGGCGCACCACACGGCGAGCACCAGGCCGGTCCATGCGGTCGCGTCGTCGGCCTTCAGCATCGCGACCACCGACAGCTCGGTCGCGGTGAGCACGAACGTCAGCGCGGACACCGCGCCGAGCAGCGTGATCAGGCCAGGCCTGAGCCACTGCCGCCCGGGCACCGCCGCCTCCCCCGCGACGGCCTCCTCCGGCGATCTGATGGGCGGGTTCAGCAGGTAAAGCCCCACCCCCGAGCCGACCAGGCCGGCCGCCACCCCGTACATCGTCGCGGTGCTGGAGAACGCGGTCACGCTCGCGACGGCGAGGGCGGGGCCCACCATGTACGACAACTCGACGGCCATCGAGTCGAGGGCGAACCCGGTCTGGTGCCGCTCGGGCGGCACCATCGCGGCCAGGCACTGCCTGATCGCGCCGAAGACGGGCTGGCTGAACACCCCGGCCACCAGCGCGCCCGTCACCAGCGCGGGGAACGGCAGGGCCGGGGCGGTGCACCAGAAGCACAGCTGGGCGAGCGTGGTGACGGCCAGCACCGGCCGCAGGCCGTGCCGGTCGACGAACCGGCCGGCGAGCGGCGAGCCCGCCGCCGCCCCCAGCATGCTCATCGCGCCGACGAGGCCGGCCTGGAAGAACCCCAGCCGCTGGGTGTTGAGCACATGCAGCGTGAGCGTCATGCCCGTGCCGGTCAGCGGGATCCTGGCGGCCAGGCCGACCAGCAGCAGTGTGCGCACGCCGGGCAGCGCCAGCACCCGCCGGTAAGGTTCTATTGCCATGCTGATTACTTACCTCCGCGGGAATTGTGCCCTGCGGAGCCGACAATCCGGTCACGCCGGGGGGTGTTGTATCCATAGCCGACATGCAATGATCTGACTGTCCGGGGACGCCACAGGGGCGCCACGAGGCCTGGAGGTAACCATGTCCTCTGAAACCGCAGTTTCCGCTGCTCCCGCCGTTTCCAGCCCGCCCGCCGCCCTTTACGGGGGCGCGTCGAAGCGCAGGGTCACGGTCCGCGACATCGCGGCGGCCAAGGAACGGCACGAGAAGTGGCCCATGGTCACCGCGTACGACGCGATGACCGCCAGGGTGTTCGACGAGGCGGGCATCCCGGTGATGCTCGTGGGCGACTCGGCCGCGATGGTCGTCTACGGCTACGACTCGACGCTGCCCGTCACCGTCGACGACCTGATCCCGCTCACCGCCGCCGTCGTACGCGGCTCGTCACGCGCGATGGTCGTCGCCGACCTGCCGTTCGGCTCCTACCAGTCCTCGCCCCAGCAGGCCCTGGAGACGGCCGCCCGGTTCATGAAGGAGGCCGGCGCGCACGCGGTCAAGCTGGAGGGCGGCCACCGGGTGCTCCCCCAGGTGGAGCTGCTCGTCTCGGCCGGCATCCCGGTCATGGCCCACCTCGGCCTGACCCCGCAGTCGGTCAACACGCTCGGCGGCTACCGCGTGCAGGGCCGCGGCCAGGCCGGTGACGAGCTCATGGCCGACGCCAAGGCACTCGAGCACGCGGGCGCCTTCGCCCTCGTGCTCGAGTGCGTGCCGACCGACCTGGCCCACCGGGTCACCACCTCGCTGAGCATCCCCACGGTGGGCATCGGGGCGGGGCCCTACACCGACGCCCAGGTCCTCGTCTGGCAGGACCTCATGGGCCTCACCCCGCGGCCGGCGAAGTTCGTCAAGAAGTACTTCGACCTGGCCGGGGAGATGGACCGGGCGGTGCGTGCGTACGCCGACGAGGTCGTCTCCGGCGCATTCCCGACCCCCGAGCACAGCTACCGCTGAGCCGTCACCGATCGAGCAGGGTGGCCGGGTCCGTGTTGGAACCGCACACGATCACGGCCACCCGCTCGCCCTCCCGGGGCACGTACGCGCCAGAGCGCAGTGCGGCCAGCGCGGTGGCCCCGGCGTACTCGGCCGCTACGCGGTGGTCCCGCCACAGGGCGTGCCGCGCCGCCACGATGGCCTCGTCGGTCACCAGGACGCTGGACAGACGTCCGGGGACGATCTCCATCGCGAGCCCGCCGATCCGGCTCGCGCCCAGCGCGTCCGCGCCCACGCCGCTCACCTCCACCTCGACCGGCTCCCCGGCCGCCAGCGCACGGTGCAGCGTGGGGATCCGCTCCGGCTCGACCGCCACCACCTCGGCCCGCCCGTCCAGCGCCGCCACGATGCCCGACACCAGTCCGCCGCCGCCGACGGCCACCAGCACGGTGTCGATCGGCGCGTGGTCGTGCACGGCACCGGCACTCTCACCGTCGCTGTCACTGTCACTGTCGAGCTTCGCCGCCTGTTCGAGCAGCTCGACGGCGACCGTGCCCTGCCCGGCCACCACCTCGGGCTGATCGTAGGCGTGGATGTCCAGCGCGCCGGTCTCGGCCGCGCGTTTCCGCGACGCCTCGTAGGCCTCGGCGTAGATCGCCCCGGTCTGGACGACCCGGGCGCCGAGCCGCCGCAGGCCCTCGACCTTCACCGGCGCGCACACCTCCGGCACGAAGATCTCCGCGGGGACGCCGAGCGCCCGCGCGGCGTACGCGACGGCCATCCCGTGATTGCCGCCGCTGGCGGCGATGACGCCGGCCTCCGGAAGCGGGCCCGCCTCCATCACGGACAGGATCCGGTTGAACGCCCCGCGCACCTTGAACGAGCCGGAATGCTGCATGCCCTCGAGCTTGAGTAGGAGGCCGGGCCCGGCCTGGGCGACCGGCGTCCGGCGGACATGCCCGCCGATGCGCGCCGCCGCCTTCTCCGCCTCCGCGCGCCCCACGATCGCCGCACTCACGCCGCACCCCCGCCGAGAGCCTGCGCGAAGTCGGCCCACAGGTCGTCCGGGTGCTCGATGCCCACGGCGACCCGTACCGTCCCCTGCCCGATCCCCGCCGCGGCCAGCTCGGCGGGGCCGAGCGACCGGTGCGACGTCGTCGCCGGATGCATGACCAGCGTCTCGACGCCGCCGAGCGACGGCGCCAGCCGGGCCAGCCGTACGGCACGCATGAACGCCTCGCCGGCCTCGCGCCCGACGGTCAGGTCGAACGAGAAGACCCCGCCGAAGTCGGGCAGCAGCTTGGCGGCCAGGTCGTACGAAGGGTGGGACGGCAGACCGGGCCAGTGCACGGCGGTGACGGCGGGATGCCCGGCGAGCCGGGTGGCCAGCGCCCGCGTGTTGGCGCAGTGCCGCGCCATGCGCAGCGGCAGCGTCTGGATGCCGCGCAGCACCAGCCAGGCCGCGAACGGATCGGCCGTCGCGCCGACCTCCACGGCGTAGGACCAGACCCGGCGGTGCAGCTCGGCCGAGGCGAAGACCGCGACGCCGGCCAGGACGTCGGAGTGGCCGGACAGATACTTGGTGGCCGAGTGGACGACCACGTCGGCCCCGTGCTCGATCGGACGGCACAGCACGGGCGAGGCGAAGGTGTTGTCCACGACCGTGACGAGCCCCGCCTCGCGCGCCGCCCCGCACATCCCCGGCAGGTCGGCGACCTGCGTCATCGGGTTCGCGATCGTCTCCAGATAGAGCAGCCGGCTGGCGGGCCGTACGGCAGCGAGCACCGCCGCCGGATCGTCCTCCGGCACGTAGGTGATCTCGACGGCGAATCGCGCCGCCAGGTCGGCGAGCAGCTGGGCGGTGCCGCCGTACAACGCCCGCTGCGCGATCACGTGGTCGCCCGGCTTGAGCAGGCCGAGCAGCACCGAGCTGATCGCACCCATCCCCGAACCGGTCGCGACGGCGCCCGCACCGCCCTCCAGACCGGCGACGGCGTCCTCCATCGCCCGCACCGTGGGGTTGGAGTGCCTGCCGTAGGTGAAAGCACCGTCGGGGCGGCTCATCCCGTCGGCGAACACCTCCGGATCGTCGAAGGAGAATCCCGACGTCTGGTAGATCGGCGGAGAGATCGGCGTGCTGCCGTTCAGGTCGGGCCGGGGGAGATGGACGGCCCGCGTCTCGGGATGAAGAGAGCTCATGCCGACAAGGCTAGGCCCCGCGCTCAAGGGAGCGGAGCGGGAGGAAGCGAGGACCGCGAGCGAAGTCACGCGCAGCGGACCGGAGCCTCCCCCCGGCGCGTCCGCTGGTGGAGCGACCGGCCCTTCGCCGCGCTAAACGTCGGTGATCCGGATGCCGGCGTGCGCCTTGTAACGCCGGTTGATCGAGATCAGGTTCGCGGTCAGCGCCTCCACCTGGTGAGCGTTGCGCAGGCGGCCCCCGTACACGCCGCGGAATCCGGGGATGCGCCCGGCGAGCGCCCGCACGATGTCGGTCGCCTCGCGGTCGTCGCCGAGCACGAGCACGTCCAGGTCGATCCGGTCGACCTCCGGGTCGAGCAGCAGCACCGCGGACACGTGGTGGAAGGCCGCGACGACGCGGCTGCCGGTCAGCACCGCCGCCGCCTGCTGTGCCGCGCTGCCCTCCTCGACAGGCAGGGCGTAGGCCCCCCGCTTGTCGAAGCCGAGGGGGTTCACGCAGTCGACCACGATCTTGCCGGAGAGCTCGTCGCGCAGGGACTCCAGCAGCGCCCGGTGGCCGTCCCAGGGCACGGCGACGATCACGATGTCGGCCTCGGCCGCGACCGCGGCGTTCTCGGCGCCCCGCGTGCGCGTCCCCGGAGCGGCGACGCCGCGTGCCGCCGCCTCGGCCCGCTCCGCGTTACGCGAGCCGATCAGTACGGTGTGACCGGCCAGCGAGAACCGGCGCGCCAGGCCCTTTCCCTGGTCGCCGGTCCCGCCGAGGATGCCGATGATCAGCCCGTCGACGTCGGGCAGGTCGATTCTGTGCTCACCCATGAGCCAGATGATGCCAGTCCGCTAGCAGTTGCTTACCACCGGGAGGCCGAGAACGCGCGAGGCCAGCCAGGCGACCGCCAGCGGCGCGCCCTCGACCGCGCCCAGGACGTGGCTCCCGGCGGGCAGTCCGGTCCACAGCACCTTCGCGCCGCCGGCGCAGTACTCGTCGCGCAGCGTCCGGCCCACGCCGTACGGAATGATCTCGTCGCCCTTGGCGTGGTAGAGGAACAGCGGCACCCGGGGTGTGGTCGCGCCCAGCCGGTTCTCCAGGAGGCGCGCCTGCCACTCCGGCCGGTGCATGACGTCGGTCGTCGTCAGCTCGGCGAGGCGGCGTCCGGCGAGCTTGTCGCGCAGGTCGGCGACACAGTCGTCGCGGGCGTCGGCGAACAGCGCCGCCCCCTCGGGGGTGAGGTGGCCGTCCAGCGACAGCTCGGGGTAGGCGGCGTCGAGCCCGGCGCCCGCCGCCGCGGCGAGCCCGAAGTCGGGGGTGCCGTCGAGATGCTCGCCGACGGCCTGCAGATCCGCGGGGACGCCGCCCGCGGCGACGCCCTTGAGCCGCAGCTCCGGCGCGTAGGACGGCTGGAGCTGCGCCGCCCAGCCGGCCGAGGAGCCGCCCTGGGAATAGCCCATCACCACGACGGGGGCGCTGTCGGACAGGCCCGCTTCCGGCACCCTCATCGCCGCCCTGATCGAGTCAAGCACGGCGTGGCCCTGGGACACGCCCACCATGTACGTGTGGTCACCCGGCGTGCCGAGCCCCTCGTAGTCGGTCACCGCCACCGCCCAGCCCTTGAGCAGCATCAGGCTGATGATCGCGAGCTCGGCCTCGGTGCCACGCGCCATGGCCGCCGAGGGCGCGCACTCGTCGCCCAGCCCATGGGTGCCCACCGCGTATCCGACGATCGGCCGCTTTCCGACCCGGTAGGCGGACCCGGGCACCAGCAGTGTGCCGGAGACGACGTCGGCCGTGCCGGTCGCCGAGGTGGACCGGTAGCGCAGGTGCCAGGCCCTGACCGGCGCCTCCAGGAGCTTCCCCGGCGCGAGGTAGACGGTGGTGGGAACGGCCTCCACCACGTCGCCGGCCGCGTCGGCCCGGGCGACGCCGCCCGCCTTCGGGCCGAAAAGGACCGGCAGGAGCAGAAGTGCCCCGATCGTCGACATGATGGCGCGAACGCGAAGGTTCATGTGCCCGCCTTCCGGCAACTCGATTACTGTTCGACGACGCGCCTTTGGGCCGATCGTTACTTCGAGTCAACACCTTGTCAAGAACCGAATTGCCGAGACTTCACGCGGCGGTGTCAGGCACCATTGCGGCATGGACGCCGCATCCGTGAGCCTGCTACGCGAGGTGCTCGCCGGCTCGGGCTGGGTGGAACGCACCCGCGAACTGGGGCTGGCGCTCCGGGCCACCCGGTCACCCGGCGGGCTGCTCGTCGTCGGCTCCCCCGACGAGGAGCCCTGGCACGTCACCGCCCATCTCGACGACGAGGCCAGGCTGTCCGGACTCCCCCAGCTCGCGCCCACCCTCGTACGCTGGGCACCGCCCCTGAACGCACCGTCTCACCTGCGCATCGGACTGGACCGCTTGCGGGACGCCCGGCGTGGGGAGACTCTCTTCGTGGTCACTGAACGGCAGGCCCCGGTGCCGCTGCTCGAGCGGGTCGACGACGCGCGCCGCACCGGCGCGACGATCCTCGCCCTCGACGGCGGCGATCCCGAGCTCGAGTCGCTGGCCCATGACGCGATCGCCGTGCCGGGGGAGGGCGCCCCGCTCAGCTTCGACGGCGCCCAGCATCTGGTGAGCGCCGCCGCCGGGGAGACCCGGCGGCTCGGTCTGCGGGAACGGCTCGCGCGGCTCGCCGACCGGATCAGCGGGCCGCGGGTGAACGATTGAGCGAGCGAGTGAGGGAGCATGACGATGTCCACCCTCATCACGATCATCGGCATGATCGGCGCCGTGGTGCTCCTGTGCGGCTACATGATGGTGTCGGCGCGGAAACTGTCCGGGGACGGGCTGCCGTACCAACTGCTCAACTTCGGCGGCGGGATCGCATTGATGATCAACAGTGCGTACCATTCGGCCTGGCCGTCCGCGATCCTCAACATGGTGTGGAGCGGGGTCGGGGTCATCACCATCGGCCGGGTCATGGCCGGGCGCGCGGCGAGGCGGCCCGGCCTGTGATCGGTCAGTCCTCTTCCCACTCCCTGTCCTGCTCGGCCCAGGCCTTGTTGCGCTCCGCCGCCCGCTGCATGGCCTGGGCGGCGACCTCCTCCGACTCGTAGGGGCCGAGCCGGTCCTTGTTGGGGCAGCCTTTCTCCGGCTCGACCCGCATGTGCTTCAGGCAGAACCACCATTGATCGCTCACGCCTTAATCGTGCCCCCTGGCGGCGCAACTAGACTTGTCGGCATGACGACGCTGCTCCGCCCTGGGCGCATCTCGCCCACCCGCAAGGTCCCCGCCCACATCGCCCGTCCGGAGTACGTGGGGAAGGCCGAACCGAAGCGAGGCGACAGCGACGTCCAGACCGCCGAGACCATCGAGAAGATGCGGATCGCCGGGCGGATCGCCGGCCAGGCCCTGGAGGAGGTCGGCAGGCACGTCGCACCCGGCGTGACCACCGACGAGCTCGACCGGATCGGTCACGAGTTCCTCTGCGACCACGGCGCCTACCCCTCGACGCTGGGCTACCGCGGCTATCCGAAGTCGCTGTGCACCTCGATCAACGAGGTGATCTGCCATGGGATCCCGGACGACACCGTGCTGCGCGACGGCGACATCGTCAACGTGGACATCACCGCCTACATCGGCGGGGTGCACGGCGACACCGACGCGACCTTCCTCGTGGGCGAGGTCGACGAGGAGTCCCGGCTGCTGGTCGAGCGGACCCGCACGGCGATGATGCGGGCGATCAAGGCCGTCGCGCCAGGTCGGCAGCTCAACGTCGTCGGCCGGGTGATCGAGGCCTACGCCAAGCGCTTCGGCTACGGCGTGGTCCGCGACTTCACCGGCCACGGCATCGGCGCCGCGTTCCACTCCGGGCTGATCGTCCCGCACTACGACGATCCCTCGCTGTCGGTGACCATGGTGCCGGGGATGACGTTCACGATCGAGCCGATGCTCACGCTGGGCACCATCGAATACGAGATCTGGCCCGATCAGTGGACGGCCGTGACCAAGGACCGCAAGCGCACCGCCCAGTTCGAGCACACGATCCTGGTCACCGAGTCAGGCCACGAGATCCTCACGCTCCCCTGACGGGGATCACCCCGGTGACCGTGGTGCCGCCACCGGGGACGCTGTTGATCGTCAGCCTGCCGCCGACCTCGGTGAACCTCGCGCGCATGGCGGCCAAACCGCGGCCGCCGTACCGCCCGGCCTGATCGATCACGAACCCGGCGCCATCGTCGCTGACGGTCATCCGCAGGCCGCTCGCGCCCACGGTGACGGCGATCGACACATGCGTGGCTCCGCTGTGCCGTTCCACGTTGGCCAGGGCCTCGACGAGGGTGTCGTACACGGCCCGGGCGAGATCGACGTCCACCGTCCGTCCGGGCAGGGCCCACACTTCGACCGTTATGCCGGACCTGTCCATCCAGTCGGAGAGATAGTCCTCCAGATCCTGGCTGAATCCCTCGCCTTCGCGTAGGCGAACTTCCTTGGACACCGTCGACCCTCCCGACCGGATGCGGGCCTCCAGGTCGTGTTCTGCGAACACTCCCTGAGATTACGTGATTCCCATTCTGGGGTAGTGCCACTCGGAGTGGCGGCGACCTACTGCCCCGCTGCCGCGTCTCGCTTGTTCAGCTCGGCCAGGTAGTCGTTGTAGGCGTCGAGTTCCGCGTTACCGGTGCCGCCGGTCTTCGCTGCGATGGCGTCGGCCCGCCGGTCGGCCCGGCGAGCCGTGCGATCGTCCGCCCGCCACCACTGGACGCCGAGAGCCAGCAGCACGATCAGGGTCGGGATCTCGCCGAAGGCCCAGGCGATCGCCCCGCCGGTCGACTGGTCGGCCAGCGAGGACGCCCCCCAGGTGCGGCCGAGCTGATCGTAGTAGTCGGCGGCCAGAACGGTGCCCATGCTCATCACGGCGATCCCGAAGAACGCGTGGAACGGCATCGTGACCATGAGCAGCAGCAGCCGCCCGAAGTGGGGCAGCTTGTTCGGCGCGGGATCGACGCCGATGATCACCCAGAAGAACAGGCAGCCGCTGAGCAGGAAGTGCACCATCATCGCGAGGTGCCCGATGTGCTCCTTCATCGCCGAGCTGAACAGCGGAGTGAAGTAGAGCGCGAACATGGACGCCACGAAGATCGCCGTCGCGATGGCGGGATGGGTGTAGAACTTCACGACCCGGCTGTGCAGGATCACCGTGAGCCACTCGCGCGGTCCCCGGTCGCCGCGCCGTACGGCCGGCTTGAGCGCGCGCAGCGCGAGCGTGACCGGCGCGCCGAGCACCAGGAAGATCGGAACCAGCATCGCGAGGATCATGTGCTCGGTCATGTGCACGCTGAACAGCACGGGCCCGTAGCGGGCCACCCCGCTCTGCGTGGTCAGCACCATGATCACGATGCCGATGAGCCAGCTCGCCGTACGTCCCCACGGCCAGCGGTCACCCCGGCGCAGCAGGCGTACGACGCCCGCGCCGTACAGTCCGGTGAGCACGGCGGCGAGCGTGGCGAAGAACAGGTCGAACCACCACAGCGTCAGCAGGTTGCCCAGCGTCACCGGGGGCGGCACCAGGTAGCCGAGCAGCTGGAACGCGCGGTCCAGGGGCACGTCGACGGGCGGCGGCGGGGTGCGCGACAGCGTCACGGCGAGGCCGATCGTGACCGCCATCAGCAGGACCTCGCCGAGCGCGAGCTGCAGGAACGCGTTCGGCTTCCCGGACGTCAGCCGGGGCAGCGTCCTGGCGCGGTGGCGCCATCCCATGAACCCGAGCACGAAGAACGCGACCGTCTTGGCCACGAGGAGCAGGCCGTACGCCGAGGTGAACAGCGCGCCGACCGATTCGAGCCGGGCGGCCGTTCCGGCGACGCCGGACACGCCCACGCCGATGAAGCACCATAACGCCATGCGGGAGAAGCGGTCGGCCGCGACGCCGAGGTGGCTCTGTCCGCGTAGTCCGTGCACGCACAGCACGCCCAGCCCGCCCACCCACAGCGCGAGGAACAGCACGTGGAACGCGACCGAGGTGATGGCGAGCCCGTGGTTGGGCGAGGAGGCCGAGTGACCGGTGAGCGGCGGCGGCAGGAGCGTGACCAGCGAGAACACCAGCAGCCCTGCGGCGGCGCCGGCGGTGATCGCACCCCGGGAGAACAGGGCGATGGCGACGGCGAACAGCACCACCAGCGTGAGCGCGACACCCTGCGAAGTCTGGCTCGCGTAGCTGGTCAACATGGTGCCGTCGAGGATCTCGCCGACCGGCTGGCCGAACGTGTCCGACGCGCCGAAGACCAGCGCGCCGGCCGCACCCGCCGCCCAGGCGAGCGCGGTCCACGACGCGGCCCTGACATAGGTCTGCGCGGCCTCGCCGAGCAGGCCCTTGTCACTGGGCAGGAAGGTCGCGGCGGCGGCCAGCAGCCCCACCGTCAGCACCCCGGAGACGTCCACGGTGAGCTTCGAGATGGGCAGCATCCACCGGGTGAACATGCCCTGGTCGGGCAGTCCGGGAATGATCCGCGGCGTGGCCGCGCCGCTGACGATCATCGCGATCGCCAGGGCGCCGGCCGCCGCGCACAGCGCGGCGACGGTCAGGCGCGCCGCCCGGTTCACGACTTCTTCCGCAGGCTGAGGTACAACCCGATGCCGACCCCGGCGATCCCGAAGACCACGGCCCAGGCCCAGCCGGGGATGCTCGCCTGGCCGTCCTGAGCCGCCGCCGTGTCCGTCGCGGCGGCGTCGCCGGAGCCGCCCTGGGAATCTCCGGCGGCCTGCCCGCCCTCGACCTCCTGGGAGCCGTCGGCCCCCGAAGACGCCTGAGAACCCGGAGTCGCCTCAGAACCCGGAGTGGCCTCGGTGGCCGGGGCGTCCGGTGAACCGACCACGGTGAAGGGGATCTCCCCCTCCACCGGGTGTCCGTCGGAGGAGACGACCCGCCAGGCGATCGTGTACGCGCCGGCGGGCACCGACGGCACGACCGCCTGGACGATCTTCGGCCCGTCGACCACGGGGGTGCCGCTCTCATACCGCTTGCCGCCCGGGCCCTGTACGACCACGACGGGGAACCGCACAGACTCGGTGAACTCCAGGGTGACCTTGCTCAGGGTCTGGACCTGGGCGTTCTTCGCCGGATCGCTGCTCTTGAGTGAGGCGTGGGCCCGTGCCGGGAGGGCGAACACCACCCCCAGCATGAGCGTCACGATCAGTGCGGCGACGGAGGCGAACGAGTATTTTCTCATGGCACCTCTAGGCTACCGAGCCGGGTAGCCGGTCGGATCAGAGCCCCGCGCAGGCAAGCGCCCGGTGGTAGGCCTCGATGCTGCGGCCGCGATCGCCGACGCGATCGTGTATCTCCGCCACGGCCAGCCAGTTCTCGGCCGTCTTGCGCGTCTGCGGCACGTCCTCCAGCTTCCGCACGGCCGCGTTCAGCTCCGTGGTCGCATCCTCGTCCTGATGCCGCATCCAATGCGCCTGGCCGAGCACCAGGTGCGCGTCGGTGAGCACGGCCCGGTTCGTCCCCTCGGCCGCCAGGTCGAGCGCCGCCTGGGCGTGCTCGGCCGCCTCGTCCAGATGGCCGAGCGCCATCTCGGCGCGCGCGAGGTGGAGCAGCGTCAGCGGGACCTCCCCGCGCGAGGCAGCGGACTCCTTCACGCCGTGCAGCACCCGCACCAGCAGATCGCGGGCGGTGAGGGCCTCGTCCGGGCGCGCGCGGAGCAGGAGGGTGGCATAGGCGCCGCGGAGCCTGGCGAGGTTGCGCGGCTCACCGTTCTCCGACTGGATGGCCATCGCGCGTTCCATGAGAGGCATGGCCTCCTCATCGGCGCCGACCAGCTCGGCGGTCCGCGCGGCGTTCCAGCACGCGGCCACGATGGCACGGGGCGTGCCGAGTTGCTCGGCCGCCGCCAGCAGCTCGGCGGCGAACTGCCTGGCGCGGAGCAGGTCTCCCCGCTCGTAGTAGACCGACAGAAGCGTCGAGCCGAGCTCGATCAGATCGTCGTTCCAGGAGGGCTGGGCGGACGCCAGCCCGAGCGTCTCCTCGCCGATCCGCACCGCCGTCGCGAAGTCGCCGGAGTTGCGATGGCAGCGGCACAGCGCCAGGGCGATCTGCGTGCGGCGTTCGGGCGACTGTCCCTCGGTGTCGACCTCGCGTAGCGTGTTCAGCACGGATATCGCCTCAGGCAGGTCCCCGCAGGCCTCGACGGCCAGTGCGTAGCCGTACCGCGCGTCCTGCCGCAGCGAGGCCAGACCCGCCAGGTTGTTGTCTTCTAGCAGCTCCGCGTATCGGCGCCTGGCCTCGGCGACCTCCCCGTTCTCCAGGGCGAGGCGGGCGAAGCGAAGCCCCAGCTCGAGGTCTTCCATCTGCTCGGCGGTGACCCCGTTGACCAGGAAGGTGAGCGAGCAGTCCAGCTTCTGGGCGAGCAACTCCAGGACGGCGGGAGTCGGCGTCCGCTTCCCGCTCTCGATCAGGGAGACGTAGCTGTCGGACAACTCGGGATGAGCGAGCTGCGCCTGTGACAGACCCCGCTGCCGGCGGATCATCTTGATCCGCTCACCGACCAAACCTTGACTGGTCACGTGCACCTCTAGAGAGAATATAGACCCGGCCATTGATCCGTCACGAAGGAGACCCACATGCGCCGCCTTGCGTTACTCGTCCTGACCGCCCTGATGTCGGCCGGTCTGGTCGTTGCAGGCAATGTTACGGCCGCCAACGCCGCCACGCCATCGGTCAGCTACTTCAGCTACGACTGCTGCTGACGGCACAAGCCCCACAGGGGGCGTAAGAAGACACCCCGCTTCCATCGCTCAGCCGCTCCCCCATCGCGGCACGATCGAGGGAAGCGGGGTCACCCGCCGCGCGTCGGCATCTACGGGGACCGTGCAGTCCATCCGGGTTTTTCCCGTATGATCACGTTTACTATGCCGGTTCGGCGCGGTCAGCTCGATGTCAAGGTCGACGTCACCGCGAATCTAGATGGGCCCTAGAGTTTCCGAACAGGGTAACTCTGCACCAATTGACGTTATCTCTATGGCAAGTACGACCATGGACACCCGCCCCTTACCGGGTGCCGCACACCTCATGTGGAGATCCGCAGGCGCATGGATATAGCTGGTGAGCACGGAGATTCCCAGCATTCCGAATGCCGTTTCCAGCTGCTCGGCCCCGTTGCGGCCTGGCGCCGGCGGCATCGACTCGACCTCGGACCGCCACTGCAGCGGGCCACCCTGTGCATCCTGGCCGCCCGCCCGGGCCAGGTGGTGACGCAGGAAACCCTGATCAGGGGGTTGTGGGGGGAGACGCCACCGAAAACGGCGCGGCAGAGCATCTACACCTACGTCGCGGGGCTACGGCGGGAACTGGAGCCCGACCTGGGGCCGCGTGGGCCTTTCACGCTGCTTGTGAACAGATCGGGAGGATATGCGCTGCCACGCGGGCGGGTTCGGGTCGACGCCGGGGAGTTCGAGCATCGGACGGCCGCGGCCCGCCGGCTGCTGGCGAATGGCGCCCGTCAGGACTCGTTGAGGGAATTGGACGCGGCACTGGAACTGTGGACCGGCCGGGCGCTGTCGGGAATCCCCGGCCCGTTCGCGGAAATGGAGCGTGCCCGTCTTGAGGAACTGCGCCTTACCACGGTAGAGGAACGCGCCCGCGTCCTCCTCGGATTGAGACGCCATCAGGATGCGCTCGCGGCGCTCCACGACCTGATCCGCGAACACCCCCTCCGGCAACGGGCCCGGGAACTGCTGATGCTGGCGCTCCACCGCTGCGGCCGGCAGGCCGACGCGCTGGACGCGTACCTGGACATCCGCCGCCTCCTCGCCGAGCGGCTCGGAGTGGGTCCGGGTGAGAGCCTGCAGCGGTGTTACGAGGCGATCCTGCGCGGTGATCCGGCCCTGGAGTCTGCCCTGGACCCGGAGTCGGCCCCCGAGCCGGCCGACCTCGATCACGGGCCGAGACGGCTCGTCCCCGCGCCCCCTTCGGCGCCTTCTCCGGCGGCTGATCCGCAGGCGCCGGTGCCGGTGCCGCGTCAGCTGCCGCGGGCCGTGGACGGTTTCGTGGGCCGGACCGACGAGTCGGTGCGGCTGCGATCGTTGCTCGCCCCCTGGTCCGGCGGCCCGCCGAAGGCCACCGTCGTCATCACCGGTCCGGCCGGGGCGGGCAAGTCGGCCCTGGCCGTACAGGCCGCCCACGCCGTGAGCGATCATTTTCCCGACGGCCTGCTCTACGCCAACCTGCTCGGCGCGACACCGGGTGTCGAGCGGCTGAAGCCGATCGACGTGCTCGGCAGATTCCTGCGCGCGCTCGGCGTGTTCGCCGAGGCGGTGCCGCATGACGTCGGCGAGGCCGCGGCCATGCTGCGAGACAGGCTCGCGGGGCGCCGTGTCCTCGCCGTGCTGGACGACGCCTCCGGTCCCGACCAGGTGCGCCCGCTGCTGGATCTGCCGTCGGGCAACGCGGTCCTCATCACGAGCCGTGAGTCGTTCGCCACCGTCGACAACTGCGTCCAGTTGTGCCTCGGCATGATGGCCCGCTCGGAGGCGGTCACCATGCTCGCCAAGCTGATCGGCGCGGAACGGGTCGCGGCCGGACCGGCCGCCGCGGCCAGGCTGGTCGACCTGTGCGACGGCCTGCCGCTGGCCCTGCGACTGGCCGCGGCACGCCTGATGGACCGGCCGCACTGGGGTGTGCGGCACCTGGTCGAGCGGCTGGAGGACCGGGGACGGATCCTGCACGAGCTGGAGTCGGGCGACATCGCCGTACGATCGAGCCTTGAGCTGAGCCACGACGCCCTCTCGCGCAGCACGCGCCCGCTCGACCGCCTGGCCGCCCGGATCCTGTGTCACCTGGGCGTCCTCCATGTGCCGGATGTGACGGCGCACGTGGTCGCCGCGCTCGTCGAGGTCCCCGTCGAACTCGCCGAGCGGGCGCTGGAACGCCTGACGGACGCACATCTGATCGAGTCGCGGGAGTTCGGGCGCTTCCAACTGCACGATCTGGTGCGGCTCTTCGCGATGGAACTGGCTGAGGAGCATCTGACGCGGCAGGTCCGATCGGAGTCCCTCGATCGGGCGCTTCGGATGTACGGCTCGACCGCGCGTCTCGCCACCCGGTTGGTGGACCCTCACCGCGTCCAGCCGCCCTGGCCCGGAGACGAGGCGTCGCCGGCCCCGCTGACCGACGACCAGGACGGCCACGGCTGGCTGGAGCGCGAGCGGGCGAACATCCTGGCCGCCGCTTCCCAGGCCATGGCGTCGGCGGACGACGACCTCGCCCGTCTGGGCGCGTACGTGGGCTTCTCGCTGATGTGGCACCTGTATCGCATGGGTCATCGAATCGAGAACCTGCGGATCAACCAGCAGGCCCTCGACGCGGGGCAGCGCCTCGGCGACCGGGAGGTGACCGCGCTGGCGCACGGCTACGTCGCCATGTCGCTGGCCCGCATGGGTCGCGCCGACGAGGCGTTGCCCCACCAGCAGGCCGAGCTGGAACTCCGGCGCGGACGGCGAAACCGGTTCGAGGAGATGCGGGCGCTCGGCAACCTGAGTGTCACCTACCTCTGCCTGGAGCGGTACGCGGACGCTCTCGGCTGCGCGCGGATCCAGCTGTCGATCGCCCGGGAGATCGGCACGGACGTGGGGGAACGGCACGCGCTGGCCATGCTCGGCTCGGCCTACCGGGGTCTGGGGGATCTGGCCGCGGCCACCGCCGTGCTCGACGAGAAGATCTCGCTGGCGCGAGCGGCGGGAGACCTGTTCCACGTGTCGCACGCGCTGCGCTACCTGGCCGAGATCCGCCTCGACCAGAACGATCCGCTGGCCGCGAAGACCCTGCTCGAGGAGTCGTTCGCCATCGACCGGGAGATCAGGAACCACGACGCCATGCCGCAGTGTCTGGCTCAGCTCGCCATGGCGAACCGGATGCTGGGCCGGTTGGAGAGCGCGCTGGCCTACGCCGAGGAGGCGGCGGCGGTCGCGCACGCGGTCGGTGACAGGCGCTGGGAGGAATCGGCGGCCCGGGAGCTGGCCGCCATCAAGGCCGAGCTAGCGGCCGGCGCTCAGGGCGAGGAAGAGGTCGATGCGGTCGGCCATCGATGACAGGTCCTTGCCGGTGAGCTCCTCGATCCGGCGGATCCGATAGCGGACCGTGTTGACATGCACGTGCAGCCGCTCGGCGCAGCCGTTCCACGACCCCGCGCAGTCCAGGAACACCTCCAGGGTCCGCACCATCTCGGCGCCGTGCCGCCGGTCGTAGTCGATCAGCGGGCCGAGCAGCCGTTCCGCGAACGACCGGCGGATGTCGCCGGGCACGGTCGCCAGCAGCAGCGCATGCGTGTAGATCTCGTCGCTGGTGGCCACTCCCCCGCCGCGTGCCTCGGCCATCCGCCTGGCGTGCCCGGCCTCCTCCAGCCCGCCGCGGATCGCGTGCGCGCCGGTCAGCGCGCTGCTCACGCCGACGGCCACCGTGACGTCGGGCAGCCCGGCCGCCAGCAGTGCCGTGCGCTCGCGCAGCCGCCCCGCCAGCTCGTCCGCGGTGGTCTCCCGTAACGGAACCAGCGCGACGGACTCCCCCGGCTCGGCGCGGGCCACCGCGACCACCCGCCGGTCCAGCAGTTCCTCCACCACCCGGCCGCCGAGCAGGGCCGGATCACGGCCGCCGCCCGCCCCGGCCTGCCGTCCCGCCCCTGCCGTGGCCGTCACCACGACGTACGGCTCGGCCACGTCGATGCCGCAGGTACGCAGTCTGGCCGACAGCTCGGCCGGCTCACCTCCGGCCCACGCGAGCTCGACGAGCTCCTCGGCCAGCCGCCGCTCGACCCGGCGGCCCTCCTCGGTCCGGGTCCGGGCCATCGCCACACACGACGCCAGTTCGAAGCCGATCTCGGCGTCGAGCTCGCCCCGGCAGACCAGCGCCCACCCTGCGGCCCGGTGCGACCGGTCCACCGCGAACAGCGTGAACGTCCCGTCGTCCCGCACGACCGCCGGCAGCCGGACCGCGCCCAGATAGGCGCGCGCCAGCCGTACGGCCCTGGCCTCGGGGAGATCTCCCGCGATCACCGAGCCCGCCGCGGAGATCACCGCCGCGACGACGCCCAGCTCGCTCTCGATCAGCGTGAACAGCTCCGCCAGCTCCGCCCCCTCGGCCACGGCCGCGACGATCCGCCGGCGGCGGCCGAGCTCGCCGCGCAGATCTCCGGCCCTGGCGCCGGCGAGCCGCCTGGCGACGAGTTCGGTGATCGCGCCGAACGACACCTCGACCGGCACCCGCAGCAGCGGCAGGCCCCGCTCGCGGCAGGCCGTCACGAGATCGTCGGGGATCATGCCGAGCCAGGCGTCGCCCGCGCCGAGCGCGGCCACCCCGGCGGCGGCCAGCGCGGCCACGAACCGCTCGGAGTCCGCGGCCTCCCGCCGCCACATGAGACCGGTCAGCACGAGCTCGCCGCCCGTCAGATAGCGGCTGGGATCGGGCAGATCGGTGACGAGGACGTCCCCGATCTCACGGTCGAGCGCCTCGTCCCCGGTCAGCAGCCCGAGCCTGAGCTCCGCGACGGCGAGCAGATCCCTCAGCAGCACACGGCACAGCGTATTCGGCGTAACGGCGAATTTGGAGAAAGCTACAAGCGACCATGCCGCCCGCGGCGGCGTTTCCATGACCACGTCCATTGGCCGGGCCGATCTCCGTTGATGTACTGCGGTCATGACGATGCGGACCGGGCGCCGCTCGGGTGTCGGCGAGAGCGCGCTGCGACCTGACGGGACGCTCAAGGTGACCGGCGAGTTCGCCTACGCCTCCGATCTGTGGCTGGACGGCATGCTGTGGGGGGCGACGCTGCGCAGCCCGCACCCGTCGGCGTGGATCCGCTCGGTCGACCTCTCCCCCGCGCTGGCCATGCCCGGCGTGTTCGCCGTACTGACCCACCGGGACGTGCCCGGCGAGAAGTGCTACGGCCTGGAGCGCGGGGACCAGCCGGTCCTCGCCGTCGACCAGGTCCGCTACCAGGGCGAACCGGTGGCGCTCGTGGCCGCCGATCACCCCGAGACCGCCCGGCGGGCCGCCGCGGCGATCGTGGTCGAGTACGCGCCGCGCGAGGCGGTCGTCGATCCGGAGCGCGCCGCTTTCGACCCGGACTGCCCCCTCGTCCACCCGGACGGCAATCTGGTACGGCACCAGCCGGTCAGGGTGGGCGACGTCGCGGCGGCCGCCCCGGCCGCCGAGGTCGTCGTCACCGGCGAGTACGAGGTGGGCATGCAGGACCAGGCCTTCCTCGGCCCCGAGTCCGGCCTCGCGGTGCCGGCCGAGGACGGCGGGGTGGACCTGTACGTCGCGACGCAGTGGCTGCACGCCGACCGGGACCAGATCGCGCCGTGCCTCGGCCTGCCGGCCGACCGGGTGCGGCTGTCGCTCGCCGGGGTCGGCGGCGCTTTCGGCGCCCGCGAGGACCTGTCGATGCAGATCCACGCCGCGATGCTGGCGCTGCGTACGGGCCGGCCGGTCAAGATGGTGTACGGCCGGGAGGAGTCGTTCTTCGGGCACGTCCACCGGCACCCCGCGCGGATGCGCTACGAGCACGGCGCGACGCGCGACGGCCGGCTGGTCTACATCAAGGCCGAGATCGTGCTGGACGGGGGCGCCTACTGCTCGTCCACCCCGGCCGTGGTCGGCAACGCCGCCTCCCTCGGCGTCGGGCCGTACGAGGTGGCGAACATCAGCGTCGACGCCTACGGCGTCTACACGAACAACCCGCCGTGCGGGGCGATGCGCGGGTTCGGGGCGGTTCAGGCGTGCTACGCCTACGAGTCGCAGATGGACCGGCTGGCGGAGGCCTGCGGGCTGTCGCCCGTCGAGATCCGGATGCGCAACGCGGTCTCGCAGGGCTCCAGGATCGCCACCGGACAGCTGATCGACACGCCGGCGCCGCTCGCCGAGATGCTCGCCGAGCTCGCGGCCATGCCGCTGCCCGAGCCGGTCGCCGTCCCCGCCGACCTGCGGCTGCTGCCGGGCGGCGTCTCGCAGACGACGCACGGCGAGGGCGTGCGCCGGGGCGTCGGATACGCCGTCGGCCTCAAGAACATCTGCTTCTCCGAGGGCTCCGACGACTACTCGACGGCCCGGGTGCGGGTCGAGTCGCTGGGCGGCGAACCGCACGTGCTCGTGCACACCGCGGCGGCCGAGGTCGGCCAGGGCCTGGTCACGATCCAGGCCCAGATCGCCCGCACCGAGCTGGGCATCGACCGGGTGACCGTCGCCCCGGCCGACACCACGGTCGGCTCGGCCGGCTCCTCTTCCGCGTCACGGCAGTCGTACGTCACGGGCGGCGCGGTCAAGACCGCCTGCGAGGCCGTACGGCGGCGCCTCGACGCGTTGCGCGCCGACCACCCCGGGCGGGCGCTGGTGGAGCTTCTCGAACGGTTCGGCCCGGTGGAGGAGACGCGGGAATATCGCCACCGGCCGACCGAGCCGATGGATCCGGTCACCGGCCAGGGCGACACCCACACCCAGCTCGCGCTGTGCGTCCACCGGGCCGTCGTCGACGTGGACGTCGAGCTCGGTCTGGTCAAGGTCGTCGAGCTGGCCGCCGTCCAGGACGTCGGCAGGATCCTCAACCCGCTGGCCCTGGAAGGGCAGATCCACGGCGGCTCCGCCCAGGGGCTCGGCCTGGCGCTCATGGAGGAGATCCAGGTGCGCGACGGCCGGGTGCTGAACCCCTCGTTCACCGACTACCTGATCCCCACCGTCCTCGACATGCCGCCCATGCGGCTGTCGATTCTGGAGAACCCCGATCCGCATGCGCCGTACGGGCTGCGCGGCGCCGGGGAGCCGCCCACGCTGTCGTCGACGCCGGCGGTGGCGGCGGCCGTACGGGCCGCGACGGGCCTGCCGCTCACCCGCGTCCCGATCCGTCCCGAGGACATCGCGCTCACGCCGGCGGACGCCTGATCTCAGGCGAGGTCGCCGGAGTCGCAGGCGACGCCGTCGCCGTCCACGTCCTTGTACCAGTAGTACTCGGCGTGTACTCCCTTGGTGTACGGCCCGAAGCCGTTGGCGGTGGCATCCTCGCAGCTCGCGAACCGCTGCTGCGTCCGTCCCCCCGTGCCCGTGGCCCCGGTGGCCCCGGTGGTCGCGGTGGTCGCGGGCCGGTCGGCCACCGGCTGGGTCGCGGCATCGGTCGGCGTCCCCGTGAACATCGGCTGTGTGGTCTGCGCTGTCGGCTCGGTGTACGCGGTGGGCTGGGTCTGCGTCGTGGGCTCGGTCTGCGGCTGGGTGAACGCCGGCTGGGTCGGCTGCGTGGGCTGGGTGGTCTGGGTGGTCTGGGTGGTCTGGGGGGCGGCGGCGCCGGTGAGCAGGGTGAACAGCGCGTCGGCCTGCTCCTTGGTGAAGCCAGCTACCGCCAGGCTGTCCTGGGTGATCTCCTGCTCGACCCGGGGGGCGGCGACCACCTTGTCTCCCGCGACGATCGCGAGCTGCTGTTTGATGGTCTCCCGGGTCAGATCGGCGATCTGGTCCAGGTTGGCCGGGGACAGGACGAGCCGCAGGGAGTAGCTCCCATCGCGCTCCGGCACCTCCTCGATCTTCTGTACGGTCGTCACCGTGACGCCGGGATCGAGCTGGTAGCACGTGGTGCCCGTGTCGTCGGGGACCGCGTCGGTCTCGGTGCAGGGCGCGGCCTTGACCCCGACCACCGGGGCGAAGTGCACGGGCGTCGCCAGCTGGCGCAGCGACACCCGTGAGAGCGGCGCCGCGTCCGGATTGCGGGTCATCACGACGGCCACGGCGCCGAGAGCGCCGGTCATCACGACGACCAGGGCGAGGGCGATGACAAGGGCCAGCGTCGTCCCCCGGGCGGCCTGCGGCTGCCCCGGCGGTCCGGGGTCCTGTGGCGGCCTCGGCTCATGTGGTGATTCGGGGGCGTCCGAGTCCGGAACGGCGCCCTCGCGCCGTTCTCCGCCGATTTCGGCGGCCCCGCCCGCCTCCGGGTCCACGCCCGGCTCGGGCTCCTCCTGACGCTCGTTCCGCATCCCGTCCTCGATCCCTGCCATCGCCCGCAGAGCCTACCGAGGTAGGCCAAGGGCGGGTAATCATCCGGCAAAACGACACCCACCCCCCGAACCCCCCATCCCCGTGATCTTGCATTTTCTCGCAAGGACGCCCCCCGACCTGGGCACTTCCGTCCCGTGATCTTGCAGTTTCTCGCAGACAAGGCGCCTGACATGCGGGGACGGATGGCGTGATCTTGCAGTCTCTCGCAAGAACGCCCCCCGACCTGGGCACTTCCGTCCCGTGATCTTGCAGTTTCTCGCAGACAAGGCGCCTGACATGCGGGGACGGATGGCGTGATCTTGCAGTCCAACGCAAAGCACAAGATCACGGACATCGTTTTCGCAGCTCAGGCACCGAACCTGCAAGAAACTGCAAGATCACGGAGCGGAAAGTGCCTGCTCACGGCGTAGCCATGCGAGTATTCGCAAGATCACGGGGGTGGGTGGTGGTGGTCGTCGTCAGGAGGCGGCGGGCGACGGGCTCGCCGACTCCTGGGGTGCGGCCGACTCCTGCGAGGCGGGCGACTCCTCGGGAGTGGCGGACTCGTGGGGGTCGGCCGCCGTCGGCGGCGGGAGCGGCTGCTCCGCCGTGGTGCCGATGCCGCTGCTGCAGGCCGCGCCGAACTCCGGTGTGTAGGCCGGGTTCTGCTTGTACTTCTTGATGTAGACCGGCAGGCGGGGATCGTCGGCGCTGTCGAACTTGAGCTGGTGGTTCCAGGAGCTGGCCACGATCTTGGCGGGCAGCCCGGGGTACGGGCTGAGCAGCATGTAATCGGCGGAGGCCAGCGTCTTCAGCTTGTCCACCTCCGCCTTCGGCAGGTCGGGCTGATAGGTGATCCACACCGCGCCGTGCTCCAGCGAGTGGACGGCATGCTCGTTGTGGATGGGCTTGTCATAGATGCCGCAGTTCTGCCAGATGTAGTTGTGCCGGCCGCCGACGGGCGGCGTCTCGGCGTAGGCGACCTTGTCCCAGCTGTGGTCGGAGCCCTCGTACTTGTAGCTCGCCACCCCGTCGAGCGACTTGCTCGACCGGTCGTTGACCACGTAGACCGCGACCAGGCCGACCAGCACGACGATGACGAGACCGCCGATTCCCCACATCAGGAGGGCCACGCGCCGCTCCTTGCGCTTCTGCTCGGCGCGCATGCGGGCGAGGTGCTCACGTCTCGCCTGCGACTTGTCCTTCGCCATCAATCCTCCAGCCGCTGATCACAGGTTTCCCCCCGCGCGTATGGAGAATAGTGGGTATAGGGATAAACCCCGCGCAAGCCCAGAACTCAAGCACAGAACATGTGATCGATCGGCCCCGGGCCCATGCGCACCGCGTGGAGTAGCCTGTGGGCGATGACCATCGACACGAGCCTGCCGCCCGACACCGTCTCACGGCCGGGGAGGACCACGCCGATCCTCGGAGTGATCACGGTCGTCGTCGCCGTGGTCGCGCTGCTGCTGTTCCTCACCAGGTCACAGACCCCGGGCGACGCCTCCCCCGAGGCGGGCTTCGCCAGGGACATGGGCGTGCATCACGCGCAGGCGGTCGAGATGTCGTTCATCGTGCGGGACAAGAGCACGGACGACCAGATGCGGACGCTCGCCTACGACATCATCACGACCCAGAGCACCCAGCGTGGAATTTTCATGGGCTGGATCCAGCAGTGGGGCCTCGACCAGTCGACGACCCTGCCGCCGATGCTGTGGATGGCCGGTCACGGCGGCCACGGCGGGACCGGCGCCACCGCCGCCCCCCGGCCCTGGGCGGAGATCATGGCGTCGATGGGCATGGCCACCGACGAGGAGATGAAACGACTGCGGGAGGCGCCGGCGGGCAAGGACGCCGAGGTCCTGTTCCTCCAGCTCATGATCCGTCACCACGAGGGCGGGGTGGACATGGCCGAGGCCCTGCTGAAGCTGTCCGACCGGGCCGAGGTACGCGGCATGGCCCAGCACATCGTCAACACCCAGTCGGCGGAGATCAAGCAGATGGAGGAGATGCTCACCACGCGGGGCGCCCGGCCCCTGCCCTCCATCCGCACCGAATGATCAGGCGCTGAGCTCCTCGGCGAGGGCGGCGACGAAGGCGTCCACGTCGGCCTCGGTGGTGTCGAACGCGCACATCCACCGCACCTCCACCATCCCGTCGCCGATCTGCTCGTTCCAGTTGTAGAACCGGAACCGCTTGCGCAGCCGGTCGGCCACGTCGGCCGGCAGGATCGCGAAGACCCCGTTGGCCTCCACCGGGCGCGCCACCGTCACCCCGGGCAGGGGCCGTACGGCCTCGGCGAGCCGCCGGGCCATCGCATTGGCCTGCCGGGCGCTGCGCAGCCACAGATCACCCGCGAGCAGCGCCTCGAACTGCACCGAGACGAACCGCATCTTCGAGGCGAGCTGCATGCCGGTCTTGCGTACGTACGGCAGGCCTCGGGCGGCCGACGGGTTGAGCACGACCACGGCCTCGCCGAGCAGCAGCCCGATCTTGGTCCCGCCGAACGACACCACGTCCACCCCGGCGTCGGTGGTGAGCGCACGGAGCGGCAGGTCCAGCGCGGCGGCCGCGTTGGTGATCCGCGCGCCGTCGAGGTGGACGAGCAGCCCCAGCTCGTGGGCGTGATCGCAGATGGCCCTGATCTCGTCGGGGGTGTAGAGCGTGCCGAGCTCGGTCGCGTTGGAGATCGACACCACGCGGGGCTGGGCCCGGTGCACGTCGCCGAAGCCCCACGCCTGCCGGTCGACCAGCTCGGGCGTGAGCTTCCCGTCCGGTGTCGGCACCGGGAGCAGCTTCAGACCGCCGATCACCTCGGGGGCGCCGCCCTCGTCGGAGTTGATGTGGGCGCTCTCCGGGCAGATCACCGCCTCCCAGGGCGCGCACATCGAACGCAGCGAGACCACGTTGGCCGCGGTGCCGTTGAACACCGGGAACGCCTCGGCCTGCTCGCCGAAGTGCCGGCGGAAGACCTCCCGCAGCGCCTCGGTGTAGACATCGTCGCCGTAGGAGACCTGGTGCCCGCCGTTGGCGAGCGCGATCGCCTCCATGATCTCCGGATGCACCCCGGCGTAGTTGTCGCTGGCGAACGCCTTGACCTTCGGGTCGTGCCTGCGGACGGCATCCGTCGTCACGAGAGGTCTCCATCCTTCGCGCCGGGAGTGAGGTCGATCCGCCGGCCGTTGACGGCTTCGGGAGCCTCGTCCCACAGTCCGGCGACGGCCGCCGCGAGGTCCCGCACATCGGTGTGGTTCTTGAACGGTCTGTCCGGCGCGGCGGCGCGCATCCCATCATGCACCAGCGCGGTCACCACGAGGATCGCGGCGGCCGAGGCCGTACCGCGCAGCGCGTCGGCGAGCGCCAGCGTCCAGGCCTCGGCCGCCGCCTTGGCCGCGGCGTAGGCGGCGCCGCCCTGCCTCGGCCGCTGGGCCGCCCGCGCCGAGACGATGACGAACCGGCCGTCGCCGGAGGCCCGCAGCAGCGGCTCGAACGCGAGCGACACGTTCTGCAGGGTGCGGATCAGCAGGTCGTGCAGCAGGTCCCAGTCGGCGAGCGAGGTCTCGGCGAAGGTCTTCGACCCACGCCAGCCGCCGACGAGGTGGACGACGCCGTCGACCCGCCCGTGCTCGGCCCTGATCCGCTCGGCCAGTTCCGCGACGGCCGCCGCGTCGAGCAGATCCACGCTCAGGCATCCCTCGGCGCCGGACCGGTCGACCGCGATCACGGTGTCGCCGCGTTCGGTCAGCCGCCGTACGACGGCCTGCCCGGTGGGGCCGCCCGCTCCCGCGACCAGGATCACTCTGCTCATCACGCCCATCCCTTCCGAGCGAGCCCTATCCGACAGTCTCGGCACCCTTGCGCCTCAGGCCCGGATGCCCCTCGTGGACTCGACCACCTCGGTGAGCTTACGGCGCAGCGCCTCGTAGAACATGCTCAGGGGGAACTCGTCGGACAGCACGGCGTCCACCATGGCCTTCTGCTCGGCCGGCAGCGCGTGCACACCTCGCTGCCACACCGACGCCGGGTGCGGCTCGACGTACGTCGCGACGAGCTGGTGAGCGGCGAGCCAGTGCGCCGCCTTGGACCGGTCGATGCCGTCGCGGTAGAGCTTCTCCACCTCGCCGCGCAGGTCGGCGATGCCGTCGGCGACGCGGGCCCACTCGATCGTGAGCCGGTTGTCGGTCCACCGCACGATGTCGTTGCGGTGCAGGTAGGCGAACAGGAGCTGGCCGCCGAGGCCGTCGTAGTTGCGCACCCGCTCGCCGGTGATCGGGAAGCGGAACAGCCGGTCGAACAGGATCGCGTACTGCACGTACCGCGCGTGCGGCACGCCCGCCGCCTCCAGCTTCACCGCCTCGCCGAACGCGGTCAGGTCGCAGCGCAGCTCCTCCAGCGCGTACAGCCAGTACGGCATCCGCTGCTTGATCATGAACGGGTCGAACGGCAGGTCGCCGTGGCTGTGGGTCCGGTCGTGCACCAGGTCCCACAGGACGAAGGTGTCCTGGGCGAGATCCTGCGAGGCGAGCAGCCGGGCGGCGTCGGGCGGCAGCGCCAGCTTGAGTGTGGCGGCAGCGGCCTCGCTGACCCTGCGGAACCTCGCGGCCTCCCGGTCGCAGAAGATGGCGCCCCAGGTGAAGTGCGACGGGGCCTGCCGTACCGCGACGGTCTCGGGGAACAGCACGGCGGAGTTCGTGTCGTAGCCCGCGGTGAAGTCCTCGAACACGATCGGCACGAACATCGGGTTGTCGTAGCCGCCGCGCTCGAGCTCGGCCAGCCAGTCGGGCCAGACCACGCGGATCCAGACGGCCTCGACGTTGCGGTCGCGGTTGCCGTTCTGGGTGTACATCGGGAAGACGACCAGGTGCTCCAGCCCGTCCACCCGCTGGGTGTCGGGGTGGAAGGCGTTCAGCGAGTCGAGGAAGTCCGGCACGCCCAGCCCGTCCGACACCCACCTGCGGAAGTCGGCCACCACCGCGTCGAGGTAGTCGCCGTCGTGCGGGAAGGCCGGGGCGAGCGTGGTCACGTGATCGCAGATCCGGGCGACCAGCTCGGCCGCGCGGTCCCGGTCGCCGCTGATCGAGCCGTCCTTCGCCTGCAGCGGGCGCAGCTCCTCGACCACCGCCTTGAGCCGGGCGAACTCGGCGGCCACCGCCGCCTTCCTGGTCTCCTCCGGCCGGTGCCGCGCCGTACGGGAGCGGCCGTCCTCGGGCGCGCGTGCGGCCCAGGTGACGAGGTTGGCCCACAGCTGGGCGTGGTCGAAGTCGTCGATCGAGTCATCACCGAACAGGTCGGAGTCGGCCAGCACCACGACGCGGCCGCGGCCGTGCCGTACGGCCGCCGCCAGCGGGCGACCCGCGGGGGCGGCGGTCGGCGAGGTCTCGAACAGGACGGCCGCGCCGTCCGGGACGGCGGCGAGCGTGCCCGCGCGGTAGAAGCAGGCCCGGCGCGCCTGCGCCAGCAGGTCCTGCCCGTCGGCCTGCGCGTCCCCCGGGTCGTACGGCGGCGTGCCGAGGACCCAGGTGGCGACGTTGTTGTGGCGGTTCACCGGGTCCTGGACGGTCGTGTGCTCGACGACGACGCCGAACCGGCCGAGCAGGTCGGCGAGGTTGCTGCCGTACTTGTCCTGCTCGCATTCGGCGAGCACGACCAGCCCGCCCCCGCCGGCCACGTGAGCCTCGATCGCGTCGATCTCCTCGGCGGTGAAGCGCGGGCTTCCGGCCCCCGTGGTGCGCTCCCAGCGCTCGCCGGAGGGATGCGCGATCACGAAGACGTCGCACGCGTCCAGCAGGCCGGGCGTGACCGGACCCTCGACGTGGGGACGGACGGTATGGCCGAGGCGGCGCAGGACCTCGGCGGCCTTCACGTAGCCGCTGTCGTCGGGGTGCGCCGGATTGATGAGCTCCGCGATCTCACGCCGGATCGTCCATGCCTCGCTGTGCGCCTCGTCGAACAGGACCGAAGGGAAGGCCGTCATAAAAAATCTCCCGTTTCGTGAGCTGTCTTCAGAAAAATATACACATAAACACCGGCCGGGCGATAAGTCACCCAAGAGGGTGAGATCGGATCAGCCGTACGGCGGATGTGCGGTGCCCGGGCCGTCGCCTACCGTCCCCGCGGTCAGCGCTCAGCGGACGACCGGAAAAGGAATGATCATGTTCAAGCTGTCCGACGCCATCGACTTCCGGCGGTCGGTCATCGGAGCAACGCTCATCGTCTCGCCTCTCTTCCAGTTCATCGCGACCCTGGTCGATCCGGGAACGTGGGGCGACGACCGCGAGGCCGTGAGCTACGGTGACAACCCGGCGATGGCGCAACTGCAGTCCGTCCTGTACCACTGGAGCTGGGTGCTCCTGCCACTGGCCGTGATCGGCCTGATGCACCTGACCCGCCGCCGGGGCGTCGTGCTGGGCCACATCGGAGGCGCGTTCGCCGCGCTGGGTTTCATCAACGCGTCGGCGCTGCTGATGGGCGACCCGGTCGAGTGGTGGCTCGGCCTGAACCACCCGCCGGACCAGGCGGAGAAGCTGTTCAACGAGATGTTCGACCTACCCGGGGTGGTCTTCGGCTTCCAGCTTCCGTGGCTGTTCCTCGGGCCGATCGGCATGATCCTGGTGGTGATCGCCCTGACCCGCGCCGGCTTCGTCCACTGGTGGGTTCCGGTGGTGGGATCGGCCGTCTGGATCCTGCCGAACGTCACGGGCTACGGCCCGCTCAGCCTGGTCTGGGGCGGCGGGAATCTCCTGGTGCTCGGCTACCTCGGGCTGCGGGTGCTGCGGATGGGCAACGCCGAGTGGGCCGCGCACTATCCGTCCGCCGAGCCGGGGGTGACCACGCCCGACTCGTACGCGAACACGACCGCCTGAGCCCGGTCGCGCAGGTTCAGCTTCATGAGCACCCGGGCGACGTGCGTCTTCACCGTGGCCTCGCCGACGAAGAGCTCCCTGGCGATCTCGGCGTTGGTGAGGCCACGGGCGAGCAACCGCAGCACCTCCAGCTCACGTGGGGTGAGCTCGGACAGCTGCGGCGGGCGCACCGGCTCACGCCGCCCGGCGAAGGAGGAGATCACCCTGGTGGTGACGGCCGGGTCGAGCAGCCCGTCGCCGGCCGCGACGACCTTGATGGCGGCCACGAGCTGCTCGGGGGGCGACACCTTCAGCAGGAAGCCGCTCGTCCCCGCGCGCAGCGCGGCGTACAGGTTCTCGTCGGTGTCGAACGTGGTCAGCATGATGATCTTCGGAGGGTGCGGCGAGTCGAGGAGCCGCTTGGCCGCGGCGAGCCCGTCCATCCGGGGCATCGAGATGTCCATGAGCACGACGTCCGGCCGGACCCGCCGCGCCACGGCCACCGCCTCGACTCCGTCGCCGGCCTCGCCGACGACCTCCATGCCGGGCTCGCTCTCGATCACCATGCGCAAACCCGCCCGGACCATCACCTGGTCGTCCGCCAGCACGATGCGGATCATCACTTCGTCGCCTCGCTCGTCGGCGCCCAATTGGAGAGGGGCAGCGTCGCCCGCACGCGGAAGCCGCCCTCGGGCAGCGGCCCCACGTCGAGTGAGCCGCCGAACAGCTCGGCCCGCTCCCGCATGCCGATGAGCCCGTTGCCCGTGGACGGCGCCGGTCCCCCGCCCCGCCCGTCGTCGACGATCTCCAGTTCCAGCGAGTCATGCTGGTAGGCGATCCTGATCCGGACCTCGGCCTCCCCCGCGTACTTCACCGCGTTCGTCAGGGCCTCCTGCACGATCCGGTAGGCCGACAGGTCGAGGCCGGGCGCGAGCCGTACGGCTTCGCCCTCGACCTCAAGGTGCACCCGCAGGCCCGACGACGCGACCGTGGCGACGAGGTTGGGCACCATGTCGAGGCCGGGCTGGGGCAGCGCCTCGTCCTGGGGCATCCGCAGCGCGCCGAGCATGATCCGCAGCTCTTCGACGGCATCGCGGCCCGCCTGCTCGATCCCGGCGAGGATCTGGGCATCCGGCTCGGCGTACGAGCCGTTCGCCCGGCCGAGCCCCCGCCGCAGCGCGCCGGCCTGCATGACCATCATGCTCACGCTGTGCGCGACGACGTCGTGCAGCTCCCTGGCGATGCGGTTGCGCTCGGCGGCCACCGCCTCGGCGGCCCGGCGCTCCCGCTCCATCTCCAACTGGGCCGCCCGCTCGGCCATCCGGCGCGCGCGGACCAGGTAGCCGCGCAGCGCCAGGCCCGTGGCGTAGGCGGAACCGAACATCACCGTGAGGAAGATGACCTCCTCCAGCGGCAGGATCCGGTGGTCGACGGCACCGGAGTCGAAGACGAGGATGCCGGCCATGGCCCAGGCGAAGCCGGGCCGGAACGGCAGGTGGGCGCCGACGGTGTGGAAGACGATGAGCAGCGCGGCGAGCTGCCAGACCGGGCACTGTTCGTTGCCCTGCCGGTGCCAGGCGTACTGCGCGAGGATCATCAGGATGAACACCGCGACCGGGGCCCTGCGGCGATACCAGACCAGGACGCCGGTGACCACGGCCTGCCCCACCCACCACAGCTGCGGATTCTGGCTGGCACCGTAGGCGGTCGCCACGGTGAACGCCTCCAGGGTGCCGATGGCCATGATGGCGAGGCCGGTCAGCAGGTCGGCCCGCGGGAGACGGGAAGGGAGCATGGTCAGAACAGTAATCGCTCTCCGGGCGGCAGCGGAGACCGATTTATCCGCCTGCAAGCGATCGGCAAGCGACGCATAGATCAATGGGCTGTATCAACTGGATGTCGGCACGGTTCTAAGGCTTGTCCGGCACTGTCCGCGTTGAGACCCTTGGACTGTTCACATCAGGCATAGGAGGCCGGGATGCCCCGCCTGCACTCACTTTTCGCGGGGCCGGCGGCCCATGCCGCCATCGCGGCGCCCCTGCTGGCGGTGTCTCTTGTGGTGATGGCGCAGGTCGCGCAGGCGGCGCCGCTGCCGATGCATCCCCATCCGAGCGGGTCCACCGACCGCGTCACACCCGGCGCCGTGCGGGTGGAGTCGTCCTCACACGTGTCGATCACGCTGCTGGACGACCGGAGCATCATCAAGCAGGTCGTCAGGGAGTACGACAGCGAGCTGGCGAAGGGCAGCGGGTTCACCGTCACCCCCGACGGCGTCGTGGTCACCGCCACCCAGGTGGTGCAGACCGACCGCGACCCCAGGGTCTACGCGGCCAACCGGGTGTTCGCCGAATACTTCAAGGTGAAGGTCCCGGCGGACTTCAAACGGCACACGCTCGACGACCCCGACCTCAACCGGCGGCTCCAGGCCTGCTATCCGCCGCAGAAGACCGACTCGACCTGCATCGCCCAGGTCACCGTCAACGTGACGGTCTTTCCGTACCTCGATCCTCCCGCGCCCGGCGGGCTGCCCGCGCAGATCCTGACGACGGGCGCCGCCCCGGCCGCCCCGGCCGTGCTGAAGGTCGCCAAGGGCGGCGAGAAGGGGACCCTGCCCACCGTGCCGCTCGGGACCGCCCTCGGCGGCGCCGTCGAGTCGATCGACGTGATGACGCTCACCGGCAGGCCGTCGGCGAAGCTGCCGCCCAAGCTGGACACGGCGCATCTGGATCCCCCGGGCAGCCGGACCATCACCGAGAAGGAGCAGGACAAGATCACGGCGCTGCTGAAGAACGGGGCGCCGGGCGCCGCGCTCATCGACGACGCCAAGAGCGAGGTCATCGGGCTGCTGTCCGGCGGCGGCGGCCTCCCGGCGACCATCACCCCCGTCGAGGAGATCCGTACCGCGCTGGTGGCGGCCGGGGTGACCCCGCGTCGCGGGCCGGTCGACAACGTCTACGAGACCGCCCTCGCCTCCTATCACAACAAGCAGTTCGCCAACGCGATCCCGGTGCTGCGGCAGGTGCTGAACCTGCGCCCCGACCATGCGGTCGCGATCGACCATCTGAAGGAGGCCAGGGCGAAGGCGGGCGCGACGGAGGACGGGGCCGGTGGTACGGCCGGGCCCTCCGCAGCGCCGGTCGAGACGGCGTCCGGCGTCTCCCCGCTGGTCCTGGTCGCCGGCGGCTTCGCGGTCCTGGTGGTGCTGGTCGCGACGGCCACGGCGCTGTCGCGACGCCGGCGAACCGTGGCGGCGGCCGCCGGGGATCCGGGGATCTCCTCGATCGACACACCCGTGCAGACGCCGGAGCCGTGGCCGGCGCACGCGGTCACACAGGTCATCGGCGCGCCGCCCCACCACCCGGCCGGGGTCGGCGGGAGCGGCGGCGACCCCTCGCCGCCCGGTGGGACCTCCCAGCCCTCTCATCCCTCCTGGCCGTCGGCGCCCTCGGCGCCTTCCGTGCCCTCAGTGCCATCCACGTCTTCCGTGCCTTCCGTGCCTTCTGTGCCTTCTGCGCCGTCCGTCCCGTCGTCGCCGTCCGTGTCCTCCGGGCCGCCGCACGGGCAGCCGCAGATGAACTTCTGCACCCAGTGCGGCATGCGGCTGGGCCAGGGACACCGGTTCTGCGGCTTCTGCGGCAATCCTGTGGACTCAGTGACATGACGGACACCCCCTCGATGCCCTCGCTGATCGGCCGGCGGCTCGGCGACCACCTGATCGAGGCGGTCATCGGGCGAGGCGGCATGGCCACCGTCTATCGAGCGCGCGACCAGCGGCTGGGCCGGGCGGTGGCCCTGAAGATCCTCGCGCCGCAGCTCTCCCATGACGAGCGGTTCCGCGAGCGGTTCGTACGCGAGTCACGGCTGGTGGCGAGCCTCGATCACCCCAACATCATCCCGATCTACGAGGCGGGCGAGCGCGAGGACCTGCTGTTCATCGCCATGCGCTACGTCGAGGGCAGTGACCTGCGCAAACTCGTCCAGGCGACCGGTCAGCTGCCGGTGGCCCGGGCCAACCCGCTGTTCGCCCAGATCGCCGCGGCGCTGGACGCCGCGCACGCGGGCGGGCTGGTGCATCGTGACGTGAAGCCCGCCAACATCCTGGTGGCCCAGGGCGATCACGTCTACCTGACCGACTTCGGGCTGACCAAGAGCTCGGCCGCTGAGGCGGGGCTGACCAGCCACGGGCACTTCATGGGTACGCCACGCTACGTCGCGCCGGAGCAGATCAGGGGCCTCGCCGTGGACGGGCGCAGCGACCTCTACGCGTTCGCCTGCGTGGTCTACGAAGCGCTGGCCGGGCAGCCGCCGTTCCAGCGCGACACCGAGCTCGCGCTGCTGTACGCCCACGTCTCCCATGATCCGCCGCCGCTCACGCCCTACCGCCCCGACCTTCCGCACGCGGTCAACCCCGTGCTCGCCCGGGCCCTGGCCAAGAACCCGGCCGAACGGTACGCGACCTGCCGGGAGTTCGTCTCCGCGCTCCGCGACGCCATCAGCGGCGGCGAACAGCCGGCGGCCGGTCCGGCGGGCGGACAGCCGTACCCGCAGTGGCAGCCGCAGACGCTCCCGCAGGAGCCCTATCGACCACAGCACCCACATCAGCCGAATCAGGCACAGCCGTCGGCCCAGTCATATCCCGGCGCCCAGCCGTACCCACCCGTCTTCTCCGGACCCACATCCCATCCCTCGCAGCCCTCGCATCCCTCGCATCCCTCTAATCCGTCGCACCCGTCGCAGCCGTCCCAGCCGCCGGTCTCCCACCCGGGGCAGCCGGTCGAGGCGGGCGGTGGGCGCAGGCTGCCGCTCGGGCCGCTGATCGGCGGCCTGGCCGTGCTGGTGTCGATCGCGGTGGCGGCCACGCTGATCCTCACCAAGGGCGGGGACACCTCCGCCCCCTGGAACACCTATCCGGGCAGCACGGCCGCGCCGTTCACCATGGCGTACCCGTCGACCTGGGGCGAGGCCAGGACCAACGCCGACCAGTGGATGATCGCCTCCCCGGCCGTCGGCGAGTTCGACGCGCTGTTCGCCGTGCCGGGCAACACCGACTGGTCGAAGGTCAACCCCGTCATCGCGAACCGGCCGGAGCACGCCGTCGGCGTGTTCGCCCAGGTGAGCAACACGCTCAGCACCTCCGACTCGCCGACCGAGCTCCAGGAGAGCCTGCAGTCGTCGCTCCCGGGAACGGTCGGCTACACCGGCGCCCCGATGCCGACCACGGTGGGCGGCCGACCGGCCTTCCGGCTGGACGGGGTGCTCGGCGACCCGGCGCAGACGGGGGCGCCGGGCGGCCGGCTCGACTTCTCCGCCTATCTCGTCCGGGAGGGTCAGGACGGGATGACGACCCTGATCACGTTCTTCTGCGCCCGGTGCGAGCGGCAGCTCATCGATCACATGATCAATACGGTGGCCTTCACCGGCTGACGTGCCCCTCGCCGGCGAGATACGACACAACGCGCGACATCACTGCTACTTTCTGTTGACGCGAAGATCCTCGCATGCCGAGGAAGCTCGGTCGCGTGCTGAGAAGGAGTAGCGATGTCTCGCTTCGGGATGCCGGCGGTCGCCTCGATCGCCTTCGTCTCCACCATGACCGCGGCTCCCCCTCTGGCCGCGGCCGTGCACGCCGACGCCCTCACGGCCGTACGGATCCCCCAGCGCCTGCAGACCGAGCTGGAGATCACCGTGCCCGACACGAGAGCCCTGCTCAGCGGCACCCCCGGGGGGCAGATCACCCGGGCGCTCACCACGGTGACGGTGCGCGACACGAGAGCCGGCAGCACCGGGAGCAGCTGGGTGGCAACCGTGTCCGCCACGAGCTTCACCACGGGCGGCAAAACGGCGGCCGAGACGATCCCGAGCAGCGCCGTGTCGTACTGGTCCGGCCCCGCGACCGCCACCGGCGGACCCGGCACCTTCACCCCGGGCCAGGCCAACGCATCCGCGGCGCAGTCGCTCAACGTGACCCGCACGGCGTTCAGCCACACCCAGTCGCTTCAGGGGGAGAACTCCGCCTCCTGGAACCCGACCATCGTCGTGTCCGTCCCGTCCGGCGCGGTCGCGGGCACCTACACCGGCACGGTCACCCACTCCGTGGCCTGACCATCCTGCCCGGGGGGACGGGCCGCGGGGATCAGGGAAAAGAATCCGAAAGTCACGATGAAAAGTGGGCAGGGCACCGCCGCCGCGGTCCGCACCGTCGATCATTCCGGCCCAGGATGAGCCGCGTGCCCCAGGAGGATGAGTCGGTTGGAGGGGATGACGACCGTGTCCGCGAGCCGCCCCGGCATCGGCCGTCCTCGCCTGAGCCGCCTCGCCGTCGTGTGCGCGGGAGTCGCGAGCCTGACGCCGGCCATCGTGGCCGTGCTCCCGGCACGGGCGGGCACCTGTCCCGTCTCCACGACCTGCGCCACCACGGTCAACTTCACCGTCAACGCGCCCAACGGGCTGACGATAACCGTGCCCAACGGGCCCGTCGCCATCGGGAGCGGAGCACCCGGCGGCCAGATCACCGGGCAGCTCGGCGCCGTCACGGTGTCGGACCAGCGCGCCGCGCTCACCGCCATCTGGACGGCGTCGGTGATCGCGCCCGGCGGCTTCAAGACGGGGGGCTTCTCCGCCGCGGAGACCATCCCGAGCAGCAGTGTCCAATACTGGTCCGGCGCCGCGACCTCGACCACGGGCTCCGGCACCTTCACACCCGGCCAGGCCAACGCCGGATCCGCCCAGTCGCTGGACGTCTCGCGTACGGCCTTCACCAAGTCGAGCGGGTCGGGTTCCAACAGCGCCACCTGGAACCCGACCATCGTGGTCAACGTCCCGGCCGGCGCGGTCGCGGGCGCCTACAGCGGTGTGGTGAGCCACTCTGTCGCATGATCACCTGGCGCCGCCGCGTCCATCGCTTCCGCCGCGTCCGCCCCTTCCACCGCCGCGTCTGCCCTTTCCGCCGCCGCGTCCGCCCTTTCCGCCGCGCACGCCGATGACGCCGCCCGCCCTCCTGCTTTCGCTGCTCGTCCTGTTCCTGTACGGAGTCCTCGGCGTCGTCGGGCCGGCCGGCGCGACCGCGGACGTACGACATGACGACGGAACCGGCGCCATCGGCATCCGGCTGCTGGAGGCGCCGAAGAGCCGGCTGTCCGACCCACGCGCCCGCGTCTTCATCGTCGATCACGTCAATCCCGGCACGACGTTCACCCGGCGGCTGGAGATCTCCAGCAGCTCCGCGAAGCCGCGGCATGTCGAGGTCTACGCCGGCGCGGCCGCCATCGACGGCGGAACGTTCACGTTCTCCCCCGGCCGCGCGCGCAACGAACTGACCTCGTGGATCGAACTCGACCGGTCCGGCGTCGATCTGCCGCCGCACGGCAGGGCCGAGGTGACGGCCACGATCAGCGTGCCGGGCTCGGCGACCAGGGGCGAACGGTACGCCGTCATCTGGGCTCAGGCCTCCTCCGGGAGACCGGGCCCGAAGCGGAACGTCTCGCTCGTCAACCGGGTCGGCGTCCGCGCCTACCTCGACGTCGGCCCCGGGGGCGAGCCGCCGTCGGAGTTCCGGATCGGCGAGGTGCTCCCCCGGCGGCTGCCGGACGGGCGCCCAGTGGTCACCGCGGCCGTGCGCAACACCGGCGAGCGTGCCATCGACCTGGAGGGGCACCTGTCGCTGGCCGACGATCACGCCTCCCTGCGGGCCGGGCCGTACCCGATCTCCCGGGGCACGACCCTGCCGCCGGGCGAGGCGGGCGCGGTGTCCGTCCCACTGGACACCCGGCTTCCGGACGGACCATGGACCTTCCGGCTCACGGTGCAGAGCGGGCACATCGCGCATACGGTGTCCGGCACGTTCGCGTTTCCGGCGAACCCCGGCGACACGGGAAGGCCCGCCGCGCTCGACTCACCGTCCGCGCTGATCTCCCGGCTCGTGGCGGTGGTGACGCTGACCGGCCTGGTGGCACTCGTTCTCGTCGCCTACCGCCGCCGTCGGCCCGTGCCGTTCTGAGCCTCGAACGGGACAGCGCGCCATCTCGCTCAGGGCCGTGCCGTACCGGCGGCCCGAACGCGCCAGTCGAGCGCGCCGTCGAGGACGGCGCGGTGGACTGCGCGGGCGATCCGCGCCCCCCACTCCGAGCGGGGACCGCCGAACGGCTCCTGCCGCCCCTCCTCGCGTACGGCCACGCACACGGCGTCGGAGGCGGTGCCGGTGCAGGGGAAGCCGGCCTCGATCAGCGCCTGGGTCTTCGCCTCGGTCACCGTCATGACGGCGTTGACCAGGGCCGCGTCGCACAACGCCACCGGCACGGCGACGATGATGTTGATCGTGCCCGGCCGGCGGCCGGCCTCCTCGGACGCGGCACCCGCCGGGGCGGCGGCCCAGGTGGGGACGCCCAGGCCGACGGTGGCCACGACCTCCACTCCCCCGTCGGCGGCCCGGGTGTAGTGCTCGACCATCGCGGCGGTCAGCATCCCGACGCCGGAACCTCCGGGGCCCATCTCGATCAGATGCTCCACCGGGTCCGTCCGCGCGTAGTCCTTGTCGACCTGCGCGTTGAGCACCCACTCCCGGGGGCCGATCCCACCGCCGAGCACGGCCGAGGAGATCATCCGCCAGCCGGGCCCGAAGCGCCACAGGATCGTGCCCATCCGCATGCCGCCCACCGCCCGGAGGGCCAGCGACAGCGACCCCTGCACCGGGGCGTCGGCGGGGGCCGTCACCGTTCCTCCGGCCTGATCAGGCGCACCAGCGGCCGGCCGTCCGCGCCGGGCTCGACCTGGACGTGCGCGTCGAAGTGCCGCGCGAGCAGCGGCTCGGTCAGCACCTGCTTGGGCGGCCCGGACGCGACGGCGCGGCCGGGCGCGAGCAGCACCAGGGTGTCGGCGTACTGTCCGGCCAGGTTCAGGTCGTGCAGCGTGGTCACGACGGTCAGCCCGTCGGCCAGGCGCAGCCGGTCGACGAGTTCGAGCACCTGCTGCTGATGGCCGAGGTCGAGGGCGGTGGTCGGCTCGTCGAGCAGCAGCACGGGGGCCTGCTGGGTCAGCGCGCGGGCCAGCACGACCCGCTGCCGCTCACCGCCCGACAGGTGGCCGAGCCGCCGCGAGGCGAAACCGGTCAGGTCGAGCCGCTCCAGCACCGTCCCCGTCACCTCACGGTCCCGGGCGCTCTCCCTGCCCAGATAGGGGATGTACGGCGTACGGCCGAGCAGCGCGTAGTCGTACACGCTCATGTCCGGGGGGAGGAGGGGGTTCTGCGGCGCGTAGGCGATGAGCCGGGCCCGAGGGCGGTGGCCCAGGCTGCGCGCGCTGACGCCGTCCACGAGCACCTCTCCCGTGCAGGCGATCAGCCCCGCCATGGCGCGGAGCAGGGTCGACTTGCCCGCGCCGTTCGGCCCGATGACGGCCAGCCACTCACCGCCGGCGACCGACAGCCCGACGTCGGCGAGCACCTCCCGCTCGCCGAGCCGTACGCCGAGACCGCGCACCTCGACCCCGTTGGACGTTCCGCCGTTCATGTGTTCACGCCCTTCGTCATGCGCAGGACCATGACGAAGAAGGGCGCGCCGACGAACGCGGTGACCACGCCGATGGGCAGCTCGGCCGGGGCCAGGACGCTGCGCGCGATGAGATCGGCGAGCACCAGGAACGCCGCGCCGCCGACGAACGACACCGGCAGCACGATCCGGTACGACCATCCGGCGAGCCGGCGCACCACGTGCGGCACGACGATTCCGACGAACGCGATGAGCCCGCCGACCGCCACTGCGGAAGCGGTGGCGAGCGACGCGGCGAGCAGCACGATGAGGCGGGCTCGCCCCGCGTTCAGGCCGAGGCTGGAGGCCTCCTCCTCGCCCACCGACAGCACGTCGAGCAGCCGCCCGTGCAGCAGCAGCACGACCGTCGAGACCAGGGTGTACGGCACGACCATCCAGACCTCCTCCCAGCCGCCGCCGACGTTGCCGAGGATCCACGCGTAGATCCGCTGCAGTTCCTCCACCTTGAGCTGCTGCACGAACGTCTGGAGCGCGGTGAGGAACGAGGTGACCGCGACCCCGGCCAGGACGAGCGTGGCCGTGCCGCCGCCCCGACCGGCCGAGCGGCCCAGGGCGTACGCCAGCAGCACCCCGCCGACGGCACCGGCGAAGGCGGCCACCGGCACGGCGATCACCCCGGCCCGGCCGCCGAGGAACACCACGACCAGCGTCACGGTGAGCCCCGCCCCGGCGGCGGCGCCCAGCAGGTACGGATCGGCCAGGGGGTTGCGGAACACCCCCTGATATCCGGCGCCCGCGATCGCGAGCAGCCCGCCCACCATGGCGGCGATCAGCACACGCGGGACCCGGAGCTGGAAGACGATCCCCAGCTCGGCCGGCGTCAGCCCCGGGTCGACGGAGACGAACGGGAGCCGGTCGAGCAGCGCGAGCACGACGCCGCGCGGCGAGATCCCGGCCGCCCCCGTCACCAGGCCGAGGATCAGGCAGAAGGCCAGCACGGCCACGGCGACGAGCAGCGCGCGGCCGCGCGGCCGAAGAAGGGTCACCGTCTCGTCACTTCGTCACTGATCCGCCGAGGCCTTCACCACGGCCCCGCTCACCACCTGGGCGAGGTCGACCACGCGCGGGCCCCAGCGGGAGGCGATGTCGTCGTCGAGCTCGACGACCCGGTCGTTCTTGATGGCGGAAAGGCCGGACCAGCCGGGCCGCTCGGCGAGGGTGGCCGCGCTCTGGCCGCAGCACTTGGTGTCGCCCAGGAAGATCAGGTCGGGGTCGGCCTTCGCGACGAACTCGGCCGACAGCTTGGGGTAGCCGCCGGCGGCGTCGGGGGCCTCGTCCGCGATGTTCTTCAGCCCGAACAGGCCGTAGATCTGACCGAGGAACGTCTTGGAGGTGACCGAGTAGGGCGTGCTGTCCAGCTCGTGGTAGTAGGTGAGCTCCGCGTCCTTGGGCGCGGCGGCGACGAGCTCGTCCAGCCGCCTGCTCATCTCCTGGACGACCTCCCCGGCCTTGTCGGCGTTGCCGGTGGCCGCGCCGAGGTCGGCGATCTGGTCGTAGGCGTCCTCCAGCCGGACGGCGGCCGGCTCCAGCAGCACCGGCACGCCGACCTTGCCCAGCCCGGCGACGACGTCGTCCAGGTCGTTGCCGAGCACGACCAGGTCGGGCTTGGCCGCCACGATCGCCTCGACGTTCGGTTTGAATCCGGACAGCGACGTCTTGGGCGCCTCCGGCGGGTGGTTGGACTGGTCGTCGACGGCGGTGACCTGGCCGCCCGCGCCGATGGCGTACAGGATCTCGGTGGCGGTCGGGGAGAGCGACACGATGCGCTCGGGCCGCTGGGCGATGGTCACCGCGCCGTTTCCGGCCTGGACGGTGACGGGGAAGGCGCCGGCCGACGTGGCGGGGGCGGCCGGGTCTGTGGAGGCGGCGGGGGTGGCCGTGCCGTTCGTCTGACCACAACCGGTCAGACCGACGACACCCAGCAACACGCCCGCGACGACCGTGCGGAAAGGCCTCACGAGAGAGTCCTCCAGGGGGAGAGCCGGGAATCGAGAGACCCGCGGAAAACGACGGATCACCCTTTTCCTCGAGGGTTGATGGCGTCGGCGGCCGTGCAGGCGACCTGGCTCGTCCCCGGGGACGGGGAACCACAGTTGCGGGACAGCGCCGGACTCACACCGGACTTCGCTGCACGGACGCGTCGGACGTACCGTATCAAGCCGACGGATCAACGCACCGCCCGGCTCATGGCGGCGGCTCAGCGGAAGGGCTCAGCCGGAGGGCTCAGCGGCGGGATCGAGCGGCGGGGGCCCGGCGGCGGGGGCCCGGCGGCGGGGCCGCTCAGCGGAGTTGCCGCTCCGCCGCCTCGATGACCTCCTGCAGGCGCAGGCCGTGACGGGCGTTCAGCGGGTGCCCCCCGCCGCGGCGCACCGTCTCGGCGAACTGCCTGGCGACCTCGGGGAAGACGCTCTCACCCAGGTCGGAGCCGAGCAGCAGGGCGCTGCCCGTCCGCCCGTAGACCTCGACCCTGGCGGGCGGCGTCTCACCCCGGGCGGCCATGCACAGCGACGCCTCGCTCACCGCGCCGGTGGCGTGCTCCAGCAGCAGACCGGCCCAGCCGAGCGCGCTGCCGTGCGCCCGGACGGAGACCACGTCGCCGAGCGCGGCGTCGAGCAGGTCGATCATGTGCGGTCCCACGTCGAGCACCGCGCCGCGCTCCAGCCGCCACGGGGTCGCGAACGGGCCGCCGTGCAGGGCGCCGGAGATGTTCGCCGCGTACCCGCCGAACGGCTCCAGCGCCCGCGCCCGCTCCAGGAACTCGGCGGTCGCCCGGGAGTAGCGGAACGTGAAGACCATCTGCGAGGCGACCCCCGACTCCGCGACGGCGTCGGCGAGCCTCCTGGCCCCGTCGAGGTCGGCCGCCAGCGGCTTCTCCAGCAGCAGCGCCTTGCCCGCGGCAGCGGCCAGGACGCCTAGTTCCGCCTGTACGGCCGGCGGCACGCAGAACGCGACGGCCCGGCAGACCTCGAAGAGGTCCTCGATCCGTTCGAACGCCGGGGCGCCGTGCCTGCCGGCCAGCTCGGCCGCGGCCCCCGGCCTGCGTGCCCACACACCCGCCAGGCTCGTGTACGGCCCGGCCGCCAGCATGGGGGCGTGGACCATGTCGGCCCATGGACCGGCTCCGACCAGCCCCACCGGCACCGGTTCCATCAGGCCCTCCATCTCCACGCCGGAAACGATCAAACCAATAAGCCGTCGAACTCGCCGTCCTTGACGCCGAGCACGAGCGCGCGGATCTCATCCCTGGTGTAGATCAACGCGGGCCCCTCGGGATATCGCGAGTTCCGCACGGCGACGCTGCCGTCCGGAAGCTCGGCGAGTTCAACGCAGTTGCCGGTCGAGTTGCTGTGGGCGCTCTTCCGCCACGTGACACCGGTTAGGTCGTTTGCGGGCATCCCGTTATATGTCTGCATTTATGTCTCTCTGAGAAGATCGCCGAGAATCTCGGCGGTGCCCCCGGGCGTCGTGCTCTCCACGCACAGTTGCTCCATGGCCGTCAGGTAGGGATCGACGTCCTCGCGCTTGTCCAGGTAGAGGGCGCCCCAGAGCTGCTCGACGTAAACGACGTCGGAAAGATCGGGCTCCGGGAAGCGGAGGATCGTGAAGGCGCCGCCCTCGGCCGCGTGCATTCCGAAGCGGAAGGGCATCACCTGCAGGGTGATGTTGGGCAGCGTGGCCACCTCAAGCAGATGCTGAATCTGCTCGCGCATGGTCGCCTTCCCTCCGATCGGTCGCTTCAGCGCGGCCTCGTCGATGACGGCCCACAATCTGGGCCCGTCGCTGTTCGTCAGCCGCTCCTGACGCTGCATGCGTAGATGCACACGTTGTTCTATTACGGCATCCGGCGCGTCCGGATACCCGAGCTGGATCACCGAACGGGCGTACGCCGCCGTCTGCAGCAGGCCGGGCACGAACTGCACCTCGTAGGTGCGGATCACATCGGCGGCCTCCTCCAGTCCGACATAGGTGACGAACCAGTTCGGCAGGACCTCGCCGTACTTGTGCCACCACCCGGGCGTGTTCGCCTCGCGGACCATCTCCAGCAGGCCACGCCGTTCGTCGTCGTCGACGACGCCGTACAGCGTGAGCAGGTCTTCGACATCACGCGTCTTGAAACCGACCCTGCCGAGCTCCATCCGGCTGATCTTGGACTCCGAGGCCCGGATATGGAATCCGGCCACTTCTCTGGTGAGCCCCCGCTCCTCACGCAGCCGTCTGAGGCTGGCGCCGAGCATGATGCGCCGAACGGTGGAACCCGATCCGGGTGGATCTATCGACACGTGTCATTCCTCCGCTTAGTGGACTCGTTCACAGTCTGTCAAAGATCGCCCCCTTCGTCCCAGGGTTGTTTGGGGGTAACCGTAGCGCCTGCACACCACACTTGCACGTGCATTCGCTCTTGCAGTTGCACGAAGTGTCCAGCATCATGATCTCGTGCAGTCCACGAACCTGACTCGTGGCCAGATGCCGTGGGCGGCGCGCGACTGGTGGCCGCCGCTCGGCTGGTGGCCGGACAACGCCCGCGACCTGCTGGAACCCAGGCCCGCCGGCAACAGTGCGAGCACCGGAAGCAGCGCCACCTTCGTCCTGCCGCCCCTGGCCGAGTCCGTGCACTCGGCTCGCAGCTTCGCCGCGGGAACCCTGTCCGGGTGGCACATGACCACGCTCCTCGACTCGATGGAGCTGGTGGTCTCGGAGCTCGCGACCAACGCGCTGCGGCACGGCCTGATGCTCGTCGGGCCGGGAGATCAGCGAGAACGCACGGTCATCCGGCTGTCCCTGATCAGACGCGGCCCGCTGGTCACCTGTGCGATCACCGATCCCGGCTCCGCCGCACCGGTCATGCGCGAACCGTCGCCGTTCGAGCCGGGCGGCCTCGGCCTGCACATCGTGGAGTCGCTGAGCCTGCGCTGGGGCTGGTGCACACTCGCCCCGCAGGGCAAGGTCGTGTGGGCCGTGCTCACGACCGGCTGATCGCGCCCGGCGAGCCGGCGAGCCGCGCCGGGAGGGCGTTCCCACCCCCGCCGGCGCGCGGGAAGCCGCCGATCCGGTGCGGAACCGGTGAACTCCCCGCGCGGAATCGCTGAACTTCGGTGCTGAACCGGTGAACCGGGAGGCGATCTGCCCCGAACCGCCCGCGCGGCGAGCCCGGATGTGCTGAGATCGGAGCGTAACGCCCGAGCGGCATCTCCCCGGAGTCCGGTATGGACGATCAGCTGGTCGGCTGGCTGACGACCCTCGACGAAGACAGGCTCGCCCGTGTCCTGGCCAACCGCCGGGACGCCATCGTCGCGCCCTGGCCCCGCCGCATGGACGCCCTCGCCGTACGCCTGACCGACGACTTCGCCGTCATGGAGGTCATGCGGGGGCTCCCGCTGCCGCCCCTCGAACTGCTGCAGGCGTGCCTGGTGGTCGGCGGCCGACCGGGTGAGGACGACCTCGCCCGCTTCCTCGGCGTGCGCACCTCCGAGGTGGTCCCGTGGCTCGACCATCTCTACGATCACGCCCTCGCCTGGCCCGGGCCGGACGGCCGGATCAACCTCGCCCCCGCTGTGGCCCGCTGGTCGACCGCCCCGTGCGGCCTGGGCGACCCCCTCGACGCCTACCTCGACTCCTGGCGGCTCAGCCCCGAGGGACTCCGTCGCATCTGCCGCAACCTGCATCTGCCCGTGCAGGGAGGCAAACGCCAGATGACGGCCAGGATCTCGGCGCTGCTGAGCGACAGCGAGCGCCTCGGCGCGCTGCTCTGCCGGGCGCCGTACGGCACGATGGAACTGCTCGACGGCTTCGCCTGGGACGGCCCGATCCGCACCGTGACCGGCGACCGCTTCGTCACTCCGGGAACGCCGGAGAAATGGGCGCTCGATCACGGGCTGCTCTTCCGCGGGCGGTGGGACCTCGCCGAGATGCCGCGCGAGGTGGCGCTGGCGCTGCGGGGCCCCGACTATCACGGGCCGTTCACGCCGTGCCCACCCGACCTCGCCACGGTTGAGGCCCCGGCGGACGAGGTGGAGCACGCGATGAGCCTGGCCGCGCCGCACCTGCTCGACCGGGCCACCACACTGCTGGAGAACATCGGCAAGACGCCGCTGCCGCTGCTGAAGAACGGCGGCGTCGGCGTGCGGGAGGTCAAGCGGCTGGCCAGGGAGACCGGCTGCGCCGAGGAGGAGACCCGGCTGATCCTCGAGGTGTCGGCGGTCGCCCGGCTGATCGCCCTCGACGAGCGATCCGAGCACTCCGAGTACGCGGAGCACGGCGGCGGCGCGAATCCGGGACGCCCGGCGCTCGGGGGCGCGTTCCCCGGCTTCCTCGTTCCGACCAACCGGTTCGACGCCTGGCGTCTGGAGGACGCCCCGGCCCGGCTGCGCGTCCTGCTGGCCGCGTGGTGGCGCATGGAGCGGTCGTCGCTGCGCCGCGTGGAGGAGCGCCATCCGACCGTGCTGGGCGACGATCCCTCCGGTGAGACGATCGCGCGGATCCGGTGGGCGGTGTTCGGCGTGCTCGCCGGGATCCCCGAGGGCCGGGGCTTCGCCACCCTGCGTGAGCTCGTGCAGTCGGTCCACTGGCGTGCGCCGATGCTCGACCGGGAGCTGCTGGACGAGTGCGCCCCCGCCGTGCTCGATGAGGCCCGGCTGCTCGGCCTCGCGGCCGGGCAGTCGCTCACGAGCCTCGGCCGGGCGCTGGCCGCGCTGGCCGCGGTCGCCGGTGACGAGGGGCACGCGGGGGCGCCCGAGGTCGAACACGACCCGGCGCTGGTCGAGCGCTCGGCCGCCGCGCTCGCGAGCGCACGCCGCACCGCGCTGTTCGGCGCCGACCTCACCGCCGTCGTGACCGGGCCGCCCTCGGTCGAGCTCGCCGCGCTTTTGGACCGCGCCGCCGACCGCGAGGCGCGGGGCGCCGCCTCGGTCTGGCGGTTCAGCCGGGCGAGCGTACGGCGCGCCCTGGACGGCGGGGAGACCGCCGAGGGTCTGCTCACCGCGCTCGCCGAGGTCGGCACCCTGCCCCAGCCACTGGCGTACCTGATCCGCGACGTGGGCCGCCGGCACGGCGAGGTGACGGTCTTCTCCGTCGGCTGCATCATCCAGGGCGCCGATCCCGCTCTGCTGGCCGAGATCGCCGCGCACCGGAGACTGGCCGGGCTGGGGCTGCGTCTCCTGGCCCCCACCGTGCTGGCCGGTGCCGCCTCGGCCGGGACGACGCTCGCCGCGCTGCGGGAGGCAGGGTACGCCCCGGTGCCGGTGGGCGACGAGCCCCCCACGGGCGGGCGGCTCGTCCTGCTGCCCGGAGGCCGGGTCGCAGAACTGGAACGGCCGGCCGCCGTCGTGAGCACCGAGGACATCGCGGACGCCTCACCAGGATCGCCCGGCTCACCCGGGTCGCTCACCGATCCGCCGCCCGACCCGCGCGAGCACGCCAGGCGCCTGCTCTCCGGTGCGGACGCCACCGGCCCGGGACGGCAGACCTGGGCCGTGATCGGACGGATGGCCACCAGGCTGCCGGTCGCGCAGCAGTCGCTGCTGGGCTGTGTGGTGGACCGGAACGTGCGTGCGTTCATCACGCTGTCCGACGGGGTCACCGCGACCGTGAGCCACGGCGAGCTGCGCAGCGGCGTCCTGGACGCCTGGTGCGAGGAGGCCGGCGACTACCTGGAGTTCCCTCTCAACGAGATCGCCTCCGTCACCACCGCGCTCTGACCCCACGTCACGAATCCCCCTCCTCCCCCTCCCCCTCCCCCTCCCCGTGATCTTGCGAATACTCGCACAGGATCCGTTGACCTGCGTCTTTCCCGTTATTGATCTTGCAATATCTGTCACGCCTCGGCGCTGACCAGGGCGTACGGCATCGCTGATCTTGCAGTGCAAGATCACGCATGAAGAATCCCCTGATCAACCCACCATTCGGCGATTATCTGCAAGATCACGAAGGGTGGACCCGCAGGTGAACCATCATTCGTGCGAGCAACTGCAAGATCACCACCAATCGAGGTCAAGGAAGATCTACCGTCCGTTTGGTGTCACTTGTCCCTTTTGCCGTTTCTTTCCCTATACTCATGCACATCATCCGGTTTTTCCGGAATCAACTACCCCAAATCTGTCGAAGTCGCAAAGTCGTCGCCAAAGACGCGTAAAGGGGCTTCCCTCCCGCACCTCTCGGGCCGCTGTCGCATGCCCGCCGAGGTGGGCCCCGCGACCGGGCGAAAGGAACCCATGCTCAAGCACACCCGTCACGCGATCACCCTGACCGTCGCCGGTGTCCTGCTGGCCACCGGCACCGCCGCCACCGCCCACGCCGCGGCCGGGCCGCCGCTCCGGCGCCCCATCCCGGAACCGACCACCTCCGTCCCCCCGTCCCCCGTCCCGTCGCCGGGCCTCTCCGCATCACCAAGCGCCTCCCCCACCCCGGAGGCCTCCCCCACGCCCAAGCTCCCCTCGGGTAAGGCCACGGCCACCTCCTTCTGGGACGCCGCGACCGCCTCGGGCAAGCCGATGCGCTACAAGACCATCGCCAGCCCCTACTGGCCCCTCGGCACCAAGGTGAAGATCACTTATCGGGGCAAGAGCGTCATCGGCGTCGTCGAGGACTTCGGCCCGGCCGAATGGGCGGTCGCCCAGCACGACATTCCGGCCATCGTCGACCTGTCGGAGAAGATGATGGCCGACCTCACCGGAGTCCGCTCCAACACCGTCCACGTCCGCTTCGAGGTGCTCAAGTGGGGCACCGGCCGCGTCTACCGCCGTTCAGGCACCGGTTATGACCTGGCCATGGGCCGGTCCTGACCGCGTAGACTGCCAGCGTGGCCGACCTGAAGTTCGAGATCCAAATGCTCCACGACCGCGTCATGATCAGGATCGAGCGGGAGACCGAGGAACGCCGCAGCAGCGGGGGCATCGTCATCCCGGCGACCGTCAAGATGGCCAACCGGCTGGTCTGGGGCGAAGTATGCGGAGCCGGCGCCAACGCCCGATCCGTGAAAGCCGGGGACAAGGTCCTGTTCAACCCCGAGGACCAGTACGAGGTGGAGGTGCAGGGCCAGATCTATCTGGTGCTGCGCGAACGCGACCTGCACGCGGTGGCCACCCAGCAGACCGAGCACGGCACCGGTCTCTACCTCTGACCCGGCTCTCCCACCTCTGGCCGCGCTCTGCATCTGACCGGCCGGCTGTCCTCTGACGGCGCTCTGCCTCTGACCCGGCCCGGCGGTCCTCACCCGGACCCCGTCACCACCCGGCCCGTACTCGTACACCCCGTCTTCGAGTGCCCTGTTCCCTCACGCGTCCTGTCCTCACATGCCCCGTAGCACGAATGCGCGGGCCATGTGGATGAGATCGATCCCCGTGGTCAGCTTCAGCGTCGCCCACACGATGGCGGCGGCGCAGGCGAAGGTCAGCAGGCCCGCGACGATGCGGACGAACCAGTTCTGCCGCTTGAGCCAGTCGGTCGCGGCCAGGACGATTCGCTTGACGAGCTCCAGCAACCTGGAGGCCCACGGGAACTCGGTGGCCAGCACCGCCAGACCGGCGAACACCACGAGCCAGCCCGGCCCGGGGAACGGCACCATGATCAGTCCACCCACGATCATGATGCAGCCGATCGTCCCGATCACGATCCGCAGAGCCAGGTGACCACCGCGCCGGGCCCGCACGCGGTCACGCCATCCGGGCATCTCGGACTCCCCGGCCCCCGTCTGGCTGTCCTCGGCCAGCGCCATCCGATCACCCCCAGTTTTCAGCAGCCAGAATAACCGGGCCCACCGACGATCAGTGCGACCGCGACTCGACGCAGGCGACCGTCTGATCGGCGATCTCCATCTCCTCGTCGGTGGGGATGACCAGCACGGCGACCTCGGCCCCCTCGGGCGAGATCGTCCGGGGGCCGGTCTCCGGGGCGGCGTTGCGCACCGGATCGATCTCGATGCCGAGCCGGGACAGCCCGGAGACGGCGAGCGCCCGGGTCCGCGCGTCGTGCTCCCCCACCCCGGCGGTGAACACCAGCGCGTCCACCCGGCCGAGCACGGCGTAGTAGGCCCCGATGTAGCCGCGCAGGCGGTGGCCGTACACCTCCATCGCCAGCCGGGCGTCCTGCGCACCGGAGTCGGCGAGCTTCCACACCTCGCGCAGGTCGTTGGCGCCGCACATGCCGAGCATGCCGCTCTCCCGGTTCAGCGCGTCGTCGACATCGGCCAGGCTCATGCCGGCGACGCGGTTCAGGTACGCCGGCAGCGCGGGGTCGATGTCACCCGACCGGGTGCCCATCACCAGGCCGGCCAGCGGAGTGATGCCCATCGAGGTGTCCACGCTGCGCCCGCCGAGCACGGCGGTCGCGCTCGCGCCGTTGCCGAGGTGCAGCACGATCGAGTTGACCTCGTCGTACGGCCTGCCGAGCAGGTCGGCGGCCCGCCGGGAGACGTACGCGGTGGAGGTGCCGTGGAAACCGTACCGGCGCACGCCGAGCTTCTCCGTCCACTCGCGCGGCACGGCGTAGGTGTAGGCGTGCGGCGGGAGCGTGCCGTGGAACGCGGTGTCGAAGACCGCGACGTGCGGCAGATCGGGGAACACGCGACGGGCCACCCGGATGCCCTCCAGGTTGGGCAGGTTGTGCAGCGGAGCTAGCGGAGCGAGCTCCTCGATCGCCCGCTCGACCTCGTCGTCGATGAGCGTGGGCTGGACGAACCTGCTGCCGCCGTGCACCACCCGGTGGCCCACCGCCGCCACCCGGTCCAGCGGCGGCCCGTGCTCCGCGAACGCGGCCAGCACGGCCCGCAGGCCCTCCTCGTGGTCGGCGAGCCGCCGCTCCACCCGGACGCCGTCGTGCGTGAGGACGCTGGTCTCCTCGCCGATCCGCTCCGCGAGGCCGCGTGCGGTCTCCCGGCGTGCCGTCATGTCGATCAGGCGATACTTGATCGAGGACGAGCCGCTGTTGAGTACGAGCACCTGGTCGATCACGGCGTCTCCTCCCGCCCCGGGCCACCCGCCCGGCCATGCGCCTGCGCCTGGATGGCGGTGATCGCCACGGTGTTGACGATGTCGTCGACGGTCGCGCCTCTGGACAGGTCGTTGACCGGCTTGCGCAGGCCCTGCAGCACCGGTCCGACGGCCACGGCGCCGGCGCTGCGCTGCACGGCCTTGTAGAGGTTGTTGCCGGTGTTGAGGTCGGGCACCACGAACACCGTGGCCCGCCCGGCGACCGGGCTGCCCGGCATCTTCGCCCTGGCCACGCTCGGCTCGGCCGCGGCGTCGTACTGGATCGGGCCCTCCACTGGCAGGTCCGGCCGCAGCTCGCGGATGAGCGCCGTGGCCCGGCGCACCTTGTCCACCTCGGGGCCCGTTCCGGACTCCCCGGTGGAGTAGGACAGCATCGCGACGCGGGGTTCGACGCCGAACCTGGCCGCGGTCTCCGCCGACGAGATCCCGATGTCGGCGAGCTGCTCTGCCGTGGGATCGGGGACGACCGCGCAGTCGCCGTACACGAGGACCCGGTCGGCGAGGCACATGAAGAAGACGCTGGACACGGTCCCCACGCCGGGCGAGGTCTTGATGATCTCGAACGACGGGCGGATGGTGTGGGCCGTCGTGTGGGCGGCGCCCGAGACCATGCCGTCGGCCAGCCCGAGGTGGACCATGAGCGTGCCGAAGTAGGACACGTCGGTGACGGCGTCGCGGGCCTGCGCGAGCGTCATGCCCTTGTGCGCCCGCAGCCGCGCGTACTCCTGGGCGAACAGCTCGCGCAGCTCCTCGTCGAACGGGCTGATCACGTGCGCGTCGTCGACGGCCAGGCCCATCTGGGCGGCGGCGGCCCGGATCTCCCGCTCGTCGCCGAGCAGGGTCAGCTCGGCCACGCCGCGCCGCAGCAGGCTGTCGGCCGCGCGCAGGATCCGCGGCTCCGCGCCCTCGGGCAGCACGATGTGGCGGCGCTCGCCCCTGGCCCGCTCCAGCAGGTCGTACTCGAACATCAGCGGGGTGACCGCGGCGGCCTTGGTGATCCGCAGGCTGCGCAGCAGCGCCGCGGTGTCGACGTGACCGGCGAACAGGCCGAGCGCTGTGTCGATCTTGCCCTTGGCGTCGGGGGTGAACATGCCCTCGGCCTCCGACAGCGCCTTGGCCGTCTCGAAGGTGCCCCCGTCCGTAGTGATCACGGGCAGCCGGATGTCCATGCCGTCGAGCAGCCGGATGACCGGCTCGGGCAGCTCCAGCCCGCCGTTGAGGATGATCGCGGACAGGGCGGGGAACGTCGGCGCCCGGTGCGCGGCCATCAAACCGGGCACCAGCGCGGCCGCGCGGTCGGCCGGGACGATGACGGCCACGCCGTCGGAGAGCCGGTCGAGGATGTTCGGCAACGACATCGCCCCGACCATGAGCGCGCCGACCTCCCGGCCGAGCTGCTGCTCGTCCCCCATGAACATCCTGCCGTCGCAGGCGGCGACCAGGTCGCTCACCGTGGGCGCCGACAGCCGCGGCTCCTCCGGCAGGACGTACGCGCTGACGCGGGCGGCGACCTCGTCCACCAGGCCGGGCGTGACGCGGGTGACGACGGTGGCCAGCTCGGTCGCGTGCCGGTCGGCGAGCTCCTTCCTGGACATCTCGACCGCCGCGGTGATGTCGTCGGGCGTGCGGTGCAGCCCGGTCACGACGTTGACCACCGGCGTGCCCAGGTTGGCGGCCAGCTCGGCGTTGAAGACGAACTCGGTGGGCGCGCCGACGTCGGTGTAGTCGGTGCCGACCACGACGACGGCGTCGCACCGGCCGGCCAGCGCGCGATAGCGGGCAAGGATCTCACCGGTCGCCCGTTCCTCGTCGGCGTGCAGGTCCTCGTAGGTGACGCCCACGCACATCTCGTACGGCAGGCCGATGCCGAAGCGGGCACGCACGGTGTTGACCAGGCCGTCCTCCCGGCCCGCCCGGACGAGCGGCCGGAACACGCCCACGGTCTCGACCTGGCGGGTCAGCAGCTCGATCATCCCGAGGGCGATCGCGCCCTTGTTGCTCCTGGCGTCGCTCGCCGCGACGTACACCCCGATCGCGATCGTGTTCACTGGACAAAGCGTATGCGAAACGGCGGACCGGCCCGAGCGTGGCTGGACGCCCGGGCCGGTCCTGTCAGCCTCCCTTGGACGGATGGGTCAGGAGGCCGTGCAGGTCACCGGGGACGGTACGGCGTTGCTGCCGCCGGACAGGTCGGCGGTGAAGCCGAATGTGGTGCCGGCCCCGGAGCCGAGGGAACCGTTCCAGCTCACGTTGCCGACCGTGACGTTCGCCCCGGACTGGGTGAGAACCCCGCTCCAGAGCTGGTTGATCTTCTGGCCGTTGGCGAACGCCCACTTGACCGTCCAGCCGCTGATCGCGGCGCTGCCCGAGTTCTTCACCGTGACCTCGCCCTGGAAGCCGCCGGGCCACTGGTTGGTCACCTTGTACGTCGCCGCGCACGCCTTGCCACCCGGGGTCGGGGTCGGGGTCGGCGTAGGCGTGGGCGTCGGAGTGGGAGTGGGGGTGGGGGTGGGGGTGGGGGTCGGCGTAGGCGTGGGTGTGGGTGTCGGCGTGGGCGTCGGGGTCGGCGTGGGCGTGGGGGTGCCGCCCTTGCGGTCGCCGTAGATGATGCCCCGGCCGTTGGTGCCGAGGTAGACGCGGCCGTAGATCCGGGGGTCACCGGTGAGGGCCTCGCCCATGTTGCCGTACTGGTGCTGGTCGTCGTTGATCCGCACCCAGCTCGCGGCCGTGTCGTCGGACCGGAACAGGCCGGTCACCCCGTCGATCTCACCCACCAGGTAGAGGGCGTGATACGACTTGCCGGGCGCAGCCTTGCCGAAGCCGATGTTGATGGAGTTGGTCACGTTCGGCAGCTTGGTGAACGACGCGCCCGAGTCGGTGGAGCGCCACAGACCACCCTTGCCGGCGAGCCAGATGTCGCCCTCGTGGCCGGGGACGGCCTTGAAGTGCATGTCGCCCTCGGACGGCAGGCCGGTCGCCGCGGTGGCGGAGAAGCTCGCGCCGCCGTTGGTGCTCACGTAGAACCTGCCGCCGGACAGCGCGTAGAACTTCTGCGGGTCGACCCGGTCCGACTCGACGATCGCGTTCGCCGGGACGCCGCTGGAGGCCGTCCAGCTGTTGCCGTACCCCACGGAGTAGACGACCTGCTGCCCGGAGTCGCCCGGCGCCCAGACGAACCTGCTGCCGTCGGCGGCGGCCGCCACGGTGCCGCCGTTGTTGACGCCGCCCGGCTCGCTGCCCTGGAACCAGTTCGCGCCGCCGTCGGTGGAGAACGCCACGTGGCTGTCGTTCGGCCGGTCGGAGTCGGTGAAGTTGCCCGCCCTGACCATCACGCTCGGGTTCTTCTCGGCGTAGTCGAGCGAGGTGGTCGAGGTGAAGGTGGGCGAGGTGAACATCATCGACGGCACCGCGTCGAGGTCGGTGTGGCGGAAGCCGCCGATGTCGCCCAGCGCGCTGACCAGGGGCGCCCCGCTCGGCGGGCTGATCAGGTCGAGGACCGCCGTCTCCTCGAGGCCCTTCACCATCGGCTTGATGGTGAACTGGCCGCCCGAGTCCCACTTCGTGAGGTCGGTGGTGCCGTAGATCGTGGCGCCGGTGCCGTACATCATCCGGTCGGAGTCGAACGGGTCGATCTCGACGGACTCGTTCATCCAGCCCAGCTTGGGCGTGACCTCCGGCGGCTGCGGGTTGGTGCCGAACGTCAGCCAGGGAGCCGCCGAGATATCCATCTTGTAGCGGAAGCTGCGGTTCGGGTAGGACGTCCAGTCCCAGATGCGGGTCCAGGTGGCGCCCGCGTCGGTGCTCCGGAAGAAGATCGCGTCAGGCCACCAGGAGACCTGGGTGGCGACCATGATGGTCTTCGGGTTCTGCCGGTCGATGGTCAGGCCGCTGTACCCGAAGTAGTCGTCCTCGCTGCTGGACGGGATCGGGCTGATCTGGGTCCAGGTGCCGGTCGCGGTGGCGTAGCGCCACACGTCGCCCTTGGCGCCGTCGTACGGCCCGCCGGTGTCGCTCGTGGCGATGTAGAGGTAGCCGTTGACCGTGTCCAGCACGCCCTTGTGGGCGATGTAGCCGGTCGGCTGGCCGGCGAGCCGCTCCCAGGTGGAGCCGCCGTTGGTGGTCCGGTAAACGGTGTTGTCCTTGTCGGCCACGCCCACGTAGATGGTCTGGGTGGCGTTGCCGGAGGTGCCGGTGCGCTTGTCGAACGTCACCCAGACGACGCCCTGGATGTCGCCGTCGTAGTCGCCGCTGCCGGCCCGGTAGTTGCCGGCGTTCGGGAAGTTGGTGACCTTGGCCCAGGTCGCGCCGGAGTCGGTGCTCCGCCACAGCCCCTGTCCGCTCGGCGCGCCGAAGTAAAGGACGCTGTTCTTGTTCGGGTCGACGGCCAGGCGCTCGCCCATGCCGCGGCCGGGCATGTTGCCACCCAGCTTGAACGGCAGCTTGGTCACCTGCCAGGTGTCGCCCTTGTTGGACGAGCGCAGGATCGCGCCGTTGTTGGGATCCCAGCTGTTGGTGTACATGCCGACGGCCGCGTACACCTTGTCGGCGTCAGAGGGGTCGGCGGCGATGCTGGCGACGCCGTTGTAGCCCCAGTTGTCCCAGCCGGCCCAGTCGAGGAGCGGGGTCCAGGTCTGGGAGGACTGGTTCCACCGGTAGGCGCCGCCGATGTCGGTGCGTGCGTAGATCAGGTCCTTCTGGGCCTGGCTGAAGACGATCCCGGGAACGAAACCGCCCCCGGCGATCTGCACGTTCTTGAACGTGTACGGATCCGAGGCGACGGCCGACGCCGACTGCGTGGTAACGGCCACCGCCCCGACCAGGGCCACCGTGGTGGCCGCGAGCATGCTGAAGAATCTTCGCATGGACGGTTTTCCCTTCGACATGGACAACCGCCATGCACGACCAGGAGGGACCCTGACCGTCAACCGCCTCCGTGCATGGAACTTGAGAGAGATTCACACATGCGCGGCCTCGGCGTCAATAGTTTGGGGGCCATACAAAAAAACTAGACTTCGACGCGCTTGCGACAGGTGCCGGATGGAACATAATTCTGGACATGACCAACGCACTCGTGCTCGGTGGCGGCGGAGTCGCCGGGATCGCCTGGATGGCCGGAATCGTAACGGGACTGCGCCGGGAGGGCGTCGATCTCGGCACCGCTGACCGGATCATCGGCACTTCCGCCGGATCAGTGGTCGGGACCCTCATCGCCACCGGAGCCGACCTGGAGCAGGCCGTCACCCACCAGCGAAATGTCGACACCGGTCCGGCGCCGGCCATCGACCTGGACGCCACCGCGCGGTCGTTCGCCGTGCTCGCCGACACCACCATCGAACCGGTGGAGCGGCGCCGCGTGGTCGGCCGGATGGCCCTCGACGCCCGCGTCGACCACGCGGCCGACCGGCTCGCCGCGGTCGGCGAGCGGCTCCCCGTCAAGGAATGGCCCGACCGGGAACTCCTGATCAACTCGGTGGACACGGAGACCGGGGAGTTCGTCGTCTGGACGCGGGACTCGGGCGTCCCGCTCGTGCTCGCCGTTGCTTCGAGCTGTGCCGTACCGATGATCTTCCCACCCGTCGAGATCGGCGGCAGGCGCTACATGGACGGCGGGGTGCGCTCGGCGACCAGCGCCGACCTGGCCACCGGCGCGACGACGGTGATCGTGCTGGAGCCATTGGGCCATCTCACTCCCCGTGCCGCCCTCGACGCCGAACTCGGGAAGTCGGGAGCGGCACGGACGCACGTGATCCACCCCGATGACGCCTCGATCGCCGTGTTCGGCGAGAACGTGCTGGATCCCGCCCTGTGGGGGCCGGCCTTCAAGGCCGGGCTCGCCCAGGCGCCGTTGTCGGCCGGACCGCTGCGCGACCTCTGGGGATGAATCTCCCGCAGAGCGGCGCCCGGTCGACTCGTCTTCGAGTCGACCGGGCGGCTCCCCCCCTGTCGGCGCCCGCGCTCTCACGGGTAGACCCCGCCGGGTGATCCCCGCTCGGTGGCCTCCCGCCGGGTGCCTCGTCACCGAGCGGCGCTAACGCGCCTCGGTGACCGCCTTGCTGACGGCGTTCGGGCCGTCGTACTGCCGGTCCGGCAGCCTCTCCAACGCATTGATCACGTTGTCGTCCGCGCCGTGATCGCGGGCCGTCTGGATCAGGTCGGACTTGCCGGCCGGGTAGTCCACGCCCTTGAGGTGCTTCTGCAGTTGGATCGGGTTCGGGGCGTCCGCCATGGCGGCTCTCCCTTCGTCGACGTTCCGCTGCTCTCCCCCGCCTACCCATCGCTTCCCGCATCACTCCCGCGGGACGTGGTGAAGCGCGCAGCCGGGTGGATCATGACGGCGGGGATCGACGCCGTGGTCCCGTTGGCGACGGTGGTCGTGCCGTACACGGCCTTGCCGGAGGCGAGGTCGACGGCGAGCCGGGCCGCGCTGCCCGCCTCCCGTGTGATGTCGAGGAGGGCCGCGGGCCGCCGCGTCATATCGGCATGAGGCCCGGCGAAGCCCGTGAAGGCGTCCACCGGCCCGTTCGCCAGCCGGTCGTACGCGATGACCTTGGCGCGCAGGAGCTTCGCCCCCGCGACCTGGGACACGGTGTCCTCAGGCCGTACCGCGATCAGGATGAACACCCGCACGCCATCAGCGAGCATCTCGGACAGTTGCCGATCCTGGGTGGCCTGGTCGCCGCCGGCGTTGGCGGTCACGACCTCGCATTTCGGGCATAGGGCGGCGACCGCCCGCATGATGGCGGGCCGATCGTGCGTGTCGTACCTCTCGCCGTCGGGCAGCAGCAGCCCGATCGTGAAACCGTCCGCGAGCCTGCCCACAGCGCCCAGCCCGGTCCCCGAGTACGGGAGTGCCGTGTCACACGCTGGGACTGCCGTCAGGAGGGCCAGGGAAGCGACGGCCGCCACGAGTCGTATCTCCACAGCAATCCCCCGATCGCACGCAGAGCCACTCCGCCATGCCGTACCCGACCATTAGGACACAAAGCCCTGATTGCCCTGCTGCATGCTCATCGACGGCGCGTTCTTGGCGTCGATCACCCCCGGGGTTCCGTCGTCCTCGCCCCTGGTTGGTCCCCGAGCCGGATGAGCATGACGGCCTTGATGATCCGCCTGGCATGCCGCCCTTCTTCTCCTCTCCCCGGGCTCGGGCTCCCTTGGCGACCGGCCGGGACAGGGACATCCGGGAGATCTCCCAGCGCGTTGCCTCCGAGCCGCCTTCGTGCTCCGCATGACGGTGCGGCCGACTCGGAAACCTTCGGATTCTCCTGGGATGCGGGACTGCGCACCCCCCGAGTTGTGAGAGACTGCACCATTGCGGGGCGGTAGCTCAGCCGGTCAGAGCATCGGACTCATAATCCGTGGGTCGTGGGTTCAAGTCCCACCCGCCCTACTCAGCTTCATCATAGGCATACCGCCTGACCTGCGGTTTCACAGGTCTCATAGGTTGATATGCCATGCGGCCACATGCCGCTGATAGCGGCCACACGTCAATGGCCGTGAACATACGTGGAATGGTCTCGGTCTCGTTTTCCCAGGTGAGATCGGCCGTTCTCGCCATCTCGCGGAATGGTTCCACCAGCCGTACGCCGAAGGGGCCCGAGATCTCTCCCGGGGTCCTCACTATGATGTGATCATGGGTGTGGATGTGGTGCTGATGCGAGTGGAGCGACGTGGCAGCAGCCCGAAGCGCAGGAAGCTCACCCCCGTCGCCGTCGCGCCCGATCCTGACGACGCTTTCGTCCGCCTCGTCGACCGGATTCGAGGACGCGGCGGCCATCCCATGCTGGAGCGGGTCGACCCGTACGGCAGCCTGATCCTGACGTCTGCCGAGATGCCGCAGTTCCTCGACGAACTTGCCCGGCTCCCGCGAACAGCACCCGAAGATGCCCGGATGGCCGAGAAGCTGAAGGATCTCGCCGAGCAGTGCGCCGCCGATCCGGCACTGGAACTCCATCTCGACGGCGACTGACAGCCTCCCCGCCCATCCGCCGATCGGCCACCTCGCGTCGCCTGTCGATGCACATGGCGTAGACCCTGAGCACCACGTCCACGTCATGCCGGCTCGCTCTGCCGCCGCCGGAGCGTGGACCGCCATCGCCGGAGGTGAAGGGCTGGCTGAGCCCGGCAGGGCCATGAGCCGGACGGGGTGAATGATCACCATCGGGGCGCTGTCGCCGGTGTTCTGTCGTTCGCCGCTGCTATAGATTGCGCCACCACCTGACATTGGACGACAGGGTTTTCGATGGCATCAGTGACGTTTCGCGATGAGACAGCGACCGGCCGGGCGTTGGCGGAGTTCGCCCTGCCCGACATGCCGGAGCGGATCTCGGCCCGGGAGCTGGTACGGCTGCGCGTACGCGAGGAGGTCGCCCGCTACAACGCCTCACCGACTCACCACTTCCGCGGCCTGATCAAACCCACCGACGCGGAGGCCGAGCTGAACGGCCACCGGATGCGAACCGCACGCGTACTGGACTGGGAGAAGCAGGCCGACGCCGCCGAGGCGGCGTTCGCCCGCAACGGTTTCCTGCTGCTGGTGGGTGACCGGCAGATCGAGGATCTGGACACCGAGATCGACCTGATCACCGACTCCGTCGTCTCCTTCGTCAAGCTCGTCCCCCTGGTCGGGGGCTGACATGAGCGGCCACCTCTCCCCTCTCGCGTCGCGTCTGTACGACCTGATCACCGGGATCGCGAAGGATCCCACGCACTGGCCAGAGGCCTCCCGGCTGAGCGTGGGCCTGGTGGGGCTGGGCAGCGGGCGGATCCAGGTCTGCGACGACGACCCGATCTCGGTCCGGTACGCGCTCGACGAGCACGCCCGGCAGCGGCTGGTCGCGCCCGCCCGTGAGCTGGTCGAATTCCTGCTGCCGGACAGGGTGCGGGACCATCCCTTCACCCTGCTCGTGGCGGCGGGGCTGGCGGGCATGGACGCCGAAGTGCGGCCCCGGCTCGCCGAGGAGCACGGACCGATCGCGGTCGCCGAGATGGACGTGCTGCTCGGGTGGGACGCGGAGCGACGGGCGCTGTTCAGAGAGGCGCTGGGGGGATGGACCTACTATTCCGCTCCGACGCTGTCCGGCGTGCCCGAATGGCTCAGCGGCCAGCCCGGCTACCTGGAGTTCGCCCGGACTGCTCTGGAGATGGCCGGGGCCCGCGTCGCGGCGATCCACGCCGGCGAGATTCCGTACAAGGCGGAGAAGGCGTTCGACGCCGGGGAGACGTCGGCCATCGGCCGGGCCGTACGGATCGCGCTCATGCGGGACGAGCCATGGCTGCCCGAGTCGCTGGACGCGCTGGTCCGCGGAGTCGCGGTGGCGCCCACCGCGGCCAAGACGCTGCCCTCCCAGAAAGTGCTGTTCGAGATCGCCCGCGCGGTGGAGGAGCACCCGACTCCGGAGGCGGTCGCCTCGCTGTACGCCGCCCGCCGGATCACCCGGCACGCCCAGGTGCCCAGGGAACTGGACCGCAAGTTCAAGCGCATCGAGCCCGCCCTCGCCGACCGGCTGGAGGTGGCGTTCCGGCTGCCGGACGGGCGGGTACGGCAGGCCGTCGGCGAGCACACGGCGGTGATCTCGACGGACGGCGAGGTCGAGCTGTCGTGGTGGCACGGGGACAGGAAGCTCAAGACGGTGCCGGCGGCGGTCCGGCGGGAGCACCCCGAGGAGGTCAAGCGGCTGCGCGAGCTGGCCAAGCAGGCTCGGCAGCGGCAGGTCACCCTGATCAGGGCGCTGGAGGCCGGATACGCCGGTGAGACGGCTCCGCCGTACCGGCGGCTCGAGGGTCATCCGGTCACCGACCGGCTGATCTGGGAGTTCGAGGTCTCCCCCGGCGTGTGGCGCGCCGAGTTGGGGCTGACCGTGCCGGACGTGCCGGTGCGGCTGTGGCATCCGGCCCGCGCGTCCGTGGAGGAGGTGCGCGCCTGGCGGGAGGTGGTGCAGGGCAAGGAGCTGCGCCAGCCGTTCAAGCAGGCCTTCCGCGAGATCTACCTGCTCACCCCCGCCGAGGAGGCGAGCGGCGACCACTCCGACCGGTTCGCCGAGCATGTGGTGGACTACCGCAGGCTCCGTGCGCTGTTCAAACAGCGAGGCTGGAAGTCCAACTTCATGGGGCCGTGGGACGGCGGCTACGACGACGGGGACGGCAGGCGGTTGCTGGCGGGCGGACGGTGGCGGGCGACCCTGGAGCACCATCTGTACGACGAGGGCCTTGCCGTGACCGGCCGGGTCCACTTCGACCGGCTGACCGAGGGCGGCTGGCGCCGGGCCACGCTGACGGAGGTCCCGGCACTGGTGTTCAGCGAGGCCATGCGGGACGTCGACCTGTTCGTGGCCGTCACGTCGATCACGCTCGATCCCCGGTGGGCCGACCACGGGCCGGACCGGCTTCAGGACTACTGGCGGACCGGTTCATTCGGGGAGCTGCCGCCGTCGGCCGAGGTGCGACGCGACGCGCTGTCCCGATTGATCGGGCGTACGGCCATCGCCGACCGGTGCACCATCACCGACCGCTTCCTGGTGGTACGAGGCGATCTTCGCACCTACAAGATCCATCTGGGGTCGGCGAACATCCTGATGGAACCCAACGACGCCTACCTGTGCATCGTCTCCGCACGCGACCCCCACGCCCGGCTGTTCCTCCCGTTCGAGGAGGACGGCCGGTTGGCGCTCATCCTCAGCAAGGCCTTTCTGCTGGCGAACGACGGCGCCATCACCGACCCCTCCATCACCCGCCAGCTCCGGGCTTGATCCACCCGGGAAGGGAGCCGCACGACAGCCCGTAGCATCACTGCCATGCGCCCGACGAAGACCGACCTGGCGGCGGCCAGAAACGCGACGATCGACGACGTGATCGGCCCCGACCTGGACGTGCTCTTCTGCGGGATCAACCCCGGCCTCTACTCCGCCGCCACCGGTCACCACTTCGCGCGGCCGGGCAACCGGTTCTGGCCGGCGCTGCACCTGTCCCGTCTCGTCCCGCGCCGGTTGGAACCGTACGAGCAGCATGTCCTGCCGTCGTACGGCCTCGGCATCACCAACCTCGTCGCACGGGCGACCGCGCGGGCCGACGAGCTGTCGCCCGAGGAGTTCCGCGCGGGCGCCGAGCGACTGAGGGGTCTGCTGAAGGAGATCCGGCCGCGCCTGGTGGCCTTCGCCGGGGTGACCGCCTATCGCCACGCCTTCGGCCGGCCCCGGGCCGTCATCGGCCCGCAGGAGGAGACGATCGGCGACATCGCCGTCCACGTCCTGCCCAATCCCAGTGGGCTCAACGCCCACTGGACGCTGCCGGCCATCGCCGAGGAGATGGCCAGGTTGCGACCGGGCCCGGCCGGGCCCGCGTGACGCCACGGCTCATCGCTCCCCCGCGGGACCGGCCCCCGAGTCAGCCCCGCTGCCCGTGGCCGTACCAGCGCCGGCCCGGGTGCCCAGGCCAGTGACCGTGCCAGTGCCCGTACCGGTGGCCGTGCCAGTGCCGGTGACGGTGACCATGACGGTGGCGGACGATTCCGATCACGACCGCCGCCAGCCAGGCGAGGAACAGCAGCCTGAGCGCGGCGAACAGCGGCCATGCCCCGTACATCGCGAGCGCGCCGGCCAGCGCGAGCGCCGGCACCACGAACACGATCGGCGGAGAACCGCGGCGGCCCCGGATTCGCGGGGCCCGCTGCCGCGACTGCGCGAGGTTCCATCCCCACGGCGCCGGGTCGCCGCGGCGCTCCCGCCACTGCGGCGGGTCGTACGACCCTCGCATGCCGGCGCCGGGCAGATCGGCGGTGATCCGCCGCAGGTCGCCGGTGGTGCGGGCGGACAGCGCCGCGTCCAGCCGCTCGTCGAGCTCGCCCCGGGTGATGCGACCCTGGGCGAACGCGTCGTGCAGCACCCGTGTCACCTCGTCGCGTTCCAGGTCGCCTACGCGCAGGCCGTCCTGCTGGTCCATCCCGGTCACTCCTCGGCCGGGTCGCCCTCGGCGAGGATCTGGTAGAGCCTGCGCCGGGTCTCGGTCAGCACCTGCTTGGCCTGCGCGATCTGGCCGTCGGTCCCGTTGTGGGCGACCTGGAACAGCGCCGAGGCGGCCTGCCGGGACAGATGGAAGAGCTCGTGGACGTTCTCCCCGATGTCCGGCGTCATCTCCTCCCATGGGGCGCGAAGCTCGTCCCGGTGCTCCTCGACGTAGGCCAGACCGGCCTCGGTGAGGTGGAAGGTCTTGCGCCCGTCGGTCTCCTCGGCGCGCACCAGACCCTCGTCGGTCAGCTGCTGGAGCGCGGGGTAGACCGCGCCGGGGCTGGGCCGCCAGCCGCCCTGACTACGCTCGGCGATCTCCTGGATGATCTGGTAGCCGTTGCGCGGCTCCTCGGTGAGCAGGGCGAGGATCGCGGCGCGTACGTCGCCCCGCTTCGCCTTGCGGCCCCTGCCGCCGAAGCCCCGCCCGCCGAACGGGAACCCGCCGCCCCAGAACGGCGGCCCTCCGGGCCCGAAGTCCGGACCCCACGGACCGCGCCCCCGCCGGCCGCCCCTGTGCCGGTGCTCACGGGGTCCGCCGGGCCCCTGCTGCCACATCGCCGCCCCCTTCACGATCGCGGTGTGCAGCGTCCGCCGCACATGACGGTGCAGCGCCTCCGGATCGGCCCATTGCCCGCCCATCGCGTGAACGGAACTCATCGCGCACCTCCTTGACGTTACGTTCGCGATTCATTCTAGACCACTCAACGATATATCGTTACTGTTCTCAGAATCAATCCCGGAATCATGGTGAGGCGAGAGGTCAGTTCGCGAACAGCTCGGCCAGATCGTCGAGCCGGGCGACGACGAGCGCGAGTACGGCTCCGGCGGCCGCGGCGGCCGGGTGGAGGAGGGGGATCGGGCCGGCTGCGACACCGACGGCCGACAGCGCGATCAGGGCGGCGTTGCGCACGATGTGGCGGCGGCCGATCGGCGTGCTGGAGGAGCCGAAGCACCGGCAGGGGGTACGCGTGCCCCGCCGCATCTCGGCCAGCAGGCCGGCGGTGAACCCGAGCAGGAGCACGATGGCCAGTGCGAAGCCCGCCCGCGAGGTGGCGGTGACGGCGAGCAGCGCCACGACCGCGATCTCGGCGGTCACGACGGCCGCGCCGACCCACAGGCCGGCGACCCGCCCGATCGGCCGGCCGCCCAGGAGCGCGCCGGTCAGCGCCCGGCCCGATCGGGCGAACTCGGCGAAGGCCGTCCTGGACCGCAGCTTGCCGGCCGCCGACAGGACGAAGACCACGCCGATCAGGCAGCGGGCCACGACGGCGAGCTGTTCTGTCATCTCGTCCGCGACTCCTCCGGGATCTCGAAGATCTGGTCCAGACGCTCCCCCGAGGCCATGATGCGGCCCGTCGCGTCGAGCAACGCGAACACGGGAAACCCCCGGGTCTTGAACGCCCTGCTCAGCTCGCCGCGCTCTGGCTCGACGACCACACCGGCCACCGGTTCGAGCATCCTGACGTACGGCTCGGCGGCGTCCGGCTCCTCGCTCACGATCACGGCGAGCACCGCGTCGGTTCCGCCGGGGAAACGCCCGGCGGTCGCGACGAAGCCGGGAATGCGCTCCACCGCCTCCGGACAGATCGGCGAGAAGAACGCGGTCAGACCGACCTCGGGGAGCAGCTCGCGGGAGACCGTACGGCCGGCCGTCGTGACCGCGTGGAACGGCCCGACCGTCTCGTCCTCCTCCAGGATCATCGGCCGCTGGAGGACCGGCCGGGGCCCGATGAGGCCGGTCAGCCGGCGGACCCGGCGTACCAGCGCCAGGGTCACCCCGAGATGCGCCACCCACATCATGCCGATGAGCGCAGCCACGTACTGCATCGCGTCCCCTCTCGCGGACCTGCCCGCCGACGCGCGGCGAGGGCGAGCAGGCTCACGTGCGTGTCTCTCAGCAGCAGTTGCAGACGTAGTTGCCACAGGAGATGCTCCCGCAGCTGCTTCCGTAACGGCAGCACCTGCGGACGAGGCAGGTGTTGCCCTCGGTCCAGCACGAGCACGCCTGGGCCGTGGCCTTGGGCACGAGGCGGCTCAGCATCCTGTCGGCCAGTGTTTCGGCCAGTCTCACCATGGCGACCTCCGGTCGTCGCGGACAGTTCGCCACGACGGTAGGAGCCCGCCATACAGGGCCGATACTGCTCGGATACTGGCCGCGTACGGCACCGGCGGGGCTGTATGAGCCCTGTACGACCGCTGTATTCCGGCCCTCTAGCGTCGGCGGCCGGAGCACCACGAACCGTGCTGGAGGGCCCATGACTGCCGTCGTCTCACTCGTCGCCGTGGTCGGCGCGATCTGCCTGCTCGACCTCCTGCTCACCTTCGGCGTCATCCGCCGGCTACGCGAGCACACCGAGATCATCTCCACGCTCCAGGCCACGAGCGCGCCTCCCGGGATGCTCGCCCAGGGCGAGACGGCCGGGGAGTTCGAGGCCGTGGCCACGACCGGAGAGATGATCTCCAGGGAGACCCTGCTCGGCAACACGCTGGTCGGGGTGTTCTCCCCGGACTGCTCCGCCTGCGCCGAGCGGCTGCCCGGATTCCTGCGCCTGGCCACCCACTTCAGCGGCGGACGCGACCGAGTGCTGGCGGTCGTCGCGGACATGGGCGGCGACCCCGAGGCGTACCGCGAGCGGCTCGAACCCGTCGCCCGCGTCGTGATCGAGCCGCAGGGCACCGGGATCAACGAGGCGCTGCGGGTGCGGGCGTTCCCGTCGTTCGGCGTCCTGGACGAGTCGGGGACGGTGCTCGTCTCCGGGCTGGACCCCGACCGGACCGAAGTGGCCGTCCCGGCGTGAGCGAGGCCGAGACACCGACGGAGACGGGCGCGGCGAAGGGGCCGGACGGTCTCGGCGGTGTCAGGGCGAGCGCCGCCGGAGTCGCCGGCGCGCTGGCCCTGGCCTGGCAGGCCGGACCGCTGCTCATCGTCGGATCCGCGATCGCGGCGCTGCTCGAGGCCCTGGTGCCGGTGGCCGCGGCCTGGTTCACCAAGGCCGCGCTGGACGCGATCATCAGCCGGGGGGTGGACGGGCGCTATCTGGCCGCCGTCGGCGCCGGTCTCGTGGTGACCGGCCTCGCGACCGCGACACTGCCCCATTTCTCCCAGTACGTCCGCCGGGAGCTGGAGCGGCGGGTCGGGCTGCTCGCGCAGGACCGGCTCTTCGAAGCGGCCGAGCGGTTCGTCGGCCTGGCGCGGTTCGAGGACCCGGTGTTCCTGGATCGGCTGTCGCTGGCCCACCAGTCGGGCGGCACCGCGCCGGGGCTGGTGGTCGGCGGCGTGCTGAGCATCGGCAGGGGCGCGGTCACCGTGCTCGGTTTCCTCGGCTCTCTCCTGGTCATCAGCCCCGTGCTCGCGATCCTGGTGCTGGCGGCAGCCGTACCCGCGCTGCTCGCGGAGCTGCGGCTCTCACGGGGGCGGGCCGCCGTGATGTGGCGCGTCGGGCCGGTCGAGCGACGGGAGCTGTTCTACCGCCAGCTGCTCACCACGGTCCAGGCCGCCAAGGAGTTGCGGCTGTTCGGCACCGGGCCGTACTTCCGCGCGCTGATGACCGGCGAGCGGCGCACCGCCGACGCCGAGCGGCGTCAGATGGACCGGCGCGAGCTCGCCACGCAGTCGGCGCTGGGGCTCATGTCGGCGGGCGTAGCCGCCGCCGGGCTGGTCTGGGCGCTGATCGCGGCCTGGCGGGGTCAGCTCACCGTCGGTGACCTCACGCTGCTGGTCGCGTCCGTCGCGGGGGTGCAGACGTCGATCACCACGCTGGTGAACGAGGTGACCATGGCCCACCAGCAGGTGCTGGTCTTCGATCACTATCTGATGGTCACCCGCTGCGGCCCCGACCTGCCCGTGCCCGCCCGCCCGCGTGCCGTGCCCGCGCTGCGGCGGGGCATCGAGTTCCGCGGCGTGTGGTTCCGCTACTCGCCCGACCGCCCGTGGGTCCTGCGCGACGTCAGCTTCACGATCCCGTACGGCAGAGCCGTGGCGCTCGTCGGCCGCAACGGGGCGGGCAAGAGCACGCTGGTGAAGCTGCTGTGCCGGGCCTACGACCCGGAACGCGGCGCGATCCTGTGGGACGGGGTCGACCTGCGCGACATGGACCCGGCGGAGTTGCGCTCCCGCATCGGCGCGGTCTTCCAGGACTACATGGCGTACGACCTGAGTGCCGCGCACAACATCGGCCTCGGCGACGTGACCGCGATCGAGGACCGGGAGCGCATCGAGGCGGCCGCCCACCGGGCCGGGGCGCACGAGACCGTGATGGCGCTGCCCCGGCGGTACGACACCCTGCTGTCGCGGATGTTCGCCGATCCCATGGCGGACGGCGATGACGCGACGGCCGGGGTGACGCTGTCCGGCGGGCAGTGGCAGCGACTGGCCCTGGCCAGGGCGATGCTGCGCGACCGGGGCGACCTGCTGATCCTGGACGAGCCCAGCTCGGGTCTCGATCCCGAGGCGGAGCACGAGGTGCACACCCGGCTGCGTCGGCATCGGATGGGCTTCACCAGCGTGCTCATCTCGCACCGGCTCGGGGCCGTACGGGACGCGGACCTGCTCGTCGTGCTCGACGCGGGCGTGGTGGCCGAGCAGGGCACGCACGACCAGCTGATGCGGCGGGGCGGCGTCTACGCCGGCCTCTTCGGCCTGCAGGCCCGTGGGTACGGGACACCGGAACCGGCCGATGCGGGGACGCCGTGACCGCCGCGCTCACGCTGGCCGACGCCGCACCTGTCGCTGCGGGACTCGTGGCCGGATCCGTGGCCGGAGTCATGGCTGCGCTCGCGGGGGCGGCGACGCTGGTGACGCTGCGCCGCAGGCTCGCGGTCATCACGGTGGAGGGCAGGAGCATGGAGCCCGCGCTGCGCTCCGGTGATCGCGTCCTCGTCCGGCGGGTGCCGCTCGGCCGGGTGCGGCGGGGAGACATCGTGGTGATCGCGCAGCCCGAGCCGGCGCCCCGGCATCCGGCCACCGTCGGGGGGCGGCCGGATCGGGGCGTCCGCGACATCGCACAGGGAAGCTGGGTGATCAAACGGGCCGCGGCCCTGCCCGGTGACCCCGTGCCCGCGCCGGTGGCGGCGGCCGTCTCGGCCGCCCCCGGCTCACCCGTACCGGCCGGACGGCTCGTCGCGCTCGGGGACAACGCCGCGTTGAGCTTCGACTCGCGGACGCACGGCTACTACTCCGGCGACCGGGTGCTCGGCGTGGTCCTGCGCCGGATCTCCACCCCCTGAGCGGGTCACGGGGTGGGGACGTACGGCTTCAGCGACGTCCGTGTTCACGGTGCCCCCGGTGATGGTCCCGGTCCGTACGGTGCCCGCGGTGCCGCGGACGCCCCCGGCCCGGCGCCCCCGGCCCGGTGGCTCCGGCGGCTGCGGCTCCGGCGTCCAGGTCCAGCGCGGGGTCCCTGGCCAGCATCCTGCCGTGCAGCGCGACCAGATCGGCGCCGGGGTCGACGCCCAGCCGCTCGGTCAGCGACCGGCGCGCCGTCGTGTACGCCGACAGGGCGGCGGCGAGGTCGCCGGAACGGTAGAGGGCGAGCATCAGGTGCCCCCACAGCCGTTCCCGGGTCGGATGGACCGCGAGCAGATCGCGCAGGTCGGTGATCAGGCCGTCGTGCTCGCCCAGCGAAAGGCGGGCGGCGGCGTGCGCCTCCAGCGCGAGGCACCGCTGCTCCTCCAGGGAGTCGAGCCATCCGGCCACGGCGAGCGTGCGCGGGACGTCCTCCGCCGGCCGGCCGCGCCACAGCGCCAGCGCCTCCGACAGCCGCCGGAGCGCCTGGCGCGGCGCCCGGCGCGCCAGCTCGGCCCGCCCCTCGCGCAGCAGACGGCCGAACTCCACGCTGTCCAGCTCGCCGGAATCGACCACGAGCGAATAGCCCGGCCGGCGCCCGACGATGCGGAGCTGCGACGACCGCGCCCTTCCTTTCCGCGCTTTCTCTTCATGGGGTCTCTGTGCTTTCTCCTCCTGGGGGTCGCGCAGCGCCTGACGGAGCTGGTTCACGTAGGTGCGCACGTTGAACACCGCGGATTTCGGCGGCCTGTCCTCCCACAGCGCGCCGACCAGATCATCGAGTGAGACCGTCCTGTTCCGCTCCAGCAGGAGCACGGTGAGCAGCAGGCGTTGCTTGCGCGTGCCGAGCCGTACGGCCTGGCCGTCACGTGCCACCTGCAACGGGCCCAAAACCCCGAACCACAGGCCCATTCGCCCTCCTTCCGATAGTGGGAGCGCTCCCAAAAGAGGTCGGCGTCGTAGCGGTAGCCGCCGTGATCAAGCGTGCAGGCCGAACGCCCCCGCGCACATCGGCGTGCCGGAGCGATGTCGGCTCCGCCGCTGCGCGTAGGCCCTGACCGCCGGGACGCGTACCGGCCTCCGCCGGCACGCGTACCCGGGGTGGGGTGGGTCAGGTGGGGCGGGCCAGGTTGTTCTCGTAGGCGAAGACGACGGCCTGCACCCGGTCGCGCAGGTGCAGCTTGGCCAGGATGCTGCTGACGTGCGTACGGACGGTCCCCTCCGACAGGTACATCCGTTCGGCGATCTCGGCGTTGGACAGGCCGCCGGCGACCTCCGCGAGCACCTCGCGCTCACGCGGGCTGAGCAGCGCCACCCGCGCGTCCGGCGCCGTGCCGCACGCGGGCAGACGCGGGACGAAATGGGAGATCAGCCGTCGGGTCGTGGACGGCGCGATGACGGCGTCGCCCCGGTGCACGACCCTGATCGCCTCGACCAGCGATTGGGGCGAGGTGTCCTTCAGCAGGAAGCCGCTGGCTCCCGCCTTGATCGCGCCGTAGACGTACTCGTCCAGGTCGAAGGTGGTGAGGATGAGCACCCTGGGTCCGCCGCGTTCGTTGATCAGCCGGGTCGCCTCGATGCCGTCCACGCGCGGCATCTGCACGTCCATGAGCACCACGTCGATGTCCTGCCGTTCCAGCAGGTCGATGACCTCCTGGCCGTCGCGTGCCTCGCCGGCGACCTCGATCCCCCGCTCGCGCCGCAGCACCAGCCGCAGACCGGTGCGGACCAGCTCCTGATCGTCGGCCACCAGCACTCGGATCACATCCACGACGGCGACACCTGCATCTGGAATCCGTACGGGACGAGTCGCCCGGCCCTGGCCGTGCCGCCGGACACGGCGGCGCGCTCCCGGATGCCCGCCGGTCCCTGCCCGGGCCCCGTCAGGGCGGGACGGCCGTTAGGAGGACGGCCGCCGCCGGCTCCGTCGTCGGTCACCTGGATGTGCGGCTCGTCTTCGGCGTGGCGCAAGAGCACGTCGGCCTTGGCATCCTTCCCCGCATGCTTGAGCGTGTTGGTGAGAGCCTCCTGCACGATCCGGTAGGCGGCGGGCCCCGAGCTCACCGGCGCCGCGGACCCGCCCTTCCGTGTGCAACCGTACGTCAAGCGACGGCCGCACGACCAGATCTTCGATCACCGTCGGCGGGCGAGACCGGCGTTCGCCGCGGCGAAGACGGACGGCACCCGGTCTCGTGCCGCGCTCAGGCTGTGAACCCGCCTGTCAACCTCCTCCCTCGGGTCGATCCGCCGCGTCTCCCCGCCCGTCGGCGACGGCCACGCCCCGACGCGCCCGGGATGAAACGTTCAAACCATCCGGCCTCCGGCACGGAGCCGAGCGGCGGCGGCGCGCGCTCGCTCAGGGCACGCCTGAGCCGAAAGGCCGCGCATGGCGGCGATAGTGTGGGGCCCGTGGCCAGTGACCGCGTTGTGGACGTGTACACCGACGGCGCCTGCCGGGGCAATCCGGGGCCCGGTGGCTGGGGCGTGATCCTTCGGTACGGCGAGCACGAGCGGGAGCTACGCGGCGGCGAGCCCGACACGACGAACAACCGGATGGAGCTCATGGCCGCGATCATGGCCCTGGAGACGCTGACCAGGCCGTCGGTGGTCCGGTTGCACACCGACAGCCAATATGTGCGCAACGGCATCACCGGCTGGGTGGCCAAGTGGAAGCGCAACGGGTGGCTGACGGCGGGAAAGGAACCGGTGAAGAACGCGGACCTGTGGCGACGCCTGGAGTCGGCGGTCCAGCGGCATCGGGTCGAATGGCTCTGGGTACGCGGGCACAGCGGCCACCCGGAGAACGAACGCGCCGACGCCCTGGCCCGGCTCGGCTGCGAAGAGGTGACGACTCCCGGCGGCCGGCGCTGACCGACCGGGCACACCCATCGGACACGACCCTCCGTCGGTTTCAGACCTAGACGGGGTCTCAGACCTAGAGCATCGGTCACGTAATGTCACCGGTGTTCGGCGGCTTCGGTCCCTCCACCCCCGGACATGGGTTATCTGACCGGTGTTCTAGGCGGCCGAGTCCGCGATCTCCGCCCAGACGACCTTGCCCTGCCCGGTGTAGCGGGTGCCCCAGCGCTGGGTGGTCTGGGCCACGAGGAACAGGCCCCGCCCGCGCTCGTCCATGGTGCGGGCGTGGCGTAGATGAGGGGCCGTGCTGCTGTGGTCGGAGACCTCACAGCTGAGCGTGCGGTCGCGGATCAGCCGCAGCCCGATCGGCCCGCTGGCGTACCGGATGGCGTTGGTGACCAGTTCGCTGACGACCAACTCGGTGCTGAACGCCAGATGGTCGAGGTCCCAGGCCGCCAGCTGGCGGGCCGTCATCGTGCGCGCCGCGGCCACGATCGCGGGATCGCAGGGCAGGGTCCACGTGGCGACGTGGTCGGCGGTCAGGGTGCGGGTGCGGGCCAGGAGCAGTACGGCGTCGTCGCCGGGGTGGGCGGGCACCAGGGTGCCGAGAACGACGTCGCACCTTTCCTTCAGGGGACGGTCAGCGGGGGTCAGCGCCCGCTGGAGCTGCTTGAGCGCCGCCTCCACCCCGCCGGGCTTTCCCTCGAGGAGTCCCTCGGTGTAGAGGGCGAGCACACTGCCCTCGGGAAGTTCCAGATCGGTGCACTCGAAGGGCAGACCCCCCTCCCCCAGGGGTGGTCCGGCCGGAAGCCTCAGGAGGTCCGCGCTGCCGCCGGGGTGAACGAGCACGGGCGGCAGGTGCCCCGCCCGGGCGAGCCAGCAGTGCCGGGAGATCGGGTCGTACACCGCATAGGTGCAGGTCGCCCGCGTCGGCGGCCGCTCATGTACGTCCGTGCGACCGGTGTGCTCGTCCGCCAGGTCGATCACCAGGTCGTCCAGGCGCGCGAGCGTCTCGTCCGGGGCCAGATCCAGTGCCGCCAGGGTGCGGATCGCGGTGCGCAGCCGGCCCATGGCCGCCGCGGCGTAGATGCCGTGTCCGGCGACCTCCCCGACGACGAGGCCGACGCGCGCCCCGGACATCGGAATCACGTCGAACCAGTCGCCGCCCGCTCCGGCGGACCGGTGGCCGTGCACCACCTCCACCCCGCTGGTGTGGGCCAGGTTCGACGGAAGCAGGCTGCGCTGCAGGACGCTGGCGATGGTGTGTTCGCGCAGGTAGCGCCGGCCGTTCTCCATGCATACCGCGGCGCGGTCGGCGAGTCCGGCGGCGAGCGCCAGATCGTCGTCGTTGTAGGAGCCTTCGCCGCGCCACCGGTAGAAGGAGACCAGGCCGAGGACGACTCCCCTGGCGGCCAGTGGCACCACCATCGCCGAATGGACCCCGGCGGCATGGATCAACTCGGCCCGGGCGGGATCGTCGGACGGCCAGCGTACGTCGCCGACGCCGTCAAGGCGGCGGATGAGCCGCGGCCGCAGGTCGATCAGGCTCTGCCCGTGGGGCGTCCCGGTGGGGAAACGGCCGACCTCACCGATCCTGGTGAGGCTCCTGTCCGTCGCACGCACCGCGCGGAAGGCCAGCCGCCGCAGGGAGACGCTCTCGCCCTCACTCACGAGCGAGGGAGCCTCACCTCTCAGCACGGAGTCCAGCACGTCGATCGCCACGACGTCGGCCAGTGTCGGCACCACGACGTCCGCCAGTTCCTCGGCGGTGCGGGAGACGTCGATGGTAGTGCCGACCCGCGCGTTCGCCTCGTGCATCAGATCGAGCCGGGCGCGGGCCCGGACCCGGTCCGTCACGTCGATCAGCGAGACGGCCACGGCCAGCGGACGCCCGGCGGTGTCGTGCAGCCGGAACGCCGACATGGACTGGACATGCTCGGTGTCGGGATCGCTCAGCGGATAACCCCTGATCTCTTGCTCGAACACCGGCTCACCCGTGTCGCGGACCCGTGTCAGGATGCCTTCGATCTCGGATAGGTCGAACCCTGGCACTATCTCTGGCAGGGGCCGCCCCAGCAGCTCGGCGGACGGCACGCCCCGCATCTCGCGCCCGGCGGTGTTGTACTTCACCAGCCGCAGATCGAGGCTGAACACGTACAGGCCAACGGGAGACTGGCTGAACACCATCGCCAGAGTCGCCTGATCGATGTCTCGATCGCGCTCTTCAGCCCCGTCAGGCGGATTTCCCCCCATACCGCAATTATGCGCCTACCTCTGGCTTTGCTGGAGCGAGCATGCTCCGGTAAAGCCGGAGGCCGCGTTTGGTTTTACCATGATCTGGTGGGCACCAAGCGCATGGCGTTCGCAGGGTGGCCGTCCCGGGCTCTGCGCCTGCTCGCCGCCCGTCCGCTGATCGTCGACACGCTGGTCGCCGTGAGCCTGGCCGCCGGCAGCTGGCTGGGGGCGATGTACGAGTCGCCTCCCGGCGCACCCCCGCCGGACGGGTTGTCCCTCGCGCTGATCCTGGCGGTGAACCTTCCGCTGATCTGCCGCCGGAAGGCGCCGATCACCGTGCTGGTCGTCTCGTGCTCCTGCGCCATCGTGTACCACCTGCTCGGCTATCACTACGGGGTGAACAACATCGGCCCGCCGCTGGCCCTGTACTCCGTGGCGGCCCGCCGCCCCCCCGCCGTGTCCGCCGCGAGCGCGATGCTCGTGCTGGCCGAATGGACCCACGCGGGGATGATGCAACCGCTGGTGGCGCCGTGGGCGGCCGCCGGGACCGCGATCCTGATCACCGTGAGCGTGCTGTCCCTGGGCACGGCGGTACGGTCGCTGACCGAGCGCAACCGGCGCCTGGCCGACCTGGCCGTGCGGCTCGAGCTGGAGCAGGAGAGCAGGGCGCGGCGCGCGGCGACCGAGGAGCGGGTGAAGATCGCCCGTGAGCTGCACGACGTCGTCGCACACCACGTGGCGCTGATCTCGATGCAGGCCGGTCTCGGCCGCTATGTCTTCACCACCGATCCCGCCACCGCGCACGCCACCCTCGAAACGATCTCCGACGCCAGCCGGGAGGCCATGACCGAGATGCGGCGCATGCTGTCGATCCTGCGCACCGATCAGGACGGTGGAGACGACGAAAGCCGTGACTTCACCCCCGGCCTGGACCGGCTCGAACAGCTGGTGCGGCGGCTGGACTCCTCCGGGGTGCCGGTGCGGTTCCGGTTCGCGGGCACGCGACGTCCGCTGAACCCGGGGCTGGAGTTGTGCGCCTACCGGGTCGTCCAGGAGTCCCTCACCAACGTGCTCAAGCACGCGCCGGGGGCCCGTACGGAGGTGGTGGTGACCTACGGCGACAGCGCGCTGGGCATCCGGGTGACCAACGAGCCGGGTGACCCGCCCGCGGCGGCGCGGTCCGGCGGGCAGGGATTGATCGGCATGACAGAACGTGTCAAACTCTACGGCGGAACGATCGTGGCAGGTCCGCGGCCATCAGGGGGATTCGAGGTCGAGGTCGGCCTTCCCTTCGCTCCGACCGAGCAACCGGCCCTCGGACACGGATGAGGTCGATGACCGCAGTACTTGTCGCCGAGGATCAGGTCCTGGTCCGGGCGGGTCTGGCCGCGCTGATCCGCGCGGACCCCGGGCTGGAGGTGGCCGGGGAGGCGGCCGACGGCGGGGAAGCCCTGCTGCTGGCGCAGGCCGTCCGGCCCGATGTCGTGCTGATGGACGTACGGATGCCCGGCATGAGCGGGATAGACGCCACCCGAGAGATCATCTCGGCGCTGGGACGCGACGCCCCGAGGGTCCTCATCCTCACCACTTTCGACCTGGACGAGTACGTGTACGACGCGGTGCTCGCGGGCGCCTCCGGCTTCCTGTTGAAGGACACCCCGCCCGAGCGTCTGCTCGCCGCCATCCACACCCTGGCCGGCGGCGACGTGCTGCTGGTCCCGGCCGCCCTCCGGCGGCTGGTCGAGTCCTGCTGCCGTCCGGCCGTCTCCGTGGCCCGCTTCGAAGGTCTCACCGCGCGGGAGACCGAGGTGCTGACGCTGGTGGCGCGCATGCTGTCCAACCGGGAGATCGCCGACCGGCTGTCCGTGGCCGAGGCCACGGTGAAGACGCACCTCAACCGGACCATGGCCAAGCTGGGCCTGTCCAGCCGCGCCCAGGCGGTCGCCTTCGCCTATGAGCACGGCCTGGTCAGACCCGGCCAGACCACACGTCCGGGGACTCAGTAGTAGTTGTCGATCGTCGGAGTCATGGTCCCGATGAAGCCTGCATAGGTCGCGTTCTCGTCAACCCTGGCCAGTAGCCTGGATCCCAGGCTCCATGTGCCCGCTCTCCGAGTCGCTCTGTGGGCCACCTTGACCCGGTACGCTATCCGTACTCGTGCCTGTGTCCGCGCCGCCAGCCCCGTGGCCTTCCTCAGCGCTCTCTGTTTCAATCCCCCGTTCGGATCGAACCACGCCACCGACGGAGACTTCTTCTCTATGAGGCGGTCCGCCTTCGAAAGCAGCGCACCGGACCTCTTGGCGGCGAATCTGCCGGCGTAGCCCGAGCCGACACCGACCCCGCCTATCCCCAGCCCCGCGAGGTTCATCAGCCCGGCCGAGGTATCGCCCTGGTGGAACTCGTAGATGGCGGTCCCGGCTGAGTTGATCGTGCCGGCCACCGCACAGAGCGTGCCGACAGGTGCCCCGACTCCGGTGGCGCTGGCGGCCACCGAGCATGTGGCCAGGATCTCCGCTCGATATTTCCAGGCGGTCTTGAGGCCGTTCCAGGTGACCTTGCCGGTCCAGACCGCTCCGTTCTTGAGCTTGCACTTCCAGTCGCACCGCCGAACCGGGGCCTTGTAGACGGGTGTGCTGTAGCGCGGGGTCCACCTGTCCGCCGTGCCGCCGCCGTCCGTGCACTCCCAGCCCCAGCAGTCCGACCTCGGCTTCGGGGCGACGTACCAGCGGAAACCGGCGCCGGTGCACTCCCAGCCCCAGCAGGGTGGTGTCCTGGTGCAGCCCTTGCCCGAGTAGTAGCAGTTGGTGTTGCCGCGCAGCGGGCCGTCGAGCCCGTCGGGGTCGCTCAGCGTGATCGGGCTGTGGTTGGCGTAGGAGTAGCCGTTCCAGCTCTGCGGATACTCCATGTTGAACAGCGAATCCACCGAGAGGAAGCGGCCGATCGCCGGGTCGTACTCACGGGCGCCGAGATGGGTCAGGCCGGTGGCCCGGTCGGCGGTGCCGCCGACGAAGGCGCGCTCGTCCGGCCAGATGCCTACGGCGGTGCCGCGTGGAGCGCCGAAGGGGGTGAAGCGCCGCTGGGTGAGCTCCTGCGTGGCGGCGTCGACGGCCAGCAGCGCCGTGTCCTGGTGATCCGCGGCCAGCAGGGACACCCCGCGACCGGTGCGCACCGCGACCGTCTCCCCGTTGTGCGCGTAGTAACGGGTGGCCGTCACAGTGCTCGCACCCTTGGCCAGACGCACCTCCATGCCGGCCAGATACAGGGTGACGCCGGAGGGGTCGCGGCGCAGCAGTCGCTCACCGTCGACGTCGTACACGAAGGAGGTGGTGGAGCCCGCCTCGGTGACCGAGCTCAGGTCGCCGAAGGAGTCCCAGGTGAGGGACTGGGCGGCGGTCGGACCGGTGCGGGAGACCGTGTTACCGGTGGGGTCGTAGCCGAAGGAGTCGGTGCGCGCGCCGGCGCCGCCGGACTGCGCGACCTCGACGAGCAGGTGCCCGCTGCCCGGCCGGTCGTAGGTGTAGTCGCGGCGGGTGTCGGCCTGGCCGTTCAGCCCGTGCCACGTCTCGGTCGCCCGGTTGCCGGCCGCGTCGTAGGTGTAACCGTGCCAGTAGGGAGCGGGACCGCCGATCGCCCCCGGCGTGGGCGCCGCGGCGCAGGAGGCGGACGCCTGGGTCCACGCCTCGCTCAGCCGTCGCAGGTGGTCGTAGCGGAAGCACTGGGTGTCGGTGCCGGACCTGGAGACGTCGGAGATGGCGGTGAAGTCCCCGGCCGGGTTGTAGGTGTACCTCGCCTCCCGGTCCACCCCGGCGACGCCCTCCCGGTCGACACGTGAGGTGGCCAGCCGGTCGGTGCCGTACTCCCAGGTGAAGGTCTGATAGACCGTCTTGCCTCCGGCGTTCAGGGCGTACTGCAACGGCCGGCCCGTCCTGGAGTACGCGGTGGCGGTGACGTAGGCGCCGAGGCTGCCGGTCAGCCGGACGGGCCGGGCCAGGGCGTCGTAGACGACGCCCACGGTCTCGGCCGGCAGGTCGCCCGCGGCCGGAAAACCGGTGGACTGTACGGAACCGTCGGGGTTGTAGGCGGTGCTGAAGGTGTAGTCGCCGGCCAGCGCGCCCTCACCCGAGGGGATCGTGACGGTCTGCCGCACCGGGCGGTTCTGCCTGTCGTACACGTCGATCCTGCTCGTGTACGACCGGCCCCCGGCATGGGCGGTGGCGGAGGTGAGCAGTCCCTTGCGCAGGGTGTCGTAGGTCCAGGAGCGCAGCAGAGTGCCGTCGGCGGAGCCCTCCCGGGTCTCGATCTCCCGGCCCAGCGGGTCGTATCGGTGGACCAGCGTGCGGCCTCTCGCGTCGGTCTCGGAGGTGACCCGGTCGAGGTCGTCGTAGGTGTACCGGGTGGTGCCGCGGTCGGGGTCCTCGACCCTGATCTGCCGGCCGCGCAGGTCGTAGCCGGTCGTCCAGGCGTTGCCCGCCGCGTCCGCGATGGTGGCGAGCTCGCCACCCGGGGTGTAGGTGTAGGTGCTCGCGGTGTAGGCCCCGGTCGGCGAGTCGCCCTGGTACTGCCGCACTTCTGTGGTGTGGCCCCTGGCGTCGGTGTAGGTGCGGGTGGGAATGCCGCCGTCCGGCGGGTCGACGGCCACCCAGTCACCGCCGTAGGTGGTGACGGTCCGCCAGATCTCCCGGGTGTCGTTGCCCCCGATCAGTTGCCGTTCGACGGTGACCCGGCCGAGACCGTCGTGGTCGGTCTGGACCTGCGCCTCCACGTCACCGGGATCGGCCACGCCGAACAGGCTGGGGGCGGGGGCTCCGGTCGCGTAGTAGGGGGCGTACGTCCTGGTGACGTTGCCGCGGCTGTCGTAGAAGGTGTCCTCGATCACGCGGCCGCCGTCGGGGCCCTCCACCTGGGTCTGGCGTTGGCGGAGCAGCCCGTCGTAGAGGTCGTGGCGCACGCGCTGCCCGCCCTCGGGGGTCGGCGTCCTGGTGGTGACTGCGGCGATCTTCCCCTCTTCGATCCGGTAGGCGTACTCGGCGGTGGGGGTGGCGCTGGTGGGCAGGCCGGCCCACACCTTGACCGTGCGGCCGAGCGCGTCGTAGGCGATGGTCGTGGTGCGCCCGCCGGGGTCGGTCTCCGCGGTGGGCAGCCCCCACGCGGGGTCGAGGACGGTCGTGGTGACGTGGGCGCTGCCGGGCACGCCCGGCGTCGCCGGAGGCCCGGTCACCGTGGTCTTGACGGTCAGCCCGGCGGTCTCGGTGTAGGCGGTGGTCGTGGTGTTCCCCAGGGCGTCCTTGACGCTCACCGACCGCCCGTAGGGGTCGTACCCGGTGCGGGCCACCGGGATGTAGCGTGCCGTCGTGCCGTCGTGGGAGGCGATCTCCTCGACCATGGTGGCGTCGCCCTTGGTCGGCGCCTCGCCGAAGCCCCGGCCGTCGTAGGAGGTCCGGGTGTCGGACACGAGCTGCCTGGACCGGTCGGGGGTGGCCGAGCAGCGCGCGGCGACGGTCTCCACCCGGGAGGGCAGGTCGCGCAGCCAGGCGGTCGCGTTGATCGCGTAGGTGGTACGGGTGCACAGGTCGTCCGACGCCGTGGACACGTCCGCCTGGTCGTCCACCTGGAGGGGCAGCCCGGTCACGGTGTCGTGTGCGGTGTCGACGCGGGTCTGGCGGCGGCCCCCGTCGGACAGGGCCGTCCACGTCCTGGTGGTGGCGACGCCGGTGAGGTTCGCGACGGTGGTGCCCCACGAGCGGACGCGTCTGGCCGTCTCGTGACGCCAGGGCGTGTTCACCGTGCGCGTGTACACGACGCCGTCGGGGCCGGTGTACTCCGTACGCTGCAGTTCGAATCCGGCCAGGCCCTCGTGGTCCACGTGGGTCCCTCCCTCATCGTCTGAGACGGTGACGCTCTTGACGCCACCCGACGGGGCGCGGCGGTCGCCGTCCATGCCCCGCAGGAACAGGTGCTCGGTGCGCGACAGCGGCTGGTCAGCGCTTCCCGTGGTGACGCGCACCCGGCCGTACCCGCGCCACTGCGACCAGGTCTTCTCCTTGGTCTTGGTCAACCCGTCGTCGTCGTCGAAATGCCAGGCGGCGCCGCCGAGGTAGGTGTAGGTGGTGACCATGTCGGGGGCTCGGGCCGTACGGTCGGAGACCACGGTCCGGGTGACGACGTACTTGTGGAACCAGTCCCGGATGGGTTCGTCGTGCCCGGGGGGCTGCCAGTAGGTGGGGAAGCAGCGACGGGTGTTGGTCTCGGGGGTGGGCAGATCGGACAGCGTGCAGTCGGTGGTGGAGTAGTCGACGTCGACCTGGCCGCCGTACTCGTCGTAGATCGCTCCGACCCGGTACTTGATGAACGGCGGGATGTCGTCGCCGGATCTGTCCACCCGGTTCATCAGCTGCACGTGGTTGAAGGTGACCTTCGGCAGGGTGACGGCCGTGCCGCCCGCCCGCCCGGTGTGCTCGATCGAGCGCAGCAGCAGCGCGCGGTCGATGTCGGCGTCGCCCCAGATGTGGGACAGCTTCCACGCGTCCACGTCCCGGTAGGTCCCGTCGGCCCGCCGGATCTGGGTGGTGACGCCGGTGAGCCGCTTGCGCGACCAGAACGTCGGAGAGATCTTGCCGTGCTTGGTGCAGTCGGAGGTGCAGTTCTGGTCCCACGGCACGTCCGGCCACCGCTCGGGCCGGTCTCCGATCTTCCCGGACGCGCAGTCGAAGGCCGAGTCGGGCAGGCACCGCTCCGCGGTGGTGAAGACGACCTTCGCCGGGGGGCCGGCGAACAGGGCGCCGGTGCGCAGGCCGTACTCGATTCGCTCCAGGTGACCGCCGCGGTCATAAGAGGTGTCGGCGGAGGTGGAGACGTTGCGGCCGTAGCGGTTGGTCTCCTTGGTGTAGTAGTAGGCGATCGCGTTGCCGTTGGTGTCCACGACATAGTCGAGGTTCCACCGCCAGGCCTGGCGGCACCACGACCGGTCGAACCCGGCGGCGTCGTGGCAGGGCTCGCCCGCGTCGTCGCCGAACACCGGGGTGGTCCAGGCGGAGCCGGTCTGCGGCCGTTCCGAGGTCCAGCCCGGGAGGCGGTTCAGGCCGAAGAAGTACTGGGTGCCGTCGGTGGTGGTGGCCTTCCAGTACTCCCCGTCGTCGTCGCCGTTGCCCGTCGAGGCGGCGGTCAGCCGCTCGAACCGGGTGCCGTCGTCGCCCTTCATCCGCCAGGTGCCGTCGCCCGCCTTGATCAGTTCGCCGCCCTTGCCGTTCCAGGTGACCGTGGCGTTGTCGTAGGCCCAGCACTGGTCGCCGGGGTCGACCCCGTTGGATTTGGGCGCGCCGTCCTGTGAGCACGGCTTGTAGCTCCGCTCCACGTATCCGGGCCACAGATCGAAGCCCTCCCCCACCCAGCTGGGCTGGTTGTTGGTGTTGGCGGTGCGCCCGTCCACGGACCCCGAGGAGTAGCCGATGGCCAGGTCGGGATCGAGTCCGCCGGGCACCGGCGGCACCCGAAGCGGATAGGACCAGGTGAAGTCGCCGGAGTTGCCGCCGACCTGCCAGGTGGCCGAGGAGGACAGCGTGGTCGCCTTGTAATCGCCCTTGTCGCTCTCGGGGGCGGCCGCCAAAGCGAGCACCGTGGCCTGGCCGGCCGTCAGGCCGACTTCGGCGCTGAGCGTCCCGTTCTCACCGTCGTTGCGAGTGGGCAACGGCGTCAGATCACCGCACTCCGGCCGTTCCGGGGTGGTCGACGCGCACGCGGGCAGCCGTGCCAGGCGCAGCCGCGAGCCGTAGGAGCCGCCGTACGCCTCGGTGAAGCCGGTGTAGTCGAGCGACACCGTGACCCGCTCCGCCGAGGGGGACTCCAGGCTGATCCGGATCGGGTCGTCCGATCCCCGCGTTCCCAGCGCCTCGGCCGTCCCTTCGGTGCCGCCGCGTGCGCCGGCCGTACCCGCCGTCTTCGTGTGTGCGTCCCGGCCGTTCAGCACGCGCACCCGCACACCGGCGTCGTGATCGGCCGGGCCTGTGGCGCCCACCCACACCGGCAGCGCGCCCGCTCGTACGGGTCGCTCCCGGCTCGCCGCGGTCAGCGCGACCTCCGCCTCGCCCGCCGGCCAGATCGGCGGGTCGACCCGGCCGTGCGCCGGCGGATCCGCTGGGCGCGGCAGCGTCCTGACCGGATCGCCCTGCACCACCGGGGTCAGGTCGGCCACTCGCGGACGCCCGCCCGGCGACGTCTCGACCTGCGCCTGACTCTCCGGTCGCGCCTGCGAAGGCGCCACCTGCAACTGCATGATCATGGTGGACAGAACCGCCGCGATCGCGACCGCCCGGACCCCGCCAGTACGCACCGCATCTCCCTTCGACAGGTAGGTGACTGCCAGGTCGCATCCCTAGAAGGGAGACTCGGAGGGCAGCTCGGTGTATCCGGCCAGCACCTGTATCTGTTCCTGGTCGAGAACTCCGGAGAAGGCCCACACGTCGTCGATGACGCCGGGCCAGTACTCGCCCCACGTGCCGGCGGTCTTGGCCCGGCCCAGCTGCAACGGCCCGGTGGCGTCGAACCCGACGGTGTGCCAGCGGGTGGACACCCGGGTCTCGGTCTCCTCCAGCCAGCCGTTCACGTAGAGCCGCAGCACGTCGGCGAACGAGTCGTACACCACCGCCACGTGATCCCACTGCAGCTGGAGTTGATAGGCCGAGTGGTCGGCGCGCTGCATGGTCGCCCCGGCGGTGTCGGCGTCGGGCATCTCCACCTGCCATCCGCCGTCGCCCGCGGGATCGTAACGAAGGATGAAACCGCTGTTGGCGGTGCCCGCCTGGGAGAACACCGTCGCCTTCGATTCCGGCCGGGCGGCCGCCGTGACCCAGCCGGCCACGGTGAAGCTGCGGTCGGTGGCGACGACCTGCTGCGCGGTGGCGGCGTGGTCGCCGGAGCCGTCGAGGACGAGACCGCCCATCGGACTGCCGAGCCAGCCCGCCGACTGATCCACATGGGCCTGGTCGCCGAAGGTCAGGGCCCGGCCCCGGCCCGAGTCGTCCGCACCGTCGGTGTTGAGCTTCCACCGGCCGGCCAGGACCGGATGCCGGGTGAACAGGTCGGCCGCCTCGTCCGCCGAGACCACCCGGTCGAAGACCCGCACGTCGTCGATCTCGCCGGGGAAGAAGTCCACCTTCGCGCCGCTGTGCTTGGCCCGCCCGATGGCCATCGGGCCGGTGGCCTTCCAGGTCACGGTGAACGGCTTCTCCTGCTGGAGCACGCCGTTGACGTACAGCCGCGCGGTCTTGGCCACCGCGTCGTACACGCCGAGCAGGTGCGTCCATTCGCCCACGGCGGGCGGCGCGTCGGACAGGACGCGCACTCCTCCCTTGGGCTCGTCGGCGTTGGTCAGGCTGAACGACCAGCGATCGTCGTCCTGGACGTACTGCAGGAAGAAGCCGCTGCCCACGTCGCCGTCCTGGTTGAGGATGGTCGCGAAGCCGTCGGTGTGGGCGATCCTGGCCCAGGCGGCCACCGAGTACGTGCCGCTCGTGTCGATCACCGGAGCGGAGGTCTGGGCGTATCCCGTGGCCCCGTCTCCGCGCATCGCGGTGCCCACCTGGCCGTCCACGCCCAGGGTCACCCCGCCGGCGGTGCCGGTGGTGACGGCGGGCGCGCCGGGTCTGACCTCTGCCGTCAGCGCCGTGGCGCCGGCGGGCTCGTCCAGCGGCCAGTGGACCAGCGGGGCGGAGCCGGCGGCGACCCGGAACATGTACGCGGTGGGGGCGCTGGCGTTGCCCGCCGCGTCGACCGCCTTGACGTACAGGAAGTTGACTCCCGCCTTCGTGGGCATCAGCGGCACCGTGACCGGGCCGCCGGGAGCGGCGGGACGGTACTCGTTCGCGGCCGATGGAGTGGTGTTGACCCCCACCCAGTAGCGGTTCACGTCGGCCTGGGTGGTGCTGATCGTGAAGTCGCCGTACCGGCCCACCCCGTCGTGCCAGGGATCGGCCGGGTCTTCGGGATCGGACGGCGGGTAGGCGGCGGAGGAGACCGACGGCGCCTCGGGCGCGGTGGCGTCGTAGTAGAAGTAGCAGCCCGTGGCGCTGCCCGCCGAGCTCCACGGGCTCCACTGGTATCCGTCCCAGGCGCGCACGTGCCAGCCGATCAGCGTGTTCTGCGGGATCGTCGACGGCGCGGTGACCTGGAACGTCGAGCCCGTGGTCTTGGCCGCACTCAGCGGGGACACCCACTCGCCGCCATCCCAAGCGATCTTGAACTCGGCCTTGAGCTTGGCCGCCGAACCGGAGTCCGGGTCGAACAGGATCGCGTACAGGGTGGGCGGCTTGTTCACCCGGACCGCCGCCGCCGGTGCCGCACACGGGCCGCCGGGGCTCATCGACTGGTTCTTCATCAACGGCTGCGGCGGCGGGGTGTTGTACTCGATCCGCAGGTAGGCGTCGTTGGCGAAGCGCTTCCACCAGGCCATCGACGACTCGGAGTAGGCGCGCAGGCCGAACGTGATCACGGCGTCCTTGCGATTCACCGCGGCGCGGACCACGTCACGCAGCGCCGCTGTGGAGAACTCCACCGGGGTACGCGAGCAGTACGCCACGTCGCGGGAGGCGAGACGCTTGATCCAGTTGTCGTCGGTGCTGTTCCACGTCGAGCTCGACCCGAATCCGCTGGCATGCCAGAGCTGGACCGACGTGGGGTTCTTGCAGTTGTAGGCGTGCGTCTCGTAGGCGACGAACTCGGTCGAGACCACATATTTGCCCGCCAGCGCGCCGATGGGCATGCGGAAGAACAACCGCTTCTTCTGGTCCTTCACGCAGGCGCCGTCGTACTGCACATCGCACAGGCCCACCCCCTGCGTACCGCTGAAGTTGTAGTAGGAGGTGGTCGGGTAGCCGCTGGAGACCATCAGGCGGGCCGACCTGGCGACCGTCTTCCAGGTGGGATCGATGTAGACGGGGAATCGGGTCCGCGGCCCGGTCAGCATGCCCGGGTCGGGCAGCAGCGTGATCTCTCCGGACCCCACGCCCACCCCGAGCCTGGCCACGTTCGCCCCCTCCGGCGGTGCCACCGACGGTTCTGCCAGGTCGGCGACGAGGGACGACGGCGCCGATCGCGGAGCGGCCGCCGGGCCGGAGTCCCACATGAGCGGCGCGGGCGCCTCGAACACGTCGTTCCCCGAGACGGTGTCGCGAGCGCGCAGGACGCCGGACGCGTCCATCTCGACGGACAGGCCCTCGGTGTCCAGACGCAGGCGCAGTCGGGTCAGTGCCGGGTCGCGCGCGGCCTCGGGCGTCTTGACCACGATGACGTGGGCGAAGCCGTCGACCTCTGCGCGCACCCGCAGGTCGACGCCCGGCAGCACCTCGGGGTAGGTCGCCGTGTCACCGCTGACCTCCGGCTCGGGCAGGGCCCGCGGCCAGGTCAGGCTGAGCCGCCGGCCGGCCCTGCTCATGACGGCGAAGGGCCCGGTTCCCCCGTCCGACAGGCGCAGTTCGACCGTCGAGGCGGCGGGCGCCAGCCCACCGCCGGGCAGCCTGGTGAGCGTCGGATCGACGTCCGCCCACGCCCCCTCTCGCCGGGTGCGCACCGGGCGCAGGTGCTGGACGAACTCGAACCTTCCGTTCGGCAGAGCCCGCACCTCTCGCGTCTCGCCCCGATGCGACAGCACCTCGACGGGCCGGCCCGAGGCGCGTGCGGCCGCCGATGCGGCGGCCTCGGTCAGCGCGGTGTCCGGAGGCAGCCCGGCGGTCTGCGACGACCCGGCGACCGGTGACGATTCGGCGGTGGTCGGCGGCTCGGCCCGGGCCGGCGAAGGGCCGGCCTGCACGGAGATCGTCGCTGCGACGGCCGCGGTGACGGCCGCGACCCGTCGCAGCACCCGCCGGATCCTCGCCCCTGTCCCTCTACCGTCCAGCTCGCGCATCCCAACCCCGCTCCCCGGGCACCCTCGGCCAGGTTGATCACATGGTCGGGTGCCGGGGGACGAAGCGACATTCGGCAGCGGGTTGATTTCCGGCATACCGCCGACGTATCAGCGCACCGTTCGGTCGAACTCCGGCGGCAGCGCCCCGGCCGCCGCGGCCCTGGCCCCGCACGTCCGGGTCTCCTCCGCCCGGACGCCCGTCACCGGCCGATACTGGAGACCGTGATCGAGCGAATCCTCCCCCGCCATGTCGCCTGCGCCGACACCTTCGAGGACTCCCCGGACGCCCGGCTGTTCCCGGAGGAGGAGACGATCGTCGCCAACGCGGTGACCAGGGGGCGGCTGGAATTCACCACGGGGCGGGCATGCGCGAGGACCGCGCTGGCCATGCTGGGGCGGGAGCCCGAGCCGATCCTCCGCGGCGCGGCCGGACAGCCGCTGTGGCCCGCCGGGACCGTCGGCAGCATCACCCACTGCCGGGGCTATCGGGGCGCCGCCGTCGCCGAGATCCGCCGCGTACGCTCCATCGGGGTGGACGCCGAGCCCGACGAGCCGATGCCCACCGGCACGTTCGAGAAGATCTCGTCGGCCGACGAACGCCGGGAGATCCGGCGCCTCGGCGCGGGACACCCGGGCGTCCATTGGGACCGGCTGCTCTTCTGCGTCAAGGAGTCCGTGTACAAGGCGTGGTTCCAGCTGACCGGCGCAGCGGTGTGGTTCACGGACGTCGGCGCCGTGATCGATCCGGTCGCGGGCGTCTTCGTGGCGCGTCCGCACGGGAGCGGGACCGCGCTCCCCGGTCGCTGGCTCGCCGAGCGCGGCCTGCTGCTGACCGCCGTCGTCGTTCCCGGCCCGGACGAAGGGTGAAAGAGACGGGGCCGAACGGTGAGACGTACGGAGACGACGCGGTCCCGCCGGGCGTGATGCCCGGCGGGACCGCGTCCCCGGGACCGCGGAGCGGGCCGACCCCCTCGGATCAGGGGCCTTCCCCGGCGGCGGTGAGCGCGGCGACCACTTCCCCGGCCGTCACAAGCTGGACGCCGATCCGCCGGATCTCCTCCAGACCCTGGTCGTTGACCTGGGAGACCGCGTCCGGCACCAGGACGACCCGGTAGTCGCGCTCGCTGGCCTCCACGAGGCTGGCACGGGGGCAGTTGGGGAAGTTGCACCCGGCGAAGACCACGGTGTCCACCTCCAACCGCTCCAGGAGACCCTGGAGCGGGGTCTGGAAGAAGGCACCCCAGCGCGGCTTGAAGATCACATATTCGGCCGGCCCGATCTCCTGCACCCCACCCGCGAGCAGGTGCTCGTGGTCGAGATCCGGTGCGCCCGGCGGCGCGAGCCCGGGGGCCAGCTCACTGCCGGGCGACCCGGGCGCGACGAGGTCGACGCCCGAGGCCAGCAGGGAGCGCCGGACCAGGTCGGCGTTCGACCCACCGGGCCGATAGAGCCGCACGATGTGGACGACCGGCCGCCCGGACGCGCGGCAGGCCTCGGCGAGCTTCGCGATGGCGGGGATCACCTCGGTCGTGCCGGCCAGGCCGTACGGACTGTCGCTCAGGAAGTCCCGCTGCATGTCGATCGTGATCAGCGCGGCCGAACGCCAGTGCGGGAGGATGTTGGGGTCATCAGCCGCGGTCACGTCAGCCCACCTCCACCGCGTCGGGCGAGAGGAACCGCTCCTGGATCCGCGTCAGCGTCCGGAAGTCGTCCACCGTCACCTCCTGCAGGTCGATCGTCCGGCCGGAGATGTCCTCCAGAAGATAGATGAACTCGAGGAACTGCAGGGAATCGATCAGGCGGGACTCGATGAGGTCGGCGTCGTCGCCCACCTCACCGGTCAGCTCGGGATTCTTCGCACGCAGCCATTCGATGACTCGTTCCATTGGAACTCCTTCAGGCTCGGCCGACGAGCAGTCGGGCAGAGGGCTCGCCGGTCGGGTGGACCGCTATGTCGGACAGGCCGGCCTCGGCCATGATCTGTTCCATCTCCTCGACGGTACGGCTCTCGCCGCCGTCCCAGAGCACGAGCGCCGACAGGTTGTGCAGGGTGGTGAAGACGGGAGACGTCCTCGTCTCGTCGAGCACATGGCCGTTGACCAGCACCCGACCGCCCGGCCGCAGCGCCTTGGCGGCACGCCGCAGGATGTCGACGCTCCTGTCCCAGGACTCCTGGTGCAGGACGTTCGACAGCAGGACCACATCCGCGTCCTGGCCGAAACGGTCCTGGTAGTAGTCGCCCTCCCGCACCGTGATCCGGTCGCTCAGTCCCTCCCCCGCGATGACCCGCCGGGCGATGTCCGTCACTCCCGGCAGGTCGATCAGCTCGCAGGTCAGCCCCGGCCAGGCGCGGCAGAACGCCATGCTGTGGGTGCCGGCCCCGCCGCCCACGTCGAGCAGGACAGCCGCGTCCTCCCGCTGCAGCGAAGCGGGCAGCGATCCGGCGCTCCTGGAGTTGTACTCGTGCATGCCGAGGATGAAGTCCTCCAGGTAGGCGGGGTCATCGCCCAGGCGGGCGGCCCGCTCCTCGGCCGCGGAACCGGTGCGCACGGCGGTGGGCAGCTCGCCCCACGGTCCGTACCACCGGTGCATGACCCGCACCCACCGCACGAGCGAATCCGGGGAGTCCGTGACGAGGAGCCTGCGGGTGTGCGGCGCGTTGGCGTACCCGTCCGCGTCCCGGGTGAGGAGCCGGAGCCCCACGCACGCGTCGAGCAGCCGGCGCAGCCGCGGCGCCGGCACCGCGCACCGCTCGGCGAGCCGCGCCGGGGTCAGCCGCCGGTCCGCCAGCGCGTCGAAGATCCCCAGCTCGGTCGCCGCGAACAGGACCTGCGCGTGCCAGTAGCCGAAGGCCAGCTGGCTCACCTGGGCCAGTTCCAGATCGGTTCTCATCTCACTCCCCCTGCGATCCGGTCGTCGGCGTCCCGCTCGGGCCCCGGGCCGGCCGGAGCCAGGCAGGCCGTGCCAAGCGATCGCGTCACCTGCGCGGCCGTACGGATCGACCCGATCGCGCCGCAACCGGTGCCCGCGTACCTGGCCATCTCCTCGATGGCGCCGTCGGCCTCGACGGTCGGCGCCGACGCCGAGCCCCTCGGCACCGGCCGCCGCTCTCCCATCACGGTCGTCCAGGCGATGAACGACGAGGGGAGCGGGGCCGGGTGGTCGGTGACCGCGCTGCGCAACGCCCGATGGGGACGCCCGGGCCAGCCGATCGAGAACCGGTCGGTGATCACGGTGTCGTCCGCTCCGGCGTCGACCAGGGCGGCCTTGTACGCCGGGTGCGCGGCCGACTCGACGGTGGCGACGAAGACCGTGCCGCACATCACGCCGCCGGCGCCGGCTTCGAGCACGCCGCGGGCCGCCGCCGCGTCGGCGACCCCTCCCGCGCCGAGCAGCGGCAGGTCCGGATGCGCCGCGCCGACCCGCGCGAGAAGGTCGCGCAGCGGCGCCCGGCCGAGGTGGTGGCCGCCGGCCTCCACCCCCTGGCAGACCAGCACATTGGCGCCGGCCTCGACCGCACGCCCGGCCTGCTCGGGCGAGCCGACCTGGACCAGCAGCGTGTGCCCGGCCGCGCGTACGGCCGCGCCGACCTCGGGGGGCGGCGGACCGTAGCTGTTGACCACCAGCCGCCGGTCGGCCGCGGCGAGCACGGCGCCGATCTGCCGGTCGAGCAGCCGCCCGGCGACCTCCGGGATGACGTTGACGCCGACCGGTCGGCGCGTACGGCCCTGCACGTCCCTGACCATCGCCTCGACGTCCGCCGCGGCGAGCTTGTACAGGGCGATCGTGCCGAGCGCGCCGGCCTCGCTCACGGCCGCGGCGAGCTCGGGCACCGCCACGCCGCCCATTCCGGCCTGGACGACCGGGAAGCGGACGCCGAGCGCCTCGGTGACGCCGGCCACCCTGCGGTCGAGATCACCCGAGGGCATCGCGCGCCCATCGCAGTGCGGCCGCCGCGCTGCCGTGCGCGAGCACCAGGGCGTGCACCCAGCGCTCCAGGCCGAAGGCGACGCAGCTGCTGTAGGCGGCCTGTCCCGACAGGGAGATGCCCAGGCGCTCCCCGAAGAAGTTGCGGTGCCGGTTGACCGAGGCGATCGCCGTGCCGTCCGGTGCGAGGAACTCGTGCTTGACGGGGTCGAGGGCGGACAGCCGGGCCCGTGAGCTCTCCTTCCGGTAGAAGGGGTCGTTGGCCGGTTCGACGGTGAGCGTGAGCCCCATGACGGCGGCGGTCTCCTCGATGCGGGCGCGCCACTCGTCCAGGTGGGACTGGGCGCCCTCGCGGTCGCCCACGTAGAGAATCTCGCGCATGTGGAATCCCCACAGCCTGCGCAGTCCCGAATACTCCCGCTCGTTGCGGAAGCACCGGCCCACCGAGGTCAGCAGCGCAGGCCCGCCCAGCTCCTGCTCCCTGAGCTGGAACAGCAGGCCGTAGCAGGTCGCCGAGGGCAGCAGGAACCCGGTTGGGGCGTGGTGCTCGGCGGTGAGCTCGGCGAGGTCGCGCTCGTCGGCGAGCAGCTCCATGGCCGGTTCTGTGAACCTGGCCGCCACCACGCCGAGGTGCGGGAAGTTGGCGAAGTAGTCGAGCCGGGCCAGCATGTCGGCGGGCAGCAGCGGCGGGCCGATCAGGGACACCGCGGCGGTCTGCGCGGCGAGCCTGGTCACGACGGCGTCGACGGTCGTCAGCAGCTCGCTCTCGGCCGGTCCCAGCGCGGCCAGGCCGGGGCCGAGCGAGGTGAGGGCCGGGGTGTCAGCGGTCACCGAGGTGTGCACGGCAGGGCTCCAATGCGGTTGTAGAAGGCGTAGGTCCGGCCGGCGATGGCCTGGTGCGCCTGCTGCCGGGCCGGGTCGGCCAGGAGCCTGGTCCGGAAGGCGAAGGGATCGGGGATGCCGCTGTCGCGGTAGACGTCGATGCTGTAGAGCTGCTCCAGGGAGGCCTGGATGTAGCGCTCGATGTACCTGCGTGCCGCGGAGATCTCCTCCTCGTTCCCGGCGGCGAGGAGCCGTTCGAACAGGGCGCGCACGAGCTGGCAGCCGAAGGCGATGTGCCGGGACTCGTCCTGGTGGTGCACCCGGTTGATCGCCCTGATCGTCTCGTTCAGCGAGGTGTCGGCGGCCATCCGGCTGTTGAAGTGGTCGACGATCTGCTCGAAGATCAGGATCCGGCTGAACACGATGAAGTTGTCCAGCAGCGCCGAGCCCTTGCCGTCGCCGGGGAAGGCCATCGCCCGGCTCGGATACAGCTTGCCGCCGTATCGCAGGCAGAACTCGGCGAAGAACCACATGTGCTCGTTCTCCTCACCCAGGAAGTGGTGGAAGAACGGGGTGGGCACCTCGAATCCGGGCGCGTAGAGCCGGTTCGTCACCTCGAACATCAGCTCTCGGATGCCGTGCACGTTGAGGCTGTAGAAGTTGACGCTCTCCCACTTCGACAGCGCGCGCAGCTGCTCGTCGTCGAGCTGCTCGGCCGCCTCCGTGCCGTGGACCGTCATCAGGTCGGCGCTCATCCAGAGCCCGTCCACCTGCAGATCGGCGGGCCAGTCGAAGGTCTTGTAGGGGTTGTAGTAGTGCTCGGTCGAGGCTTCGGTAAGCCTGTCGACCGCGGCGCGGACCTCTTCGTCCCACACCTGGCCGATGCCGGTCGGCATAATGATCACCCTTCGCTCGGTCGAGAGTCGAGAAAGATCGGCGGCGGCTCCTGTCTGCCGTCGCCCTGCCACAGCACGCCGAGCGTCTGCCACGCCTCCGGGTCCTCGGTGGCGGGAAGCGCACGATCGTGCAGCACATACCAGTCGGGGGCCGTCACGCCGGTACGCTCGCGCAGCGCGTCGACGACCGCGACGTGCAGCTCGGGACCGGTGGGGCCGCCGGGAGCGGCCGCGACATGGGCGACGAGCCGCGGCCACGGCTCGCCCGCCTCCACCACGATGGACGCCTCGGCGCCCGCCGCCTCTGCGACGAGCCGGCGTACGGCCTCCGGATCGACCCGGCCGCCCCGGACGCGCACCCAGTCGCCGGGCCGGTCCGGCGGAGTGATCCCCACGGCGGCGGCCAGCTCGCCCAGGGGCACCTCGCCGAACGCGCTCTCCACGAGGAGGGTCTCCATCGCGTTCAGCAGCATGGTCAGCTCGTCGCGGGTGATGTAGGCGGTGTCGCCCAGCAGGTGCAGGACGGCGCTGTCGGGCCGGTCGGTCACGGCCAGGAACAGCTTGCAGTCGACCCGGTCGTACGCGCCGACCTCGAAGACGCGGTTGTGCGCCCGGAGCGCCTTGAGCCCGCCCTCGTCGGCCACGGCGGGCAGGCCGGTCCAGCGGTCCGCCAGCCGCACGTCGTTGAAGAACGCCGACTTGTCGTGCACCACACCCCACCGGTGCTCGTTCCGCCTGATCGTCTCGGCGAGCACGGCCGGGTCGTAGTGCCCGTGCTTGTAGGCGTTGATGGCCGGCAGGTAGCCGCGTTTGACGGCGTCGTGGAAGGTGCCGTCGCCGCGGGGCAGCAGGAGCAGCCCGTCCTGCGCCAGTGGGGAGACCGTGCGCCGGGCGTCCGGGTCGTGACGGTTGCCGACGATCAGCCTGAGCAGGGCGGGGTCGTGTCCCGTGTACGCGCCGAGCACGCAGGCGGCCGCGGTGAGCAGGACGGTCGTCGTGCTGGTGCGGCAGGCGTCGGCCACGATGTGGGTGGCGACCGCGAGCGACCGGGAGTCCAGGCCGAGCCTGACGTACCGCTTGGCCTCCGGAGTGCGGGCGGGGTAGTCGAACATGCTGTGCGGCGCCCGCTCCAGCGTGCGGGCCCAGTGCCGCAGCGATTCCGTGCTGCGCCCGGCGCCCCTGGCCGACCCCTCGAAGTCGACCTGATCGAGCGGCTGCCGGGCCGGGGGCTCGGGAACCTGTCCGGCCAGCAGGTCGAGCAGGTCCTGCCGCATCACCCCCAGCGACCAGTTGTCCACCGCGGTGTGCGACAGCGCCAGCACCACGGCGGGAACGGCGCCCTCCGACCGAATGACGGCCCAGCGCACCGGCCACTCCTCGGTCAGCCGGAACGGCCTCGCCGCCAGCGCTGCGGCGACCTCCCTGCTCTGCTCGGCGACATCGGCCGAGGCGTCGATGTCGTACACCTCCAGCGCGAGGGAGTCGCGCCGCTCGACCCGCTGGCGCCACTCCCCGTCGGCGCCGGCCCTGACGAGCACGGTGCGCAGCGACTCGTGCGTCTCCGTCAGGCGTGCGATCGCGCCGGCCACGTCGGCCACCGAGTGGCGGCCGGGCAGCGCCCAGTCCAGGGGGATGTTGAAATAGGTGTCCTCCGTGTCCAGCCAGCTCACGGTCGCGAGGATGGCGCGCTGTCCCCAGGCCAGCGGTCCCTCCCGTCCGGCCGGACACTCGATGGGTACGGTGATCGTCTCCGCGGGGTTCGGCATTGCTCCCTCACTGATAGACACGTGCCTGCATGCGGAACAGCTCCGCGTACGCCCCGTCGCGGGCCATGAGAGCGGCGTGGTCGCCGAACTCGGCGATCCGGCCGCCGTCGAGCACGACGATCAGATCCGCCATGCGGACCGTGGAGAACCGGTGCGAGACGAAGACGGTGACGCCGCCGGACTCCGCGGCGGTCTGCGCCGCGGTCGCCTGATAACGCTCGAAGATCTCGTGTTCCGCCGTGGCGTCGAGCGCCGCCGCCGGCTCGTCCAGCACCAGCAGCAGCGGGCGCTGCCGCATCGAGGCGCGGGCCAGGCCCAGGGCCTGCCACTGCCCGCCCGACAGCGACATGCCGTCGCCGTACTCCCGGCCCAGCAGCCCGGAGATCCCGCCGGGCACCAGGTCCGCCAGTCGCGAGGCGTTGGCCCGGCGCAGCGCGGCGAGGATCGCCTCGTCGTCCCGCAGCCGCGGCAGGTCTCCCACGCCCACGTTCTCCCGCAGCAGCAGCTCGAACCTGGCGAAGTCCTGGAACAGCGGCGCCACCCTGAGACGCCACTCGGCCAGGTCGGCCTCGTCGAGGTCGAGCGAGTCGACGAGGATCCGGCCGCCGGTCGGCCGGTAGAGCCCGCACAGGAGCTTGACGAGCGTGCTCTTGCCGCTGCCGTTCTCCCCGACGACGGCGACCGACTTCCCGGCGGGAATGTGCAGGGACACCCCGTCCAGGACCAGACGGTCGGTGCCCGGATAGGCGAACCGGACGTCGTCGAGGGTGATCCCCTCGCGCAGCCGTGCGGGCATCCGCCGCCGGGCCGGCGGCGCGGGCTCCGCCGTACGGCCGATGGCCAGCCGCCTGAGCTCCTCGAGCCGCTCGACCGTGCGTCCCGTGCCCTGCAGCGTGGTCAGCAGGCCGAGCGCGGTGGACACCTGGACGCTGACCTGGACCGCCAGGGTGATCACCAAGATGGCGTCTCCGACGCTCGCCTGTCCGTCGATGCCCTGCATGACGACCAGCGAGATGGCCACGCCGTAGGCGATGGCGAACACCAGCTGGCCGCCCGCCCGGATCAACGCCCCGCGACGCTGGGCCCGCCACACCTCGGCGGTCACCTCGCGCCACGCCTCGGCCTGGCGCTTCATCAGCTCCGGCGCGGCCCCGCACAGCCGCACCTCCTTGGCGGCGTCCGGCGTCGTGCTCACCTGGAGCAGGTGGCGGCTGAGCCGGGTCCGCTCCGCCGTACGCTCCTGGGCGGCGTCGATCAGCCGCTGCGCCCGCCGGCCGAGCAGCACGGGGGGCACCGCCGCGAGCGGGAGCAGCAGCAGCCACGGGCTGAGCGCGACCAGGATGACGGTGGTCAGCACGATCTGCAGGGCTATCCCGCCGAGTTGGAGAACGGCGGTGAACGCGGTCCGCGTCTTGGCGAGGTCTTCGCGGATCAGCACCAGCCCGTCGGCGAACTCGGGGCTGTCGAAGTGCTCCAGGCCCTTGGAGCCGTTGGAGAGCTCGATGATCTCCTCGTTGAGCGCGAGCTCCTCCAGCTCGCCCAGCTCGAAGTAGGACAGGTGGGCGAAGTGCTCCATCATGAGCTCGAAGACCAGCAGCAGCGCGATCCCGAGCGCGAGCCACAGCGCGAGGGTCGCCTCCAGCCGGATCGAGGCGTCGACGAAGTTCCGCACCCCGAGCGCGATCAGCGGGGTGGCGGAGTAGCCCACGACCATGAGCACGGCCGCCTTGGTCAGGCGGGACCGATCGGTGCGTGCGGCGAGCCGCAGCAGGAACGCGATGGCGCGTAGCAGGGTCCTCATGCCGCGTCCTGGTCCGGGTCGGCGCTGTCGGCGGCGAAGCGCTCCGCCTGGATCCTGAAGAGCTTGGCGTACTTGCCGTCCAGCTCCATCAACTCCTCGTGGCCGCCGCTCTCCGCGACGCGGCCGCTCTCGATGACGACGATCCGGTCGGCCCTGCGCACGCTGGAGAACCGGTGCGAGATCAGCACGCTGGTCAGCCCGCGGGTCAGCGCGAGGAAGCGGTCGTAGAAGGCGACCTCCGCACGGACGTCGAGCTGCGCCGTCGGTTCGTCGAGCACCAGGACCGAGGCGCCCGCGTCGACGGCGAACAGCGCACGCGCGATCGCGATCCGCTGCCACTGCCCGCCGGACAGGTCGCGGCCGCCGCGGTATTGCCGGGACAGCGGGGTGTCCCATCCGTCGGGCAGCGCCGCCACGACTTCGAGGGCGCCGGCGCGTTCGGCCGCCGACACCGTCGCCTGACGGTCCGACAGCCGATCGGGCCGGCTCATGCCGACGTTGTCCGCGGCGCTCAGCTCGTATCGCACGTAGTCCTGGAAGATCACCGCCATGTGGCGGTGCCAGGCGGCGTCGTCGATGGTCTCGAGATCGCGGCCGTCCACCGTGATCCTGCCGGAGACCGGCCGGTAGAGCTTGGCCAGCAGCTTGACGATGGTGGTCTTGCCGGCCCCGTTGAGCCCGACGATCGCCGTCGAGCGGCCGATCGGCAGCTCCAGGTCGAGACCGTCGAGGATCAGCCTGTCGGAGCCCTCGTAGGCGAAGGACACGTTCTCGAAACGGATCGAGCCGCGCGGCGCCCCCTCCTCCGGGCCCGGCCCGGTTCCGTCCGCCGCGGCCGTTCCCGTGATCGCGGCTCCCTCGACCGGATCCGTCCTTTGCGCCGTCCCCGCCGCCGTCTCGGCGAAGGCGTTCATGGCGTCCTGCGCCTGCATGCCGTACTGCGTCTGCACGTCGCTCTCGGGGAAGAACACCCCGAACCGCATCGGGATGAGGATGGTCTGGATGGCGAGCGACAGCGCGAGGAGGCTCAGCGATCCGTCGGTCGCGGCGCCGGACAGGGCGGCGAGCGCGATCGCGCCGCCCACCAGGCCGGCCGCCGCGTAGCCCACGAACGGCGGGCCGAGGATGCGCCGGCGGCCCGACCACAGCGGGGCCAGGTAGCTCATGCTGTCGGCGGTGTGCCGCTCCTTCAGCCAGGGCAGCAGGCCGAGGACGCGGATCTCCTTGGCCGCCGTCGTGCCCGACGCCAGCGTTCGCAGATAGGTGACCCGGCGGCGTTCGGAGGCCAGGGACTTCCACAGGGCGGCGAACCGGCCCAGCGAGCCGCGCTGCCCGAACCTGATCGTCAACGCCACCGCTCCGACGAGCAGCGCGACCAGCGGATTCAGCACGACCCCCAGGACGACGACCGCGCCGGCGAGCTGGCCGTACCTCGCGATCAGGCCGAGCGCCCCGGACGCCGCGTCACCGGGCGTGGGCAGGGTCCGGTCGAATCCGCCGCGGGCGTCGGCCAGCGTGTCGAGCGCGTCCGGCCGCTCGACGACGGGCAGCGGAGCCGACAGCGCCGAGCTCATCAGGCGTTGGATGGCGGCGCCGTCGATGCGCCGGGAGACCACCTCGCCGAGCGCGCTCTGGAACGGGACCAGCAGCTGCTGGAGCACGAAGGCCGCCACGGCCAGCACGAGCGCGGTGGCGAGGGACGAGATCGACTCGGGCGCCGACGACTGCGCGGCCGCCGGGAGGCGGCTCAGCATCACGCTGGTCAGGATGACGAAGGCCGTCGGAAGGGCACCGATGAGCAGGTTGAGTATGAGCGCGGCGGCGAGCACTCCGCGGCCCGCCGACGGCAGGAGGCGCAGGATGGACACCCATCGCCCGGCACGCCGACGGAACCCGGCCAGGGCATGGTGACGCGATATCAACAGCAACGTCCTTTCCAATGCGCAGGGATCTCCGGCGCTTTCCAAGCTGTGATACAGGCTGTGATACAGCGGACGAAGACAAGGCCGCGCATGGATTTACGGCGTGTTAACACCGGTGATTGTGTAATGCCTGCCGGCAGCCTTCCCCCGTTGCTTCATGGGCGTCATCGACCATGGCGAAGCAGAGAGCGCAAATATGGATGGGAGCGCTCCCAGCACCAGAGTATCCCCAGTCGAGAGAGAGCAGTCAAGACCCGAATCAGGTCGCCTTCCCCCATTTCGGACCTCAGGAAAGTCGAATTATCCGAATTCCGAAACCAGCGAAACTCGGCAATCGAACCTTCAAGAACGACGCTCTGACCTGGGGATATGTCGCCGCATCAGGGAGCGGTCCGCGCGGATCTCGCGGGACGACCCTTTACGGCTCCTTCCCCGGCGCAATTCGGTCTGCTAATGTCAGCGCGCCGATCCCGAGGCCCTTGACTTCTCACATAATGAGACGGATGGTCTGATGAGCACTGCGGTGACCGACATCCAACAGCCGAGCAGGACCAGAGTGGCTATCGCCAGCTTCACCGGCACCGCCATCGAGTTCTACGATTTCTACATCTACGGCACGGCCGCCGCGCTGGTGCTGAACTCCGCGTTCTTTCCCGAAATGGACGACCTCGCCGGCAAGCTGGCGGCGTTCTCCACGTTCGCCGTCGCCTTCATCTCCCGCCCGCTGGGCTCGGCGATCTTCGGCCACTGGGGGGACCGCATCGGCCGCAAGTCGATGCTGGTGGCCTCGCTGCTGCTGATGGGTCTGTCCACGGTGGCGGTCGGGCTGCTGCCCGGATACGCGACCCTGGGCGTCTCCGCCGCCGTCATCCTGGTCGCGCTGCGCTTCCTGCAGGGCGTGGGCCTCGGGGGCGAATGGGGCGGCGCCGCACTCCTGGCCGCCGAGCACGCACCGCCGGGCAAGCGCGGACTCTACGCGATGTTCCCCCAGCTGGGACCGGCCGTCGGGTTCATCTTCGCCAACGGCCTGTTCCTCCTCCTCGGCGCGACGCTCACCGACACGGCGTTCAACGAGTGGGGCTGGCGCCTGCCCTTCGTGGCGAGCCTGCTGCTCGTGCTCCTCGGCCTCTACGTCCGCCTGAAGATCGCCGAGACCCCCGTGTTCCTCGCCGCGATGGAGCAGCGGAAGCTGGCCAGGACACCCCTGGCCGGGCTGCTGCGCCGGCAGTGGAAGCAGGTCCTGCTCGCCGCCGGGTCGATGGTGATCAGCTACACCCTGTTCTACACCGCGACGACGTACTGCCTGAGCTACGCCACCGGCACCCTCAAGCTCCCGCGGACCACCATGCTGGCCCTCACCATGGTCGGGGTGGTCTTCATGGCGATCGGCGTGATGGCCTCGTCGTTGCTGTCCGACCGCTTCGGCAGGAAGCGCACGCTCGTCGCCGGGGCCGGTGCCGCCGTGGTGTGGGGGCTGGCGATGTTCCCGCTGATGGACACGGCGTCCGTGCCGCTGGTCGGCCTGGCCCTGGCCGGCGCCCTCGGCATCATGGGCGTGGCCTTCGGCCCGATGGGCGCGTTCCTGCCGGAGCTGTTCCCGACGGAGCTCCGCTACAGCGGGGCCTCGATCGCCTACAGCCTCGGCGGTGTGCTCGGCGGTGCGGTGCCCCCGCTCGTCGCGACCGCGATGCAGGCGGAGGGCCTGGGTTCGATGGCCGTCGGCGGCTACGTGTCCGCCATGGCCGTGCTGAGCATGCTGTGCCTGCTGGCGCTCCCGGAAACCGGCGACCGCACGCTGTAGGCAGCAGACCAGCCGCTCCCGTCGCCCTCGGGAGCGGCTGCCGCCCGACCGGGTCGGGTCCTATCTGATGAGCTTGGGACCCGATCCGGTCGAGCGTCGCACGATCAGCTCGGGTCTGAAGACGAGCTCGTGGTGCCGCGACGGCGCTCCCGCCATCAGTTCGCGGAGCGTGTCGACCGCGGCGGCCGCCATGGCCCGCACGGGCTGGCGCACGGTCGTGAGCGGCGGATCCGTGTACGCGATCAGCAGCGAGTCGTCGTACCCGATGACGGAGACGTCACCGGGCACGGACAGCCCCCGGTCGCGGCACGCCTGGATGGCGCCGATCGCCATCAGGTCGCCCGCGCACACGATGGCGGTGCAGCCGCGCTCCAGCAGGTCGACCGCCGCCGCGTGCCCGCCCTCGACCGAGAAGAGCGAGTGGGAGACCAGCGTGTCGGCCTCGGCCTCGCCGACGCCGAGCAGCTCCCCCATCGCCTGCCGGAACCCGCGGATCTTCCTGATCACGGGCACGAACCGCGCCTGGCCGACCGCCAGCCCCACCCGCTCGTGCCCGAGGTCGGCCAGGTGCCGTACGGCCAGGCGCACCGCGACCAGGTCGTCGGTCGAGATGAACGGCGCCGCCACCTCGGCGGAGTAGCCGTTCATCAGCACGATCGGCACGCCTCTGGCGATCAGCCCGGCGTACCGGTCCGGCCGCGCCGTGGTGTCGGCGTGCAGCCCCGAGACGAACACCATCCCGCTCACGCCGCGCTCCAGCAGCATCTCGACGAACTCGTCCTCCGGCACGCCCCCGGGCATCTGGGTGCAGAGCACCGGGGTGTATCCGTGCTGGGCGAGCGCCTGGTCGATGGCCTGGGCGAACGCCGGGAAGATCGGGTTGTCCAGCTCGGGGGTCACCAGGCCGATCAACCCGTTGCTGCGCCGCCGGAGCGGCTGCGGCCGTTCGTACCCCATCAGGTCCAGGGCGGCGAGCACGGTCTGCCGGGTGGCGGTGGAGACACCGCCGCGAGCGTTGAGCACCCGGCTGACCGTCGCCTCGCTCACCCCGGCCTGCACGGCGATGTCGGCGAGCCGGGGAACGACGGCCGGCCGCTGGACGCCGGCCGCGTCAGGGCCCGGCATCAGCGGCTCCGCCGCCACCACACGGCCGAGTCCGGCGCCAGCCGCACCCCGCCACCGTCCGCCCGCACCACCGGGGAGGCGCCGCCGGCCAGCAGCGGCTCTCCCTGCGCCGGCAGCTCCACCTCGTGGTCGTTCAGGTTGACCGTGCAGGTGAAGCCGTCGCCCCGGGCGAACACCAGCGTCCCGTACGGCGACTCCAGCCAGCGCAGGTCGCCGTCGCCCAGGTCGGGGAGTTCACGGCGCAGCCGCAGCGCCGCCCGGTAGAGGTGCAGCGTCGAGCCGGGGTCGGCGAGCTGCGCCTCGACGCTCAGCGCGCGCCACTCCTCCGGGATCGGCAGCCAGCTCTCCCGCGCCCCCGGCGGGGCGAAGCCGAACGGCGGCTCCGTCCCGGCCCACGGCAGCGGCACCCGGCAGCCGTCCCGGCCGCTGTCGGGGGCGCGCAGCCGCTGCGGGTCGCGCAGATACTCCTCCGGCAGGTCGAGCACCTCGGGCAGCCCCAGCTCCTCGCCCTGGTAGATGTAGGCCGAGCCGGGCAGCGCGAGCGTCAGCAGCACGGCCGCGCGGGCGCGGCGCAGGCCGAGCTCGCCCCCGCCGTACCGGGTGACGTGCCGTTTCACGTCGTGGTTGGACAGCACCCAGGTCGAGGGCGCACCGACCAGGGACACCGTGGCCAGCGACTCGTCGATCGCCGCGCGCAGCAGGCCGGCGTTCCACGGCGTGCTGAGGAAGTGGAAGTTGAACGCCTGGTGCAGCTCGTCGGGGCGGACGTAGTCGGCGAGCCGCCGCGGGGTCGGCGCCCAGGCCTCGGCCACGCCGATCCGCTCGCCGTCGTAGGAGTCGAGGATGCGCCGCCAGGAGCGGTGGATCTCGTGCACGCCGTCCTGGTCGAAGTACGGCACCACCTCGGTGCCGATCATCCGCACCTGGCCGGTGTGGCCGACGTCCGGCAGTCCGGGCGCCTTGACCATGCCGTGCGCCACGTCGATCCGGAAGCCGTCCACGCCGAGGTCGAGCCAGAACCGCAGCACATCGGCGAACTCCTCGTGCACCTCGGGGTGCTCCCAGTTGAGGTCGGGCTGCTGGGGGGCGAACAGGTGGAGGTACCACTGCCCGTCGGCCACCCGGGTCCAGGCCGGGCCGCCGAAGATCGACTCCCAGTCGTTGGGCGGCAGTTCCCCGGTCGTGCCCCTGCCGTGCCGGAAGATGTAGCGCTCCCGCTCGGGGGAGCCGGGGCCGGCCGCCAGCGCCGCGAGGAACCAGGGGTGCTCGTCGGAGGTGTGGTTCGGCACGACGTCCACGATGATCTTCAGGCCGTGCCGGTGGGCGTCGTCGATCAACGCCCGGGCATCGGCCAGCGATCCGAAGATCGGGTCGACGTCGCGGTAGTCGGCCACGTCGTAGCCGAAGTCGGCCATCGGCGAGGGGTAGAACGGCGTCAGCCAGATCGCGTCCACGCCCAGATCGGCCAGGTAGCGCAGCCGGCTGCGGACGCCGAGCAGGTCGCCGACGCCGTCGCCGTTGCCGTCGGCGAAGCTGCGCACGTACACCTGGTAGATCACCGCGTCCCGCCACCAGCGGGTCACGCCCCTCGGCGTGACGGCGGGCTCGACGAGCTCGGTCATGAGGTCCCCCATAGAGAATTCGGATGTCATTGGGCCGGCGGTCACATCTTGGTGGCGCCGCTGGTCAGACCGGCCACGAGATGCCGCTGGACCAGCAGGAAGACGACCGCGGCCGGGATCGCGATCAGTACGGCCGAGGCGGTGAGGAGCCCCCAGTCCGACCAGTGCTGCCCGACGAACTGCTGAAGCCCCACGGCCAGCGTGCGCTTCTCCTCGGCGGACACGAACACGGTGGCGTAGGCGACCTCGCCCCAGGCCGTCATGAAGCAGTAGAACGCGGTGACCGCGAGGCTGGGCCTGGCCAGCGGCAACACCACCCGCCAGAACGTGCCGAACGGCGTCAGCCCGTCGACCAGGCCCGCCTGGTCGATCTCGCGCGGGATGGAGTCGAAGTAGCTCTTCATCATCCACGCGCAGAACGGCACGGCGACGGTCAGGTACGCGATGACCAGGCCGGGGATCCGGTTGAGCAGCCCGAGCGCGGCCATCAGGTTGTACAGCGGCACGATCAGGATGGCCACCGGGAACATCTGGGTGACCAGCAGCATCCACATCACCCCCCGGTAACCGGGGAAGCGGAACCTGCTGATCGCGTAACCGGTGGTGGAGGCGACGAACACGCCAAGCACGGTGGTCAGCGCGGCGGCCAGCACCGAGTTCAGCAGCCACGTCGGGAACGGCGTGTCGCCGAGCACCCGGGTGTAGTTGTCCAGCGACGGCTGGTTGAAGATCTCCAGCTCGGACGACAGCCATCCGTCGCGCGGCTTGAGCGAGGTCAGCACCAGCCACACCACGGGGAAGATCGAGATCAGCGTGGCCACGACGAGCGTGGCGTGCAGCAGTACGGACGCCGCCGTTCCGCGTTCGCCTCGGCGTACGGCCTTCGCGGCGCCCGCGCCGGCGCCCACCGGGACAGTGCTCACCAGACCTCCCCCTGCCTGCGCAGCGCGCGGCGGTAGACCATGGCCAGTACGACCAGCAGGGCGAGGATGAGCACGCCCCAGGCCGCCGAGCCGGAGTAGTTGCGCACCCCGGTGAACGCCTCCCGGAAGGCGTAGGTGACCAGGATCTCGCTGGAGTTCCCCGGCCCGCCGCCGGTGATCAGGAAGATGATCGGGAACATGTTGAACGTCCAGATCGTGCCGAGCAGGACGACCGTGCTCGAGACCGGGCGCAGGCCGGGCAGCGTGATGTGGCGGAACCGCTGCCACGGGGTGGCGCCGTCGACCTCGGCCGCCTCGTGCAGTTCGGCCGGGATCGACTGCAGGCCGCCGAGCAGGGCGACCATCATGAACGGCACGCCGAGCCAGACGTTCACCGCGATGACCGCGATCTTCGCCGTGGCCGGGTCGTCCAGCCAGCCGACCGCGCCCAGCCCGGCGGCCTTCAGCATCGCGTTGATCACGCCGAAGTCGCTGTTGTAGAGGTAGCGCCAGATGAACGCGGCCACGAACCCCGGGACGGCCCAGGGCAGGATCAGCAGCACCCGGTAGACGGAGCGGAAGCGCAGCTTTCTGTGCAGCAGCACGGCCAGGCCGAGGCCGATCCCGTAGTGCAGGCCGACGCAGACGACGGTCCAGGTCACGGTCCAGCCCAGCCGCTCCCAGAACAGGCCGCTGGTCAGGATGTCGAGGTAGTTGCGCAGCCCGACGAACTCGTAGCTCGCCGGGATGACGTTGACCCCGATCGTGCGGCCGACGTTGGCCTCGGTCGCGTCGGTCAGGGACAGGTAGACGCCCCGGGCCAGCGGCCAGCCGACCAGCACCCCCACCACGATGATCACCGGGGCGGTCATCGCCCACGCGTACCAGTGCCGGGTGAGGGCACGCCTGATCGGGCCGGGCCGGGCCCCGCGGTGTCCGCGGGAGCCCCCGGCGCCCGCGGCCCCGCCCCTGGCCGTGCGGACCGCACGTCCAGTCGTGATCGCCACGGTCAGCTCCAGTCCTTCATGATGCCGTGGTACTTCTCGTCGACCTGCTTGAGCACGTCGGCGGGCCCGGTGCCGGCCAGCAGCGCCTGGTAGCCCTCGAGCAGCGGCTGGAAGAGCTGGCCTCCCTCGGGGATCCACGGGCGGCCGACCGCGGTGTCCAGGATCGGCTTGAAGACCGCCACGTCCGGGTTCGCCTGGACCTTCGGGTCGTCGAAGCTGGACGCGCGGGTGGGCAGCAGGCCCAGGTCGCCGGAGACCGTGGCCAGCGACTCCGCCGAGCTCATGAAGCGCAGGAACTCGTACGACGCGTCGATGTTCTTCGAACCGGCGTAGATGGCGAGGTTCCAGCCGCCGGTGGGCGCTCCCGCCCGGACCGAGCCGGCCGGGACCGGGGCGATGCCCAGGTTGGCCCGGTCCTTGAACTCCTTGCCCTGGTAGATCTCCGACAGCGCCCACGGGCCGTTGTAGATCATCGCGGCCTTGCCGTCCTTCAGCGCGGTCATCGCGTTGGCGTAGCTGTCCTGGAGGGCCGGCTTGGCCGCCGCCCCGGACTCGACCAGGTCGGTCACCCGGGCCAGCGCCTTCGCGTTCTCCGGCGAGTCGACGACGATCTTCTTGTTCGCCACGTCGAGCAGGTCGCCGCCCTCGCCGTAGATGAACGGCAGCAGGAAGTAGGAGTCGACGTTCAGCGCCAGGCCCTTCACCCCGGTCTTGGCCTCGACGTCGAGGGCGACCTTCTTGAGCTCCTCGACCGTCTTGGGCGCCTCCTCGTGGCCGGCCTCCTTCAGCAGCCGCTTGTTGTAGAGCAGCGCGAGGGTGTCGGTCACCTGCGGCACCGCGTACGTCTTGCCCTCGTACTTCGTGCTGCTCAGCGGCCCGGCCAGGTAGTCGCTCTCGTTGTCGACCGCCCGGGTGCCGTCGAGCGGCTGCAGGTATCCGAGCGAGGCGAACTGAGAGGTCCAGGCGACCTCGGAGCGGATGACGTCCGGGGCGCCGGTGCCCGCCTGCGCCGCCGTCTGGAACTGGCCCTGCGCCTGGTCGGACGGGACGTTGACGTACTTGACCTTGATCTTCGGATACTTCGCCTCGAACTCCTTGATGAGCTTCTGGAAGGTCGGGCCCTCGCTGTCGGGGCGGGTCGTGTCCCACCAGGTGATCTCGCCGCTGATCTGGGCGGGGTCGGCGGGGGCGGAGTTCGCGGGCGTGGCCGACGTACCGCTGTCACCGCCGCCGCAGGCGGTGGCCGCCAGCGCGAGGGCCGCGACGACGGTCACGGCTGAAAAGGCTCGCCGCATGTCTATCTCCTCATCGGAACGCTCAGGGGGATCGGACGCCGGAGCGATGCCTCGTCGACGTCCCGGGGCGAGCGTGACGTTACGCGCTTGCAAGAAATTTTGAAAGACCTTGCAATGATCGATTTCCGTTTCGTTATTCAGGCACACACGGCACCTGGATGACTACATAGCGCGAAATGTCGACATGCATACGGGGCAAATCGGACAGAACCCCGACCTCGGCTCACGACGTGGTAGAAAAACGCGCCGGAAATTTCCGCAACGTATTGCAAAGACGGGGATCTCTGGGTAGCTTCCAGGCGACACCGGGGAAACCTGAACACGGAGGCCCTATGGTGTGCCCGCCCCCCGCCGGCCCGAGGTCGCGCCTCGCCCGCGCTCCGCCCCCACCGCCCGCGCCTCGACACCGTCAGTCGTCCCGACGCCGCCGCTCTCGTGACCCACGCCGCGGTTCGTGCGCGACGACGTGCGCTCGACCGTCGGCGGCCCATGCCGCCGTCCGAAGAACCCGTACGCCTCTCGGCAGGCGTTTCCCTTAGTGGCGGGCCAGGTGGTCGGCCCCACCCGGCCCGCACTCGCGGGATCCCAACCTCAGTTCTGGAGACCCCCTCATGAGACTTTACAAGGCAATGGTGACGGGCGTGCTGACCGTGACCGCCGCGGCCGGCGCGGCGGTGGCGCTGCCCGCGCTCACCGAGACCCCCGCCAACGCCGCGTCCGGCCCCGGCGTGACGGCCAACCTGTGGAACTGGAACTGGAGGTCGGTGGCCAGGGAGTGCACCGACGTCCTGGGCCCGGCAGGGTACGGCTCCGTGCAGGTGTCCCCGCCATCCGACTCCATGTCCAAGGGCGGATCGGTCTGGTGGGACATCTACCAGCCCGCCCGTTACGTGCTGACCGGCAAGTTCGGCGACGAGGCCGCGTTCAGGAACATGGTCGACGCCTGTCACGCCGCGGGCGTGAAGGTGCAGGTCGACACCGTCATCAACCACATGACGGGGCAGGGGGCCACCAGCTACGGCGGCTACGGCTTCAGCAAGTACGACTATCCCGGGCTCTACTCCTCCCAGGACTTCCACCAGCCGGCCTGCGGCATCAACGACGCCGACTACGGCAACAACGCCTGGCGGGTGCAGAACTGCGAGCTCGTCGGCCTGTCCGACCTCAACACCGGCTCAGAGTACGTACGCGGTCAGATCGCCGCGTACATGAACAAGTTGCTCGATCTCGGTGTGGACGGCTTCCGCATCGACGCGGCCAAGCACATGAGCCCCGATGACCTGACGGCGATCAAGTCCAGGCTCAAGGGCTCTCCCTACATCCACCAGGAGGTCATCTACGGCGAGCACGAGGCCGTACAGCCGAGCCAGTACACCGGCGTCGGCGACGTCGACGAGTTCGTGTACGGCCGCAAGCTCAAGGAGCAGTTCACCGGCCAGATCAAGTGGCTGCGGACCTTCGGCCAGAGCTGGGGCCTGTCGGTCGGCAGTGACAAGGCCATGGTCTTCGTCGACAACCACGACACCGAGCGCAACGACTCGACGCTCAACTACAAGTACGGCGACGCCTACCGGCTGGCCAACGTCTTCATGCTGGCCTGGCCGTACGGCAAGCCCAACGTCTACTCCTCCTTCACCTGGAGCGACAAGGAGGGTGGTCCGCCCTCGGCCGACGGCGGGTTCGTCACCGACACCGACTGCTCCAACGGCCGGTGGACCTGCTTCGACCGGGAGATGGCCGGCATGGTCGGCTTCCACAACACCGTCGCCGGCACCTCGGTCGGCAACTGGACCGACAACGGCGGCAACCTGATCGCCTTCAGCCGGGGCGACAAGGGCTGGGTGGCGATCAACAACGAGAGCGGCGCCGTCACCCGCACCTTCACCACCGGCCTGCCGGCCGGGACGTACCCGAACGTCGCGGGCGGCGGCACGGTGACGGTGAACGCCGGCGGGACGGCGACGGTCACCGTGCCGGGCAAGAGCGCCGTGGCCATCCGCGTCGGCGGCCCCCGGCCCTCCCCCACCGTGACACCCACCGGTGACGACACGGCCACGGTCTACTACAAGACCGGCTGGAGCACCGCCAACATCCACTACGGCATCGCCGGCACCTGGACCACCGTCCCCGGCACCCCCATGGAAACCGCCTGCACCGGCTGGAAGAAGAAGACCATCGACCTCGGCACCACCACCACCTTCGAGGTCACCTTCAACAACGGCTCCGGAACCTGGGACAACAACCAGGGCAGGAACTACACCATCGGCACCGGCACCACCACCGTCAAGGA
>NZ_BCBX01000040.1:73735-268075 GCF_001417795.1 Sphaerimonospora mesophila | reverse complement strand
CTGTGGGGCCTTCCCTTTTTTTGTTGTGGGGGGTTGTGGCGGGTCGTGGGGTGTTGGCTGGGGTGGCTGTGCTGTGGGCGCGTCCGGGGTGTGGGTGGGGGCGGGTGGGTGCTCCGGCCGGCTTGAGACCGTGCCCGAGACCACCGCGCCCGGGGAGGCCGGAGGCCTCTGCCGCTAGAGCGTAACTGTCACGGCCGGCCGGAGCAGCCGCCCGTCCCTGCCCGCACTGTTGTGGCACCAGACCCCGGCCACCCCACCACAAAACCCGCCAACCCGGCCACCCCACCACATCAGTCCAACCCCAGACACCCACCCACCGAACCCACCCGACGACCGAACCCGGCCGCCCACCCGTACTGGCCAGCGCACCGGACCGCTGACCGGCGCCGGATGGGACCCCCGTCCACCGACCGGTGCAGGGATGGGCAGGAGGTGCTGCGAGAGCAGGAGGTGCTGCGAGATGGGAGGCCGGGGGTGGAAGGCCGGTCTGGACAGCGGGACCGTCTGGACAGCGGGACGTTTTGACAGACCACAGCGCGGCAGTCTGGGTCCGTCTGGACAGCGGGATGGATGGCGGTTGGTCAAGGGCCTGGGTGGGGCCTTGCGATCCAGGACCGTCGTCACGATGCCACGCCCCGGCGAGCCAGGTGATCACTTCACGACGGCGGCCGCTAGGAGGGGTTCGATGCGGAAGGGAATCTGGGTGGACAGCGCGATCGTCGTATCGGTTCGTTGAATGGCGGGGGAGGCGAGGATTCTCGCGATGATCTCCTGAAGGTGGGGAGTGTTGCGTGCGACAACGCGGCAGAGCAGGTCGGCCTGGCCGCTGGTGCCGTACACCTCGAGGATCTCGGGGATCTCGGTCAGTGAGTGCACGGCCTCGGTGAGTTTTCCCTGGGCGATCTGCAACGAGGCGAACGCGAGGATCGGATAGCCGATCTCCTCGGTCGCCACGGTGGGTCCGAAGTCGCTGATCACGCCGCGGCCGGTGAGTTTCTCGAGTCTTGCCTGAACCGTTCCTCGGGCGACGCCGAGCAGCCGGGCGAGTTCGGTGAGCCCGATCCTGGGGTTGGCGCGCATGGCGACGAGCAGACGGCTGTCGAGCGAATCCAGCATGCGTTCGAGACTACGCCGGACTGATCGGATCGACCAGTGAAGTCCCTGATCGTTCACTGATATTGAGCACCTCGCCCACTTCAAGTGGTCACTCTTGCCAGCTAAACCCCGACTTGCTGTCATATAGAAGTATGTTCGAGGAAGCACAGTATTTCGCTCCGGTGGAGACGCGCGACGACGGATCCGTCGTCGTCGAGTTGGCCAAGAGCCACCCGGGGTTCGCTGACGCCGTCTATCGCGAGCGTCGCAACGCGATCGCCGCGCTGGCGCTCAACCACACGCCAGGCGAGCCGATTCCGCATGTCGAGTACACCGCCGAGGAGCACCACGTCTGGGCGCTCGTGACCAGTGAGCTGGCGGTGAAGCACCGTACGTATGCGGTGCGGGAGTTTCTCGACGCGTCGGAGCGGCTCGGGTTGCCGCGTGACCGCATCCCGCAGCTTCAGGAGGTCAGCGAGCTGCTCGCGCCGATCACCGGTTTCCGTTACCTGCCGGCGGCCGGGTTGGTTCCGCTGCGGGAGTTCTACGGCGTGCTGGCGGACGGCCTGTTCCACTCCACGCAGTACATCCGGCACCACTCGGTGCCTTTCTACACTCCGGAACCGGACATCATCCACGAGGTGATCGGCCACGCGAGTACGCTCGCGTCGCCGCGTTTCGCGGAGCTGTACCGGCTCGCGGGCCGGGCGGCACGTCGGGTCGAGACGGATGAGGCGCTGGAGTTCGTCTCCAAGGTGTTCTGGTTCACGTTGGAGTTCGGGGTCATGCGGGAGGGGGCCGAGCTCAGGGCGTACGGCGCGGGCATCCTGAGTTCCTACGGCGAGATCGAGGAGTTCCGGGGGATGGACATCCGGCCTCTCGATCTCGCCGCGATGGGCACCACGCAGTACGACATCACGAAATATCAGGAGGTGCTCTTCGAGGCGGCCTCACTCGATCATCTCGAGGACGTCGTCGGCACGTTCTGGGACACCTGCGACGACGACGCGATCGCCAGGCTGGCCTCGGTCACCTGATATCTGAGCCCTTCAGAGCATCCGCATGACCTTCTGGTCAGCGGGTGGTGTCGGGGCCGAGGACGAGCAGCGCGTCTCCGACGGCTCGTTCCGCGCCGTCGGAGGGGTGATTGACGACCTTTTTGCCGATCACCATCGCGGTCGAGCCGCCGCCGTCGAGGTTGATCGCGTCACGTGCGCCCAGCCACTTCATGATCGCTGCGGCTTCGAAGAAGGATGCGCCGACGGTCTTGCCGGGGGCGCGTCCGTCGACGACCGCGATGATCAGCTTGCCGTTCCTGGTGACCCCGGCGAGCGTCCGTGGGTGCCTCCGTACGATCATGTTGACGTTCGCCATGCCGTCGCGGGACGCCGTGATGGAGATGCGGCCGCCGCGGACCAGGCCGATCGCACCGCCGATGATGTTGGTTCGCGGCGTGAGCGGGATGGTCTTCCTTGCCCTGAGGTCGGTGACCGTGGTCGTGACCTTGATGGTCGAGCCTTCGGTGGCGTTCTCCCAGAGCCAGTCGGCCGCTGCGCCCACGCCGTGGAGGACGCGGGTGCCGGGGGCGACCTTGCCGCCCGCCGAACGGACCTGGACGACCTGGCCCGACGCGTCGAGCACGGCCTCGGCGCCGTCGTTCTTGGGGGTGGCCCGGCCGAGTTCCTCGGTGTACATCACGAGCTCGTCGGGTTTGGCCACGCGGTTGACGCCGGTCACCTGTACGGGGGCTCCGCCGCTGGGGCGTGCGACCACCATGGAAGACAGCTCGGTGACGCGTGCCGTACGACCCTGGAGCACCAGACCGACTCGGCCGGTAACCGCCTCGCTGAGCAGTTTGCCGCCGACGACCGAGATCCCGGTGGGGTCACCGCGGAACGCGGGCAGCGTGTGGATGTCGAAGAATCCGCCGTTGACCGCGGCGATGGCCTTGGCCGATGCGGCCATCTCGGTGACCTTCTCCCGCTTGGCGGTGCTCTTGCCGAGCGAGGCCTGGAAGGACCCGCGGAACTTCCGTGGATCGACCGTGATGACGCGGACGCTCCAGGGCCCGGTGGTGGCGAAGCCGTCGTCGCCCTGCCAGTCGACCTTGGCGGATACGCCCGCCTCCTTGAGCTGCTTGACGGTCTTGGCGGCCTCGCTCTTCTTGTCGAGAGGCCAGCTCCCCACCCGTACCATCCAGTAGTCGGCGGCCGGGAAGTCCGTCACGGCGGGCCGGGTGAACTTTACGATGACGGGTTCCAGTCCCGCCGCCTGGATCGCCTCCGCCTGAGTCTGAGCGGTGGCCTCGGACATGAAGTCCTTGCCTTTGACCACCACGCTCACCGTGTAGCCGTCCTTCGCGCCGCCGTGCCTCAGCACCGAGTAGGTGACACCGGGGGCGATGCTCTTGGCCGCCGACTTCGGGATCCCCGGCACACCGAGGGGGAACTTCGTCGTCGGGAGGCCCGAGACGGAGTCGGCGAGCGCCGGAGCAGGGAAGGTGGTCATCGTCACGGCCAGGGCGGTGGTCGCCATGGCCAGGCGGCGTCTCATGCGGTTCCTCTCCAGGGTGATGATCCTTTCCTGGACCATCGTGGCGAGAACCGTTAGAGAATGAGGCCAAACGCCGAAAAAGCAACAGAATTGAGCCCGTTTTCCCGATAAATCCCCTCAAAGTGAATAAATGGCGCGAACGTCTTAAACGGGCATTTTTGGGGTGATCGGCTACGACTGGGATGTCCGGCCGTCGATCTCCCTGGCCTGCCGTACGAAGTCCTGGGCGGAGCGGGCCTCGACGTGGATCAGGGCCCCGTCGCGGCCGCGGGACATGCCCCAGTAGCACATCGTGGCCTCGCCCCACCAGATCGTCCACTTGGGGAAGCGGGCAGACAGCGCACGCACGACGATGGACGGGCTGACTTGAGGTTCGATTCTGGTCTGCACTCTTCGAGCAAACACGATTCGATTCGTGAGTACGAGCCTACGGAGAGTAGTCGGTGAGATAGCTTTTATACCCGGACATGCAGACCTGACTTCCGGTGTGCAGCATCTCCACAGGCCGAGGTGCACAACGGGCAAATCGACCGATGGCCGAGGGGGTCAGGGGCTCTCGCGGCGAAACGTCTCCAGGGCCAGCAGCGCGACGTGCAGGGACAGGCACGACTCCACGTCGTCCAGATCCGTCTCGAGGACGCGCTCCAGCCGCCGCAGCCGGTCGTAGAAGGCCGGCCGGGAAAGATGCGCCTTCTGCGCGGCGACGGCCTTGTTGCGTCCCGCGTCGAGGTAGATCCGCAGGATTCTCGTGAGGTCGCCGTGTCGCTGGGCGTCGTACGCCAGCAGCGCGCCCAGCTCACGTTCGGCGAACGTCTGCAGCCGCGCGTCGTCGCGCAGCAGGTGCAGCAGGCCGCGCAGCCGCAGGTCGGGCAGGCGGTAGAAGGCCCGGCCGTCGGGCTGGCGCACCGCCACCTCCGCGACCTGCTCGGCCTCGAGGAAGCTGCGCCGTACGTCTTTGACCGACTCCACCACGGACCCCGCGGCCAGCACGAACGGAGAGGCGAAGGCGGCCCGCAGGCGTTCGGCCAGCGCGCCGAGGGCGGCCTCGGCCGGGGCCCGCGGCGGGAGGGGCAGCAGCACGCCGACCCGGTTCTGGTCGAGCGCGCCGACCAGCGCGGGCAGCTTGATCTCCCGGCACGCGGCCGCCGCCGCCTCGGCCAGCTCGCCGAGCCTGGCCTGCTCGCCGAGCGCGGTGCCGGGCGGCGCGGTGAGCCGGACCACCGCGCTGATCAGCCTGCGGCCGGTGAGCGGCACGCCGACCGCGCGGGCCCGCGCCGCCGCCTCATCGGGATTGGAGAAGGCGTGGGTGAGGATGCCGGTGATTATCGTGCCGTGCGCCTGCCGTTCGAGGGACTCCTTGTGCCGTTCGAGCAGCCGGCCGAGGGCGAGCGTGGTGGCGGCACGCTCGATCAGCACGATGTCGCGCGGGGTGGGCGGGGCGTCGCAGAACATGATCAGCCGGCCCCAGTCCTGTCCGCGGGCGCCGACCATGGTGACCAGCCAGCCGGCCGCGGTGTCGTAGGCCGTTCGCTCCGCGGGGGAGACCGAGCGGGACCGGGTCTCCCAGTTGGCCAGGATGACGCCCGTGTCGGCGCCGGCGGCATCGCAGGCGAGGACCTGGTGGGCCAGGTTCTCCAGCAGGACCGGGCACCCGGAGAAGCGGGCCACCTGACCGAGGACCTCGGCCGGGGAAGCGCCCTCGACGGACAGCGCGGTGAACACCTCGTGGAGCTGTTCGGAGGCCCGCAGCTCCTGCAACTGGCGGTCGATGATCCGCGCGTGGACCGACTCGGTGATCTGTACGAACGGCGTCTCGCGGGCCAGGGTGATCAGCGGGAGTCCGTGCTCCTCTGCGGCCTTGACGACGGCGTGGGGCAGCTCGCGGACGAACCTGCGGCCCAGTTCGACGATCAGGCCCGAGGCCCCGACGGAGGCCAGATCGGAGACGTACTCGGCGAGCTCGCCCGGCTCGCCCGGCAGGGCGACGCCCGTGGTCAGCACGAGCTCACCCCCGCGCAGCAGGTGCGCGATGTCGGCGATCTCGCCCACGTGCACCCAGCGGACCCGCGTGTCCAGCCGGTCGACGCCGGCGACCACGCGCGGACTGCCCCGACGTACCGTGTCCAGCGCCAATACGTCGGCGACCGTCGGCAACATGCCCACGAGGCTACCTGATCATTCTGTAAAGCCGGCGCGGCGTCCGATGACAAGATGGCGCTCCCGGACGGCGTGCCGAGGAATGATCCTCACGACCCGGGGATCCTCTCCTGTCCGGTGCCGTACATCGCCTGACCCGGCCCGTGGCCGGCGTCACCGGACGGCGGCCCGGGCTGGGCGAGCCGGGCGGCCAGGCCGTCGAGCACGCACTTCAGGCCGTAGTCGAAGCGGATCTCCAGAGAGATCTTCGGGTCGAGATCCGGATGGATGCGGAAGTACTCCCGCATCCGGGGCAGGTCGTCGAGCCGGGCCTCGATCAGGGGCCGCGTCTCGCAGAGCATCTCCTCGGCGGACATGCCCGAACGGGCGACCGCCTCGTGCCAGGCCACCTCCGTGGCGGCCATGCCGACGATGTAGGCCGTCAGCGTGGAGATCGCGTGGGCGGCGTCGAAGTCGCCGAAGCCGGCGTCCTGGAAGACGGCCAGCGTCCAATCGGACATCCGCAGCGCGTTGGGACCGACGGTGGGGCGGACGCCGAGCAGGCGGATCGCCCACGGGTGGCGCAGGAAAAGCTGGCGCAGGCCGTAGGCGAAGCGGGTCGCGGCGTTCTGCCAGGAGACCGTCTCACCGTACAGCCGGAGCTCCCCGAACACCTCGTCGAGCACCAGGTCGAACAGCTCGTCCTTGGTCTGGACGTACCAGTAGAGGGAGGTGGCGCCGGCGCCCAGCCGGGCGCCGAGGCGGCGCATGCTCAGCGCGTCGAGTCCCTCGGCGTCGAGCAACTCGATCGCGGCCCGCACGATCTGGGCCTCGCTGAGTCCCGGCTGCTCCCGGTGGGTGCGGCCGGCGCCATCCCTGGCCGCCCGCCGGGCCCACACCGAGGTGAAGTGCTGCTTCGCGGACACGATGGGACTCCTTCGTTCGCCCAAGGATAGGCGACTCGCACGCTGTGCGATAGTTCTCGTACAGTGTCCCAGAAACCTCGAACGCTGTACGAGTCGCAGGTCCGGCGAGAGGGCCGGTGCGGAGTCCGGTGCGAAATCCGGCAAGAAGTGGTGAGAAGGAGAAACTCGTGTCCCATCCCCGCCGATGGTGGATCCTCGGTGTGCTCTGCCTGAGCCTGCTGGTGCTCGTGGTGGACAACACCGTGCTCAACCTGGCCATCCCGTCGCTCATGCGCGATCTCGGGGCGTCCCCGGCAGACATTCAGTGGATCATCGACGCCTACATCCTGGTCTTCGCCGGTCTGCTGCTCACGGCGGGCAGCCTGTCCGACCGGTACGGCCGGAGGCGTTTCCTGATCATCGGTCTGGTGCTGTTCGGCGGCGCCTCGCTGGTCGCCACCCTGGTCACCGAGCCATGGCAGCTCATCGGCGCCCGCGCGCTGATGGGGATCGGCGGCTCGATCCTGATGCCGAGCACGCTCTCGATCCTGATCACGGTCTTCGACGACAGTGAGCGGCGCAAGGCGATCGCCGCCTGGAGCGCCGTGGCGATGGTCGGTGTGATCGCCGGTCCCACGCTGGGCGGCTTCATGCTCCAGCACTTCTGGTGGGGCTCGGTCTTCCTGCTCAACGTCCCGATCGCGGCGATCGCGATCATCGCGGCCGTGCTGCTCATGCCCGAATCCCGCGGCCCGGCCCGCGGCCTCGACCCGCTCGGCGCTGTGCTGTCCGTCGTCGGCATGGCCGCGCTGGTCCTCCTGTTCATCGAGGGTCCCCGTGCGGGCTGGAGCTCGGCCCAGGCGCTGGGCGGGGCGGCGGTCGCCGTGCTCGCGCTGGGCGGGCTCGTCCTCTGGGAGCGACGCTGCGCGCACCCGATGCTGCCGCTCGGGCTGTTCCGCGAGCGCGACTTCAGCGGCGCTTCGTTCTCGATCGTGCTGATGTCGTTCGGGGTCGGAGCCGTGCTGCTCATGCTCACCCAGTACCTGCAGTTCGTGCTGGGCTACGGGGAACTGCGCGCCGGGCTGGCGCTGCTGCCGTACGCCGTCTCCGCCGCGCTGTTCAACGCCGTGGGCGCCGGGCTCGGTCAGCGGGTGAGCAACCGGACCCTCGTGGCGACCGGCATGGTCGTGGTGGCGCTCGGCTTCGGTGCGCTCGCCACCGTGGGCCCGTCCGACGGGTACGGCAAGCTGGTCGTCGCGCTGCTGGTCATCGGGGTGGGCGGCGGCCTCGCCGGTCCCGCAGCGTACGCCACGCTGATGGGGGCGGTGCCGCCCGATCACGCGGGCGTGGGCTCGGCGCTCAACGACACCGTGCAGCAGACGGGGTCGGCGCTCGGCATCGCCGTCGTGGGCAGCGTGCTCGCCGGGGTCTACACCGCGGGCATGCCGGAGCGCGCTCCGGCGGCGGCCAGGGAGTCGATCGATGTGGCGCTCCGGCTCGGCGACGCCGGGCTCGCGCGGACCGCGAAGGAGTCGTTCGTGTCGGCGATGTCGCTCGGTTCCTGGGTCGGCGCCGGCTTCTGCCTGCTCGCGGCGGTGACCGCCCTGCTGGTCCTGCGCCGCCGCCCCGCCGTCGAGCCGGCCGCCGATCCGCAGCCCGTCGCCTCGTCCTGAAGACACGCGAACTGTCGATCTGTAAGGTAAAACCAAAAAATGCCGACATGTTGGCGGGTGTGCCTGCACGCCTACCAGCAGGGATACTCGAAGCATGCCCGATTCCTCGCCCAATCCCACACAGACGTCGCAAACCGACAGCCTGCTCACCCGCCATCGCGCGGTCATGCCCAACTGGGTTGGCCTGTACTACGACGAGCCGATCGAGATCGTCAGCGGCAAGGGCAACCGTGTCGTCGACGCCTCCGGGAAGAGCTATCTCGACTTCTTCGCCGGCATCCTGACCAACATGATCGGGTATGACATCGCCGAGGTGCGCGAGGCCGTGGAGCGGCAGCTCGCCACCGGGGTGGTGCACACCTCCACGGTCTATCTCCTGCGCGGGCAGGTCGAGCTCGCCGAGAAGATCGCCCGGCTGTCGGGCATTCCGGACGCCAAGGTGTTCTTCACCAACTCGGGCACCGAGGCGAACGAGACCGCGCTGCTGCTGGCGACCTACGCGCGGGGATCCGACCAGGTGCTCGCCATGCGGCAGAGCTACCACGGCAGGTCGTTCGGCGCCGTGGCCGTCACCTCCAACCGTTCCTGGAAGAACAACTCGCTCTCGCCGCTGAACGTGCACTTCCTGCACGGCGCCGACAAGCACCTCGCCCAGTTCCGCGGGATGTCGGACGCCGACTACATCGCGGCCTGTGTCGACGACCTGCGGCACGTGCTCGCCACCGCGGTCAGCAAGGACGTCGCCGCCCTGATCGCCGAGCCGATCCAGGGGGTCGGCGGCTTCACGATGGCCCCCGACGGCCTGTTCGCCGCATACAAGGAGGTCCTCGACGAGGAGGGCATCCTGCTCATCTCCGACGAGGTCCAGACCGGCTGGGGCCGTACGGGCTCGGCGTTCTTCGGCATCCACAACCACGGTGTGACCCCCGACATGATGACGTTCGCCAAGGGGCTGGGGAACGGCTTCGCCGTCGGCGGCGTCGTCGCCAGGGGCGACCTGATGGACGGCCCGCACGCCGCCGGCGTGGCCACGTTCGGCGGCAACCCGATCTCGATGGCGGCGGCCAACGCGACCCTCGACTACGTGCTCGACCACGATCTGCAGGCCAACGCCGCCAGGACCGGCGAGATCATCATCGGTGGACTGCGCGAGGCGGCGACCCGCCTGCCCGTCGTCGGCGACGTACGAGGCAAGGGGCTGATGTTCGCCGTCGAACTCGTCGACCCCGCCGGCGGCGCGCCCGCTCCCGCGCTGGCCGTCCGCTTCATGGAGGAGACCAAGAGGCTCGGCCTGCTCGTCGGCAAGGGCGGCCTGTACGGCAACGCCCTGCGGATGGCCCCGCCGCTCACGCTCACCGAGGACGAGGCCCGCGAGGGCCTGGGCATCCTCGTCACCGCTCTGGAGACCATCAATGACGAAGCTCGTTAACCACTGGATCGACGGCACTCGCACCGGGGCCGTCGCCGGCCCGGGCGGTGGCGCGGACATCTTCAACCCGGCCACGGGCGAGGTCGCCGGCCAGGTGGTCCTGGCGACCGTCGAGGAGGTCGACGCGGCGGTGGCCGCGGCCGCCCGCGCGTTCCCGGCCTGGCGCGACATGTCCCTGACCAAGCGGACCCAGATCCTCTTCCGCTTCCGTGAGCTGCTCGACCGGCACCGCGACGACGTGGCCGCGCTGATCAGCGCCGAGCACGGCAAGGTGCACTCGGACGCGCTCGGCGAGGTGGCCCGCGGCCTGGAGGTCGTCGAGTTCGCCTGCGGCATCCCGCACCTGCTCAAGGGCGGGTTCTCCGAGAACGTCTCGACCAGGGTCGACTCCTACTCGATCCGCCAGCCGCTCGGCGTGGTTGCCGGGATAGCCCCGTTCAACTTCCCGGCCATGGTGCCGATGTGGATGTTCCCGATCGCCATCGCCTGCGGGAACACGTTCGTGCTCAAGCCCTCGGAGCGGGACCCGTCCGCCTCGCTGCTGATCGCGGAGCTGTGGCAGCGGGCGGGGCTGCCGGACGGCGTGTTCAACGTCGTGCAGGGCGACAAGGTCGCGGTGGACAGGCTGCTGGCGCACCCCGAGGTGAAGGCCGTGTCGTTCGTCGGCTCGACCCCGATCGCCCGGTACGTGTACGAGACCGGCACCGCGCACGGCAAGCGGGTGCAGGCGCTCGGCGGGGCGAAGAACCACATGCTGGTCCTGCCCGACGCCGATCTCGACCTGGTCGCGGACTCGGCCGTCTCGGCCGGCTTCGGCTCGGCGGGGGAGCGGTGCATGGCGATCTCGGTCGTGCTCGCCGTCGACCCCGTCGGCGACGAGCTCGTGGAGAAGATCGTCTCCAGGGTGCGCAAGCTTGTGATCGGCCCGGGCGACGACCCGACGTCGGAGATGGGCCCGCTGGTCACCGCGGCCCACCGCGACAAGGTCGCCTCCTACCTCGAGATCGGCGTCCAGGAGGGGGCCAAGATCGTGGTGGACGGCCGGGAGACGCCGGTCACCGGCGGCCGCGGGAGCGGGTTCTGGATCGGGCCCACCGTGCTCGACCACGTGCCGCCGGGGTCCCGTGTGCACCGGGAGGAGATCTTCGGCCCGGTGCTGTCGATCGTGCGGGTGCGGTCGTACGAGGAGGGCATGGAGCTCATCAACTCCGGCGAGTACGGCAACGGCACCGCGATCTTCACCAACGACGGCGGCGCTGCCCGGCGCTTCCAGAACGAGGTCGAGGTCGGCATGATCGGCATCAACGTGCCGATCCCGGTCCCGATGGCGTACTACAGCTTCGGCGGCTGGAAGGACTCCCTCTTCGGGGACACGCACGTCCACGGCACCGAGGGCGTGCACTTCTACACCCGGGGCAAGGTCGTCACCTCGCGCTGGCTCGACCCCTCACACGGTGGGATCAACCTGGGCTTCCCCACCAACGCCTGACCCCGGCCCACCGGACCGGCCCCGATATGAGCCGTCACCGGCGGGCCGCCCGCAGCGGCGACCCGCCCGGTGGGCGCCGCCCCGGCCAGTAGGCTCGGGGAGGACCACGTCTCGGGTAGGGGGTCGTTCGCGTGAGCCGTACACACCGGCTGGTGGTCGCCGTCGCGGCGGCCGGGCTGCTGGCCGCGGCATGCGGCGGGCCGCGACAGGACGGCACGACGCGGGCGACACCGGTGTTCACGCCCGCGGCCGGGCGCGCCCCGGCCGCGGGCCCCGCCGGCCCGGCCTCCCCGTCCTCCTCCCCGTCGGTCTCGCCCTCGGCGAGCGCGCGTGCCTCCACGCCCGGCCCGACGCCGCTCGCCTCCATCGGCACCGGCGAGCGGGCGGTCAGCGTGCTCGCCCTCAACGGCTACGTCGAGTGGGGCGGCACCGACCCCAAGGTCTCCTGGGTCGGGGAGTTCGAGAAGACGACCGGCTGCAAGGTCGGTCTGAGGTTCTACGACCCCTCCCGGGACGACGGGGCGAGCGTGCCCGCCCCGTCGTCCTTCGACGTGATCTCGGCCACGCCCGTGATCGCGGGCGGGCTGATCGCCGAGGGGAAGGTCGCGCCGCTGAACACCGCGCTGCTCCCCGGCTACGACAAGATCCCCAAGCGGCTGCGCGAGCTGCCGGCCGAGGACGGCCAGGTGTACGGCGTGCCGTACCTGTGGGGGCTCAACCAGGTGCTCTACGACTCCGGCGAGGTCGATCCCGACGGCGCGGACGCCATCTTCGCCGACGAGGGACCGGTCATGTTCAGGGACAGCCCGCTCTCGCTGGCCGACGCCGCGCTGGTCCTGAAGGAGCGCGGCGCCCGGGTCAAGGACCCGTTCCACCTGACCCCGGAGCAGCTCGACGCGGCGGCCGAGCTGTTCGACAAGCCGGACAGGCGACTCTTCTGGACTGATCCCATCGAGGTCGTGAAGGGCTTCGCCGCGGGTTCCGTACGGCTCGCGCAGGGCACGCCGTACCACCGGGACGTGCTGAGCCGCGGCGACAGGCCGGTGCGTGCGGCCGGCGACCGTCCGGTGACCGGCTGGGCCGACTCCTGGATGGTGTCGGCGCGTGCCGCCCACCCGTCGTGCGCGTACCGGTGGCTGGACTGGACGAGTTCGGCGGCCGTGCAACGTCAGGTGGCGGCCTGGACCGGGTCCGCCCCCGCCAATCCCGGCGCCTGCACCGGTCGCGCCCGGCGGGTCTGCGCGGCCTACCGGATGGGCGAGCCGGACGCGTTCAGGGGCGTCTACTTCGCCGAACGCCCCACCGACTACGACCAATGGATCGGCCGCTGGTCGCAGATAGCCGGCTAACCCGTGGCGAGCCGGTCGACGACGGTCTTCAGGTCGGCGCCGGTCACGTCGCCGAACGGGCCGGTCGGGTAGTCGACCAGCCAGACGTACAGCATGTTGGACATCCCCGGGGCGCTCTCACACGAGCTCGCCGGGCAGGGGGCCGGGCGCTGCTGCCACGGGGTGAGCGGGCCGCCGATGACGGGGGCCGGCAGGCCGGGCGGCATGATGTAGACCACGCCGAGCAGCGTCGATGAACCGTCCGGCCTCTCGTAGTAGATCAGCGCCTCGGGCCGGGTCGGGTCGAGGGCGACGCCGTCGCCGAGCAGCTCGGGCTTGGCGAGTTGCCGCACGCCCTCCACCTCGGTCCAGCTTTCGTACCCGTCCTTCTCCGCGTCGCCGACGGCCGGCCAGCGCCCGGGCACCTCCCGCCTCGTCACCTCGAGCAGTGCGTTGGCCGCGGCGGCCTGCGCCTCGGCGGTCGGCCCGTCCGCGTTCCCGGCCGCGGCGTTCCCCGCGTCGGGCTGGCCTCCGGCGGCGGGCCCGTGATGATGGTGGTGGCCGAGAGACGAGCCGGTGTCGGAGGCCGACTTCGCCAGGGCGGCGGAGACGGAGACCGCGACCGACGGGGTGAAGGATGCGCCGACCGCCGCGGCCACCAGCCCGGACAGCGCGGCCACGCCGACCCGCCTGATCACGGGACGCCCGGTCCAGGAGAGCACGGCCCTGAAGAGCCCGGCGGGAGCCGGCCGGGGCGCCACCGGTTCCTCCCCGGCCGGTCCGTCCTCGACGGGTGCTGTGCCCGGGGGGCCGGAGGCCTCGGCGGTCTGGGCCACCGGCTGCGGGGCGGCGATGCCCGGTGGCGTCCGGCGCTCGGCCAGCACGAGCGAACCCGCGATCAGCATGACCTCCAGGGCCGCGCTCAGCAGATCGGGCGCCTGGACGGGCTGCGGCGTCCACGCGCCCGGATCGAGGGGGAACCCGGCGGTCGTGCCGACCAGCCAGATCAGGAGCACCGCCAGGTTGAAGAACGCGCCGGTCAGCAGCACGTCCTGACCGGCGCCCCGCCGGGTGAGCACGGCCGCAGCCCACGCGAGCTGGGCCCAGCCCACGAAGGCGAAGAACACACCGTGCGCCAGGGACGCGCCGAAGTGACCGGGCATCACGCCGAAGTGGATCGCGGCCGCTCCGGCCGACAGCGCGGCCAGGGCCCACGGCGACGCGGCGGGGGTCCGCGTGTCGTTCATACCTCGATTATCGGGCGTGGTGATCTCCGAAGGGGAGACCCAAGCGCGATCAGGATGTGGCGGCGCGGGAGCGGCGCGGCAGCGGCACCTTGCCCTCTGGCGCGGGCAGCAGGGCCTCCGCGCAGTCTTCACAGGCGTGCACGGGGGCGTTGTCGGGGAGCAGGCCGACCCGGACGCGGGGGCGGGGCCACTTCTTGTGGCACACTACGCAGGCATCGCCATCGCGTTGCGTGGTGCTGAGGCCGGCAGGATCGAACGTCAGCATGAGCCGCTCGGCGCCGGTCGGGTTCCAGCCCATCAAAGTCCCCCCTCGATCGCCTATCGGAACCGTTATAACGCGATTACCCTCCGTGGTCGTCGCGGGCTGGGCCAAGCGATGGTTAAATCGAGGCATAACACAAGCCGTACAACAACAAAAGGGACACCCTGGACATTAGGGTGCCCCTTTTATTGGTATTTAAACGACCCTAAACCTCGCTAAGCACCTTCTCCAGAATTGTCAGGCCCTCGTTTAGAAGGTGATCCGGGATCACCAACGGCGGCAGGAAGCGCAGCACGTTGCCGTACGTCCCGGCCGTGAGCACGAGCAGGCCCTCGGCGTGGCACCGGCGCGCGATCTCCGCGGCGGGGTAGGGCTCCCCGGTGCCCGGCGTCACCAGTTCGACCGCGATCATCGCGCCGCGGCCGCGTACGTCGCCCACGATCGGGGTGCGCTCCTGGATGGCACGCAGGCGCGGCAGCATGATCTCGCCGATGTGCCGGGCCCGCTCGACCAGACCGTCCTGCTCGATGGTCTCCAGCACGCCCAGCGCCGCCTCGCAGGCGAGCGGGTTGCCACCGTAGGTGCCGCCGAGGCCGCCGACGTGGACGGCGTCGAGCAGGTCGGCGCGGCCGGTCACGGCGGCCAGCGGCAGACCGCCGGCGATGCCCTTGGCCGTGCAGATGATGTCGGGCACGATGCCCTCGTCCGCACACGCGAACAGGTCGCCGGTACGGGCGAAGCCCGTCTGCACCTCGTCGGCGATGAAGACGATGCCGTTCGCCCGGCAGAACTCGACGATCTTCGGCAGGAAGCCGCGCGCCGGCACGATGAAACCGCCTTCTCCGGCGATCGGCTCGATCACCACGGCGGCCACGTTCTCGGCGCCGATCTGCTTGTCGATCATCTCGATGGTCTGGGCCGCGGCCTCGTCGGCGCAGTTGTCCGGCCCGGTCGGCCAGCGGAACGGGTAGGCGAGCGGCGCACGGTACACCTCGGGCGCGAACGGCCCGAACCGGTGCTTGTACGGCATGTTCTTGGCCGTCAGCGTCATCGTGAGCAGCGTCCGGCCGTGATAGCCGTGGTCGAACACCACGACCGCCTGCCGCCCGGTGGCGTGCCTGGCGACCTTCACCGCGTTCTCCACGGCCTCGGCGCCGCTGTTGACGAGGAACGTCCGCTTCTCGTGGTCGCCAGGGGTGAGCTCGTTGAGCTTCTCGCAGACCTCGACGTACGACTCGTAGGGCGTGACCATGAAGCAGGTGTGGGTGAAGTCGGCGACCTGCCTGCTCACCCGCTCGACCACCCGCGGGGCCGCGTTGCCGACGTTGGTCACGGCGATGCCGGAGCCGAAGTCGATCAGCGAGTTGCCGTCGGCGTCGACCACCACGCCGCCACCGGCGTGGGTCACGAAGACGGGCAGCGTGGTGCCGATGCCCGCGGGCACGGCGGACTGCTTGCGCGCGAACATCTCCCGCGACCGCGGGCCGGGGATCTCGGTGACGAGGCGACGCTCCTGGGGCAGCCCCGGGCCGCCTCCCGTGGTGGCAGTGCTCATGCTTCGACGGTATGGCTCACCCCCACTTCCCCCGATAGGTCGATATGGAAGAATTAATCCGGTGTTTTAGCCGGGACGGACAAATCGGGGTAACCACCAGGAGGGGCCGTGGCACCCACGCTGCGTCGGGTGACGACGATCGCGCCGCTCCACCTCGTCGTCCTCGCGGGACGGGAAACGCTGGACCGGCCGGTCCGCTGGGTCGCGGTCAGCGAACTCGAGGATCCCACTCCGTTCCTCGAGGGCGGGGAGCTGGTGCTGACCACCGGCATGCGCCTCACCGACGCCGACGCCGTGCCGTACGTCTCGCGGCTGGTCGCGCGTGGTGCCGCCGGGTTGGGGTTCGGCGTGGGGCTCGGCCACGACGCCGTCCCGCCGGGCTTCGTCGCGGCGGCGGCGGCCGAGGGGCTGCCGCTGCTGGAGGTGCCGAGGGACACCCCGTTCATCGCGATCGGCAAGGTGGTCAGCGAGCTGCTCGCTGCCGAGCAGTACGAGGAGATCAGCCGGGCCTTCGCCGCCCAGGGGCGCCTCACCCGTGCGGCTCTCCAACCGGGGGGCGTCGGGGCCGTCGTCGACCGGTTGGCCCGTGAGATCGGCGGCTGGGCCCTGCTGCTCGACGAGGCCGGAGCCGTACGGCACGCGGCCGGGGGCGCGGACGCGAACCCGAGGGCGGGCCGGGAGACGGACAGCAGGACGGACGGGGAGACGGACTGGGCGCGGGCGGTGGCGCGGTCGCTGGAACCGGAGCTGGTCCGGCTGAGGCGCACGCCCACGCTCGCCAGCGTGGCGCTGGCCGGCCCGGACGAACATGTGATCGTCCAGCCGCTCGGCCGCCGCGCGTTCTTCGCGGTCGGGTCTGGCCGGCCGTTCTCCCCGACCCGGCACACGATCGTCAACGCGGCCGGTTCGCTGCTGACGCTCTCCATCGAACAGGAGCGCGCGCGGGGCCGTGAGCAGCGGGCGGCCGAGGCCCGGGTGCGCGCAGCCGCGCTGAGCCTGCTGCTCGCCGGTCGGGTCGAGGCGGCCGAGGAGGCGCTGGCGGCACTGAGCGGGAAACCGGGGGAAGGGCAGCGGGCCGGCGAGCTGCCGGAGGGACCGCTCTCCGTGCTGGTGTGCGCCCACTCCGAGACGGAGCTCGACGACCTCGCCGAGGCGCTGCCCTGCTTCACGGCTCCCCGGGGCGGCCTGCTGGTGGCGATGGCGGCGGAGGCGGAGACGGAGACGATCGCGGAGCTCGCGGGCCGGCACGGCCGGGTGGGCGTGAGCGTCCCCGGAGTCGTCACCGTCGAACGCTCCGCCGACGATTTCGCCGCGGGGCTGGACCAGGCCGAGCGGGCGCTCGCCTCGGCCACCCCGGCCAAACCGGTCGTACGGTTCCCGGAGCTGGCCGGACAGGGCCTGCTGTCCCTGCTCGATCCCGCCGCCGCGGCGTCGTTCGCCGCCGCGCTCCTCGCGCCGCTGCGGGACTACGGCTCCCGAGCCGACCTCGTCGAGTCGCTGCGCGCCTACCTGTCCTGCAACGGGCACTGGGACGCGGCGGCACAGCGGCTCGGGGTACATCGGCACACGCTGCGCTATCGGATGAGACGGGTGAGCGAGCTGCTCGGCCGCGATCTCGACGACCCGGCGGCGCGGGCCGAGCTGTGGATCGCGCTGTCCGTGTGATCCCCCCTGATCGCGACGGTCGTCAGCGGACGGCCGTGCAGTCGGGATCGGTCAGGAAGCTGCGGATGGCGGCGGTCGTGATGGTGTCGTACGTCGTGCCGTCCTGGAGATGACCGGCACGTTCCAGGCTCAGCGCGCCCTGGGCCGCTGCCCACACCGCGTCGGCGATCCGCCGCGGCTGGGTCGGCACCAGGTAACCGGCGGAGATGCAGTCGGCGATGACCCGGTCGACGATGTTCAACGCCGCCCGGGCCAGCGTGCGTGCCCGCTCGCTCGGCGTGAAACCGGGAATGGCCCGCTCGAACATGAGGCTGTAGTAGCCGGGCTCGGACAGTGCGGCTTCCCGGTAGGCGGGACCGAGCGCGATGAGGTGCTCCAACGGATCGCCGCGGTCCGGCACGGCCTCCAGGCGGCGTCGAAAGCGTTCGAAGCCCTCCAGGTAGAGCGCTTCGGCGAGACCCTCGTTGCTGCCGAACATCGTGTAGATGACCTGGGTCGTGCAGCCAGCTTCGGCGGCGATCCGGCGGACCGTGAGGCTCTCGGGACCGGCGGTGTCGAGCAGCCGGCCGGCGACGTCGAGCAGGCGCGTGCGCAGTTCGTCGTAAGTGCTGCGGTGGCCGCGCGTGTAGGCACCCTGAAGTCCGAGCGGCGCCGGCGTACCCATCAGCGACGAGCCCTTCTCATATTGGGGGCCTCACAAACCAGACCCGGAAGATGACTTAACCATGCCGCTCGTCTTTCAAACCGCATTGAAACGGAAAACATCCCGAAATCGCCACGCATTCGTGACCAAGCGAAAACCTTGTCCACATCGGCGTGCCGTTCGCCGTCGATTGTGCGTCATGGAGCAACGCCGATGCCCGCGGGGGTGGCATAGCGTGAGAACCATGGACGTGAGCCGCAGTTCCGACCCTCGCCCCTTCTGGCTCGCCGGTCGTCCCGCCACGGGCGACGCCGAAGGGACCGTGACCAACTCCCACGACGGACGGGTCGTCGGAGCGTACTCGATCCCCACCGCCGAACAGGTCGAGCACGCGGTGGCGGCGGCTGACGCGGTGCGCGGGCAGGCCGCCGCGCTGCCCCTGCACGTGCGCGCTGAGGCACTGGCCCACGTCGCCGGCCGCCTCGGCGAGCGGGCTGAGGAGCTCGCCCGGCTGATCGGCGGGGAGAACGGCAAGCCCCTCCTCTGGGCGCGGGGAGAGGTCGGCCGGGCCGTCTCCACGTTCAGGTTCGCCGCCGAGGAGGCCCGGCGCTTCAGCGGCGAGGTGCAGCGGCTCGACACCGAGGCAGCGGCCCGGGGGCGCCTCGCCTACATCTCGCGGGTGCCGTACGGGCCGGTGCTGGCCATCACGCCGTTCAACTTCCCGCTCAACCTGGTGGCGCACAAGGTGGCTCCGGCGATCGCCGTTGGCGCTCCGATCATCGTGAAGCCCGCGCCCAAGACGCCCCTGTCCGCGCTGGTGCTCGGCGATATCCTGGCCGAGACCGACCTGCCCGAGGGGATGTTCTCCGTCCTGCCGGTGCCGAACGAGCGGGCCGGCGCGCTCGTCGAGGACCCCCGGCTGCCCGTCATCTCGTTCACGGGCTCCGGCCCGGTCGGATACGCGATCATGGATCAGGTGCCGCGCAAGCACGTCACGCTGGAGCTCGGCGGCAACGCGGCGGCCGTGGTGCTGGCCGACGCCGACCTCGACTGGGCGGCCACCCGGATCGCGCTGTTCTCCAACTACCAGGCCGGTCAGAGCTGCATCGCCGTCCAGCGGGTGATCGTGGAGGACACGGTCGGCGAGGAGTTCACCGAGAAGCTGCTCAAGGCCGTCGGCGCGCTCGTCACCGGTGACCCGGCCGACGAGAGGACGCAGGTCGGTCCGCTCATCAGCGAGGAGGCCGCGATCCGGGTGGAGAGCTGGATCGAGGAGGCCGTCGCGGCGGGCGCCCGCGTCCTCATCGGCGGCACCCGCGACGGCGCGGCCGTCGCCCCGACCGTGCTCGCCGACGTCCCGGCCGGCGCGAAGGTCGCGTGTGAGGAGATCTTCGGCCCCGTCATGATCCTGCAGCGGGTCGGCTCGGTCGACGAGGCGTTCGCCGCGGTCAACGACTCCAGGTACGGCCTGCAGGCCGGGGTGTTCACCCGCAGCCTCGACATCGCCTTCCGGGCCAACCGGGAGCTCGAGGTCGGCGGCGTCATCATCGGCGACGTGCCGTCGTACCGGGCCGACCAGATGCCCTACGGCGGGGTCAAGGAGTCCGGCGTCGGCCGTGAGGGCCTGCGGTCGGCCATGGCGGACCTGACCTACGAGAAGGTCATGGTCCTCACCGGCCTCACCCTCTGATCACATGACTCGGCCGACCGGGGCGGCAACCCGGTCGGCCGGCTTCACCTGGTCAGCTCGGCGGCGCGGGTGCGTGCCCACGCGTCGGCGGCCAGCACCTCCTCGACGGAGGACGCCGATCCGGGGACGTGCTCGGCGACCACCCGCTCGACGGTGTCGACGATCCCCAGGAACGGCAGACCGCCCTTGAGGAACGCCTCCACGCACACCTCGTTGGCCGCGTTGTAGACGGCGGGAGCCGTACCGCCCTGGGCGCCGACGTGACGGGCCAGCGCGACGGCGGGGAACGCCTCGTCGTCGAGCGGCTCGAACGTCCAGGTGTGCGCGGTGGTCCAGTCGACGGCGGAGGCCGCGCCCGGAACGCGCTCGGGGAACCCGAGCGCCAGGGAGATCGGCAGCCGCATGTCGGGCGGGCTCGCCTGGGCGACCGTCGACCCGTCGGTGAACTCGACCATCGAGTGGATCACCGACTGCGGGTGCACCACGACCTCGATCCGGTCGAAGCCGATGTCGAAGAGCAGGTGCGCCTCGATCACCTCCAGGCCCTTGTTGACCAGGGTGGCCGAGTTCACCGTGATGACGGGGCCCATGTTCCATGTCGGGTGGTCGAGCGCCATCTCGGGGGTCACGTCCGCCAGGTCCGCCCGCCTCCGCCCCCGGAACGGGCCGCCGCTCGCGGTCACGACCAGGCGGTGTACGGCTCGCGCTTCGGCTCCGGAAGGCCCGGCGGCCCACAGACACTGGGCGAGCGCGGAGTGCTCGGAGTCGACCGGGAGCAGCCGCCCCGGCGCGGCGAGCCGCTTCACCAGCGGCCCCCCGATGATCAATGACTCCTTGTTGGCCAGCGCGAGCACCCGGCCGGCCTCCAGGGCCGCCAGCGTTGAGGTCAGCCCGAGCGCGCCGGTGATCCCGTTCAGCACCACGTCGCACGGGGAGGCGGCGAGCTCGGCGACGCCCTCGGGACCGGCCAGGATCCTCGGCCGCGCGCCGCACGCCGCGAGCGCCTCCCGGAGGGCGGGTACGGCCCCCGCGTCGGCGACGGCGACCGCCTCGGCCCCGAACTCGGCGGCCTGACGGGCCAGCAGGTCGACGCGGCCGCCCCCGGCAGCCAGAGCGGCCACCCGGAAACGTCCCGGGGCGCCCGCGACGACGTCGAGCGCCTGGGTGCCGATGGAGCCCGTCGAGCCGAGCAGCACGATCGAGCGTGCCGACCCGGACTGCGACTGCGACGGGGCACCTGACGGCGGTTCGGGCGGTTGGCGGCGTGCTGTGGTCATGCCCCCATTGTCACCGAGGAGAAAGGGCGGCGGGTAGGTACGCCGCATCGCGCCGATTAACGAAAAGTAGCCACGAGACAACGCATCGTGGTCCACACTCTGGTTCCATGACTCCCTGTCTCCCCCTGATCGCCGTCTCCGCCCTCGTCACCGGACTCGTGGGAGTCCCGCAGCCCTGGGTCGTCACCATGTCCGCCGTGTCCGGGCCCCCGGCTCCCGGCCGCCCGGCCCCCGCCCACCCCACCCCCGGCCCTGCGGCCTCCGGGCCCGGCTCCGCCGTCCCGGCCGTCCCGGTCGGCCCGGTCGGCCCGGCCTCCGACGTCGTGGAGCACGTGGCCACCACGGCCCTGGACTCCTACTGGACGCCGGAGCGGATGGCGCGCGCGATCCCCATCGACGTGCTCTCCACGATCAAGCAGGTGGGAATGGCGGCCGCTCGCATCCTCCCGTCCACGGCGTCGCCGGCTCCGTCCCGGTCACCGGAGGCCGCCCCCGCCGGGGCACGGCCCGTACGGCAGGCCCGGCAGGCGCGCCGCCCCGGCGCGTCGCTGGCCGTGACGAGCGGGTCGAAATGGGCGGCGGGCGGCGCGGTGACGAGGACCACCGGCCGGGTGTTCCTGACCATGGACGGGGTCGACTTCGTCTGCTCGGCCAGTGCCGTGCGCAGCGCGAACAAGGACGTGGTGGTCACGGCGGGGCACTGCGTGAAGGACGGCGCGGGGTCGTGGGCGGAGAACTGGACGTTCGTCCCCGGCTATCGGGCCGGACAGCGTCCGTACGGCGCGTACACCGCACGCCGGATGTTCGTCGCGGGGCCGTGGGCCCGCGGTGGGAACGACGACTACGACATGGGCATGGTGGCGGTGACCACGGCGAACGGACGCCATCTCGGTGACGCCGTGGGGGGTCAGGAGATCGGCTTCAACGCCCGGAGGGGGCTGCGCACCTACGGGTTCGGCTTTCCGGCCGATCCGCCCTACAACGGGGAGCACCTGCTCTACTGCGCGGGTGTGGTCCACGCGGACCCCCAGGGGCAGACGCGGGATCAGGGCCTGCGCTGCGATCTCACGGCGGGGGCCAGCGGCGGGCCCTGGCTCAGCGGCTTCGACCCGGCCACCGGCCGCGGTCGGCTCACCTCGGTGAGCAGCTTCAAGTACAGCAACGATCACCGCACCATGTACGGCCCCTACTTCGGCGCGGCGGCCCGGGACCTGTTCCAGTCCGCCCAGCGCGCGTGAACCGGAGGATCCGGGGCGGCGACGACGCGCCACCCCGGATTCTCAGGTGGAGCTGCGGGACAGCTCCTGTCCAGGACAGGTCAGGCTGCCGAGCAGGAGACGCTTGGCGTGGTGCTGGACCCGTTGGCCAGGAAGCCGAACGAGGTGGACGCGTTCGGCGCGAGGCTGCCGTTGTAGCTCACGTTCTTCACCGAGACATTGCTGCCGGACTGACTGAGCGTGCCGTTCCAGATCTGGGTGATGGTCTGGCCGCTCGGCTGTGTCCAGCTGACCGTCCAGCCGCCGATCGTCGAGCTTCCGTTGTTGCGCACCGACACCTCGCCCTGGAAGCCGCCGCTCCAGGAGTTGGTGACCGTGTAGGTGGCGACGCAGCCGTTGCCGGTCCCGGGAGTCGGGGTCGGCGTGGGCGTGGGAGTCGGGGTGGGGGTCGGGGTCGGCGTGGGAGTCGGGGTGGGGGTGGGGGTGGGCGTCGGGTTCGGGGTGGGGGTCGGGGTCGGGGTGCCGCCGATGCCGGTCACCTCGCCGTTGCCGCCGTCGAAGACGACGTCGGAGCAGCCGTAGAACGTCTCGTTGCTGTCCGAACGCTGCCACACCGAGTAGATGATGTGACGGCCGCTCTTGCCGGACGGCAGCTTGGCGTTCCAGTAGTAGTAGGCGTTCTCGTTGCCCGGGGAGCCGACGCTCGGCGGGTCGGTGACGCTGTCGAACGGCGTGGACTCCAGGTCACTCCAGGCGAGCGGCCGGTTGGGGCTCCAGGAATCCTTGGTGATGTACATCCGGAACGTGCCGGGGTGGGCCGCCCACTTGTTGTACTTCATCTGAATGGTCGCCCCGGACGTCAGATGGGTGACCGGCCAGTCGTTCCGGGCCAGGTCGAACCCGCTGAAGTCGTAGACGACCGCCGCGGCGCTGCACAGCTTGCCGTCCGGGATGAATCCCGACATGCGCCCAGCACCGTCGGACCGCAGCAGGGCGAACCAGTTGTAGAGCGAGTTCGTCCCGCTCTGGGCCACCGCCGCCGCACAGGCCGGATTCTTCGGCACCATGGCCCCGCTCTGGGTCATGCCGTCCTTCCAGCACAGGTACGTCCGGCTGCCCGGAGTCATCAAGGCGCCGTGCGCCGACGCCGGGGAGGCGAACAGCACGGCGGTGACCAGGGTGGACATCGCCGCGACGATGATGCCGATCGTCGATTTCGTTGCTCTTCTTCGTGGGCTTCCCACGGCTTACCCTTTCGCGTGGTCAAGGCTGCCGCACTCCGCGGTGCAGCACGGCACCTCCGGCGTGTGGAACACGCCGGTGGAGGGACGGCCGTTGACTACCGACCAGTTGTGCGAGAGCGCTCACGCTGTTCGGAATGTAGGTCGGCATCGGGGTCCCTGCCCACCAGGTCCGCCCGCCCGCCCCCGACCCGTCCGCGTCGGCCCAGGTCAATGCGGTAACGCAAGTGGATCGTTATGAAAGCTTCATTGACGCGATGTCGACGGCGCCGGTCCGGACACGACGCCGGTGAATCGCCGGGCATCCCGCCATCCTCGGACGTCCCTAGACTGGGAGCGCCGACACGCCGGTTCGCCGACACATTGGTCTCGAAAAACAACGGGGCTCGCCAACCACGGGGCTCGCCAATACACAAGGTGCTGAAATGTCTGTTGATCTCGGGATTCCCACCGTCAGGACCCAGCCGATCGCCAAGCGGCGGGTATCACGCCAGATCATGGTCGGTCCGGTCGCGGTGGGCGGGGACGCCCCGATTTCCGTGCAGTCGATGACCACCACGCCCACCGCCGACGTCAACGCGACGCTCCAGCAGATCGCCGAGCTCACCGCGGCGGGCTGTCAGATCGTACGGGTCGCCGTACCGTCGCAGGACGACGCCGACGCGCTGCCGGCGATCGCGAAGAAGTCCCAGATCCCGGTGATCGCGGACATCCACTTCCAGCCGAAGTACGTGTTCGCGGCCATCGAAGCCGGATGCGCGGCCGTACGGGTGAACCCCGGCAACATCAAGAAGTTCGACGACAGGGTCGGCGAGATCGCCAGGGCCGCCTCGGCCGCCGGGGTCCCGATCCGCATCGGCGTCAACGCCGGCTCGCTCGACCCGCGCCTGCTCAAGAAGTACGGCAAGGCCACGCCGGAGGCCCTGGTCGAGTCGGCGCTGTGGGAGTGCTCGCTGTTCGAGGAGCACGACTTCCGCGACATCAAGATCTCGGTGAAGCACAACGACCCCGTTGTGATGATCCAGGCGTACCGCCTGCTCGCCCAGCGCTGCGACTATCCGCTGCACCTCGGCGTGACCGAGGCCGGCCCGGCGTTCCAGGGCACGATCAAGTCGGCGGTCGCGTTCGGCGCGCTGCTGGCCGAGGGCATCGGCGACACGATCCGTGTCTCGCTGTCCGCGCCTCCGGTGGAGGAGGTCAAGGTCGGCAACCAGATCCTCGAGTCGCTGGGGCTGCGCGAGCGTGGTCTGGAGATCGTCTCCTGCCCGTCCTGCGGGCGGGCCCAGGTGGACGTCTACACCCTCGCCGACCAGGTGCAGGCGGGACTCGAGGGGCTGAAGGTCCCGCTCCGCGTCGCCGTCATGGGCTGCGTCGTCAACGGTCCCGGCGAGGCGCGCGAGGCCGACCTCGGCGTCGCCTCCGGCAACGGCAAGGGCCAGATCTTCGTCAAGGGCGAGGTCATCAAGACCGTGCCGGAGTCGCAGATCGTGGAGACGCTCATCGAGGAGGCGCTGCGCCTCGCCGAGGAGATGGGCGTCGAGGTGGATCTCGACGACGACCTCGGCGACGCCGTCGGCCCCGAGGTCGTGGTTCGCTGACTGCGATTACACTCCGCAATGGAGTGGCTACATATTGGTAATGATCGGGTAGTGTCGGCGGTGGCCGTACGATCACCTCCGTAATGCTGTCCCCTGCCATATGAGAGCAGAGGGAGCGTTGCCGGTGAAGCGGGTCGTCGGAGTGATCGCGGGTGTGACGGTGCTGGTCACCGGGTTGGTCGGGCCGGTCGGTCCCACGGGTCCCGTCTGGGCTCTCGACGCCGCCGGCGGCGGCACGGGTGCGTACGGCACGGCTCCGGGGGCGAGGGCCGTCCCGGACGCCGCACACCCCGCGCCGTGGCAGAGACGGCCGGGGCGGCAGGAGATCTCCTGGGAGCCGTGTAAGCGGCCGGGTTCGTCGGCGGGGCTCGGTGCCGTGCTGCCCCGGCTCGCCGCGTCGGGCCGGACCCGGGCGCCGGGCGAGGAGTGCGCGTCGATCCGGGTGCCGCTCGACTACGCCGAGCCGTACGGCCAGCAGATAACGATCGCGTTGAACCGGATCAGGGGCACGGTCTCCCGGGACGCCGACCACCTCGGGTCGCTGCTGGTCAACCCCGGCGGGCCGGGCGGTTCCGGGCTCGGCCTGGCCAGGTTCGTCGCGGCCCAGCTGCCCAGGGACGTCGCCGCGAGGTTCGACGTGATCGGGTTCGATCCGCGCGGGGTGGGCGACAGCCGCCCCGCCATCTCGTGCGTGGATCCCGAGCGTTACTTCGCCCCGCCGCGGCCGGACAACGTTCCGCGGGGCAAGGCGGAGGAGGACGTGCTCGTCGCACGCGCGAGGCAGTACGCCGAGGCATGCGGAAACCGGTGGTCGTGGTTCCTGCCGTACCTCACGACCGAGAACACGGCCCGGGACATGGACATGATCCGTGCGGCCCTGGGCGAGGAGGAGATCAGCTATCTGGGCTACTCGTACGGCACCTACCTGGGGGCCGTCTACGCCACGCTGTTCCCCACGCGGGTGCGCCGCCTGGTGCTCGACAGCGTGGTCGACCCCGGCGGCGACTGGTACGACGTGAACCTCGCCCAGGACCTCAGCTTCCAGCGCCGCCAGCGGGACTTCCTGGCCTGGATCGCGGAGCACGACGACGCCTACCGGCTGGGCCGTACGGAGAAGGCCGTGACATTCGCCTGGTCCTCGATGCGGTCGCGGCTGCGGGAACGGCCGGCCGGGGGCATCATCGGCCCCAGCGAGCTGGACGACATCTATACCTCGGGCGGTTACTCCAACCTGCTGTGGCCGGCGCTGGCCGAAGCGTTCTCCGCCTATGTCCACAGGGGAGAGACGACCGGCCTGGTCAAGCTCTTCCGCAGCCAGGCCGAGGTGGACGCCGAGGAGGAGAACTCCTACGCTGTCTATCTCGGGATCGAGTGCCGCGACTCGGCCTGGCCGCGTGACTGGTCCCGCTGGCACGCCGACACCGTGAAGATGCACGCGAAGGCGCCGTTCATGGCCTGGCAGAACGCCGTGTACAACGCGCCCTGCGCCTTCTGGCCGGTGCGCGGCGGCAAGCCCGTGAAGATCGGATCCGATCGCCTGCCGCCCGTGCTGCTGATCCAGGCGGAGCGTGACGCGGCCACGCCATACGTCGGCGCGCTGCGCATGCGCGACCGGTTCCCGACGGCCCGGCTGCTCACCGAGGTGCGCGGGGGCAACCACGGAGTGTCGCTGGCCGGGAACGCCTGCGTCGACCAGCGGCTCGCCGCGTACCTGCGCGACGCGACGAGGCTGCCGCGGCGCGGGGCCGCGCGCGGTCCCGACGCGACCTGCGCCGCCCAGCCCGGCCCCCGCCCGGCCGTACGGAAACCGGCCGCGCGGGCATCGGCCCCGGGGGCCGAACGAGGGCACCGGGACCGGACCCGGACGCCGGGACGGTAGACCGTGCCCGGAACGACGGACGACCCGCATTCGCCCGGCACCGGCTGAGTTCCAAAGACAACAAGGTCGCGTAGGCTGGGCCCGTGATGCTGCGAACATCGGCGTCGCGTGTGCTCGACGACAGCGATCGCGACGAGGTGCTGGCGCTCCTCGACACGGACCCGGTCGCCAACGTGTTCGTCGCCTCCCGGGTCAGGGCCGTGGGGCTGAACACTTCGCGGCTCGGCGGCCAGATGTGGGGATTCGGCCCGCGAGGCGGGCTCATATCCCTGTGTTACGCCGGGGCCAACCTGGTCCCGGTCAACGCCACCCGTGAGGCCGTGCACGCGTTCGCCGACCGGGCGCGCAAGCAGGGCCGGCGCTGCTCGTCGATCGTCGGTCCGGCCGAGGCGGTCGAGCGGCTGTGGGAGCGGCTGGAGCCGCACTGGGGTCCGGCCCGCGCGATCAGGAGGTCGCAGCCGGTCATGGCGACCCGGTCGCTGCCGTCCGTCGAACCGGACCCGCTCGTACGGAGGGTCCACCCCGAGCAGTTCGGCGTCCTGCTGCCGGCCTGCGTGGCGATGTTCACCGAGGAGGTCGGGGTTCCGCCGGACAGCGGGGACGGCGGCGCGCTCTACCGGTCGAGGGTGGCGGAGCTGATCCGCATCGGCCGCTCCTACGCGAGGATCGACGACGGCCGGGTGGTGTTCAAGGCGGAGATCGGCGCGGTCACCCCCCAGGCGTGCCAGATCCAGGGCGTGTGGGTGGATCCCGAGCTCAGGGGCCGAGGACACGCGGTGGCCGGCATGGCGACCGTCGTGGAGCAGGCACTGAAATACTTCGCCCCACTCGTCACCCTTTATGTGAACGACTACAACCTGCCCGCGCGGGCCGCCTACCGGAAGGTCGGCTTCCAGGACGTCGACACCTTCATGTCCGTCCTGTTCTAGGGCATCGGCCGAGTTGAACGGACACCGCCGGGGAGGTCCCTGATCGGTGCGGTCGCTGCGCCGGGAGGAAGCTCCGGTCCGCTGCCTGCGATCCCGCGCTCCGCTCCCTGCCATCCCGCGCTCCGCTTCAGGGGATGTGGAACGGCCCGGGGGGTCCCGGGCCGTTTTCCTACTTCTCGATGGTGGTCTGCCATCGCGGAGGTCGTTCCTCCAAGCTGCACGAGCACTGTCCGCAACCCGGAACCATGCCGTTCTCCCTCCCGCTCCGATGTCCTGGCAATCGAACGTTCCAAGTGTGACCGTACGGCGACCCACCGTAAAGGGCAGAAACCGCTATCCACGATTCGGTGGCCTGCCGTACGCCGCCGGGAGCGGCGGGGATTGAGCAAGATCCGTCAATCGTGGTAGAGACGGAGATCGAGGACTACCGTGACCTGATCCGGCGAAGCCGGGGAGAAGAGGGATCACCTGTGACAGACACGTCGTCGGCCTCCGGCGGGTCCGGCGCACAACAGGTGGACGGCAGCGTGGCGCACAACGCGCGCGTCTGGAACCACTGGCTCGGCGGCAAGGACAACTACGCGATCGACCGCCAGGTCGGGGATCACATCTCCGGGATGTTTCCGCATATCGCCGACGTGGCACGGCACGATCGGGCGTTCCTGCGCCGCGTGGTCCGATATCTGGCCGGAGAGGCGGGCATCCGGCAGTTCCTGGACATCGGCACCGGCCTGCCGACCGTCGACAACACCCATGAGATCGCGCAGCGGACGGCGCCGGAGGCACGGGTCGTCTACGTCGACAACGACCCTCTCGTGCTGGTGCACGCCCGTGCCCTGCTCACCAGTTCCCCGGAGGGGGCCACCGACTACATCGACGCCGACGCCCGCGATCCCGACGAGATCCTGCGATCAGCGGCGCGGACGCTGGACTTCACCCGGCCGATCGGGCTCATGATGCTCGGCGTCCTGAACTTCGTGCTCGACGGTGACGAGGCGCGCCGGATCGTGCGCCGGCTGATGTCGGCGGTCCCGCCCGGCAGCCATCTGGCCGTCACCCATCCCACGCTGGAGCTGGGCGGCGAGGTCAACGTGGCGGCCATGCGGTTCTGGAACGAGAACGCCAAGCCGCCGATCACCGCGCGCACGGGTGCTGAGATCGCCCGATTCTTCGACGGCCTCGAACTGCTGGAGCCAGGCCTGGTCGCGTGTTCCCGCTGGCGGCCGGAGCCCGTCGACATCGGCGGGGAGCCGCCGCTGGTGCCGCAGTACGGCGCGCTCGCCAGAAAGCCCTGACCTGGCAGGTCAGCGGGCGGACGACTCGCCCGCCGTCTGGTCGACGGGAGCGTCGTCCGGACTCCTCACGGGCTCGTCCGCGCCACGTCTCGGCTCAGGGGACGGGCTCGGGGAGGGGGCGTCGCCGGGGCAGGGGTCACCTTCCGTCACGACCTGGGCCGAGGCCGTCGCCCCGCCCGGCGAGACGGTGGCGCTGACGCTCCTGACCTCCGCGAAGCCGCACTCCGGCCGCTTGAAGGCGATCTCGAACGACGCCGTGTAGTCCCGTGAGCCGGACAACGTCCGCGTCTCGTCGCGCCGGACCGTGACGGTCCGTCCGGCGTACGTCAGCCGCTGGGTGAAGGCGACCGTGAGATCCACCGGATCCGACGCGTCCGCCGCCGTCACCCGGACGGCGGCCACCGTGCCGTCCCAGGAGTCGACGGCGGTCTCGGGGCAGGCCGGGCCGCGCACCTTCAGCAGCCTGGACTGCTTCCCGCCCGTCGCGGCCGGCCTCGTCGTGGCAGTCACCCGCCGGTAGACGGTGGTGCCGCACTCCGGCCGCGCGAAGCCGTACTCGACGGTCTGCTCGTAGGAGGTCGCACCCCGCAGAGGGATCGTCCGGCGCGGGCCGGAGCCCAGCCGGCCGGGGGAGGGGCCCTCGGCGAACCGGACCGTGAGCAGGGTGCGTGCGTCGCCGGTGGTCTTCACCCGGATCGTCGCCGCCTCACCGTCGAACTCGGCGATGTCGAGCGCGGTCACCTTCAGCGGCGCGGGCGTGGCGGGGCCGGGAGACGCCGGGGCCGGGGTGGGGTCCGGCCGCCCGGTGGCGGGCGGTTCGACGGGACTGGGGGCCGGTGCGGTGGTGGGACCGGTCACCGGGGAGCCGCGCTGCGCGACCCTTACGGGGGCCGGATCGGCCGAGGCCGGCTCGTCCGGATGCGCATCGGGTGGAGCCGCCGGGAATCCCGGGGAGGGGATGGACGGCCCGGGAGAGGGGACGGGCGTCCCGGGCTTCCCCGGGGAGGACGCGCCCGCGTCCTGCGGCGGGGCGACCTGGGACGGCGGGGTGAGGCCGTTCTGCTGGGGGAGCATCCGGGCCACGGGCACGCCGCGGTCGGCCGCGACCATCGCCGCGATCACCATGGCCGACAGCAGCGCCGCGCCGAGCGTGAAACGGGGTGCCGGATGGAGCCGCCGATCGGCGAGCGGCCCGCGACGCGGCGGCCGCCGGCGGAACGAGGCCCCGGTGCGCGGGACCGACGTCGGCCGTGCGCCGCCGAGAGAGGTCTGGGCGATCGAGGTGCCCACCTCGATCGGTTCGGCCGGGGCGGCCAGCGGGAACGTCAGCGCCAGCAGGGTGGCCAGCTCGGCCAGGCGACGGCGGCCCCGCCGCTCCCAGTCGGGTCCGTACACTCCGGCGGCCGCCGTCTCCAACTCGGTCAGGAAGGCCAGGGCGGTGGCCGGCCGGTCCGCCGGGTTCTTGGCCAGTCCCCGCGCCATGAGACGGCGTACCGGGATCGGCGCGTCGACCACCGGGATGGGCGCGCTGTTGTGCTGGTGCCGCAGCGCGGTCAGATCCTCGGCGCGGTACGGCTTGCGCCCGGTGAGGCACTCGAAGAACACGCAGGTGGCGGCGTAGACATCGGCGGCGGGTCCGGAGGGCCCGGCGTCCCACTGCTCCGGCGCCATGTAGGGCGGCGTGCCGGCGGGCACGGCGGGATCTCCGCTGGGCGTGGCTATCCCGAAGTCGGAGAGCTTGCTGGTGCCGTCGGCCTGGACCAGCACGTTCTCCGGTTTGTAGTCCCGGTGCACGATGCCCGCGGCGTGTGCGACCGACAGGCCCCGCAGCGAGCCCTTCAGCACGGCCAGCGCCGCCTCCGGGCCGGTCGACCCGTGCTCGGCGAGGATCCTGCGGAGCGAGACCCCGTCGATCAGCTCCATGACGATCGCCGCGCCGTCGCGGGACTCGACGTACTCGTAGAGCCGCACGATGGCGGGATCGTCGAGCTCCACCATGACCCGGGCCTCGCGCCGGAAGCTCTCCAGGAACACGGGATCGTGCCGCAGCTCGTCGCGCAGATATTTGACGGCGACATAGGCTCCGGTCTCGCTGTAGGTGGCGAGCACCACTCTGCCCGTGCCGCCCGCCCCGAGCTCACGCACTTCCCGGTATTCCGGAACCGACCAGGCGTCCATGTCCCCGCCCCCTCGGATAGCCCCTGAACCAAGGTCTCATCCGTAAGGCCGCCTGTCACCGGTCCATAACTGTCACCTCGGGGCCTTACTTCTCACCTCCCGGTCACCCCGCCGCCCCGTGATGAACCGGCCGCATGTGATGAAGTGCTGCGCATGGTACGGAACCTCATCCTGTCGGGGGGCGTGGCGCACGACTTCCCGGCCACGTCCGCGGCTCTCGCCGAGGTCCTCGCCGAGGTAGGCGTCCGATCCGAGATCACCGAGGACGTCGCGGGCGCCCTCGCCGAGCCCCCCGAGGTGGAGCTGATCACCGTCAACGCGTTCCGCTGGCGGATGGACGGCCATGACTTCGCCGACCAGCGGGACAGGTGGCGGTTCGAGACGCCGCCGGCGGCCAGGACCGCGCTGCTCGATCACCTCGACCGGGGCGGTGGCCTGCTCTGCGTGCACACCGCGTCGCTCTGCTTCGACGACTGGCCGGAGTGGGTCGAGATCCTCGGCGGCGCCTGGCGGTGGGGGAGGTCCTATCACCCGCCGATCGGCCCGGCCGCCGTCGAGATCGGCACGGGGCATCCGATCGTCGACGGGCTGCCGGACTTCGAGGTGATCGACGAGGTCTACACCGACCTCGACGTCGTGCCGGGCGTCGAGCCGCTCGCGACCGCGCACGGGCAGCCCATGCTGTGGGCGCGAGCCGTACGGCACGGCAGGGTGGCCTACGACGCGCTGGGACACGACCTCCGGTCGTACGAGAACCCCGTGCACCGGGAGCTGATCCGGCGGACCGCCCGCTGGCTCGTCGACCGTGTCGACCGGACCGGCTGACCGTCAGGCGCGTGCCCACCATTCGGCGGCGATCAGCTCGGCGACCAGGGTCTCGGTGAGCAGCGCCACGTCGGGGTCGTCGTCGTGCCGGTAGCGGATCGAGCCCGCCTGACCGGCCAGCTCGCCCCCGACCGTGAGCACGGTCGAGCCGCGCTGCCTGATCCAGTCCATCGCCTGCTCGTCGTAGGGCGAGCCGGGGAACACGATGGCCCGGTAGTCGCGGGTCTTGGTGAGGTACACGTCGACGTGCGCCCAGTCGCCGGTCTCGCAGGCGTCGGCCTGGCGACGCGGCCCCTCGCGGACCATGAGCGCGGACTGCTCGGCCGACGACAGCCGTCCGGCCGGTGCGATCATGTAGACGCCGTCCGGGCCGTCGAGCAGCGCGGCGGCGTCGGCCAGCCATTCGCCGCGCCGGTCGAGCAGGTCGGCCGTCGCCTCGGCCGCCCGCCGTACGAGCCCGGCGACCGCCTTGCCCGGCGAAGCCGAGATCCCACGCGGCAAACCGGCGGCGAGCGTGAGCAGCAGGGCCAGCGTGTGCTGGAACGTGCGGCAGGCCACCCCGCCGCGCTCCTCACCCGCGACCATCGGCACCACGAGGTCGGCGCCCTTGGTGACCGGCGAGCCCGGCGCGTTCGTCATCGCCACGACGAACGACTCGCCGGTGTGGCGGGCCAGCGCGTCGAGCGTCTCCCGGCTGCCGCCGGTCGCCGAGATCGCCACGGCCACGGTCCGCGGCCCCGGCCGGGTGCCGAGCGAGGCGGAGGCGTACTCCGCGACCGCGTCGACCCCGGCCGCCCGGAGCCGCTGGGCCGCCACGCCCGCCGCGTACCGTGAACTCCCCATGCCGAGGAAGACGATCCGGTCGAAGTCCTCCGGCCACCCGTCGAACGGGTCACGCCGTTCGAGATGGTCGGCCAGCGCCCCCAGCGTCTCCGGCTTGGCCTCGAGGTCGGCCCGATAAAGCCCGGCGTCCACCGCCACCCTCTCCCCTCTTCCCGTGAACTTACTTTTTCTCGCAGGCAGGCCCTTCGACCTGGCCCGACACCTATCGTGATCTCGCACAGACGTGCGCGGTGATCAGGAAAACCACGAGCGCAGCACGCCCATGGGCGCGTATCGCCAGCGCGGCAGGTGCCGGGCGGCGTAGATCAGTTCGCGGCACTCCTGCTCGATCTCGAACGGCCGCAGCAGCGACCGGTCCAGCAGCTCGGGCCGGCCTGCCCCGTCGAGGGCGGCCGTGTAAGCGCCGACCAGCTCGGCCCGGGTGGTCGCCACCCAGTCCGCCACCCGCGCCGGGTCCGCCGACCTGCGCCTGATCGCCACCTGGCCGACGTGATCGAGACTCGTCGCGAGCTGCGCCAGATCGCGTGCCGCCGGTTGGAACGCCGCGCCGTCGTCCGCGGCGACCGTCGGGTTGCCGTCGAAGTCGACCACGGCGTAACCGTCCCGCCACCGCAGGATCTGGCCCACGTGCAGGTCGCCGTGTATGCGGATCAGGGGCGTACGGACCGGCCGGGCGAGCCGGGCCAGCTCGCCGCGCAGCACCTCGGCGCGCGCGGCCAGCCACGCGCCGTCCGCCCCGTCGGTCAGCGCGAGCGCCGCGCGCAGGGCCTCCTCGGCCCGCGTGCCATAGGCCGGTACGGCGTCGGCTCCGGGCGGTGGGAGCCGTACGGGATCGGGGAAGATCTCCGACGGCGTCGCCATCGCCAGGTGCAGCTCGGCGGCGAGGCGGCCGATCTCGGCGGCGAAGTCCGTGCCCCCGCCGGCCGCCTCGTCCACGCACCACTCCCAGCCGTCCCGCGCCTCCGGCAGGTAGGCGGTCACCAGGGCGACCAGCGCGTCCTCCCAGAAGATCGCGGCGTACGGCCTGGCCGTACGGGCGAAGCCGGCGAGATGGGCGAGCGGATCGAGGGCCGGATGCCGGCCGCGGCCGGGCCGGGGGAACCACTTGACCACCACGCTCTCGCCCACGATCACCGAGTGGTTGGTCTGGTCGACCGTGATCGGCCGCTCCCCGTGCGCCGTGACGGGCAGCGGCGCGAACGAGCGCACGGAGAAGGGCCGCGGCGGGTCGGCGTCATCCGCCAGGGCACGTACGACGGACGAGGTGACGCCCTCCGCCGCCGTCAGCGTGAGCGTCCCGTCGGATGCCTCCGCGACGTGAGGCCAGCGGGGCGCGTCCATGCGATCTCCTGAATTTCAGTTCAACAAGAATCACAAACATAAAGGTCACGGTCGACAGACAAAGTCTTGTCTACGTTGAGCTGTCCTGCAACACTTGCCGCCACCCCCGTCGTAAGGAGCCCCCATGACACGCCGCGTGCCCGTCGCCGTGGCCTCCGCCTGCCTGGCGTTCGCTCTGACCGCGTGCGGCGGAGCCGCCACCACCGACTCGGCGGCCGCGCCAGCGACGCTCGACGCGAACGCGGACCTGTCGAAGCAGAGCCTGACGATCTCGATTTGGGACGGATACAGCCCGAAGGACCTGCCGGAGCGGGTGAAGGCGAAGCTCGGGTTCGACACCAAGGTCGCCATCCACGACACGAACGAGACCATCGTCGCCAAGCTGACCGCCGGCGGCGACAGCGGCATCGACGTCGCGTTCGTGTCCGGACAGTACGCGCAGGCGCTGAACGCCCAGGGCCTGCTGGAGCCGCTCCACGCCGACCTGATCCCGAACCTCGAGAACCTCTACCCCGAGGCCGCCCAGCTCGCCTACGACAAGGGCAACACGTTCTCGGTCCCGTACACCTGGGGCACCACCGGGCTCTGCTACCGCAGCGATCTCGTCAAGACCCCGCCGACGAGCTGGAACGACCTGCTCGACCCGCCGGCCGAGCTGAAGAAGAAGATCACCATGATGACCACCGAACGGTGGCTGGCGCTGCCCGCGCTCAAGGTGCTCGGCGCCTCGGTCAACACGACCGACCAGGCCGTGCTCGACAAGGCCAAGGAGATGCTGCTGAAGGTCAAGCCCGACCTGCTGGCCTACGACGACACGACGTTCGGCGACCGTCTCAAGTCCGGCGAGGCCGTGCTGGTCGAGGCCTGGGACGGGTGGTGCCCGACCGAGGAGAAGAACATCGAGTTCGTCGTGCCGTCCGAGGGCAGCGACCTGTGGGCGGACACCATGGTGATCCTCAAGAGCTCCGAGAACAAGGAGGCGGCGCACGCCTTCATCAACTACATCCTCGACCCCGAGGTCCACGGCTGGGTGGCCGAGAACATCCTCTACAAGATCCCCAACAAGGCGGCGATGGACGCCCTCGACCCCAAGCTGCTCGAGAGCTACCCCGCGCTGGCGCAGCCGCCGGCCGAGCTGCTCAAGGGTGAGAGCCTGATCGACCTCGGCGAGGCGTCGACCGCGTTCACCCGGCTGTCCACCGAGGTCTCGGCGGCGCAATGACGGGCCGACCGTCCGTCGTCGCCGTCCGCAGGGCGGCGGGCCGGCTCGCGACGCTGGGCCCTGGGTTCGGCTTCCTGACCGTCTTCCTGCTGTTCCCGCTGGCGCTGGTGCTGAGCTACACGGTGTTCCGGCGGGGCAGGTTCGGCGGCGTCGTCTACGAGCCGACGGGGGAGAACTTCGCCCGCCTGGCCGACCCCCTCTACCTCGACGTCGTGGCCGGGTCGGTGAAGCTCGCGGTGCTCACGACGCTGCTGGCGCTGCTGCTCGGCTATCCGACGGCGTACATGATCGCCAAGCTGCCGGCGAAGTGGAAGGTCATCGCCCTGGTGGCGGTCGTGCTGCCGTTCTGGACGAACTTCCTGATCAGGACGTACGCCTGGATCGTGCTGCTCAACTCGGAGGGGCTGGTCAACTCCGGGCTGAAGGCGCTCGGCCTCGGCCCGGTGGAGCTGCTCTACACCGACGGCGCGATCGTCGCCGGGCTCCTGTACGCGTACCTGCCGTTGATGATCCTCCCGCTCTACTCGGCGATCGAGCGGCTGGACCCGAGCCTGCGCGAGGCGTCGGCGAACCTCGGCGCGCGACCGGCCAGGACGTTCTGGTCGGTGACGCTCCCGCTGTCGCTGCCGGGCGTGCTGACCGGATGCGTGTTCGTGTTCGTGCCGAGCCTGGGCAACTTCGTCATCCCCGAGCTGCTCGGCGGCGGCCGCCGGATCATGGTCGGCAACCTCATCCGCGACCAGTTCCTCAAGGCACGCGACTGGCCGTTCGGCTCGGTGCTGGCGCTGGCCGTGATCGCCGTGCTCGTACTGCTGCTGTTCGCCCAGGCCTGGGCGGCACGGAGGGCGGGGCGCGATGCGTGACCGATCCGGCGCGGCGGGCGGCCTCGGCTGGCTGCGGCTGCCCTTCTGGCTGACCTACCTGTTCCTGTACGCGCCGATCGCCGTTTTGGTGATCATGTCGTTCAACCGGGCGAAGACGCCGTACACGTGGGACGGCTTCTCCCTCGATTGGTACGGCAGGCTCCTGGAGAACGACGCGATCCGCGGCGGCCTGGCCAACACGCTGATCGTGGCGTTCGGGGCGACGGCGCTGTCGACCGTCCTCGGCACGCTGCTCGCCGTCGGCCTGGCGCGATACACGAGGTCGCGGCTGCTCGACGCGCTCTCGACGCTGCCCGCGATCCTGCCGGACCTGGTCCTGGCGATCGGCCTGCTGGTGTTCTACACCTCGGTCAAGATGACGCTGGGCCTGCACTCGGTGCTGATCGCGCACACGGTCTTCGGCATGGCGTTCGTGTCGGCGGTCGTACGCGCGCGGCTCAGCCACATGGACACCTCGCTCGAAGAGGCCTCCCGGGACCTCGGCGCGACCCCGCTCACCACGTTCTTCACGGTGACGCTGCCCACGCTCGCCCCGGGCATCCTCGCCGGCGCGCTGCTCGCGTTCACGCTCTCGCTCGACGAGTTCGTGATCGCGTTCTTCACGGCCGCGCCGTCAGAACCGACCCTGCCGATCGTCATCTACTCCATGGTGCGGTTCGGCGTCACTCCCGAGATCAACGCGCTGGCGACGCTGCTGCTCGCGGTGAGCTTCACCGTCGTCATCGTCGCCCAGCGCATGACCAGGCTGACCGAGGCACTGAAATGACACTCATCTCCATCGACGGCGTCAGCCGGCGGTTCGGCCAGGTGACCGCGCTCGACTCGGTCGGCCTCGACATCCGGCAGGGTGAGTTCTTCGCCCTGCTCGGTCCGTCCGGCTGCGGCAAGACGACGCTGCTGCGCATCCTGGCCGGGTTCGAGCAGCCGGACAGCGGCTCGGTGCTCCTCGACGGCGCCGACCTGCTCGCCGTCCCGCCGCACCGCCGCCCGGTCAACCTCATGTTCCAGTCGTACGCCCTGTTCCCGCACATGAGCGTGGAGAGGAACGTGGCGTACGGCCTGGAGCGGGAGGGGCTGCCCCGCCAGGAGATCCGCACCCGGGTCGGCGAGGTGCTGGAGACCGTGGGCCTGGCCGCCCAGGCGCGCCGCAGGCCGCACGAGCTGTCGGGGGGCCAGCGCCAGCGGGTCGCGCTGGCGCGGGCCATCGTCAAGCGGCCCCTCCTGCTGCTGCTCGACGAGCCGCTGTCCGCCCTGGACAAGAAGGTCAGGGCGGAGATGCAGCTCGAGCTCAAGCGGTTGCAGAACGAGGTCGGCATCACGTTCGTCGTGGTCACCCACGACCAGGAGGAGGCGATGTCGCTCGCCGACCGCATCGCGGTGATGCGCGGCGGCCGGGTCGAGCAGGTCGACGCCCCCGTGGACCTCTACGAACGGCCGCGCACGCCGTTCGTGGCCGATTTCGTCGGCGCCAACAACCTCTTCGAGGGCCGGGTGACCGGCGGGCGGTTCGAGGTGAGCGGGCTCGGTGTGCTGCCTGCGCCCGTCGACGGGCTCGAAGAGGGAGCCGGGGCACTGCTCGCGATCCGTCCGGAGCGGGTCGGCCTCGCCCCGGTCTCCCCGGCCGCCCCGGAGGAGGGGGAGGCGGGCGTGCTGACGGGGACGGTCGTGGACGTGAGCTTCTACGGCGGCACCTCGCACGTGGCGCTGACCGTGCCGGGCCACGACGGGCACGTGCTGGTGGCCACCCAGGGCCCGGCCCGGGTCGAGGCGGGCGTACGGGTCGCCCTGAGCTGGGACGCCGCGGACAGCGCGCTCATCCCGCTGGGAGAGATTCAGACCCAGTAGCCGCCGACATGAGGCCCCCGCCCCCGGCCCCCCAGCCCCAGCCCCCCGGCCCCCCAGCCCCAGGCCCCCCAGGCTCCCGTGATCTTGTAGTTTCTCGCAAGCCATCCTCCTGACCTGCGCTGTTCGACTCCGTGATCATGCAGTTTCTCGCATGCGAGCCGTCTGACCTGCGCTCGAGTCGTTTGTGATCTTGTATTCGCAAGATCACGGGAGAGGGGTTAGCGGCGGCCGGTGGTCTTGAGGGGGTTGCCGGTGGCCAGGCGGGCGTAGTCGAGGATGAGCTCGACGGCCTTCTCGGGGTCGATCGAGTGATGGCGGGCGATGATGCGGTAGCCGTACGCGTCCTCGAGCGCGACCAGATTGCGGGCGATGGTCTCGGAGTCCTGCGCCAGCGTGAAGACGCCGTGGGCGGCGCCCGTCTCCAGGATCGTCTGGTACATCGACACCTGCCGGTCGAACAGCGTGGTCAGCAGCGTCGCGTACACGCGGTTGCGGCCCGCTGCGCCGCCGAGCTCGCACAGCAGCCGCACACCGGTGTCGTCGGCGCCCTCGGGCAGCCCGGATCGGATCGTGACGACGAGCTTGCGCGCCGGGTCGGCGATGCCGCTGATCTTCTTCACCCGCTGCTCGTAGAAGCGCTCCATGCCGGCCTGGTGGGCCTCGATGAGCAGGTCCCGAAGGTTCGGGTAGTGGTAAAGCACCGCGCCGGAGGTGAGGCCCGCCTCCTCGGCGATCTGGTTGAGGTGGACACCCTCCGTGCCGTGCTGGATCATCGCCCGCCGTGCCGCGTCGATGAGGTCGAGCCGCCGGTCCGCCTTGCTCTTGCGCTGAGTCATTCCGCTCCGCTTCATCTGATGCGACACCATAATCTCCCAGCTCTTGACGGCTCTACCAGTCTCGTATTTGAATCTCGGTTCAACTAGAGTTCCGAGGAGTCCCCAGATGACGGACAAGCCGCTGACGATTCTGTTCATGCCGGAGAGCGCCTACGGGCCGACCAACAACTGCATCGGCATCGGCGACGTGCTGCGCCGCCGTGGCCACCGGGTGGTGTTCGCGGCCGAGACGTCGTGGAAGGGCAAGCTGACGGCGCTGGGCTTCGAGGAGGAACTGGTCGACCTCGAGCCGCCGGCGCCCGTGGACGAGAGCGCGGCCGACCAGGACCCCGGCCAGTTCTGGAAGGACTTCATCCGCGAGACCGCCCCGGAGTACCGCAAGAGCACCCGGGAGCAGCTCGAGACGGTGGTCAAGCCGATCTGGCAGGCGCTCATCGACGGCGCCAAGTACTGCGAGCCGCGGCTCAAGGAGATCATCGAGCGGGTCCGTCCGGACGTCGTCGTCGAGGACAACGTCCTCGCGTTCCCCGCCCTCGTGACGGCCGGCGTGCCGTTCGTCCGGATCGTTTCGTGCAACCCGCTGGAGGTCACGGGGCCGGGTGTCGCGCCGACCTTCTCCGGGCTGCCAGCGGACGGCACCGGCTGGGCGGAGTTCCGCGCCGAGTACGACCGGACCCACCGCGAGATGTGGACGGCCTTCAACGAGTGGGTCGTGGAGCAGGGCGCGCCGCCGCTGCGCGATCTCGAGTTCATCCACGAGGGCAACGCTAACCTCTACGTCTATCCCGAGATCATCGATTACGTCGCCGACCGGCCGCTGGGCGACTCCTGGACGCGGCTGGACTCGTCCGTACGCGAGACCGATGAGGAGTTCACGCTGCCGGACATCCCCGGCGAGGGCTCGCTGATCTACTTCTCGCTCGGCTCGCTCGGCTCGGCCGACCTGGAGCTCATGCGCCGGGTGATCTCCGTACTCGGCCGGACGCCGCACCGCTACATCGTCTCCAAGGGCCCGCTGCACGCCGAGATCGAGCTCGCGCCGAACATGTGGGGCGCCGAGTTCGTGCCGCAGACGAAGATCATCCCCATGGTCGACCTGGTGATCACGCACGGCGGCAACAACACGGTGACCGAGACGCTGCACTTCGGCAAGCCCATGATCGTGCTGCCGATCTTCTGGGACCAGTACGACAACGCCCAGCGGATCGACGAGACCGGGCTCGGCGTCCGCCTCGACACCTACGGCTTCGCCGACGAGGAGCTGACCGGGGCGATCGAGCGGCTGCTCGGCGACGCCGGGCTGCGGGCCAGGCTGGCGGCCGCAGGGGAGGAGATCCGCGGCCGTGACGGAGTGCGCGCCGCCGCGGACGTGATCGAGAAGATCGCCGCCAAGTGATCAAGGATGCCGCGCCCCGGGTCTTCTGGACCGACAGGCCCGGGGCGCCCGGTCCCTGGGAGCCGCTGCGCGGCCGCGCTACGGCCGACCTGCTGATCGTCGGCGGCGGTCTCACCGGCCTGTGGGCCGCCGTGCTGGCCAAGCAGGAGAACCCCGCCTGCGACGTCGTCCTCGTCGAACGCCGGTCGGTCGCGTACGGCGCGAGCGGCCGCAACGGCGGATTCATCGCCGACTCGCTGACCCACGGCCTCGCCCAGGGGTCGCGCCTGTGGCCCGCGGAGATCGGGACGCTGCTCACGCTCGGCCGGGCCAATCTCGCGGCCATCGCCGACTTCGTGGCGGAGCACGACATCGACGCCGACCTCCGGCTGGTCGGCAAGACCACCGTGGCGGTGGAGCCGTACCAACTGGCGGAGCTGAGGCGGGCCGAGAAGCTGCACCGCGAGCACGGCGAGGACGCGGTGTTCCTGGACCGCGACGAGATGCGCGCCGACGTCGACTCGCCCACCTATCTCGGCGGGCTCCGGCTGCGCGGCACGGGCGGCCTCGTCGACCCGGCCGCGCTCACCTGGGGGCTGGCCCGGGTCGCGGAACGGCTCGGCGTCAGGATCCACGAGGACACCGAGGTGACCGCGCTGACGCGGGCACGCGCCGGCGTCGAGGTGGTCACCCGTACGGCCTCTGGGCCGGTCGCCGGGGGCGTGCTTTACGCGGGACAGGTGCTGCTGGCGACCAACGCCTTCCCCGCTGTCCTGCGCAGGCTGCGCAACTTCGTCCTGCCGGTCTGGGACTACGTGCTCGTCACCGAGCCGCTCTCGCCCGCCCAGCGCGCCTCACTCCGCTGGCCGGAGGCCCAGGGGCTGACCGACGCGGGCAACCGGTTCCACTACTACCGGCTCACCGCGGACGACCGCGTCCTGTGGGGCGGATACGACGCGATCTACAACTTCGGCGGCTCGGGCCACGAGCAGCGAGACGCCACGCACAAGCGGCTCGCCGTGCACTTCTTCGAGACCTTCCCGCAGCTCCACGGCCTGCGCTTCACCCACAGGTGGGGCGGGGTGATCGACTCGACCAGCCGCTTCACCCCGTTCTTCGGTACGGCCATGGGGGGCCGGGTGGCCTACGCCCTCGGCTACACCGGCCTCGGCGTCGGGGCGTCGAGATTCGGCGCGCTGGTCGGTCTCGACCTGCTGGCCGGACGGTCCACCGAGCGGACCCGGCTGCGCATGGTCCGCCGCCATCCGGTGCCGTTCCCGCCGGAGCCGCTGCGCTGGCCGGTGGTCGAGATCACCCGCCGGGCGCTGGCCCGGGCCGACGACAACGAGGGCCGCCGCGGTCCCTGGTTACGCCTCCTGGACCGCTTCGGCGTCGGCTTCGACAGCTGAACCGCCCGCCGCGCGCCATGAATCCGCCGCCCAGAGGAAACAGGGCACAGACCGAACAGGGGGAGTCCCATGACCACTTTGATCAATCCCGCAGATGGGCGCGTGCTCGGTGAGGTGCCGGACACGTCGGCGGACGGCGTGGCGGCGGCCGTACGCGCGGCCAGGGAGGCCTACGAGCAGTGGCGTGAGACGACGCCGGGGGAGCGGGCGCGGGTGCTGCTGCGCGTGGCCGACCTGGTCGAGCAGGACGCCGAGGAGCTGACCCGGCTGGAGGTCGAGGAGACCGGCAAGCCGGCGGCCGTGTTCCGGGACGGCGAGCTGCCGTTCGGGGTCGACAACCTGCGGTTCTTCGCTGGGGCCGCCAGGTCGCTGGAGGGCACCGGCGCCGGCGTCTTCAGCCCGGGCTACACCTCCGTGCTGGTCAGGCGGCCGGTCGGGGTCGTCGGCTCGATCGCGCCGTGGAACTTCCCGTTCATCATGGGGATCTGGAAGATCGGGCCGGCGATCGCCGCCGGCAACGCCGTCGTCATCAAGCCGGCGCCCGCCACACCGCGCAGCACCCTGCGGCTCGCCGAGCTGTTCGCCCGCGCGGGCGCACCGGAAGGTCTGCTGGGGGTGGTGACCGGCGGAGCCGAGGTGGGCCAGGCGCTGGTCACCGACCCGGGCGTGGACATGGTCAGCGTCACCGGCTCGACCGACACCGGCCGGGCCGTCATGCGGGGCGCGGTCGACGGGCTCAAGCGGGTCCACCTGGAGTTGGGCGGCAAGGCCCCGGCGCTGGTCTTCGCCGACGCGTCGCTGGAGGAGATGGCGGCGGGGGTCGTGATGGGCGCCACCTACAACACGGGCCAGGACTGCACCGCTGCCACCCGCGTCTACATCGAGAGGTCGCGGTACGCCGAAGCGGTGGAGGCGCTACGCGAGACGCTGGCGCGGGTGCGGCCGGGCGACCCCTGGGCCGCTGACTCCGACATCGGCCCGCTGATCTCGGCGGCCCACCGCGACCGGGTGCACGGCTTCGTGTCCAGGGCGTCCGGCCGGATCGTCTGCGGCGGAGCGCCGGTGGACGGCCCGGGCTTCTACTACGCGCCGACGCTCATCGCCGATGCCGACCAGTCGAGCGAGATCGTGCAGGGCGAGATCTTCGGCCCGGTGCTGGTGGCCATGCCGTTCGACGACGAGGACGAGGCGGTCCGCCTCGCCAACGGCACGCCGTACGGCCTGGCCTCGTCGGTCTGGTCCGGCGACGTGTCGCGCGCGCTGCGCGTGTCCCACCGGCTGGACGTCGGCGTGACCTGGGTGAACGACCACCTCCCCATCGCCTCGGAGGCTCCCCACGGCGGGGTCAAGGGCAGCGGTTTCGGCAAGGACATGAGCCAGGAGGCGGTGCAGGAGTATTCGGTCACCCGGCATCTCATGATCAAGCATGCCGCGCCGGCGGCCCGTGACTCCTTCCGGCCCGCCTGACGAGTCCCCCGAACTGACGGGCCTGGCCCGGGGTGGTGTCGACCACCCCGGGCCTTCTCATGTTCGACTCCGTATTAACAGCATTTATAGGCATATGTCCTGATTATCGGGTGATGCCGTATCGAGTTGTCAGGCCGATGCCTCGCCGTCGCCGTCGAGCCGATTTGTCCACGTGGATAAAACGGACATATTACAGCAATAGGGGTGTTTATTGTATGAACGCATCCATAGAGAGATAATGGTAGATTAAAAGTCGCAGATGTCTGTTTGTGGCGGCATCCGGCTGGAAATCAACATGCACAGGAAAGGTAACCGACAATGGATTGCGAGGGCATTCATCCATATATTCGGGATTGATGTCTCGGGGAAAATCAGAGAACGGGGGGAACATAATGACGATGTTCGCGAAGGTCTTCGCGGGGCTGGCACTCGGCGCCGCGCTCGCCGGGGGCATGGTGACCCTGGGGGCCACCGCCGCCGGGGCCACCACGGGCCCGAACAACAATGCCAACAACAACAACAACCTCAACAACCACAACAACCACCTTTGGAACAACAACGCCTGGTTCAACCCGCAGTTCAACTGGTGGGGCCAGCAGGCCAGGGCGGACAACAGGAACTCGCGTGAAAACCTCGGCATGGCCGTCAAGGACGTTGTGCTCGGGTTCCAGCAGAAGTCCAACAGGGACGACAAGCAGTTCCTCAACAACTGGCTCAACAACCGTGCGATGTTCGGCGGCCAGGGCTGGTTCAACAACAACCAGAACCTGAACGAGGTGCCGAACCAGCAGCGGGCCCGCCAGGTGGCCCAGCCCGTGCTGGTCCAGCCGCTGCAGCGGGTGGTCCGGCAGCCGGTCGTGCGTGAGCGGCTGATCCAGCCGATCCAGGTCCAGCCGGTGCAGCGGGTCATTCAGCCGATCCGCCGGATTCAGCCGATCCGGCGTTTCGCTGACGGGGTCGACGGCTTCTGATCGGGGCGCGACCAGGTCCCACTGAGAGAGAGTCCTGGCGGCCTTTCCCGGTGAGTACGCGCGGAATCCGCGACATCCGGGGAGCGTTTCCGAAGCTGCCCGTACGCGGCAGGAAGGACTCTCGAAGCGGATCGCAGCGGTTCTCCCCCGGCCCGTCCACAAGGACGCGCCGGGGGAGAACCTCGAGCCATTCGCTGTAATCGTCGGCCCGGGTGGCGGGAAGCGGAGCGGGAGGGGGCGAGGACCGCATGCCGGGCCCCGCTCCGTGGGGCCCGGCGGCGGACCGGGAGCCTCCTCCCGGCGCGGCGACCGGAGCCGATCAGGGATCGGGTCTTCCTCGGCGGTGTCCGTTACACCACCTAGGAGGTCGGGAGGTTGCGCAGCGCCTCGCGCCGGCTCAGGCCACTGATGCCCTGATGGTCGACGTAGCGGACGACCTCGTCCGGGTCGGTCTTGGCGTACTCCCGCAGGGCCCAGCCGATGGCCTTACGGATGAAGAACTCGGTGTCCGACAGGTTCGGCTCGATGCACGCGTGCAGCAGGCCGAGATCGGTGCGCTTCTTGAAGGAGTTCTGGCACAGGATCGAGGCGCGCCGCTTCCACATGTCGGAGTCGTTCGCCCACTCCAGCATGAGCGGGCGCATCGCGTCGGGATATCGCTCGAGCAGCGTCCCGATCCGGTGCACCGCGATGTCGTCCACGACGTCCCACCAGGCGCCCGTGACGATCATTTCCTCGTACATCGGAACCGTGTAGAGCGTCTGCCACGACTGGTAGTAGCGGTGGGAGGCGAGCTCGATCGCGGCGTACCGCTCCTCGCGGTACTCGGCCTCCCGCCACAGCGCGAGCACGGCCCTGCGCCACTCCGGCGCCGACTCCAGGCGGTGCTCCCGGAAGACCCGGCGCAGCGCGTTCCGCCGGGGCACGGAGGTCACCCCGAGAAACGGCATGACCGATTTCATGTAGGCGGCCATGGCCGGGGCGCGTGAGGGATCGGCCACCTCGGTCAGCGCGATCCGCACCTTCTCGACGAGTGTCGTCATCGCGATCAGCCGGTCTTCTCGCCGGAGGCGAGGCCGTCGAACAGCACCTTGACGAAGTGGTCGGCGAGGGCGTCGGTGTCCAGATGCCCGTCGGGGCGGAACCAGCGGGCGGTGACCCAGATGGTGTCGCGGATCATCCGGTAGGTGAGCTTCGGATCCACGTCGGCTCGGAACCGGCCCGTGGCCTGGCCGCGCTCGATCTGCTCCACCCACATGCGCTCGACCTCGTCCTCGGCCCGCTCCAGGTAGCCGAAGCGGTCGCCGGGAAGCGACCGCAGGTAGTTCCAGTCGTTCTGCATGACCGTGATGGCCGCGCGGTGCGCCTCCAGTGTGCCGAATCCGACCCGCACCATCTCGGAGAGGACCGAGCGGGGATCGCGACCGCCGCCCACCACGGCCCGGTAGCGGACGGTCACGTCCTCGAGGAAGGTACGGAGAACCTCATCGACGATGGTCTCCTTCGAGTCGAAGTGGTGGTAGAGGCTTCCCGAGAGAATGCCGGCCTCCAGGGCGATCTCCCGGACCGTGGTGGCCTGGAAGCCCTTGCGCGCGAAGAGTTCGGCGGCGAGCTTCACCAGGTGGTCACGCCGCTCGGACGCCGGGCCGCCCACGGCGATCGTCCGTCTCGCCTTCGCCGGAGCGGTGGTGCCGCCCGAGTACTTTCGCTGGCTCACGCTCCCATTGTGGCCCCTCCGTCCCCCGCGGAGGACGGCTTCCGGAGTTCCAGACCTTGACCGGCAGCACCCCGCGTTCCCGTGGGCCGGCGCACCGAACCTCGGACCCCGGCCGGCGACTCGACGTCACGGGAGCTTTCGCTGCGGCAGGATCGGGCCCATGGCGAAATCTGGTACCCCATTTACGCTGGGAGTCGCTTCGGGAGAGCCGTTACCCGACGGGGTCGTCCTGTGGACCCGGCTGGCTCCCGATCCCCTGAACGCGAAGCGGCCGGGCGGCATGCCCGATCGGACCGTGAGCGTGCGATGGCAACTGGCCGAGGACCGCGGGTTCGCCCGCGTCGTCCAGTCCGGCACCGCCGCAGCCAGGCCCGATTGGGCGCACAGCGTGCACGTCAGGGTCGCCGGGTTGCGGCCGGGCACAGAGTACTTCTACCGGTTCTCCGTCGACGGCCACGTCAGTCCCGTCGGCCGTACCAAGACGGCCCCCGCGCCGGACTCCGCCGACACCGTCCGGTTCTGCTTCGCGTCGTGCCAGCGCTACGAGCACGGCCATTTCACCGCGCTGCGCCACCTCGCCGACGAGCTGCCCGATGTGGTGCTCCACCTCGGCGACTACATATACGAGTACGGCAAGCCGAAGCAGCCCCGTCCCGGCCGCTACGTACGACCGCTCGAGTCGGAGGCCGAGTGCACCACGCTCGCCGCCTACCGCAGGCGCTACGCGCGCTATCACATGGACCCCGACCTCCAGGCGGCGCACGCCGCCGCGCCGTGGATCACGCTCCCCGACGATCACGAGGTGCGGGACAACTGGGCGGGGACGCTGCCGGGGAACGGTGGCAGCCCGTCGGCCTTTCTCAACCGCCGGGCCGCCGCCTTCCGGGCGTACTACGAGCATCTGCCGCTGCGGGTGCGCCCGACCGGGCCGGATCTGCGCAACTTCCGCCTGCGGCCGTACGGCCGGGCGGTCGACTTCATGATCGTCGACGCCCGGCAGCACCGCAGCGGTCCGGACATGCTCGGCCGCGAGCAGGAGGAGTGGCTGATCTCCAAAATGAAGACCTCGACCGCCCGGTGGAAGGTGCTCGCGCAGGCCGTGTTCTTCGCCCGGCGGAGGTTCCCGAACGGAGCGTCGAGTGCCGACGCCTGGGACGGTTTCCCCGACTCACGCGCCCGCGTTCTCGCCGAAGCCCCCGACGGGCTGGTGGTGCTGAGCGGCGACGTGCACAACAACTGGGCCTGCGACCTGCGCGCCGACTGGGCCGACCCGGAGTCGGCCGCGCTCGGGGTCGAGTTCGTCGGCACCTCCGTCACCAGCATGCCGCCCGACACCGACGCGAAGGCGATCCTCGAGCTCAACCCGCACATCGGGTTCTTCGACGGCCACCGGGGCTATGTGTCCTGCACGGCGAGCATGGACGACTTCAGCGCCGACTACCGGGTGGTCGACTACGTGGACCGGCGGGGCGCGCCGGTGTCCACCGTCGCCGCCTTCCGGGTCGAGAAGAACCGGCTGCGCCGGATCGACCTGTGAGATTCGGGCGTCCGATGGACTAGCAAATAGGAAACTTTCCTATTAGATTGCGGGGCATGCCTCAACACTGCCTCGCGGGCGCAGCATGAAGCGAAGCCCCGATCTGCTCCGTCTGGCGGACACGGTCATCCTGCCCGGGTTCGAGGGCACCACGGCTCCCGACTGGGTGCGGCGCCGGCTCGGCGGCGGGCTCGCGGGGGTCGTGCTCTTCTCCCGCAACGTCGCCACCCCGGCCCAGGTCGCCGGTCTCACCGCGGAACTGCGCGCGGAGAACCCCGGCGTCCTCATCGGCATCGACGAAGAGGCCGGGGAGGTGACCCGGCTCGAGGCGCGCACGGGCAGCTCGCGGCCGGGGAACTACGCCCTCGGCGTGGTCGACGACGAGGAACTGACCGAGCAGGTGGCCCGCGACATCGGCCGGGACCTGCACGCCGCAGGCATCAACCTGGACTTCGCCCCGGCCGCCGACGTCAACTCCAACCCCGACAACCCGGTGATCGGCCTGCGCTCGTTCGGCGCCGACCCGCTGCTGGTGGCGAGGCATACGACGGCGTGGATCCGCGGCCTGCAGTCCACCGGCGTGGCCGCCTGCGCCAAGCACTTCCCCGGCCACGGCGACACGTCGGTGGACTCCCACCACGGCGTGCCGAGGGTCGGGGTCTCCCGGGAGGAGCTCGCCGAGGTCGAGCTGTGGCCGTTCCTGGCGGCCATCCGCGAGGGCGTGCGCTGCGTCATGACGGGCCACCTGCTCGTCCCCGCCCACGACCCCGAGCTGCCGGCCACGCTCAGCCCGCACATCCTCACCGGCCTGCTCCGCACCGAGCTCGGCTTCGACGGCCTCATCGTCACCGACGGCATCGAGATGGCCGCGGTCTCCGGGCCGTACGGCATCGGCGGTGCCAGCGCGCTCGCCGTGACCGCCGGGGCGGACGCGGTCTGCGTGGGCGGGGAGAACGCCGACGAGGCCACCATGGACCACATCCGCACGGCCATCGTCGACGCCGTCACCGAGGGCACGCTGCCCGAGGAGCGGCTCGCCGAAGCGGCGGACCGGGTGCGGGCCCTCGCCGCCTGGCTCGCGGACCGCGCCGCCCCGGACGCCTCAGCCGTCGCCGGACCGGTGGCGGAGATCGGCCTGGTGGCCGCACGCCGTGCCGTGCGGATCACCCGCAGGCCGGGGGCGGAGGCCGTGCTCCCGCTGACGGCGGCCCCGCATGTGGTCGAGCTGGCGCCGGAGACCAACCTGGCCATCGACAAGGGCATGCCGTGGGGCGCGGGGGAGCCGCTGAGCAAGCTGCTGCCCGGCACCACGGTCGCCCGCCTGGCCGAGCCCGACGTCACGGGGCCCGGCGCACTGGACGGGGTGTCGGACACGGTGCTCGGGCAGGCCGCCGACCGGCCGCTCGTGCTGGTCGTACGGGACGCCCATCGCCATCTCTGGCAGCTCGGCCTGGTGGAGCGGCTGCTCGCGGCCAGGCCCGACGGCATCGTCGTGGAGATGGGCCTGCCCGGCCGCACCGACCTCGGCATCGCCCACATCGCCACCCACGGCTCGGCCCGGGTCTGCGGCCAGGCGGTCGCCGAGGTGCTGACCGGCGCCGTTCCCGAGTGAGCGGCGCGCGTCCGTAGCATGAGGATCTCGGAATGTTACGGAGGTGGCCAGATGAAGGTCGCGTACGTCACAACCGGCCATCCGGTGGCAGGCGATGACGACGAGCGAGAGACCGTCCTGGCGGCATGGTACGGCGCCGGCATCGAGGGCTCGCCGGTGGTGTGGGACGACCCACGCGTCGACTGGTCGTCGTTCGACGCGGCCGTCGTCCGATCGACCTGGGACTACATCGAGCGGCGGGACGAGTTCGTCGCCTGGGCCCACCGGGCCGGGGCGGCGACGCGGCTGTTCAACCCCGCCTCGGTGATCGAGTGGAACACCGACAAGACCTACCTGCGGGATCTCGGGTCACCGACCGTGCCCACCCACTGGGCAGCTCCCGGTGCCGGGTTCTCCGGGGAGGGGTCGCCCGAGGGCGGGTTCCCCGTCTGGGACGAGTACGTGGTCAAGCCCACGATCTCGGCGGGTGCGCGCGGCGCACTGCGGACCGCGGACCGGGCGGTGGCCGAGAAGCACGCGGCCAGGCTCCTCGGCGAGGGCCGTACGGTCATGGTGCAGCCCTATCTGAAGAGCGTGGAGCATGAGGGCGAGCTGTCGCTGCTGTACTTCGGCGGGCAGTTCAGCCATGCCGTCCGGCGCCACCCGATGCTGTCGGACACCGAGGTCACCGCGGCCGGCCGGGCGACGCTGCGAGATCCGGACGACGACCAGTTCGCCCTCGCCGAGCGCGTACTGGCCGAGGTGCCGCCGGACCTTCTCTACGCCAGGGTCGACGTGGCCAGGACGCCGGAGGGCGAGCCGGTGCTCATGGAGCTCGAACTCACCGAGCCGTACCTCTTCCTCCGGTACGAGCTCGCCGCACCTGACATGTTCGCGCAGGTGCTGGCCGATCTCCTCTGAACGGGCTCTCGGCCCGCTGCGCGATCAGGAGGTGAGTCCGCCGTCGACCGGGATGACCGCGCCGGTGAGGTAGGCGCCGGCGCGGGAGGCGAGGAAGATGGCCGCTCCCGCCACATCATCGGGCCGTCCGATGCGGCCCAGCGGGATCCGGCCTTCGACGACGCCGCGCAGCTCCGGATCGTCCAGCACGAACGCCATCATCTTCGACTCGAACGGCCCGGGCGCGATGGCGTTCACCGTGATCGATTCGGGCGCGAGCCGGTGGGCCAGCTGCCGGGTCAGCATGTGCACCGCCGCCTTCGAGGCCGAGTAGGCGTAGTGCTCCATCGGGGAGACGTGGATGCCGTCCACGGAGCCGATGTTGACGACCCGGGCCGGATCGTCGGCGGAGGCGGCGGCGCGCAGCAGCGGCAGGAACCGCCGGGTCAGGAAGAACACGCCCTTGACGTTGATGTTCCAGACCTTGTCGAAGGCGTGCTCGGGATATTCCTCCAGCGGCGCGCCCCAGCTCGCTCCCGCGTTGTTGACGAGGACGTCGAGCCTGCTCTCCCGGGCGGACACCGCCTCGACCAGGGTCTCGACCCCCTCGGCCGTCGACAGGTCCGCCTGGACGGCGTGGCAGCCCAGCTCGGCGGCGGTGGCCGCCAGTTCGTCGTTCTTCCTGGAGGAGATGTAGACGGTCGCGCCCGCGTCCCGGAACCCCTTGGCGATCATCTTGCCGATCCCGCGTGAACCGCCCGTCACGACGACGGTCTTGCCGTCCACAGAAAACAGCGTCATACGCGGCAGCATACCGACCAGTCGGTTCGCGTACGGGGACGGCGGCGCGAACGGGAGTGAACGCGTCCTGGCGGGTGTGGGGGACCCGCCAGGACGCGCTCCGCCCCGGTCGGAGGCCTCGACCTCGGCGAGGGTTGAGGTCGAAGCCCCGGTCGACCGTGCGGAGTCGGTGGACATACCCAATGGATGGATTTGTACCAACGTTTGGATAATCGCGGTCCCGCGCGCTCCGGTCAAGGGGTTGTTCCCCGTCAGAGGGAGATCGTCTAGATTTGTTGGAACAAAAGGTGGGATTGAGGAAAGATGGCACGGTCGTCGCTCTACCAGCAGGTGGCCGCCGAGGTGCGGCGGGCCATCTACACCGGCGAACTCGCGCCAGGCGACCAGATCCCGACCGAGACCGACCTCATGGAGGCGCACGGCGTCAGCCGCAACACCGTGAGGCTGGCCCTGGGGGAGCTGGAGAACGAGGGCCTCATCCTGCGGATGCGCCGTCGTGGAACGTTCGTACGCGAGCGCCGCCCCCTGCTCATGCGTCCCCAGGACGAGTTCCCGTCCCGCGACCAGGAGGTCGAGCGCCGCCTCGACTCGTTCGTGCACGCGGTGACGGCGGAGGGCAGAGAGCCCGACCAGAACATCGAGGTGTCCATCGTCGAACCCCCCGAGGACGTCGCCACGCGGCTCGCCCTCGCCGACGGGGCCCTGGCGGTCGTCCGGCGCCGCCTGCGGTTCGTGGACGGCCAGCCGTACAACACCAACGACTCCTACTTCCCCCTCGACCTGGTGGCGGACTCGGAGATCGCCCGGCCAGGGAACATCACCCGCGGAGCGAACCGCGTCCTGGAGGAGCTCGGTCACCCGCAGACGAGGGTCGTCGACGACATCTCGGCGCGGATGCCCACCTCGGACGAGACGCTGCGGCTGCGGCTGGAGCCCGGCACGCCCGTCATCGTCCATGTCCGGGTCGGTTACGACGGGGAGGAGACGCCGGTGCGGGTCGCCGTTTCCGTGCTCCCCGCCGACAAACACCTGATCCGATACGAGCTGGAACGTCAGTCGGCTTCTCGGCCGTAACCGACCGAGCTCGCAGCTCCTCGCCGTCGATGGCCTCGACGGCCCGATCCGCGTACGACGGCGTGGTCCACCGCCCGGCGTGGCATACGGCGCCGCGCCGCGCCGCGCCGGGTGATCGGCCGTTCTCCTGTGTCCCGGTCGGGTTCGCCGGTGGCGGGGCGCCCGCGCCGCCGGCCCCGAACCAGAGGGGGCCGCCTCGGCCGCTCGCCCCCCTGCCGACGGTCACCGCGCCGCAATCTCGTCACCCTGTGTAATCGCGACGAATCCCTCAGCATCGAAAGGACTTCACCATGCCCGTGAACACCCTGAGCCTGCCCGCGAGGTTCACGCTCAGTCCCCGCCGCGCCACGCCGGACGACCTGAGGGCGGTGCTCGCGCTGCTGGCCGAGACCGCCCGCTGGCTGCACTCGCTCGGCGTACGGCAGTGGCCTGCGGAGGGCTTCCCCGCGGGACGGATCGAACCCCTCATCGCGACCGGCGCCATGTACGTGCTGGACGACGACGTGAACGGTGGCCTGACGGCCACCATGGCCCTCGACGGCCATGCCGACCCCGAGTTCTGGCGGCCGGCCGACCGCCCGGAAGACGCGTTGTACGTCCACAAGCTCGCCGTCGGCCGGTTCCACTCCGGTGAGGGATTGGGCGAGGCCCTGCTCGACTGGGCGGCGCTGCGCGCGGGCATCCTCGGCCGCCCGTGGCTGCGGCTCGACTGCGCCAAGGACAACACGCGGCTGCAGGCGTACTACCGGGACGCCGGATTCCGGCACGTGCGCACCGTCGACCTGCCGCATCGGGCCTCGGGCGCGCTGTTCGAGCGCCGGTCTTCGAGCGTGCCCTCCCCGCGCGGAGCCGCGGGGCCGCTCATCGAACGTCCGTTCAAGCACGCGCGGTCGCATCGTGGTTCGCTGGTGACAACAAACATCACAAGAAGTTGATGCAGCACCGAACGGGACAGATGTCGGCTGATGCCGTATGGCGCCGCAAATGGACCCGATACTGTTCGATTCATGACCGGATCGCTCCTTGAAGTGATCGCGCTGGACGTGCGCGACGCCGTGGCCGCCGAGGCGGGTGGCGCGGACCGCCTGGAGATCGTGTCGGACATGGACTCCGGTGGGCTCACCCCCTCGGCGGAAACCGTCGCGGCCATCGCACGGGAGTGCAACCTGCCGCAGATGGTCATGCTGCGATCGGACGCCGGTTTCACCGCGACTCCCGAGACGCTGGACCGGCTGCGCCGGGACGTGAAGGAACTGGCCCAGGCGGGCGCCGCCGGTTTCGTCTTCGGGTTCCTGACCGGGGACGGCACGGTGGACCTGGCGGCGACCGAGGCGCTGATCCACGCGGTCGCCCCGCTGCCGTGGACGTTCCATCGGGCGGTCGACCACGCCGCGGACGTGCGGGCGGCCTGGCGTGCCGTACGGCTGCTGCCGAACCTCGCCACCGTGCTGACGTCGGGCTCGGCGCAGGGCGTCGGCGCCGGACTGGGCGTGTTACGCACGCGGGCCGAGGCCGGGGACGGGCCGCTGGTGCTGGCCGGGGGAGGCCTCGGGAAGGAGCACGTGCCCGTGCTGCTCGACTACGGCATCCGCGCCTTCCACGTCGGCGGTGCCGTACGGGACTCGGGCGCCGCCGGCGACCCGTGGAGCGGCCCGGTCGATCCCGCCCGGGTGCGCGACTGGCGTCGCCTCGTCGACCAGGCCTGACCGTACCGGCCGGCCGTCAGCCGAGGGCGTGATCGGCCCGTGCCAGCGCGGCGACGAGGGTCTTGATCGTGGCGGGTTCCTCCAGCACACCGCCGGCCGTCCGGCGACGATCCTCCCACGCGCGCACCCGCTCGACATGGTCCTCGTACCGGGCGAGATGGAACGCGTACACGGTGGCGAAGCGGCTGACGAGATGGGACGGATGCATGTCCCAGCCCTGGTAGAAGCCGTTGGACAGCGAATGCCGCACCAGGGCGGCGTGCCGGCGCAGCAGCGCGCGCACGTCGGCGGCCGCGTCCGAGGCAGGAGCCGCGGCGAGCGAGCCGTCGCACAGCTCGACACCGGTCCCGGCCAGGGCGGTCAGCATGACATGCCGGGCGTGGTCACAGGCGGGGTGGTCGAGACGCTGCTCGTGGGGCGGCAGCCCCAAGGATGCGGTGTAGTCGAAGACCCCGAAGTGCGCGGCGGCCAGCCGTCCGCCGAGGGAGGGCACGAGATCGGCGGACCGCTGCAGCATCAGCACGGTCTGCGGCGCCTCCACCTGCATCTCGAAGCGCAGCGTGCCGGGCGCGAGCCGCAGCGCCGCCTCCAGGGCCTCCAGGCACCGGGCGAACCGTCCGAGGTGGTCCTCCATGAGCACCTTCGGGAACGTGACCGTGAACCCCGGCGGCAGTTCGCCGGCCCGTCCGATCACGGTGGTGAGGAAGCCGTCCAGCGTACGGACCGACCGGTGCGGGTCGCCGTCGGCGAACGACCTGATCCGCACGCCCCACCGCCGGGGCAGCGTGCCCGCCCCGTGCATGGCGGCCACGGCCGACGCCGAGCTCACGACGTGGCCGTCCTCCTCCTCGGGCGGGCGCGGGCCGTACCCGTCCTCGAAGTCGATGCGCAGATCCTCGATCGGCTCGCTCGACAGCTTCCTGCGGAGCCGATCGTGCACGGGCCGGGCCAGGTCGGGCTCGCATTCGAACAGCCCGGCCAGATCGGCGGGGGTGAACAGGTGGCGGTGCAGGAGATCGGTCGCCGCGTGCCCCCACTCGGTCACCGTGGTCGCCGTGACCCTGTCCGCCGGGACGTAGACGGTGTGCACCGGCTGCCAGGCGGTCTCCCGTGCGGGAAACCGCTCGGTCTGCTCCCGGTACGTCTCCGCGTACCCGTCCAGCAGTCTCTCCGGTAGTCCGCCTGGCCCTGTCAGCGTCGTCTCCATGCGGATGATCCTGTTACATCGAGTGCCGGTGATGTCGCACGACATGCTCGGACGGGCCTGGGGAGGCGGACGGCCGCCGCCCCGGGCCGCAGATCACGAGGCGGGGCGGGACAGACGGCCGCAGGCGGCCAGCATGGCGGCCCGGCCGACGAGCTTGACCCGCTCGCCCCGGTCCAGGTCCGCGGCGAGCCCGGCCTCGGCGGCCTCGATGGCGAGCCAGTCCTGATAGGTGACCGGGACGACGCCCCGGGCGGCCAGGACGTCGTCGATCCGCCGACGCGCCGTGCCGGGAACGGTGTCGGCGAGCAGGGTGCGCACGGTCTCGGCGGCGTCGGACTTGTTGGTCCCGATGACGCCGGTCGGTCCGCGCTTCAGCCATCCCGAGACGTACTGGCGGTCCGACACCTTCCCCGCGACGTTGGGGACGGTCATCGACGCCGTGTCGAAGGGCACCCCGGCGAGCGGCACGCTCTGGTATCCCACCGACCGCACGACCATCCCGGCCGGGATCGTCTCGAACTCGCCGGTCCCCACCACGCGGCCGCCCTCCAGGCGGGTCCGTTCGAGGCGGACGCCCTCGACCCGTGAGCCGCCCAGGATCTCCACCGGGCGCAGCCAGAAGCGCACGTCCAGCCGCCGCGGCCGCCCGGCGGGCACCCGCTCCGACCACGACCGCAGCACGTCCACGTTCCCCTTGATCTGCCGCGAGAGCGGAGCGAGGTCCTCGGGCTCGACCTTGACCTCGCCGGGCAGCGTCAGCACATCCGCGTTGGACAGCTCGCCGAGCTCGCGCAGCTCCTTCAGCGTGAACTTGGCGTGCTGGGGACCCCGGCGGCCGATCATGTGGATCCGTCGGACCCGCGAGGCCGTCAGCCGGTCGAGCACGTCCTGCGGCACGTCGGTGCGGCGCAGCTCGTCGGCGGTTTTCGCCATGATGCGCGCGACGTCCACCGCGACGTTGCCCACCCCGATGACGACGACCTCCTCCGCGTCGAGGGAGAACGCCTCCGGGGGGACGTCGGGATGCCCGCAGTACCAGTTGACGAAGTCGGTGGCGGCGACGCTGCGCGGCAGCTCCTCACCCGGGATTCCCAGATGCCGGTCGACCATCGCCCCCGTGCAGTAGACGACCGCGTCGTAACACGACATCAGATCGTCGACCGAGACGTCCGAGCCCAGCTCGATCCCGCCGAGGAAGCGCACCCCCGGCGACTCCAGCACCCGCCGCAGGTAGTCGGCGATGGACTTGATGGACGTGTGGTCGGGCGCCACGCCGTACCGGACGAGTCCGTACGGCGTGGGCAGCCGCTCCAGGACGTCCACCTCGACCGGGTCGGGGCACTGCTTGATCAGGGCTTCCGCCGTGTAGATCCCGGCGGGACCCGACCCGACGATCGCGACGCGCAGTGTCACCATGGCCTCCACAAAGCGGCGTCCTACGAGGGATTCTTCATCATCGGGCCGAGCTCCTGCCAGGGCAACCCGGCGCGCTCGATCAATGGGACCGGTTTCAAGACCGTGAGTGGTGGAGCTAAAAGAGGGGGAAACCCTGGGGATGGGGCGAAGCGGCGGTGAGACCCTACCGGACATGAGGGGACCGCACGGTGGACGGGAAGACGGTACGGCACCGGCACGGCGCTGCGACGCCGACCGGCGGTGCCGGGGCGAGGGGGCACCGGACGAGGTCCGCGCGCCCGATGCCCGGCGATACGAGGCGCTGGGCCGGGTGATGGCCACCCTGGCGGACGAGGCGGAGATGCTGGAGGCCTGCCGCGACCTCGCCTGGTGGCGGGGAGCCGATCATGCGTGGCACGTCGAGTGGCGCGACGGGCCCCGCGCGGACGAGGTCGCCGCGCTGCTCGCCGAGCGGATCAGCGGACCGGAGCCCGCGGTCCCCCTCGCCGGCCCGACCGGGCCGGCCACGGCGTCGACAGCGGCGCTCGACGTGATCGGCGTGGGTTTCGTGCTGCTGGCCATCGATCCGGTGGGCATGGACCGGCTGCGCGCTCGCCCGGGCCTGTGGCGGCTGTCGGCGGCGCTCGACGGCGTCACGGGGAACGGCGGTGTCACGGGGAACGGCGGTGTCACGGGGAACGGCGAGGTTCTGGGGAACGGCGAGGTTCTGGGGAACGGAGAGGCTCTGGGGAGCAGGGCGATGGGACAGGTGCGACGCGGCGGGGCCAGGCGGTGCTGGGAGGAACTGCTCGGCGGTTGACCGTACGGCTGCCGCTCTCCCCGCGGTGATTAGAAGGAGCGTCCTGCCCCGGAAGTCGATAACCTTGGGTCACATCATCTTCGCCTCGGCTCTCACGCCTTCTCCGGGACGATCGAGGAGATATCGCGCGAGACCTCTCACGAGCAAGGAGTAGCCGTGCTACTGCGTATGTCGACCCTGTTCCTACGCACGCTGCGTGAGGATCCGGCGGACGCGGAAGTGCCGAGCCACAAGCTGCTCGTCCGCGCCGGATACATCCGCCGGGTCGCGCCCGGCATCTACTCCTGGCTGCCGCTCGGCAAGATCGTCCTGGAGAACGTCGCCCGGGTCGTGCGCGAGGAGATGGACCGGATGGGCGGCCAGGAGGTGCTCTTCCCCGCGCTGCTGCCCCGGGACTACTACGAGCCCACCGGCCGCTGGACCGAGTACGGCGACACGCTGTTCCGGCTGAAGGACCGCAAGGGCGCCGACTATCTGCTCGGGCCGACCCACGAGGAGATGTTCACCGACATGGTCAAGGGGGAGTACTCCTCCTACAAGGACTATCCGGTGACCCTCTACCAGATCCAGACGAAGTACCGCGACGAGGCCCGGCCCAGGGCCGGCATCCTCCGCGGCCGGGAGTTCGTCATGAAGGACTCCTACTCCTTCGATCTCGACGACGACGGGCTGAAGCGCTCCTACGAGATGCACCGGGACGCCTACATCCGGATCTTCGACCGGCTCGGCATCGACTACCGCATCTGCTTCGCGATGTCCGGCGCGATGGGCGGCTCGGCCTCCGAGGAGTTCCTCGCGCCCTGCCCGACGGGGGAGGACACGTTCGTGTCCTGCCACGACTGCGGGTACGCCGCCAACGCCGAGGCCGTCATCACCCCCGCGCCGCCCGCCATCACCGGGTCGCAGCCGCCGCTCCGGATCCTGGACACGCCCGACACGCCGACCATCGAGTCGCTGGTCGCCTACGTCAACGAGCGGTTCGGTCTCGGGATCACCGCGGCCGACACGCTCAAGAACATCGTGGTGAAGGTCCGTACGCCCGGATCCGACGAGATCAAGCCGCTGGTCATCGGCATCCCCGGTGATCGAGAGGTCGACTTCAAGCGCCTGGAGGCGGCGCTGTCGCCCGGCGTCCCGGAGATCTTCGAAGCGGAGGACTTCGCCCGGTATCCGGGGCTCGTGCGCGGCTACATCGGGCCGCAGGTGCTCAAGGCGCTCGGCATCACCTACCTGGTGGACCCCCGCGTGGTCACCGGCTCCGCGTGGGTGACGGGCGCGAACCTGCCCGGCAAGCACGCCGCCCACGTGGTCGCCGGCCGGGACTTCGAGCCCGACGGCACGATCGAGGCGGCGGAGGTGCGCGCCGGGGACGACTGCCCGCGCTGCGGTCACCCCCTGTCCATCGACCGCGGCATCGAGATCGGCCACATCTTCCAGCTCGGCCGCAAGTACGCCGACGCCGCCGGGCTCGACGCCCTCGGGCCCGACGGCAAGCCGATCCGGATCACGATGGGCTCGTACGGCGTCGGCGTCTCCCGGGCGGTGGCCGTGCTCGCCGAGCAGCGCCACGACGGGCTCGGTCTGGTGTGGCCCCGTGAGGTGGCCCCGGCCGACGTCCACATCGTCGGCACCGGCAAGGAGAACCAGATCGAGGTCGCCAGCGGGCTCGCCGAGGAGCTGGAGGCGCGCGGCCTGCGGGTCATGGTCGACGACCGCTCCGGGGTGTCGCCCGGCGTCAAGTTCAAGGACGCCGAGCTGCTCGGCATGCCGACGATCCTGATCGTCGGCCGAGGGCTGGCCCAGGGGGTCGTGGAGCTGCGCGACCGGGTGAGCGGGACGAAGGAGGAGGTCCCCCTCGGCGAGGCCGTCGACCGCGTCCTGCTCGCCTGCCGCCCCACCTCCCAGGCGTGATCTCCCACCCCGCAGGTGTGTGACCTCCCACCCCCCAGGGCGTGATCTTGCAAATACTCGCGGGAACCATCGCCGACCTGCGTCGATAATCTCCGTGATCTTGCAGTAACTCGCTTGGATATCGGTCCACCTGCGGCTTCACCATCCGTGATCTTGCACTGCACGATCACGGATGGTGAATTCCCGGGTCAAGAGGGAACCGTGCGAGTTTTCGCAAGATCACGAAGGCGTCTTCCCAGGTGGAAGGGGCGTGTGCGAGTTTTCGCAAGATCACGGGTGGGGGGTGGGGCGGCTAGCCGTTCGGTTTCGACGGGGACGGGGACGGCGTGGCGCCGGCCGCCGGGGTGCCGGGTTCCGCCCGGCCGGGCATGCCGGGGAACGCGCTGATCGACGGCTGCCAGCCGTACGCCCGGGTGGCGCACTCCTGGGCGGCCAGCGCGGCGAGCCGGCGCAGCGACGGGTCGCGATCGGCGGCGAGCTCCAAATAGGCGGTGATCAGGCGCCCCTCCACGAGCACGGCCAGGCGGACCGCGTCGGCCGGGGTCCGCACCTCGAAGGGCAGGCGGTAGGCGGGCCCGGGCTCCGCCGGCGACCCGCTCCGCCGCGCGATCAGCGAGCGGAGCTGATCGCGCCGTGCTCGATGGGCGTCGAACCCTCCCGTGGCCAGTGAGCGGAGCCTGCCTGCGGTCTTCCCGCCGATCACCCCGTAGGCGTACACGGCGGCGTGCTCGGCCGCCAGTGCCCGGGTGAGCGCGTCGCCCGAGCCGGCCGTGGCATCGGCGGCGGCCGGTTCTGTGCTGTTCGGTCGTGCGATCGCCGGGTCAGACACGCAGGCTCCCGAGCGCGACGGCGTGTACGGCCTCGCACGCGCCGATGCTGGCCAGTAGTTGTGCGAGGACGGGGGAGGCCGCGGCCATCTCGCGGGGCCGTGCGGCGGACGTCCGGCGCTCGGCGTCGCGGAGCCTTCCGATCGACACGGGTTTCTCCGCCGGCGCGGACTCTTCCGCCGGCCCGGGGGAGCCAGCCGATGGCGAGGGCACGCCCGGGGACGAGGGGCCGGTCTCCGCGCCGGCCGGCAGCAGTTCGCGCAGGGCCGCCAGATGGGCGACGTGCCGCTGCCGGAACGGTTCGAGCGCGGCGGCCATCTTGGCCGAGCCGAGAGCGGCCCGCTCGTAGAGTGCGATCAGCCGCTCCTTGTCACCGATCAGTGAACCCAGCAGCACCGCCTGAGGATCCGGCGGCTTCGGCGCGGGCGGTTCGGGCGAATCGGACGAGCAGCCGGTGGCGGTGGCGACCAGCCCGGCCGCCGTCGCGCCCAGCAGCACGCGCCTGGTCACGCGTGCTCCGCCGCTCAGTTCCACGACCAACGTCCTCTCGCCGGCCTCCGCCGATTTCTTTCCGTCCGTCTTCGCCGTCGAGTCGGCGCCCCTTCCTGGACGCGCTCCCCGGGCCGACGTCGTCGTAGCATCGTACGGCGCGCCGCCCAGAAGTCACCGCCCGGTGATGATGGGCGGGCTCGTGTCGGCTCGCCGCTCGGGTATGGCGCTATTTCCGTCCCGTGGTGTCGATAGGCTGTTGGCACATCGGGCGAGGTACACCAGTGAAGGGGAGGTCGGCATGGGCGGAGACCCTCGACGCGGCCGTCTGGTGGAGCTGCTCGGCCCGGTGGTCGCCGAGAAGGGGCTCGACCTGGAGGACGTGAAGATCGTCCCGGCGGGCAGGCGGCGACTCGTGCGCGTGATCGTGGACCGTGACGGCGGCGTCACGCTGGACGACGTGGCCGAGGTGAGCCAGTCGGTCTCCAAACGGCTGGACGAGTCGGACGCTCTCGGCGCGGGGCCGTACGTTCTGGAGGTCAGCTCCCCCGGAGTGGACAGGCCGTTGACCGAGCCGCGCCACTGGCGCCGGGCGCGAGGCAGGCTGGTGAAGGCGGAGCTGCGGGACGGCGCGACCGTGGAAGGCCGCGTGACCGGGACGGGCGAGTCCGGCGTGGAGCTGGACGGGACGCGTCGCATCGCGTTCGACGAGCTGATCCGCGGCCGGGTGCAGGTGGAGTTCAACCGGCCGGCCGATCTCGATGACGGTTACGACATCGACGACACTGACGACGAGGGCTAAGGGGGAGCCTTGTGGACATTGACATGAGCGTCCTGCGCAGCCTGGAGCGGGAGAAGGACATCTCCTTCGACCTGGTCGTCAAGGCGATCGAGGACGCGCTCCTGATCGCGTACTTCCGGACCGAGGGCGCGGCGCCGAAGGCTCGGGCCGAGCTCGACCGCGTCTCCGGCCACGTGACCATCTGGGCGGCCGAGCTCGATGAGAACGGCGAGGTCGCCAGGGAGTACGACGACACCCCGGGCAACTTCAGCCGGATCGCCGCCACGACCGCCAAGCAGGTGATACTCCAGCAGCTCCGTGACGCCGAGGACGAGATCAACTTCGGCGAGTTCGCCAGTCGCGAGGGTGAGCTGGTCGCGGGAATCATCCAGCAGGGCAAGGACCCGAGGGTCGTGCTGGTCGACCTGGGCAAGATCGAGGCGATCCTGCCGCACAACGAGCAGGTCCCCGGCGAGGAGTACCTGCACGGAGAGCGCATCCGCTGCTACGTGGTCCAGGTCAAGAAGGGACCCAAGGGCCCCTCGGTCACCCTGTCGCGGACGCATCCCAACCTGGTGAAGAAGCTCTTCGCGCTGGAGGTGCCCGAGATCGCCGACGGCACCGTGGAAATCGCCGCCATCGCCCGCGAGGCCGGTCATCGCACCAAGATCGCTGTCAGGTCCCGCAGGCCGGGTGTGAACGCCAAGGGCGCCTGCATCGGCCCGATGGGATCCCGGGTGCGGAACGTGATGACCGAACTGCACGGCGAGAAGATCGACATCATCGACTGGTCGGAGGACCCGGCGGAGTTCGTCGGGAATGCCCTGTCGCCCGCGCGTGTTTCCCGAGTCGAGGTAATCGACCCCGACGGCCGGATGGCCCGGGTCACCGTGCCCGACTACCAGTTGTCGCTGGCGATCGGCAAGGAGGGGCAGAACGCCCGCCTGGCCGCGCGGCTCACCGGATGGCGTATCGACATCCGTCCGGACGTCCAGGAGGCACCGGCAGATCCCGCTGATGCGTCGGCAAGGTAAGCTGGAATATGGTTGCCAGGCAGCCCCGTTGAGAACGTGCGTGGGTTGCCGGGTTCGCACGGCAAAGTCCGAGTTGCTCCGCCTGGTGGTGGTCGAGGGCGTCGTCATCCCGGATCCGGGAGGACGGCTCCCGGGACGTGGTGCGTCACTGCACCCGTCCCCGCGCTGTCTGGAGCTCGCCGAACGCCGTCGGGCGTTCTCTCGTGCGTTTCGCGCACAGGGATCGCTCGATCTGAGTGCTCTGCGGGCTCACCTGGAGGGGCTTGACGTCGGATAGCGCCGGGTGAATGGTTACCGTTCGGCTTCGGTCATCCGGGGCCGGGCACGAAGAAATCGTCAAGTAGGACGCCGAGTTGATGGGCGGAGTCAGATTGCCATGAGCGCCTGATGAGCACGCGGCGATGAGTACGTTCAGTTAGCGACGGTCCGGCGGCACTGCAAGGCTCCCGGACCGAGTTAGGGAGTGCAGTGGCGAAGGTCCGGGTATACGAGCTCGCCAAGGAGTTCGGGGTCGAGAGCAAGGTCGTCATGGCCAAGCTCACCGAGATGGGCGAGTTCGTGAGGTCGGCGTCTTCAACGATCGAGGCGCCGGTCGTCCGTAAGCTGACAGAGGCGTTCGGTAAGGGCGACGCCTCCAAGGGCGGCGGCAAGCCGTCCCCACGTCCGGCGCAGCCGAAGCCTGCGCCGAGGCCGGCGGAGAGTCCGGCCGGTGGCGGCGCGACGCAGGCGCCGTCCCCCTTCCAGTCGACAGGCGCGGCCCAGTCCGGGGGCGCGGCCCAGCCGGCGGACACCGCGGCGAGACCGGTTCCGAAGCCCGGCCCGCGCCCGGCCCCGCGGCCGGTTCCGATGCCTCATCCGACTCAGCAGGCCCCGCAGCCCGAGGCCCCGCGTCCTGACGCCGCCCGTCCGCGGGCGCCGCGCCCGGACGTCCCGCGTCCCGAGGCCCCCCGCCCCGAAGCGTCGCGTCCGGCGGCGGCCTCCGGTCCGCGTCCGGGTCCGGCCGTGCCCAAGCCGGGTCCCCGGCCCGGTCCGCGTCCGGGTGCGCCGTCCGGTGGCGGTACGCCGGGAGGCGGCGCGCCGCGCTCCGGTGCGCCCAAGCCGGGTCCCCGCGGCCCGCGTCCGGGTAACAACCCGTTCTCCTCGAACGCCAGCGGCATGGGGCAGCGTCCCGCGCGGCCGGGCCGTGACGGCGCCGAGCGGGGAGACCGGTCCGGTGGCGGCGACCGCGGTCCCCGCGAGCCCCGCCGCGACGGAGCGAGGGACGGCGCCATTCCGCGTCCGCCCTCCGCTCGTTCCGGCGCTCCCGGTGCGGGAGGCCCCCGTCCGGGTCCCGCCGGTCCGCGTCCGGGTCCGGGCATGGGCGGGCCGCGTCCCGGCCCTGGCGCCGGTGGTCCGCGTCCCGGTGGTCCGCGTCCCAACCCGATGATGATGCCGCAGGGTCGCCCCGCGGCCCCGGGCGGTCGTCCGGGCGCCGGTGGCCGTCCCGCTCCCGGTGGCGCAGGTCGTCCCGGTGGCGGTGGCCGTCCCGGAGGCGGGTTCGGCGGTCCCAGGCCGGGTGCCGGCGCAGGTCGCCCCGGTGGCGCGGGCGGCGGGCCGGGTGCCGGTGGTGGCGGCGGGTTCGCCGGCCGTCCCGGTGGCGGCGGCCGCGGCCGCGGCGGTGGCACGGCGGGCGCGTTCGGGCGTCCGGGCGGTCGCCCGACCCGTGGCCGGAAGTCGAAGCGCCAGAGGCGTCAAGAGTTCGACAACATGCAGGCGCCGTCGATCGGCGGCGTGCAGGTCCCGCGTGGTGGCGGGCAGACGATCCGCCTTCCGCGCGGCGCGTCCCTGTCCGACTTCGCCGATCGGATCGGCGCGAACCCCGCCTCGCTCGTGCAGATCATGCTGCACCTGGGCGAGATGGTGACCGCGACCCAGTCGGTCAACGAGGAGACCCTGCAGCTTCTCGGCGCCGAGCTGGACTACAACGTCCAGGTCGTCAGCCCCGAGGAGGAGGACCGGGAGCTGCTCGAGTCCTTCAAGATCGAGTTTGGTGAGGACGAGGGCGACGAGGCCGACCTCGCGCCGCGTCCGCCGGTCGTGACCGTCATGGGCCACGTCGACCACGGTAAGACGAGGACCCTCGACGCGATCCGGCACACCAACGTCGCGGCCCGCGAGGCCGGCGGCATCACCCAGCACATCGGCGCCTACCAGGTGTCGACCACGCATGAGGGCGAGCAGCGGAAGGTCACCTTCATCGACACCCCGGGTCACGAGGCGTTCACCGCCATGCGTGCCCGCGGTGCGAAGGCCACCGACATCGCGGTGCTCGTGGTCGCGGCCGACGACGGTGTGAAGCCGCAGACGATCGAGGCGCTCAACCACGCGCAGGCGGCCGACGTGCCGGTCGTCGTCGCGGTCAACAAGATCGACAAGGAGGGCGCGGACCCCACCAAGGTCCGGGCTCAGCTCACCGAGTACGGCCTGGTGGCCGAGGAGTTCGGCGGTTCCACGCTGTTCGTGGACATCTCCGCCAAGCAGGGCATCGGCATCGACAGCCTGCTCGAGGCCATCCTGCTGACCGCCGACGCCGAGCTCGACCTGCGGGCCAACCCCGACATGGACGCCCAGGGCCTGGCCATCGAGGCACATCTGGACAAGGGTCGCGGTCCCGTGGCCACCGTCCTCGTGCAGCGCGGCACGCTCCGGGTCGGCGACTCGATCGTCTGCGGCGAGGCCTTCGGCCGCGTCCGCGCGATGCTGGACGACAACGGCAAGCCGGTCGAGGAGGCCGATCCGTCGCGTCCGGTCCTGGTGCTCGGTCTGACCGCGGTCCCGCGCGCGGGCGACAACTTCATCGTCGTGTCCGACGACCGGATGGCCCGCCAGATCGCCCAGCAGCGGGCGGCCCGGCAGCGCATCGCCGACATGGCCAAGTCCGGCCGTCGCCGCACCCTCGAGGAACTGTTCAAGGACCTCGAGAAGGGCCAGGTCAACGAGCTCAAGCTCATCATCAAGGGTGACGTCTCCGGTTCGGTGGAGGCCCTTGAGGACGCGCTGCTCAAGATCGACGTCGGCGAGGAGGTCAGCCTCCGCGTGCTGCACCGCGCGGTGGGCGCCATCACCGAGTACGACGTCAACCTGGCGATGGCCGACGACAACGCGGTCATCATCGGCTTCAACGTGCGACCCGAGGTGCGGGCGCGCGACCTGGCCGAGCGCGAGGGCGTCGACATCCGGTACTACTCGGTCATCTACCAGGCGATCGAGGAGATCGAGGCGGCCCTCAAGGGCATGCTGAAGCCGGAGTTCGAGGAGGTCCGTACGGGCACCGCCGAGATCCGCGAGATCTTCAAGGTTCCGAAGATCGGCAACGTGGCCGGCTCGGTGGTCCGCTCGGGCACGATCACTCGCAACAGCAAGGCCCGTCTCATCCGCGACGGCGTCGTCGTGGCCGACAACCTGACCGTCTCGTCGCTGCGCCGGTTCAAGGACGACGCGACCGAGGTCCGAGAGGGCTTCGAGTGCGGCATCGGCGTCGGCTACAGCGACCTCAAGATCGAAGACGTCATCGAGACGTTCGAGATGCGGGAGAAGCCGCGCGTCTGACGTGCGTTCCGCCGCCCCCGTGCCATCACGGGGGCGGCGGCCGGACGTCGCCTCGCGGCGAGACACATCCATGTACATTGGGGCACTTACTCTGGACATCCTGCTCGGCGACGTGCGTTCGCTGAAGCAGAAGCGGTCCGTGGTCCGCCCGCTGATCGCGGAACTGCAGCGGCGCTTCCCCAGCGTCGCGGTGGCCGAGACCGGCCACCTCGATCTGCACCGCAGAGCGGAGATCGGCATCGCGGTTGTCTCGGCGTCGGCCGCGAACTGCGACGATGTGCTCGGCTCGTGCGAGCGTGTGGTCGCCTTCCACCCCGAGATCGAGCTGCTGTCGGTACGGCAGCGGCTCTTCAACGACCACGAGGAATAAGCCGGCCGAGCCGGCGCGTCAGCCGTACAGTGAACGAGGGAGCGTGAGCATGGACGCAGCGCGCGCCAGAAAGCTGGCCGACCGCATCCAGCAGGTCGTCGCCGAGATGCTGGAGCGACGGATCAAGGATCCGCGGCTCGGGTTCGTCACGGTGACCGACGCGCGGATCACCGCCGACCTGGGTGACGCCACGGTCTACTACACGGTCTTCGGCTCGGAGGCCGAGCGGGCCGCGACCGCCACCGCGCTGGAGAGCGCCAAGGGGATCATCAGGTCCGAGGTCGGACGGCAGACCGGATTGCGGCACACCCCGACGCTCACCTTCGTCCACGACCCGCTGCCCGACAGCGCCCGCCACATGGACGACCTGTTCGCGGCGGCGCGGGCCAGGGACGCGGAGATCGCCAGGCAGGCCGAGAGCGCCCAGTTCGCCGGGGACGCCGACCCCTACCGGTTCGAGGAGGATCGGGCCGGCGACTCCGACGACGAGGACAGTGAGGACGAACCCTCAGCGGGGCACCGGGCGAGGTGACGACGATCGACACCACCATCGGGGCCGCGGACTGGGAGCGGGTGATCGAGCTGGTCCGCGGTGCCGACCGCGTCGCGCTCGCGTGTCATGTCTCCCCCGATGGAGACGCCCTCGGCTCGATGCTCGGCTTCGGCCTCGCGCTGGCCGGGAGCGGGAAGAAGGTGGTCGCGTCGTTCGGCGACCGCTGCTTCGCCGTACCACGCCTGCTGCGATTCCTGCCCGGTCAGGAACTGCTGGTGGAACCGGGGGCCTACCCGGCGGAGCCGGATCTGATGCTCACGTTCGACGCCTCCACCATGGAGCGGCTCGGCCTGCTCGCCCCCAGCGCGGGCAGAGCCGGCGAACTGGTCGTGATCGACCACCATGTGTCCAACACCAGGTTCGGCTCGCTGCACCTGATCGACCCCTCGGCCGCGGCCACCGCCGTCCTGACCGAGGAGCTCATCCACCGGCTGGCCCTGCCGGTCGGCCGGGACGTGGCGACGTGCCTGTACACGGGCCTGGTGACCGACACGGGCTCCTTCCGCTATTCGGCCACCACCCCGGCGGCACACGCGATGGCGGGGCGGCTCATCGCCGCCGGGCTCAGACCCGACGAGATCGCCAGGGAGCTGTGGGACCGTTCGCCGTTCGCCTATCTGCGGGTGCTCGGCGCCGCGCTCGGCCGGGTCGCGCTCGATCAGTCGGCGGCGGCCGGCCACGGACTGGTCTGGACGTACGTCACCCGCGCCGACCGGGTGCTCAACGGCCTGCCGTACGACGAGGTGGAGGGCGTGATCGACGTCATCCGCCGGGTCGACGAGGCGGACGTGGCCGTGGTGCTCAAGGAGGACGACGAGGGGGTCTGGAACGTCTCGACCCGTTCGAAGGGCGCGGTCGACGTCGGCCGGGCCTGCGTCGAGCTGGGCGGCGGCGGTCACAGCCGCGCGGCGGGCTTCTCCTCCAGGCTTCCACCGGAGGACACGATCGCCTCCCTGCGCTCTCTCCTCACCCTGGAGTGATCTCGCCGGAGCACGCGGGGGAGGCCGCCCACCCGGGCGTCCTCGCGCAGACGCGCCAGGGCGGTGCCGCCCGACCGGCATGTTTCCAGTTCCCGATCTCGCATTGGACCCATTCATGAGTACGGCAAGGCCCCGCAGAACTCCGCCGCCGAGCGGGTTGATCATCGTGGACAAGCCCGCCGACTGGACCTCGCACGACGTCGTCGGCAAGATGCGCGGCATCGCCGGGACCCGCAAGGTGGGCCACGCCGGCACGCTCGACCCGATGGCCACCGGCGTGCTCGTCGTCGGCGTGGAGAAGGCCACCCGCCTCCTCGGGCACCTCGCGCTGACGGAGAAGGTCTACGAGGCCACGATCCGGCTCGGCGTGACCACCAACACCGACGACGCCGAGGGAGAGGTCATCGCGGTCACCTCCGCAGGTCGGGTGACCGCGAAGGAGGTGCGCAAGGGCGTCGCCGCGCTCACGGGGAAGATCATGCAGGTTCCCCCGCAGGTGAGCGCGATCAAGGTCAACGGTGAACGGGCCTACAAGCGGGCCAGGGCCGGCGAGGAGGTCGAGATCGCCGCCAGGCCGGTCACCGTCCACGAGTTCGAGGTCACCGCGATCCGCCGGGCCCGCGTGGAGACCGCGGACGCCGCCGTGAACGACGTCGTGGACGTCGACGCCACCGTCACCTGCTCCAGCGGGACCTACATCCGGGCGCTGGCCCGGGACCTCGGCGCCGCCCTCGGGGTGGGCGGCCACCTCACCCGCCTCAGGCGCACCCGGGTCGGACCGTACGGCCTGGCCTCGGCCCGGACGATCGACGAGCTCGCCAGGGAATGCGTGATCATGCCGATCGCGGAGGCCGTGACCGCGGCGTTCCCCCGCAGGGACGTGACGGCGCAGGACGCCAGGCTGGTCGCGCACGGCGGCCGTCTGCCCGCGGCGGGGCTCGGGCCCGGCCCCGTCGGGGTTTTCGGCCCGGACGGCACGCTGCTCGCCCTCGTCGAGGAACGCGGTGGCACGGCCAGGCCCCTGGTTGTTTTCGCGCCCTGACATCAATGCACGCTCAGCGGCATGGCAGTCTTGTCTACTGCCGGTTTGCCGAGCCGTACAGGAATCGAGGTCGAAGTGCAGAGCTGGCACGGACTGGATGACGTCCCCGAGGGCTGGGGCAGGTCCGTCGTCACGATCGGCGTGTTCGACGGCGTACATCTCGGTCATCAGCGGATGGTGACACAGATGGTGGGCATGGCCCGTGACCTCGGCCTTCCATCGGTCGTCGTCACCTTCGACCCGCATCCGGACGAGGTCGTCCGGCCGGGCACCCACCCGCTGCGGCTCACCACGCTGCACCGGCAGGCGGAGTTGCTCGCGGGGCTGGGCGTCGACGCGGTGTGCGTGCTGCCGTTCACACTGGAGTTCTCGCGGATGAGACCCGACGAGTTCGTGCAGACGGCCCTGGTGGACCGGCTGCACGCGGCGGGGGTCGTGGTGGGGGAGGACTTCCGCTTCGGGCACAAGGCATCCGGCGACGTGGAGACGTTGCGTACGCTGGGGGAGAAGTACGACTTCGTCGCGGTGGGCGTGCCGCTGGTCAGCGACGGCGCCACCATTTCCTCCACGTTCATCCGGGAACGGCTGACCGCGGGCGACGTCGCGGGCGCCGCCGCGGCGCTGGGGCGTCCGCATCGGGTCGAGGGCGTGGTCGTCCGCGGTCACCAGCGGGGCCGGGCGCTCGGCTTTCCCACGGCGAACGTCGAGTCGCCGCCGTTCACCGCCATTCCGGCAGAGGGCGTCTACGCCGGCTGGCTGCAGTGCGTCGAGGCGTCTCCGGCGTCGGCGGGGCAGCGCTGGCCGGCCGCCATCTCCATCGGGACTAACCCGACCTTCGACGGGGTGGAACGCACGGTCGAGGCGTACGCGCTGGACCGGGACGACCTGGACCTCTACGGCGCGCATGTGGCGGTCGACTTCGCCGAGCGGCTGCGGGACACGCTGCGGTTCGACTCGGTCGAGGCGTTGATCGAGCAGATGCACCGCGACGTGGCCCGCGCCCGCGAGGTCACGGCCTGACGATCGGTAGCGGGCCTTCGACGGGCCGCCCGCCGTGCCGGAGTTGTGCGGGGCGCCGCGACTCGGTGGTAGCCTTGCAAGTCAGCCATGTTCGGGTGCTGTCATGTCCGACGGGCATGGCGGGCCACCGGGCCGGCCGGTCACGGCGACTGTAGGCACGCACGGTCGTTCGCGGGCTCTGATGTCGTGCGTGCCTCTCACCAGAAGGAGAAACAGTGTCGCTCGACGCGACCACCACCAAGGCCATCATCGGCGAGTACGCCACCGGCGAGGGAGACACCGGGTCTCCGGAGGTCCAGATCGCGCTGCTGAGCAAGCGCATCAGCGATCTGACCGAGCACCTGAAGGTGCACAAGCACGACCACCACAGCCGCCGGGGGCTGCTTCTGCTGGTCGGCCGTCGCCGCCGGCTGCTGAAGTACCTGCAGGCGAAGGACATCGCCCGCTACCGGTCCCTCATCGAGCGTCTCGGCCTGCGTCGATAATGTGGAAAGGAGCGGCGATCCTTCGTCGCTCCTTTCTCATGGCGGGCCACAATGGGTCCGGCAGGACGATCGCCCGCGCGAGCGGCCACAGCGAGAGGCCGGATTGAACGCCGCGCGCGGCGGAACATGTGGAATAACTGAATAGCCGAGGGGACGGCAGGCCGGGCCGGCCTGCCCCACCCGACAGACAAGCCCCGCGTCCGAACGCAAGCCGCATGCATGATCCCGCGGCGTGAGAGGGCCGGTCCTCGGTAGTGGCCCCCGGTCGGTACGGCACAGCCGTACGGAAGGAACCGGGCGCTTCGATCGAAGACCGGCACTGCACCTGAACGGGGAGCCCGGCATAAAAGGACGTGGGAGACCGACGAACAAGGAGGTCCCCCGTGGAGGGTGTCCACAGCACGGAAGCCGTTGTCGACAACGGCTCATTCGGCACACGTACGATCCGGTTCGAGACCGGGCGCCTCGCCCGGCAGGCGGCCGGCAGCGCGGTGGCGTACCTGGACGACGAGACGATGGTCCTGTCCGCCACCACCGCGTCGAAGCATCCCAAGGAGAGCCTGGACTTCTTCCCGCTCACCGTCGACGTGGAGGAGCGGATGTACGCGGCGGGCCGGATCCCCGGCTCGTTCTTCCGGCGTGAGGGCAGGCCGTCCGAGGACGCGATCCTCACCTGCCGCCTGATCGACCGGCCGCTGCGCCCGTCCTTCGTCAAGGGCCTGCGCAACGAGATCCAGATCGTGGCGACGGTGATGGCGCTGCACCCGGATCACCTGTACGACGTCGTCGCGATCAACGCGGCGAGCATGTCGACCCAGCTCGCCGGGCTGCCGTTCTCCGGCCCGATCGGCGGTGTCCGAGTCGCGCTGATCCAGGGACAGTGGGTGGCGTTCCCGACCCACGAGGAACTGGCGGGCGCGACCTTCGACATGGTGGTCGCCGGTCGCGTCCTGGCGGACGGCGATGTGGCGATCATGATGGTCGAGGCGGAGTCCACCCGTGACACGCTGAAGCTGGTCGCCGAGGGCGCCGTCGCGCCCAATGAGGAGGTCGTGGCCCAGGGCCTGGAGGCCGCCAAGCCCTTCATCAAGGTGCTGTGCGAGGCGCAGTCCAAGCTGGCCGAGGTCGCCGGCAAGGAGACCGCCGAGTACCCGATCTTCCTGGACTACCAGGAGGACGCACTCGAGGCCGTCACCGCCGCGGTGCGCAGCGAGCTCGCCTCGGCGCTGACCATCGCGGGCAAGCAGGAGCGCGAGCTCGAGATCGAGCGGGTCAAGGCCCTCGCCGCCGAGAAGCTGCTGCCCGACTTCGAGGGGCGCGAGAAGGAACTCGCCGCGGCCTTCCGCTCGCTGACCAAGAGCCTCATGCGCGAGCGGGTGCTCAAGGAGGGCATCCGGATCGACGGACGTGGTTCCAAGGACATCCGGCAGCTCAGCGCCGAGGTCCACGTGGTGCCGCGGGTGCACGGCTCGGCCCTGTTCGAGCGCGGCGAGACGCAGATCCTCGGCATCACCACGCTGAACATGCTGCGCATGGAGCAGATGATCGACACGCTCAATCCCGAGCGGACCAAGCGTTACATGCACAACTACAACTTCCCGCCGTACTCCACGGGAGAGACCGGCCGGGTCGGCTCGCCGAAGCGGCGCGAGATCGGCCACGGCGCGCTGGCCGAGCGCGCGCTGCTGCCGGTGCTGCCTTCGCGTGAGGAGTTCCCGTACGCCATCCGGCAGGTGTCCGAGGCGCTCGGGTCCAACGGTTCGACCTCGATGGGGTCGGTCTGCGCCTCCACCATGGCACTGCTCGACGCCGGTGTGCCGCTCAAGGAGATGGTGGCCGGCATCGCCATGGGCCTCATCGGCGAGGGCGACCAGTACGTGACGCTCACCGACATCCTCGGTGCCGAGGACGCCATGGGCGACATGGACTTCAAGGTCGCGGGCACGAAGGACCTGATCACCGCGCTGCAGCTCGACACCAAGCTCGACGGCATCCCGGCCCACGTGCTCGCCGCCGCGCTGAAGCAGGCGAGGGGCGCGCGCCTGGCGATCCTCGACGTGATGCAGGAGGCCATCGACGCTCCGGCGGAGATGAACCCGACCGCGCCGCGGATCATCACGATCAAGGTGCCGGTCGACAAGATCGGCGAGGTCATCGGCCCGAAGGGCAAGATGATCAACCAGATCCAGGACGACACCGGCGCCGAGATCACGATCGAGGACGACGGGACGATCTACATTGGGGCCACGGACGGACCCTCCGCAGAGGCGGCCCGGTCGCTGATCAACGGCATAGCGAACCCGCACATGCCGGAGGTCGGCGAGCGCTACCTGGGCACGGTCGTGAAGATCGCGGCCTTCGGGGCGTTCGTGTCGCTGCTGCCCGGCAAGGACGGTCTGCTGCACGTCTCCCAGATCCGCAAGCTGCACGGCGGCAGGCGGATCGAGAACGTCGAGGACGTCCTGAACGTCGGCGAGAAGATCCAGGTGGAGATCGCCGAGATCGACTCCCGGGGCAAGCTCTCCCTGGTGCCGGTCGAGGTCGTCGAGAAGGAGGCCGCGGAGCGGGCCGCCGCCGGGAACGGCGAGGACGCCGGCGACGAGGAGGCCGCGGCGCCGCAGGAGGAGCAGCGGACGCCGCGCCGCCGCAGCCGTACCCGCGCCGGACGGGACGACCGCAACTCGTGACGACCACAACTCTCTATCCAGGCAAGGACGGAGTGGGGGTCATCCGCCGCACCGTCCTGCCCGGTGGGCTCCGCGTGGTGACCGAGACGATGCCGACCGTCCGCAGTGTCGCGGTCGGCATGTGGGTCGGCATCGGGTCACGGGACGAGGCCCCCGAGCACATGGGGGCCACCCACTTCCTGGAGCACCTGCTGTTCAAGGGCACCCCCACGCGGGACGCCATGGAGATCTCCGCGTCCATCGAGGGCATCGGCGGTGAGATCAACGCCTTCACGGCCAAGGAGTACACCTGCTACTACGCCAGGGTGCTCGACGAGGATCTCCCGTTGGCGATCGACGTGCTCGCCGACGTGGTCACCTCCTCCCTGATCACCGCCGAGGACGTGGAGTCCGAGCGCGGCGTGATCCTGGAGGAGATCGCCATGCACGACGACGATCCGTCCGACGTGGTACACGAGCAGTTCTCGGCCGAGCTGTACGGCGACACGCCGATCGGGCGGCCGATCCTCGGCAACGAGGAATCGATCAACGCGCTCACCCGCGACCGCATCCACGAGTACTACCAGCGCTACTACCTGCCGCCACGGACCGTGGTCTCGGTCGCGGGCAACGTGAACCACGAGCGGGTGGTGGAACTGGTGGCGGCCGCCTACGAGCGCGCGGGCGCGTTGAACGGCGCGACGGGCGGGGCGCCGCCGGCGCCGCCACGCGTCGGCGGCCCGGGGGTGGAGTCGCGCTCCGGCGTCCGGGTGATCCACCGCCCGACGGAGCAGGCCAACCTGGTGCTCGGCACCACCGGCGTCTCCCGGACCGACGATCGCAGGTTCGCCCTGGGCGTGCTGAACGCCGCCCTGGGCGGCGGGATGTCGTCGCGACTGTTCCAGGAGATCAGGGAGAAGCGCGGCCTCGCCTACAGCGTGTACAGCTTCACGGCGCAGTACGCCGACACCGGTCAGTTCGGCGTCTACGTCGGCTGCCTGCCGTCCAAGATCGACGATGTGCTGAAGATCTGCCGGGACGAGGTGGCCAGGGTGGTGGCCGAGGGCATCTCGGAAGAGGAGATCACCCGGGGCAAGGGCCAGATGCGCGGCGGGCTCGTGCTCGGGCTGGAGGACACCGGCTCGCGCATGTCCCGCATCGGCAAGAGCGAGCTCGTGTACGAGGAGCTCATGTCGGTGGACGAGGTGCTCGCCCGGATCGAGGCCGTGACCGCACGGGACATCGCCGACGTCGCCCGTGACGTGCTCAACCGTCCGCTCACCCTCTCCGTGATCGGGCCGTACGAAGGCAAGGACTTCGGCTTCGCGATCGCCTGAGCGGACCGGGTCCACAGGGGCCGCGCGGGTCAGACCCGCGCGGCCCTGCTCGTCTCGCACCCGTTTCCTGCGTGGAAGGCCGGCCGCGCCCTGCGGCCGTCCCGCCCGGCCGGGGCTATAGCCTTGGGCGCGTGATAAAGGTCGGTGTTCTGGGTGCCCGCGGGCGCGTCGGGGTGGAAGTCTGCAAGGCCGTGCACGCGGCCGATGATCTGGAGTTGGTGGCGGCCGTCGACAAGGACGACCCGCTGGAGTCGCTGACGAAGGCCGAGGTGGTGGTCGACTTCACCCACCCCGACGTCGTGATGGGAAACCTGCGGTGGTGCATCGACCACGGCATCCACACCGTCGTGGGCACCACCGGCTTCGACGCGGAACGGTTGGACCAGGTGCGCGGATGGCTCGCCGCCAACCCCGGGACCAACTCGCTGATCGCGCCCAACTTCGGGATCGCGGCGGTGCTGATGATGCACTTCGCGCGGCAGGCGGCGAAGTACTTCGAGTCCGTCGAGATCGTGGAGCTCCACCACCCCAACAAGGCCGACGCCCCCTCGGGCACGGCTCGCCGTACCGCCGAGCTGGTGGCCCAGGCCCGCCGGGAAGCAGGCCTCGGGTCGTGTCCCGATGCCACCACCTCTCAGCTCGACGGCGCCCGCGGCGCGAGCGTCGACGGCGTTCACGTGCACGCCGTACGGCTGGCCGGCCTGATCGCTCATCAGGAGGTCATCCTCGGCGGCGAGGGGGAGATCCTCACCATCCGGCACGACACCATGAACCGCGCGTCCTTCACGCCCGGGGTCCTGCTGGGTGTACGCCGCGTGCGGGAACTCGACGGTCTCACCGTGGGGCTGGAGCGGCTTCTCGACCTGTAGGCCGCCCGTGAGCCCGTGGGGAGACGCTCTTCCGGGGGCCGGAGATCCAGCGGGCCGGTTCGGTCGGCTTCGACCGACTTCACCGGCTTCGCCGGCTTCAACGGGTGCCCTTTCCATCGTCAATCGGTCGTCTCCGGCGTTTCCGCTGCCATATTCGCAGATCAGGCGAGGGAACGCGGTTCCGGGAGGGCTGGTCGGACTCCCAGGTCCATAAACGTCATCCACCGGGTTGAAGTCCGTCCACAGAACCGTTTTCCGTGGCCCGCGGCCCTCCTCGTTTCCGGCAGGGTTGACGCGGACCGCCGCCCCGGCGGTCCGCGAGACGACGACCACCTGGAGAAAGGCATGGCTACCATGGCCCCCATGGACTTCGAGGAGCGCATCACCGGGCTCGAGATCGACGTGCAGTCGATCAAGATCCTGGTCGGCGCCGTCGACAACAAAGTCGAGCGTGTACGGCTGGACCTGCAGCACGCTCAGGGCGCCAACGTGCGCATGATGCAGGCGCTACGCGACGACATCGTGGACTTCCGCACGAGCGTGGACACTCGCTTCGACAAGGTGGACTCCCGCTTCGGTGAGGTGAATGCTCAGTTCGCCGGGGTGAATGCCCGGTTGGACAAGGTGGACTCCCGGTTCGACAAGGTGGACGCCCGGTTCGACGAGGTGGATGCGCGGTTCGCTGAGGTGGATGCTCAGTTCGCCGCGGTGAATGCCCGGTTCGACGAGGTGGATGCGCGGTTCGCTGAGGTGGATGCTCAGTTCGCCGCGGTGAACGCCCGGTTCGAGGCGGTCGACGTTCGGTTCGATGCTGTTGATCGGCGTCTGGACGCGATCGACGGCCGGTTCGACGAGGTGATGGTGCTCCTCAAGCAACTGGTGTCGGGATCCGCCGGGACGGTGCGAGGCTGACGATCGCCTGCGGTACGGCTGCCGGTAGAGGGGAGGGGCGGCAGCCGTACCGGTGGGCAGAGCTCAGAGGGCCAGACCGAGTGTGAAAAGGGCGCCGAAGGCGAGCTGCAGGCGCCCGGTCTGCTGGAGTGTGGCGATGAGGGCCGGCCCGGTCGCCCCTGACCTGACCGTTCTCACCGGCTCCACCAGGAGCGGGAGCGCGATCAGGGCGAGCGCGGCGAACGGCCGTGCCGGCACCAGGGCGAGGGCGATCGCGAACGGAAGGACCAGGCCCGCCGTGTAGAGCAGTCGAGTGCGGGTGTCGCCCAACACGACGGCGAGGGTCCGCTTCCCCGACGTCTCGTCGGTCGAGATGTCCCGGAGGTTGTTCACCACGAGGAGCGCGCAGGCCAGGAGCCCGACAGGAACGGCGGCGGCCAACGACAGCCAGCTCAGGCGCTCGACCTGGACGTACGTCGTTCCGGTCACCGCGACGAGGCCGAAGAACACGAAGACCGAGATCTCGCCGAGGGCGCGGTAGCCGTACGGGCGTGAGCCGCCGGTGTAGAACCAGGCGGCTGCGATCGCGGCCACGCCGACCAGCAGTAACCACCATGCTCCCGTCGCGAGCACGAGTGCGAGGCCGGCGACGGCGGCCGTGAGGAAGCACAGGAGAGAGGCGGTGAGCACCGCCTTGGGCGTGGCCGCGCCGGAGCCGACGAGACGCATCGGGCCGACCCGATCGGCGTCTGTGCCGCGGATGCCGTCGCTGTAGTCATTGGCGTAGTTCACCCCGACCTGCAGGGCCAGCGCGACGAGCAACGCCACCGCTGCCCGCCACCAGACCGCGGCGCCTTCGGCGAGCGCCGTGCCGGTGCCGACGGCGACCGGGACGACGGCGGCGGGCAGCGTCCGGGGGCGTGCGCCCGCTAACCACTGAGCTGGGGTGGCCACTTGTCTCCCTTTTCTTACCCGAATGCCATGCGATGAGGCCACACAAGTCTGGCCAACCCCTGTGCGCGCGTCCACGGCGGGGGTCCGGATCGGCGAGATGAGGCGAAGGTCAGCGGAGGTGATGCGGAACTCTCCGAAGGAGAGTCCGGATGGATGTGGGGACAGACTTTGGCGATGTCAGCGGATGTCGGTGCTGAGGCGGACCATCCGGATGGGGCGGCCCATGTCGAGCACCCGCTCGGCCTCGTCCTCGCCCCACCCCGCCGACTCCAGGAAGCCGAGCATCGGGTGGTTGTCGGCGAACACCCACGTCACGACCGTGTCGTAGCCGTCCTCCCGCAGGAAGTCCGCCGTCGCGTTGAGCAGGCGGCTGCCGTGGCCACGCCGGATGTGGTTGGGGTCGATGAGCAGCGTCAGCAACTCGGCCGTCGTGCCCGGAGGCAGATCCGGATCCTCGGCCGGTCCGTGCGAGGCGAGGCCGACGACTCGGTCGGACGCCCGCTGGGCCGCCGTGGCCAGGACCCCGCCGGGCCCGAGGGCGGCGAAGGCGTCCGTGTCCGGCACCACGCGCTCGACCGCGACCAGCACCCGGTGCCGTGGGGTGGGCGGCGACAGGATCGCCTCGTCCCACTGGCGGCGCCACATCTTCTCCGCCGCCGGCCCGGTCATCTGCTCAAGTGGGCCCGGAGGCAGGAAGTCGCGATAGGCGCACTTCCACGCCCGGATCTGGGTGCTCGTCACCGCGTCGACGTCCTCGAGACGGGCAGGTCGTACACCCATTCAGCCGGCTCCTTTCTTTACCTGTAACACCGTACTGGTCAGGACGGCCTGGGCGAACCTTCCACCCGGCGTCGTGCCCGATATGCCCTCGTTTTGGTGCGGTTTCCGCAAACCCGCATCGAGCACCAGGAACGCGACCGGTTCTTGGACGAGTCGATGAACGCCCACTGACAGGTGCTCTGCGCGCACACCTTGAGCCGCCGCCACGTCCCCTCGGCGTGGGCCGCCGGGATCGACGCCGCGATCCGCGCGAGTCCTCCCGCCACCCCGGTCCGCGTCGGCCGCAGGCCGGGCGTTCCCCCGGCCACGGTGACCCGTACCGGCAACGCCGCCAGCGCCGCGTCCAGGTCCTCGGGGAGGCCGTACGGCCCGGCGTCGTGGTGGTGCCGCAGCACGCGCCGCAGCCCTTCCCGTAGCCGGGTCGCCATGACCAGGTCCTCGTCGACCGCGCGGTCTCCGTCTTCGATCAGTCCTCGTTCGCGCAGCCACATGGACAGCTCGGCAGGGGACGCCAGCTCGTCGGCGTCGTCCTCGACGTCGTAGGTGTTCACGAAGTCGCGGAGCAGCTCCGCCGGGCCAGCCACGGTCGATCACCCCTGGTGACCACTGTACGGCAGTCGGCGGAGTCGAATAATCGAGGCCTTCGCCGGGGCGCCCCGGGAGCGGGGCGTTAGGTCTCACCCCCCGACGAGGACGGGCGCGAGGCGGCGGATGCCCTCGTCGAGCTCGGCGAGGCTCGCGGCGGCGGTGTGCGTCAGCCGCAGGCGGGGGCCGGGCGGTTCGGCAGGGTAGTAGATGTGCCCCGGGCTGACCAGCACTCCGCCCCGCCGCGCGCTCTCGACCACCGCCGCCTCGTCGGCACCGGCCGGGAGACGTACCCAGACGTGCAGGCCGCCGGACGGGACGAGATGGACGGTCGCCTCGGGGGCGTGCCGGGCCAGGCCGGTGAGAAGGGCCGTCTGACGGATCGTGATCTCCTGCCGGACCATGCGGACATGCCGCCGCCAGGCGGGCGAGCCCACCAACTCCAGCGCCGTCTCCTGGAGCGGCCGGGAGACGAAGAACGATTCCACCAGCTGGCTCGCGCGCAGCCGCCGCGCCGCCGGACCGCGGGCGATCAGCCCCGCCACCCGCAGGCTGGGTGAGGAGATCTTGCTCAGCGACAGGATGTGGACGACCGTGCCATGGGCGTCCAGCGAGACCATCGGGGGCGGGATCGGGCCGGTGGTCAGATATCTGGCGTAGTCGTCCTCGATCACGAACGCGCCCGCCGCCCTCGCCACGGCCAGGACCTGTTCCCGGCGCTCCAGGCTCAGCGTCGCCCCCGTCGGGTTGTGCAGGGTCGGCTGGCAGTAGAAGACGCGGCTTCCGGTGACGGCGAAGGCCTCTGCGAGCAGGTCGGGTCGCACCCCGTCCTGGTCCATGGGTACGGCCGTCGCCCGCAGCCCCGCCACCCGGGCCGCCGCGAGCGCCCCGGGGTAGGTGGGGGTCTCCGTCAGCACCGGCGCGCCCGTGGCCGCGAGCGCCCGGAACGCGTGCGCCAACGCGGACTGGCCGCCGCTGACCACGAGCACGTCATCCTGCGTCACCGCGCCGCCCGCCGTGCCGGCGAACCACTGTCTGAGACCGGCCAGGCCGTTCAGCGGCGGTGTCTCCCAGGCTTCGGCACGTCGTACGGCCCGCGCGGCGGCGACGGTGAGCGCCCGGACCGGCCGCAGTTCCGGGTTGAGGTAGCCGCCGGTCAGCGGGATGACCCCGTCGGGAGGACGAGCGAGCAGGGTCGCCACGGCGTCGTCGTCCACGACGCGATCTCCGAGGGCGACGGTCTGCCAGGAGTGATCGGGAGTCTCGGCCGCGGGGCGGCGGGCGGGGGCGACGAACACGCCGCTGCCGGGCCGCGTCACCACCCGGCCTTCGGCGGCGAGCTGCGCGATCGCCCGGGACACCGTGATCGGGCTGACGCCGTGCCGGCGCATGATCTCCCTGCTCGACGGCAACCGGTCGCCCGGCCGGGACCGCTCGGCCTCGTCCCGGAGGATGGTGACCAGACGGACGATACTGCTATCGTCTTTCATGAAAAATGACAATAGCGCTATCCAGCCCACCTCGATAGCGGAGCGCGCCGGCGGGATGCGGCGGCCACCGGGGCGGCCGGACCGGAGGGCGGCATGGCGGGGCAGCCTTCTCGCCGGGGCCGGCGTGATCTCGTTCTCCGGCTCCTTTCCGGCGACGGTCTTCGCGATGCGCGGGTTCGACCCCTACCTGGTCGCGATCGGCCGGGCCGCCGTTGCGGCGGTCCCCGCGATCATCTGTCTGAGGGTCGCAGGCCTGCCGCTGCTCCCTCCCCGGGGACGGCTGGGGCCGTACGTCTTGATCGTGCTCGGCGTGGTGCTCGGGTTTCCGCTGTTCAGCGGACTGGCCCTGGACGGCGGCGCGAGTGCGGCCCACGCCGCCGTCGTCACCGGACTGCTTCCCGCCGCGACGGCGGCCTGCGCCGTGCTGCGGGCGGGGGAGCGGCCCCGGCCGCTCTTCTGGGTCGCCTGCGCGGCGGGGGCGCTGTCCGTCACCGCCTTCACGCTCACCCGGGGCGGCGGTCACTTCGCGATGGCCGACCTGCTCCTGGTGCTCGCGCTGCTGTCGGCGGCCGTCGGTTACACCGAGGGCGGACGGCTGGCCAGGGAGACGCCGGGCTGGCAGGTCATCTCGTACGCCCTGGTGCTGGCGGTGCCGATCACGGTGCCGGTGACGGCCGTGCTCGCGTTGACCACCGAGGCCGAGCCGACCGGGGTGTCGCTCGCCGGGTTCGCGTACGTCGGCCTCGTGTCCATGTTCTTGGGGTTCATCCCGTGGTATGCCGGGCTGGCGATGGGCGGCATCGCCCGCGCCGGGCAGCTCCAGCTCGCGCAGCCGCTGCTCACGCTGGTGTGGGCCCGATGGCTGCTGGGCGAACGGTTCGGTGTGCTCACCATCGCCGCGGCTCTCGCCGTACTCGTGTGCGTGGCGGCGACACAGGCCGGGCGCCACCGGTGACAGGCCCTGTCGCCGGTCTGCCGGGAACCCGGCCTCGGGGAGATTCGGACTTTTGAAGATAATCCAGAACAGGACGAATTGATAGCCTGGGTGCATGACTGCCATGGCGCCCTCACGTGACGAACCCGACCTGTCCTTCCTGCTCGACCACACCGGTCACGTGCTGAGGACGCGGATGGCGGCGGCCCTCGCCGAGATCGGGCTGACGCCGCGCATGCACTGCGTGCTCGTCCACGCCCTGGAGGAGGAGCGTACGCAGATCCAGCTCGCCGAGATCGGCGACATGGACAAGACCACGATGGTCGTCACCATCGATGCCCTGGAACAGGCCGGCCTCGCCGAGCGCCGGCCGTCCAGCACGGACCGGCGGGCCCGGATCGTCGCGGTGACGGAGCAGGGCGCGCAGGTGGCGAAGCGGAGCCAGGAGATCGTCGACGGTGTTCACCGGGCCGTCGTCGAGTCCTTGCCGAAGGAGGAGGCCGAGGTGCTCGTCCGGGCGCTCAGCCGGCTGGTCGCGGGACATCTGGCCACTCCGGCGGAGGCGCCTCAGGTGGTGCGGCGGGCGCGGCAGCGGGTGTGATGTATCCGTAGTAGATGAATCTGTCAGGGATTGTTCCTTAGGGGATCGTCTGTAACGAAACTATCTGCTACGGTCTCTCCTGTTTCCCATGTGAACAGGAGGCGACCCCATGTCGCGTACCGACCCCTCCCCGTCCCGATGGCTCGTGCTGGGGGTGCTGTCCGTCACGATGCTGATGACGGTCCTTGACGGCAGCATCGTCACCGTGGCCATGCCCGCGATCCAGCGAGATCTCGGCTTCGCTCCCGCCGAGCTGAGCTGGACCGTCAACGCCTACTTCATCGCGTACGGCGGCCTGCTCCTGCTGGCCGGTCGGCTGGGCGACCTCCTCGGCCGCCGGAGCATGTTCCTGGCGGGCAACGCCGTCTTCGCCGTCGCGTCACTGCTCGCCGGGGCGGCGACCGGGCCGGGGACGCTGATCGGCGCCCGGTTCCTCCAGGGCGTCGGCAGCGCCATGGCCACGGCGGTCGTGCTCGGCATCCTGGTGACGACCTTCACGGACGCCGGCGAGCGGGCGAAGGCCATCGGCGTCTTCAGCTTCACCGGCGCCGCCGGGGCGGCCCTGGGGCAGGTGCTCGGCGGGGTGCTCACCGACGTGCTGAGCTGGAACTACATCTTCTTCATCAACGTGCCGATCGGAGTGGTCGTGATCGCGCTGGCGGTGCGGGTGCTGCCCGCCCAGCGGGGGATCGGTCTGTCGGCCGGAGCCGACGCCCTCGGCGCTCTGCTGGTCACCGCGGGTCTGATGCTGGGCATCTACGCCGTCGTCAGGATCGAGCGGCACGGCATGGCGTCCCTGGCGTACGGCGCCGTGTCGCTCGCGCTGCTGGCCGCCTTCCTCGTCCGCCAGGCGGCCGCCCGGACCCCGCTCATGCCGCTGCGCGTCCTCCGGTCGCGTCACGTCGCCGGGGCCAACCTGGTGCAGGTTCTGACGCTCGGTGCGATGTTCGCCTTCCAGGTCGTCGTCGCGCTCTTCATGCAGCGGGTGCTCGGGTACGGCGCACTCGACACCGGTCTGGCCATGCTCCCGGCGGCGCTGTCCATCGCGGGAATGTCGTTGTTCGTCTCCCCGCGGCTGATCACGCGCTTCGGCGCGCGAGCCGTACTGCTGGGCGGCCTGACGCTCCTCGCCGGCGCGATGGCCTGGCTCACCCGCGTTCCCGTCGACGCCCGCTACGCGACGGACCTGCTCCCCGTGATGGTGCTCGTCATGGGCGGCGGCCTGGTGCTCCCGGCACTGGCCACCCTCGGCATGTCCGAGGCGCGCTCCGACGACGCGGGTCTGGTGTCGGGACTGTTCAACACGACCCAGCAGATCGGCCCCGCCATCGGCGTCGCGGTGCTGTCCGCGCTGGCCGCGTCCCGCACGCAGGAACTGCTGGCGGGCGGAGCCGGTGCGGCGGACGCGCTGACCGGAGGCTACCGCCTGGCCTTCACGGTCTCCCTCGCCCTGCTCGTCGCCGCCTTCGTGACCGCGCTCGCCGTACTGCGCCGGCCCCGGGCCGAGACGGAGCACCCGGCGGCACTCCGGCCCGAGCACGTGTAGCAGGAGACGGGGGCAAGCGCCGGCGGGACGCTCCAAGGGCCAGGCATTCCGCGTGAGCGTTTGTGGATCACCCTGTGACTCCAACGGAAAGCCGCTCGGTTGTCACCTGCCTGCGCGGATGCGGCGTCCTACCGGTGCCATGCGAACTTCCTTCGGAGGCAGCGATGTGCATTCCCGCCTCGGGCCACCTGGGTGCGCGCCCGCCACCCGCGGCGCCGCCCTCGTCCGGCCGGTGAGTGACGGTGCCCGCGCCCCCGCGCGACCCGGCTTCAGTACGGCGACGCGATGTCGCCCGCGTTCCCCCAACACGGAGCCATGGTGGAATCACAGACCGTTCTCGTTCTCGTCGGCCTCTTCTTCGTCCTCTGGTTCGTCTTCGACTACGTCCGCAACCACCTGTCCAGGTGCCCCAAGTGCAAGGGCAGCGGCACGTTGAAAGCCACATGGTGGTCCGGGCGGTACCGGCCTTGCCCCCGCTGTGGACGCAAAGGTGAGGTCTCGCACGTCTTCGGCCCGAAGAACTGAGCCGGGACCGCTGCTCGAGGTCGCGGGTCGCTTCGAAAAGGCCGATTTCCGGGCGGTTCAGCTAATTGTCGGGCTGTTCCTGGCGTCCTGCTGCTGATCCTGATTGTCAGGCTGACCCTGACGGCGTACGCTCGCGATCACGCGTCAGGATCAGCCTGACAAGCGAACCGATCGGAGGGCGACATGCCGGCTCCTTCTCTCGCCGAGCAGGAGATCCACTGCTCTTTCTGCGCCAAGCCCAAGGCGGCCGTGGCCAAGATGATCGCCGGTGCGGGTGTCTACATCTGCAACGAGTGCGTCGGGCTCTGCAACGACGTGCTCAACCTGACCCCGGCGGCCGACACCGATCCCGAGATCTCGTGGCCGGACCGTATGACCGACGAGGAGATCCTCGAGTTCCTGCCCCGTGTCGCGGCCGTGAGCGCACAGGTCGACGCCAACCTGCGGGTCTGGGTCGAGCGGCTGCGCGACCGCGGTGTCACCTGGGCAAGGATCGGCGCGGCTCTCGGTATGACCCGCCAGTCCGCCTGGGAGAGGTTCTCCGATGAGGATTGACTCGATCCTCATGTGGTTTCTGGCCCCGTGGTCGGCCACCGCTCCTTCGGGCTCACATAGGTGCCTCGCTGGGGCACAGTGTAAACCCAGCCCTCCCGACGGAGCAGTGCCGCGACCTGCCGTGCCGTTTCGCGGGCTACGCCGTACTGCTGGACCAGCGTCGTCTCACTTGGTACAGGCCGAAGGGGGCGTAGTTCGCCGCGCAGGATGCGGGCGATGATCTCGTCAGCCATCTGTCGGTAGATGGGCACTTTCCGAGGCGTCCTGGTTGCTTCATCTGGACGGCCCACGAATGCGCCCATGCCCTGGACCGTGTAAACGAGACCTTCCTCACGCAGCACACGGATCGCTCGGCGGGCGGTGGTCCTGGCAACACCGAACTCCAACTGGATCGCTACCTCGCTCGGCATGGGCGCGCCCGCTGGGCGATCTCGCAAACGCATGCGCAGGATCTCGGCAAGCTGCATATAAACAGGCGTGTCACCGTCGTGGTTCAGCATGACCATACGGTAGGCAACGTTCGGCCTCGGCGACCGGGCTCGCGGTCACCTGTGGATAAGCACGGGGAGGGTCAGTCGCTCGGCCAGTTCTCGGGCGGGGACACGTACGTCCCGCGATAGGACACGGTGAAAACCCATCCGCATTCGCGGAGATGGCGCACGGCATTGCGCACGGTGACCTTTGCCGCCCCGTACTGCTGCATCATCGTCTTCTCGCTCGGGATCGCCCGATTCGGCTTGTATTCCTTCCGTTTGATGCGTTCGATGACGTCCTCTGCGATCTCCTGGTAAAGGGGAGTCTTCCGGCGAGCCCGTGGGACTGCCTTGTCTCCGACGAACGTGCCCTCTCCCTGCACCGTGTACACGAGACCCTGCTCGCGTAGCTCGCGTGCGACGCGGCGTGCCGTGGTTCTGGCGATGCCGTACTCCGCCTCAAGCTGGGCCTCGCTGGGCATGGGCTGCCCGGGCGGGAGCGCTCCGCTGCCGATGCGCTCTCGGATGATTTCCGCGATCTGCTTATAGACAGGTACCGGTCCGTCTCGGTCAAGCATATTCGCACCATAGACCAAGGTAGACATCTCTGCATAAAGCAGACACTCGCTAGCATGGGTAGATACGTCTTCTAGACCAGGGGTATCGTGAGCACCTAAGGTAGCCTCGGAGTCCTTTGCTACGGATGAGCGATGCGGCGCCAGGCGGTCTCGGTGACGATCACGTGGTCGAGGAAGTGGAGGCCGACGGTGTCGGCGGCCTCGTAGAGGCGGGCGGTGACCTCGAGGTCGGCATGGCTGGGATCGAGAGAGCCGCTGGGGTGGTTGTGGGCGAGGCCGAACGCGGCCCCGCCTGAGGTGAGGACGGTGGAGATGATGTCGCGAACGGGCGCGGGGGTGTGGTCGCTCCCGCCCTCGCTGACCACGGCACGGCGGATGACCGCGCCGCGCGGGTCGCAGATGACGACGACGAGCCGCTCCCTGGGGTTCCCGTGGAGCATGGGGGCGGCCGCCGCCGCGATGTCCGCCGAGCAGGTGATGCGGACGCGTTCGGGCTCGGCGCGGGCCCGCCGGACGAGGTGGAAGGCCGCGGCGACGCGCGCCGCCTTGGCGGGACCGATGCCCGGCACGGCGAGCAGCCGGTGGGGGTCGGAGCGGGCGAGCTCGCCGAGGTCGCCGCAGTACGCGATGAGCCGGGAGGCGAGCTCGACGGCGCTGACGCCCCTGACGCCCGAGCAGAGCAGCAGGGCGAGCAGCTCCCTGTCGGCGAGTGCCCCCGCGCCGGCCGTCATCAGCCGCTCGCGGGGCCGGTCGGCCAGGGGCAGGTCCTTGACGCGCATCGACACCTCCGGATGGGGAATCCGGAACGGTTCTACCAGCGGGGACCGACAGTCAGGCGTGGACGGGGATTCCGTACGCGAGCTGGAACCGGTCGCCGGGGATCACGATGTCACTGGTCTCCACCGCGCGGTCCCCGGCCCAGATGGTCCGCTCGACGTGCAGGACCTGGACCCCGGCGGGCAGCTCCAGCAGGTCGATCTCGGTCGGCTGGGGCACCCGCACGTGGACGCTCTCGCCGATCTCCGTGACCGGGGTGCCCGCGGCGGCCAGCCGGGAGAGCATGCTCTTGCGCTCTCCCGTGCCCTCTTCGGGCGCCTGGCTCTGGCCAAACTCGAGCAGTTCATAAGACGTGAGGAGCTGCATCGGGCGGCCGTCGCCGCGGAGGACGAAGCTCACCTTGACGACGGGGCCGCAGCCCCCGAGCCGCAGACGTTGTGCGATCTCCTGGGGTGCCTCGACAAGCTCGCTCCGCCAGTTCGACGTCGGCTGCCGGCCGCAGGCCTGCATGTCCATGGTGAACCCGACCTGCGGATCGGCCGTGCGGTCACGCTGCAGGGGGAGCAGCACGGGTTTCTCCCGCACCCGGTGTCCAGACCCCACCCGGCCGATGATCAGGCCCTCCTGGACGAGTACGCGGAGCGCGTGGCGAGCGGCGGTCTCTCCCACGCTGTACTTCCGGGTGATCTGGTGGCGGGACGGGATCGGCGCCCCCGGAGGGAGCGTGCCGTCGATGATCTGGCGGCGGATGTCCTCGACTACGCGCAGGTAGACCGGATCAGAGTTGGCCATGAATCCATTCCCTGAGGGGCTGACGAAAGCTTCCCAATCTTGGCGTATCCGAAGAGCCACTCAGAGTAACGGATACGCCCTGTGACTCCAACTTTGCGCCCAGAAAGGTCGGCGAATGGGCCAATCTCCCGCTAAGACGTCAGGTCCTGAAATTCCGCTTCCGCCGCCATATCACGGCATACATGTGGCCCCGATCCAGATGGGCCACCAGAAGATCAACTGGTTGAAGCCGACCGCCCGCAGCGATCGGGTGCGCGTTCGCGTGCACACCTGTGAATGCAAGGCGACGATCTACGAGCTGTGCCACTCCGGCGGTCTGGTGTTCATCCGCCGCACGATCCGGGGGCCGGAAGGATCGGACGTCCACGAGACCGAACGCCTGATCTCGGTGCGCATGGAAGTCCTCTGGAACAGACTCCTCCTCGGCGAGGCCCGCTGAGCTCCGGTGGCCGGTCCCCGCCCGTCCCAAGGCGTCCAGAAGGGCCGCTCGGGCCGGGGATGCCACCTTCCGCGCGGAATCGGCGAAAAATTTTCGGCAGGCATGTGTAACGCGGGCGTAAGGCCCACCGATTGTTCGGGTAGAGGCCGCTGATGTGTGTACCCCCGAGCACATATCGGCGGCCTCTTTCGCTCCCGGAGCCGTCGACCCGAACGGGCGGCCACAGGTGATCAACGGAGTGACCGGCGACGTGCGCTCCGGCGACAAGGGGCATAACGGGGTGCCGGGGTCCTACAACCGCCTGGAATCCGGGTACCGTTCGGTCTATGGCATCGCCAACTGGAACTTCCGACGCCCCCTTCGGTCGCATGCTGACCGCGATGGTCACGCCGTTCACCTCTGACGGCGCCGTCGACTATGCGGGCGTCCAGCGGATCGCCGCATATCTCGTCGATGAGCAGCGCCACGACGGCCTTGTGATCAGTGGCACCACCGGGGAGTCCCCCACCACCACGGATGAGGAGAAGGACCGCATTCTCCGTGCGGTCGTCGAGGTCGTGGGCGACCGTGCTTTCGTCGTCGCAGGGGCCGGGAGCAACGACACCCGTCACAGTGTCGAGCTCGCCCGGGCCGCCGAGCGCGCGGGGGCGCACGGGTTGCTGGTGGTCACTCCCTACTACAACAAGCCTCCGCAGGAGGGCGTGTTCCAGCATTTCACCGCCATCGCCGACGCGGTGGGGCTGCCGGTGATGCTCTACGACATCCCCGGCAGGACCGGGGTTCCCATTGAGACCACGACTTTGGTGCGGCTCGCGCAGCACCCGCGGATCGTCGCGGTGAAGGACGCCAAGGGCGACCTGTTCGCGGGGTCCCAGGTCATGACGGCCACCGATCTCGTGTTCTACTCGGGAGACGACCTGCTCAACCTGCCGTGGCTGTCGGTCGGCGCGGCCGGGTTCGTCAGCGTGGCCGGTCACGTGATCGGCGCACAGCTCGCCTCCATGATCGAAAGCTATCGGTCCGGGGATGTCGCGGCCGCCCTCGAGACGCACCGCCGCGTGCTTCCCGTGGTCGCGGGCATCATGACGCGGACCCAGGGAGCGATCATGGCGAAGGCCGCGTTGACGCTGGTCGGCCAGGACGGCGGACATGTACGGCTCCCGCTCGTCGACGCAACGGAGGACCAGATCGCGATGCTGCGTACGGACCTGGTCGCGGGCGGCGTGAAGCTTGCGGACACCTGACACATATGGAGACGAATGAGCGAGCGAAACACACGGAACAGCGGCACTGACCTACGGGGGACGGGGGAGGAGCTCGCATGAGTCACCCGCATCCCGAACTCGGGCCGCCTCCGCCGCTGCCGGACAACGGTCTGCGCATCGTTCCACTGGGCGGTCTGGGGGAGATCGGCCGCAACATGGCGGTGTTCGAGTTCGACGGGCGGCTGCTCGTGGTCGACTGCGGGGTGCTGTTCCCCGAGCCCGACCAGCCGGGCGTCGATCTCATCCTGCCCGATTTCGACTACATCCGGGGGCGTCTGCACGACATCGAGGCCCTCGTGCTCACGCACGCGCACGAAGACCACATCGGCGCCGTGCCGTACCTGCTGCGGGAGCGTCCCGACATCCCGCTGGTCGGGTCGCGGCTCACGCTCGGGCTGATCGAGAGCAAGCTCACCGAGCACCGGATCCAGCCGGTCAAGGTCGAGGTCGCCGAGAACGAGCGCCGCGCGTTCGGCCCGTTCGAGTGCGAGTTCATCTCGGTGAACCACTCGATCCCCGATGCCCTGGCCGTGGCCATCCGCACCCCCGCCGGGATCGTGCTGCACACCGGCGACTTCAAGATGGACCAGCTTCCGCTGGACGGGCGGCTAACCGACCTCGGGGCGTTCGCCCGGCTGGGGTCGGAGGGCGTCGACCTGCTGATGTCGGACTCCACGAACTCCGAGGTTCCGGGTTTCGTCACCAGCGAGCGGGAGATCGCCCCGGTCATCGACGACGTGTTCCGCACAGCGGACAAGCGGATCATCGTGGCCAGCTTCGCCTCGCACATCCACCGGGTCCAGCAGATCATGGACGCCGCCGAGAAACACGGCCGCAAGGTGGCCCTGATCGGCAGGTCGATGGTCCGCAACATGGGGGTGGCCCGCGAGCTCGGCTACCTGAAGGTCCCGGCGGGCCTGCTGGTGGACTCTCGCGAGATCGAGGAGTGGCCGCCGGAGGACGTGGTGCTGATCTGCACCGGTTCCCAGGGTGAGCCGATGGCCGCCCTGTCCCGGATGGCCAACCGCGATCACCCGATCAGGATCGCGGCAGGCGACACGGTCCTGCTCGCGTCCTCGCTCGTCCCGGGCAACGAGACCGCGGTGAACAAGGTCATCAACGGCCTCAACCGGTGGGGCGCCCGTGTCGTGCACAAGGGCAACGCCCGGGTGCACGTGTCGGGTCACGCCGCCGCCGGCGAGCTGCTCTACGTACTGAACCTGACCAAGCCGTCCAACTTCATGCCGATCCACGGGGAGTGGCGGCACCTGCGGGCGCACGCGAAGCTCGCGGGCCTGACTGGGGTCCCGGACGAGAACATCGTGATCGCCGAGGACGGCGTCGTCGTGGACCTGGTCGACGGCCGGGCGCGGATCGCCGGCGCGGTGCCGTGCGGCTACGTCTTCGTGGACGGCACCTCGGTCGGCGACATCACCGATGTCGCGTTGAAGGACCGGCGCATCCTCGGCGACGAGGGGTTCATCTCCATCGCCGTGGTCGTGGACTCCACCACGGGGAAGCTGACGGGCGGACCGGAGATCACCGCACGCGGCTCGGGCATCGATCCCGACGCCTTCGACGCGGTCATCCCGCAGATCGAGAGCGCGCTGCAGGAGGTCGCCGCGGCGGGGGTGGCCGACGTCATGCAGATCCGCCGCACGATCCGCCGTACCGTCGGGCGCTGGGTCAGCGACACCTACCGCCGCCGCCCGATGATCATTCCGGTGGTCGTCGAGGTCTAGCGGACGCGACCCGGAACGGACGAATCGTCAGCCAGGCGGAGGAGCCGACCGCCTGGCTGATCGGCGTCATGGGCTCCGGCGGAGGGGCCGGGAAAACCATTCGCGGGGCGTGGCGCATCGCTGCTACGCTCCCCGGCGTCCCATCGACGGAACTCCGGGCCGTTGTGCCTTAGAAAGCTGCTGAATTATGCCCTGGTCAGCGCCGAGCGCGCCGTGTCGTGCTCCCGGCGGGTCCTGCCACTGACACACCCTTTCGGTTCGGCCGGATCCCCGGTGCACCAACGTTTCCGTACGTCCGCGTGCCACGCGGACGCCGTCGGCGGATGACGCCTGTCCAGGCCCGCTCGGCGCTTCCTTGCTGCCCTTGTGCCATGAATCCAGCAAGGAGTATCGCCAGATGTCGAAGGACATCCCACATTCCGTTCTCAGGACCGAAACCTTCGGATGCGTGCGCTGCGGTCTCACCGTGACCGCGCTCGACCCGGGCGGCGCCCGGCGCAACCACTGCCCGAGATGCCTCTACTCCCGACACGTGCGGGACGGCGTCGAGGGCGGGCCGTCGGAGTGCCGGTCCGGCATGGCCCCCATCTCCATCGCGGTTCTGCGCAACGGCGACTGGGAGCTGATCCACCACTGCACCCGATGCGGTGAGCTGACCTCCAATCCGATCTGTGATGACGACAACCAGTTCATCCTCATGCGGATGGCGGTGCGTCCGCTCGCCCTGCCGCCGTTCCCGCTCGAAACCTTCGGCGGTCTGTGACGCGACCGGTGACGGAGAGGACGGAACATCGCATGCCACGACGGAAACCGCGCCAGCGGAGACCGCAACGGCGCAAGGACGTGCTGCACGGGCCGGGCGGTGAGCGGGGCGACGCGTTCCGCTGCACCGGCTGCCGCCTGGACGTGCCGCTGGCCGCGCCGGGCACGGCGCACCGCAACCACTGCCCGCACTGTCTCACCAGCCTGCACGTCGACGGCCGGGTTCCCGGCGACCGGCGGGAAACCTGCCGTGGACGCATGACCGCGGTGGGCGTGACGGTACGGCGGGACGGGGAGTGGCTGCTCATTCACCGGTGCCTGACCTGCGGAAAGCTCAGTGTCAACCGGATCGCGGGAGACGACAACGCGTTCGTCCTGCTGCGGTTGGCCATGCGGCCGCTGGTCGGTACCCGCCTGCCCGTCGGCGCGCTGCTCGCGCTCTGAGCGGGCGGCGGCGCCCCGCCTCCCCCGCCGGAAACGGTGGGAGGCGGGGCGCCGCCTGCGGGCTCACCGCGTCCTTCGGGCCGGTTCGCGTGTCTCCCCGGGCTCGTGCTCGTCGTGCTCGTCGTGCTCGTCGAGCTCGGCGTGATCGGGGATCACCTTGGGCACGCCCCGCAGTGCGAACAGGGCGGCGACCGCCAGGCAGACCAGGATGGCCGAACCCGCCAGCCCCGTCACCTGGATGCCGTGTACGAAGGAATCCCGCGCGGTGCGGATGACGGCCCCCGCCGCGTCACCGGGCAGCGCGGCCGCGGCCTGGAGCGCGCCACCGAGCGTGTCGCGCGCCTGGGCGGTGATATCGGCGGGCAGCCCGGCCGGCAGCTTGAGGTCGCCGCGGTAGACGGCGGTCGTCACGCTGCCGAGCACCGCGATGCCCAGCGCGCCGCCTATCTCCGCCGCGGTCTCGGAGATCGCGCTCGCCGCTCCCGCACGCTCCTTCGGCACCGAGGCGAGCACCGTGTCGTTGGTCACGCTGAACGTGAATCCCATGCCGGCGCCCTGGACGATCATGGCGACGAGCAGATAGGGGTAGTTCACCGTTACCCGCAGGCCGAAGAGCATGGCCAAGCCGATGGCGACCATGGCGAGCCCGAGCGCGACGACCGGGCCGCGGCCCCACCGATGGACCAGGGAGCCGGATAGGGCGCCGCCGACGCCACCCGCGAGCCCTCCCGGCAGTGCGGCGAGCCCGGCGATCAGCGGCGACCAGCCCACGACGAGCTGGAAGTACTGGGCGAAGAGCAGCGACACGGCGAGCGTGGCGAAGAGCGTGATGAGCGTGGCACCGACCGATGCCGTGAAGGCACGGCGCCGGAACAGCCGCACATCGATGAGCGGCTCGGCGAGCCGGGTCTGCCGCAGGACGAAGACCACCAGTGCCACGATGCCGATCGCGGCGGCGACGGCGACCTGGGTCTGGCCCACCCCGTCGTACGCGGCCTCCTTCAGCGCGTAGATCAGGCCGAGCACGCCGGCGGCGGAGAGCGGGACGCTGACCAGGTCGATGCGGCCGGGGCGCGGGTTGCGCGACTCGGGCAGTACGGCGAGGCCGGCGATGAAGATCACCGCCATCACCGGCAGATTGATCAGGAAGACCGAGCCCCACCAGTAGTGGTTGAGCAGCGCGCCTCCGACGACGGGTCCCAGGGCGAAACCCACCGCGGTGACGCTGCTCCAGATGCCGACCGCGCTGGTCCGCTCCTTGGCATCGGTGAAGACGTTGCGTACGAGCGACAGCGTCGAGGGCATGATGGTGGCTCCGGCGACGCCGAGCAGCGCACGCGCCGCGATGAGCAGCTCCGGGTTCGGGGCGTAGGCGGTGACCGCCGAGGCGGCGCCGAACGTGACCGTGCCGATCAGCAGCAGCCGCTTGCGGCCGATCCGGTCGCCGACGTTGCCCATGGTCACCAGCAGCGCCGCCAGGGCGAAGCCGTAGATGTCGACGATCCACAGCATCTGGGTCGCCGTCGGGGTGAGGGCCTCGGTCAGTTTCGGCACCGCGAGGTGCAGCACGGTGAGGTCGAGGGACAACATGAGCATGGCCAGGCACGCCACGACCAGCGTGCCCCATTTGCGAGAGATGACGTTCACGGCGTCAGCGTCGGCTTCGACGCTGACCATTCGCCCACGATCCGCTGACCGTCGCTGACGGCGGCATGATCTCAGCCGTCGTCCAACGCGGCCAGGTCTCCGGTGATCAGGCCGAGCGCGGGAAGGGGCTCGTCCATCGCCGCCGGCAGCCTCTCCCGGAGGGCGTCACGGGCCTGGCCGTACAACCGGTAGAAGGTCGTTTCGCCGAGCACGGTGCGGCATCGGCCGGCGACCCGATCGACGTCGGCGTCACCCACCGGAGGGGTGCCGCGCAGCGCCGCGCCGACACCGAGCAGCGATGCGGCACGCTCGGCTTCGCCGTCCAGCAGCGCGACGCCGGCGAGGCCCTCGGCCATGCGCGCCGCGGTGAACAGGTTGACGCCGCCCACCCCGGTCGCCAGCGCCCGGCGATGCCAGGTGAGCGCCTCGGCGGCGTCGCCCTCCATCTGCGCGATCCACCCGAGCGCGAGGTAGGTGCGCGCCCGGTTGTCCTCGGCGTTGAACCGGTCCGCCGTGCATTCGGCGAGCGCCGCCTCGCACAACCGTCGCGCCTCGACCGGATCACCGCTCTTGCGGGCCAGCTCGGCCAGGCCGAGGAGGGCGTCGGCGGTGAGCTCGGGGGTGCCCGCACGCCGGGCGAGATCCACCGCGCGTTCGTAGTCTGCCCGGGCTCCCGCCGCGTTCCCGGTCTGCGACCGCCCCGCGGCCCGCCTGCTCAGCGTCTCGGCCATGTCGGCCGTCGAGCCGAGCTGTTCGGCCAGTTCCAGCGCCTCGTCGGCCAGTGCCTCGACCCTCGTGTGGTCTCCGCGCCACATGGCTATGTCGCTGAGGCCGCTGAGCGCCATGATGATCGACCATCGGTCGCCCACCGGGCGCATCTCGCGCAGCGCTTCCGAGATCGCCCGCTCGGCCTCCTCGAGACGTCCGTCGAACAGCAGCAGATACGCATGCCCGAAGGTGGTCAGCGCCCGCGTCCACGGATCGTGTGCCAGTAGGTGGTATCTGCTCGTCAGCTGTCTGCGCTCGCTCCGGTCGGGCGGGCCTCCGAGCATCGCGTGCAGCACGAGGATGAAGGGCTGCCGGGGCGCCGCCGACATGGTGGTCACCACTCGTAGCGCGGCCTCGACCGGCAGCCCCTGGTGGGTGCCCCAGGCCGCGACGCTGACACACAGCGCGGCCTCCTCGGCGAACCTCCCCGTGAACCCTTCGGCCGGGTCCGTCGCCGACTCCGGCGTGGGCTCGGCCGCCGGCCCCGGGATGATCTTCTGAAGGAGTTCCCGGGCGAGCGCCGCCGCTTCGCCCCGCCGGCCACGCAGCAGCCAGAATCCGGTCAGGGCGGACAGTAGGCGCAGCGCCCGCTCGATGTCGCCGTCCTCGGTCGCCCGGCGGAGGGCGGCGTGCAGGTTGTCGTGCTCACCGTCCAGCCGGTCCAGCCATTCGAGCTGCTCGGCCCGGCGCAGGTGCGGCTCGGCCGTCTCGGCCAGATCCAGGAAGTACGCCACGTGGGCCCGGCGCATCGATTCGTTCTCGCCCGCCTCGGTGAGCCGTTCCGCGCAGAACGCCCTGATCGTCTCCAGCATCCGGTAGCGGCCGTCAGCCGCCTCCACCAGGGATTTCTCGACGAGAGAGGCGAGCACGCCGTCGGTGTCCGGCAGCCCGCAGACCCGCTGCGCCGCCTCCAGCGTGGCGCCGCCCGCGAAGACCGTCAGCCGCCGCGCCATGGTGCGCTCGGCCTCGTCGAGCAGATCCCAGCTCCACTCGACCACGGCTCGCAGCGTGCGGTGGCGCGGCTGGGCCGTACGGCTGCCGCGCGACAGCAGCGAGAACATCTCCGGCCGGGCGACGCCGTCCAGCCGGGCCGCGATCTCGGCGGTGGTCAGCGACCGCGCCCGAGCGGCGGCCAGCTCGATCGCGAGCGGCAGCCCGTCGAGCGCCCGGCAGATCCGCAGCACGTCCCGCGTGACCTCGGGATCGAGCCGGAAGCCGGGGCGTACGGCTCCGGCACGCTCGGCGAACAGCCGTACAGCCGGATAGGCGAGCGGATCGGCGGGACAGACGCCCGGCGGGGGGAGCTCCAGCGGCGGCACCGGGAGCAGCCGCTCGCCCGTGATGCCCAGCGCCTCGCGGCCGGTGGCCAGGACGCGCAGGGCCGGGCAACCGGCGAGCAACTGGTCGGCGAGGCGGGCGGCGGCCTCGATCACGTGCTCGCAGTTGTCGAGGACGAGCAGCATGGGACGCGCTGACAGCGCGGCGATCAGCCGGGCGACCGGATCGCGGACCCGGTGGTCGGTGGCGTAGCGAGCGGACGCCTTGCCTCCGGGAGCCAGGCCGCCGGGAACGGGCGGGGCCAGTGCGCCGTCGCGCAGGCCGAGGGCGCCGAGTACGGCGTGCGGCACGTCAGCGCCGTCCGCGAGCGGCGCCAGCTCGACGAACCGGACGTCGCCGGGATGCTGTGCCGCCGCCTCGGCCGCCAGCCGGGTCTTCCCGCTGCCGCCCGGCCCGGTCAGCGTTACCAGCCGCGCCTCCCCGAGCAGTGTCGCGATCCGATCGAGCTCGCCCGTCCGCCCGATCAGCGAAGTGAGCCGGGCGGGCAGCAGCTGACGGCGCTCGGAGACGCGAGACAGCGACGGATCCGACCGGAGCACGGCCAGGTGGATCCCGGCGAGCTCGGGGGACGGGTCGGCGCCCAGCTCCTCGGCGATCCGCCGCCGTGCGTTCTCGAACGCGGTCAGCGCCTCGGCCTGGCGACCGGCCGCGTAGAGCGCACGCATGAGCTGCCCGATCGAGCGTTCCCGCAGGGGGTGAGCGGCCGTCCTCTCCCGCAGCTCGGCGACCAGGCCGTCGTGCTCGCCGAGCGTGAGCCGGGCCTCGACCAGGTCCTCGGCCGCCGACAGACGCAGCTCCTCCAGCCGGGCCGTCTGCGCGGCCGCGAACGGCGCGTCCACGACATCGGCGAGCGCGGATCCGCGCCAGAGCCCGAGCGCCCGCCGCAGGTGCTCGACCGCACCGGTGTGGTCTCCGGCGGCGAGCCGGCGTCGCCCCGCCGCCGCCAGCCGCTCGAACCGGAGGGCGTCCACGTCGTCGGGCTCGACCGCCAGCAGATATCCGGCGGGGTGACGCACGAGGAGGTCACGGAAAGGCGGCCCGCCGAACCGGAGCTCGCCGAGCAGGCGGCGTAGCCGGGAGACCTGTGCCTGGAGGGCGTTGACGGCCCCCGCGGGTGGCTCGGTGCCGTACATGCCGTCGATGAGCTGCTCCGTCGTCACCACCCGGCCGGCGGCGAGGAGCAGCAACGAGAGGAGCGCCCGGACCTTGGGTCCGCCGACGGCGACGGGAGACGCGTCGTCGGGCCGTGCCTCGACCGGACCGAGGATGCCGAACCGCATGCCGTCAATTCTGGCTCACCCGCGCACGGCCTGGCCGATCGCTTTCAGACGGGTGGCGGACACGAGGCCGCCGTGGTACCAGTGGATCTCGTCCGCGCCCGCGGCGCGGTAGCCGTCGGCGAGCCGGGACAGGGCCGCGCCGTCGGCCGGCCGCGGCGGCAACGCCAGCGCGTACGCCCCGATCCGGACCCGAGCTCCCGTTCGATGCGGCTCATCGGGTCGGTGCCGCTCAGCGAGCCGACGCAGTGCCCGTAGTCCCGCCATGTCCGCCTCGGGGGCGTTCCAGCAGTTGCCGACCAGCAGGTCGGCGTCGACGGCGCCGTCGCCTGTGGACACCGTCGCGAACGATCCCGTGGCCCAGGGGTCGGCATCGGCGTGCAGCGCGAGCGGCATCCCCGGCCGAGCCGACCTGATCCGGGCCGTCAACGGGTCGCGCAGCTCGCGGGCGAGTCCGGTCCGCAGGTCCCGTACGGCTTGCGCCAGGTCGCCCAGCGCGTCCTCCACCGATCCGGGCGCCGATCCGGATGCGCCGTCGACACCGGCCCGGACCCGCGACGCCAGCTCGCTCACGTCGAGGCCGGCCGACTCGTAGCGCGTCCGGCAGGCCCGGCAGAAGCAGAGCGACAGCAGCGCGATCTGCACCGGCGACCAGTCGGCGCCGTCGGTTTTCTCGTGCAGCCCGGCATGGCGGAACCCCAGTGCGCCGCAGGCTTCCAGGATCAGCCCGTCGGGCTCGCCCAGCTCGACGATCTCGCGCACGAGCGTGTGGCAGTAGTCCCGCACCTCCTGGAACGCGGGACAGAGCGCGTAGGGGTACGGCTCGCCGAAGGCGTTGACGACGACCAGGTCGGGGTCGGCCGAGCCGAGCAGCGCGTTGTGCGTGAGCACGGTCCAGGCGTGGACGGACAGTCCCTCGGCGCGCAGCGCGGCCGCGGCCTCGCCGAACGGGTCGGCCGACGCCATCCACCCCGATGGGGTGGCGGGGACGAGCCGGGCCTCCTTCCACGCTTCCTCGCGTACCGGGACATAGCACGCGGCGTGCCGCGCATCCACCAGGCGGTGGGCGGGGTGCAGCGGGGTCGCGGCCCGGGTGGCGTGATAGGTGGCGGCCAGCGCGACCGAGTCGACGCCGAGCGACCTGAGCCGCGCGGGCGCCCGGGGGTCGCCGACGATGTCCCAGGGGTAGGCGTAGACGACGTCGGTCACCAGCGCGGCCGGTGTGCGGAGAACGACGGTTCGAAGGTGCGCATGTAGGTCTCGTCGTCGCGGACACGGACCCCGCACCTGACGTACTGCTCGTGCATGACCGCGAGGGCGTCGCGGTCGAGCTCGACGCCGAGGCCGGGCCCTTCGGGCACCGGGACCGCTCCGTCGACGAACCGCAGCGCGCCGGGCACGACGACGTCCTGGCCGTCCTGCCAGGGCGTGTGGGTGTCGCAGGCGTGCGTGATCGCCGGGGTCGCCGCGGCGAGATGGGTCATCGCCGCGAGGCTGATCCCGAGATGCGAGTTGGAGTGCATGGACAGCTCGATGCCGAACGTCGCGCACAGCGTCGCGATGTGCGCCGACTTGACCAGACCACCCCAGTAGTGGTGGTCGATCAGCAGCACGCCGATCGCGCCCTGACGGATCGCGGGGGGAAGGTGCTCGGGGGTGACCACGCACATGTTCGTGGCGAGCGGCATCGGCACCTCGGCCGCGACCCGCGCCATGCCCTCGATTCCCGGGGTCGGATCCTCCAGGTATTCCAGCGCGCCCTCCAGCGCCCGGCCGACCTCGATCGAGGTGTCGACGGTCCAGGCCGCGTTGGGATCCAGCCGCAGCGGATGGTCCGGGAACGCCTCCCGGAGGGCGCGGATGCCCTCGATCTCCTCGGCCGGCGGGAACACCCCGCCCTTGAGCTTGATCGAGCGGAAGCCGTACCTGCCGATGAACAGGCGGGCCTGCTCGACGAGGCCGGCGGGGTCGAGCGCGGCGCCGAAGGCGTCCTCCGCCGCGCCCGGATGGCCGGCCCACTTGTAGAACAGATAGGCGCTGTACGGCACGGCGTCCCGCACCCGGCCGCCGAGCAGGTCGACGACCGGCCGCCCGGCGGCCTTGCCCATGATGTCCAGGCAGGCCACCTCGAACGGGGAGAACACCCGGTCCACGGTCTTCTCCGGGGTGGCGATCCCGGTGAGCCCGTGCAGGTCGGAGACGACGTCCGTGCCGACGGAGGCGGCCACCGCCGCGTGGATCGCGTTGTGCCGGTAGACGTCGAGGCCAACCAGCGCCTGCGCCGCCGCCCGCACCCGCTCCAGGTGATCGAGATCGCCGTAGGTCTCGCCCAGCCCGGTGAGGCCCTCGTCGGTGACGATCTCGACGATGGTCCGCAGCGCCCAGGGACCGTGCACGCCCGCGGCGTTGAGCAGCGGCGGGTCCCGGAACGCCACCGGGGTGACGACGACCCGGCGGATCAGCATCCGACGATCTCCAGACCACCGGCGATGAGCTCTTCGAGCCGCGCGACGTGCTCGGGCGCCGCGTCGACCAGGGGCGGCCGGACCGGACCGGCGTCGAGGCCGCGCAGGGCCACCCCCGCCTTGACGAGCGCGACGGCGTAACCCGGCACCAGGTCGCGCAGCTCGACGAAGGGCCGGTAGAACCCGGTGAGCAGGCGCCGGACCAGGTCGTCGTCGCCCGCCGTGACCGCCTTGTGGAAGCCGAGGGCGATCTCGGGCACGAAGCAGAAGACGGCCGAGGAGTAGAGGTTCACCCCCATGCCGCGGTAGGCCTGGACCGTCATCTCGGCGGTCGGCAGCCCGTTGAAGAACGTGAACTCCCGGTCGGTGGCCTGCCGTACGGCGAGGGTGATCCGCTGCAGCAGGTCGAGATCGCCGAGCCCGTCCTTGAATCCCACCACGCCGGGCAATCCGGCGATCTCCGCAGCGGACTCGGGGGTGAACTTCGCGTTGCCGCGCTGGTAGACGATCGACGGCAGCGTGGTCGCCGACGCGATCTCTCGTACGTACCTGACCAGGCCGCTCGCCGGGGCGTTCACCAGGTAGGGCGGAAGCAGGAGCAGTCCGTCCGCCCCCGAGCGTTCCGCGACCAGTGCGCAGTCGCGTGCGAACGGCAGCGCGCCGCCCGCACCGGAGAACACCGGGACCCGCCCGGCCGTCGCCTCCACCGCGATCCGCACCACCCGCTCGTACTCGTCGAGGCCCAGGGAGTTGAACTCTCCCGTGCCGCAGGCGGCGAACACCCCACCGGCGCCGGCGTCGACACCACGCTCGACGTGCCGCCGCAGGGCGTCCTCGTTGAGCGTGCCATCAGTGGCGAACGGAGTGACCGGGAAGAACAGGACGCCATCCAAACGCATTTGTCTACTCACTCTGGGTTACCTCCGGGGCCGCGCGGACGGGACCCGGACGGCGGGGCCGACGGATTGACCGATTCATGGACATGAACAGCAGTCAGAACTATGAACAACTGTCGCAACTGTAAGAACTCGGAGCGACAGGTGTCAAGGTCTCCACGGAGTCATGCGAGTGGAACGCCCGGGTGACCCGGGGGCCGTACGCCGGTTCCGGGCGGGTGCGGTCCGGGATCGGCGAGGCGACGGGCGGGCCGTACGTGCGGGTGGCCGGCCGGTCGTGCGGGCCCGCCGTCAGGTGAGATCAGGCGATATCGGGTGGGCTCAGGTGAGTTTCGCCGTGCTGGCCCGGACGACCACCTCGCCGCCCATCCGCAGGACGCGGCGGCGACGCTCGGGGTTCTCGGTGAGCGCGAGCTCAAGGGCACGCTCACCGAGCTGCTGCAACGGCAGCGCCACCGTGGTCAGCGGCGGCGTAAGATCGCGGACGATCGGGATGTCGTCGAACCCGGCGACGGACACGTCGTCGGGCACGGACAGGCCGCGGTCGCGTACGGCGGCGCAGGCGCCGATGGCCATCACGTCCGCCACGGCGAACACGCAGGTGGCCCGGGTCCCCTGGTCCAGCAGCCGGGTCATGGCCGCATACCCGCCATCGCGGGTGAAGGGGCCCTCCACGATGTCGGCCGCCGCCAGCTTCACCCCGGCCTTCCGCAGTTCGGCGCGGAAGCCGCCGAGCCGGTCGGCGACCGTGGTCAGCACGGGAGGTCCGGTCAGGACCGCGAACCGGCGGTGGCCCATCTCCAGCATCGCCCGCGCCATGGCGGCGGCGCCGGCCCGGTTCTCCGGCAGCACCGTGTCGACCCGCAGGCTGCGATGCCTGCTGATCACCGCCACCCGGCCACGGCCGTCGAGGTAGGGCTTCAACTCGGCCTCGAGCGCCCGCTCCCAGTGGAGGTCCTCGAACCCAGAGCCGATGAGCAGGATGGCGTGGGCCCGCTCGGCACGCAGCATCGACACGTACGCGATCTCGCGCTCGGGGTCGCTGAACGTGCTGGCGAGCATCACCAGCAGGTCGTTGTCCGCGGCGACCCGCATGACGCCGCCCGCGATCGCGGCGAAATAGGGGTCGCTGACGTCGTGGCAGACGACGCCCACGGTGCGGTGGGCGCCGCCGGCGAGAGCGCGCGCGTGCGCGTTCGGTGTGTAGGCCAGCCGTTCGGCCGCGAGCAGCACCCGCTCCCGCAGGTGCGGTGTCACCCGCATTCCGTTGAGCGCCCGGGACGCCGTGGCGAGCGAGACGTCGGCGGCTCTCGCCACGTCCTCCAGCGTCACGTGCGTGCGTGCCTGCATCCGCTCTCCCCGCGCAGTGCTTGACCCGGCCATTTCGGCGTGGTTATCGTACGCCCCTGAAAGCGCTTTCAGAAAGCGCGTTCAGAACGGAGCTCGTCCACCGGCGGGAACCCCGGCTCGCCAATGGTACGCGCCTACCCGGCGGCAAGGAAGCGTGGAAAAGGTGCTTTCCCCGGTTCGGCAGGACATGACTCGACATGACTCTTGAAACGCGACACAGAACCGGGAATCGCCGGGGGAGAAGGAGGGTCATGGCCGCGCCGGCGGTGTCCGAACCGAAGACCACCCGGGCGCCGGCCGCACTCCTCTCGGTCCCACGACGACTTCTCTATCCCACGACGACTTCTCGACCCGACGACGACCTCTCGGCCCGGCGACGACTTCTCGGTCCCACGACGACCTCTCGGCCCGACGACGACCTCTCGGTCCGACACGACTTCTCAACGACCGCCAGAACTGGAAGGACACACGGTGCAGCGCACGTTAATCGGGATCGTCCTCAACGGTGTGACCGGACGGATGGGGTATCGGCAGCACCTCGTCCGGTCCCTGCTCGCCATCCGTGAGCAGGGCGGCCTGCCCGCCCGCGACGGCAGCCGCATCTGGCCCGAGTTGACCCTGGTCGGCCGGAACGAGGCCAAGCTCGCCGAGATCGCGGCCCGCCACGGGCTGACGTCGTACACGACCGACCTGGAGGCCGCGCTCGCCGACGAGTCCAACCAGATCTACTTCGACGCCCAGGTGACCTCCGAGCGCGAGCGGGCGATCAGGGCGGCGATCGGCGCCGGAAAGCACATCTACACGGAGAAGCCCCTCGCCGAGGGGTTGGCCGGCTCCCTGGAACTCGCCCGGCTCGCCGCCGCCAAGGGGGTCAAGAACGGGGTGGTGCAGGACAAACTGTTCCTCCCCGGCCTGCGCAAGCTGAAGCGGCTGGTCGACGGCGGGTTCTTCGGCCGGATCCTGTCGGTGCGCGGTGAGTTCGGCTACTGGGTGTTCGAGGGCGACTGGCAGACGGCCCAGCGGCCGAGCTGGAACTACCGCGCCGAGGACGGCGGCGGGATCGTCATCGACATGTTCCCGCACTGGCACTACGTGCTGGAGCAGATCTTCGCCCCGGTGACGGCCGTGACCGCGCACGTCGCCACGCACATCCCCGAGCGTGTGGACGAGAACGGCCGGGCCTACCGCGCCACCGCCGACGACGCCGCATACGCGATCTTCGAACTGGCCGGCGGCATCGTCGCGCAGGTCAACTCCTCCTGGGCCGTACGGGTGTACCGCGACGAGCTGGTCGAGTTCCAGGTCGACGGCACGCACGGCAGCGCCGTCGCCGGCCTGCGCGACTGCCGCGTCCAGCACCGCGGCACGACGCCGATGCCGGTGTGGAATCCGGACCTGCCGGTCACCGAGGGCTTCCGGTCGCAGTGGCAGGAGGTCCCCGACAACGAGGTCTTCGACAACGGCTTCAAGGCCCAGTGGGAGGCGTTCCTGCGCCACGTCGTCGACGACGAGCCCTTCCCGTGGGACTTCCTGTCCGGGGCGCGCGGCGTGCAGCTCGCCGAGGCCGGGCTGCGGTCGGCCCGCGAGGGCCGGCGGGTCGAGATCGAGGAGATCGCGCCGTGACCGCGACGATCTCCCTGCCCGGCGCTGACGGCACGGTCGAGCGGCTGACGCTGCGGGAGCCGGCCGACTGGCGGCGCCCCGCCACGCCCGTGACCGGCCGGATCGCGTACGCCGCCGCGCACGTGGTGGCAGATCCGTACGGCGACAACGCCCCCGGCCGGCCCGCGCGGCTGGACTGGGACGCCACGATGGCGGTGCGGCGCGACCTCTGGTCCTGGGGGCTCGGGGTGGCCGAGGCGATGGACACCGCTCAGCGTGGGATGGGGCTCGACTGGGCCGCCACCCGGGAGCTGATCCGGCGCAGCTCGGGCGAGGCGGCGGCCTGCGGCGGGCGCATCGTCGCCGGCGCGGCGACCGATCAGGCGCCCCCCGTGCTGCGCGACCTGGACGAGGTCGTCGCCGCGTACATCGAGCAGGTCGCCTTCGTCCAGGACTGCGGCGCCACCGCCGTCGTCATGGCGAGCCGGCAGCTCGCCGCCCTGGCCACCGGGCCCGACGACTACCTGCACGTCTACGACCGGGTCCTGTCGCAGACCGGCGCGCCGGTCCTGCTGCACTGGCTCGGCGACATGTTCGATCCGGCGCTCGCGGGCTACTGGGGCTCACGCGACCTCGACGCGGCGACGGAGACGTTCGTTTCGCTGGTCCGTGCCCACGCCGACGTCATCGACGGAGTGAAGGTGTCGCTGCTCGACGCGGACCGGGAGACCGGGCTGCGCGAGCTGCTGCCGGCCACGGTGCGCGTCTACACCGGCGACGACTACAACTATCCCCGGCTCATCCAGGGCGACGGCCGGCACTTCAGCCACGCGCTGCTCGGCGCCTTCGCGGCCATCGCACCGGCCGCGTCGGCGGCGCTGACGCGCCTCGACGCCGGCGACGAGGCGGGGTTCCGGGAGATCCTCGACCCCACCGTCCCGCTGTCACGGCATGTCTTCGCCCCGCCGACTCAGTACTACAAGACGGGCATCGCCTTCCTCTCCTGGCTCAACGGTCTCCAGCCCGGGTTCACCATGGTCGGCGGCCTGCACAGCGGGCGCGGCGTTCCGCATCTGGTGCGGACGTTCCGCCTCGCCGACGCCGCCGGCCTGCTGCTCGACCCCGATCTGGCGGCCGCGCGCATGACGCGGTACCTGTCGGTCGCCGGGGTGATCGCGTGATGGCCGGGCAGACGGGGATCGACACCGGCGTGGCGGACGGCGACCCACGCCTGGCGCGGCTGTCGCTCAACCAGATGACCACCAAGCCCTGGTCGGTGCGGGAGGCCGTCGAGGGCTGCGTGCGGGCCGGCATCCCGGCGATCGGGCTGTGGCGCGGGCCGGTGGCCGAGGCCGGGGTGCGGGCCGCCGCGAAGATCGTCGCCGACGCCGGGATCCGCGTGTCGTCGCTGTGCCGCGGCGGCTTCCTCACCGAGTCCGGTGACGCGGGCCGCGCCGCGCTGGACGACAACCGGCGGGCCGTCGACGAGGCGGTCGCCCTCGGCACGGACTGCCTGGTCATGGTCGTCGGCGGGCTGCCCGCCGGTTCCCGTGACCTGCCCGGCGCGCGGCGGCGGGTGGCCGACGCGGTGGCCGAGCTGGCCCCGTACGCCGCGGAGCGGGGGGTGCGCCTGGCCCTGGAGCCGTTGCATCCGATGTACTGCGCGGACCGGGCCGTCCTGTCGACCCTGAAGCAGGCGCTCGACATCGCCGAGCGGTTCCCGGTCGAGCAGGTCGGGGTCGTCGTCGACACGTTCCACGTCTGGTGGGACCCCGAGGTGTGGACGCAGATCGCGCGGGCGGGTGCCCGCATCGCGGCCTTCCAGGTGTGCGACTTCCTCACCCCGCTCCCGGCCGACGTGCTGCTCGGCCGCGGCATGATGGGCGACGGCCACATCGAGTTTCCGCCGTTCACGCGGGCGGTCGCGCAGGCCGGGTACACCGGCGACATCGAGGTCGAGATCTTCAACGCCGAGGTGTGGGCGACCGACCTCGACGAGGTGCTGGCCACGATGAAGGAGCGCTACATCCGGTTGGTACTGGAGGGCTGATGCGGGTCGTCATGGCACCGGACTCGTTCAAGGGCAGCCTGGCGGCCGGTGACGCCGCACGCGCGCTCGCGCGGGGCTGGCTCGCCCGGCGGCCCGCCGACGAGGTGCGCCTGCTTCCCCTCGCCGACGGCGGCGAGGGGGTCATCGACGCTTTCGCGGCGGCGCTGCCGGCGGGTGAGCGCAGGACGGTGACGGCGCCCGGACCGGACGGCCGGCCGGTCTCCGCCGCCTGGTCGCTGCTGCCCGACGGGTCGGCCGTCCTCGAACTCGCCCAGTCCAGCGGGCTGCCGCTCATGCGCGGCCCGGACCCGCTCGGCGCCCACACCTACGGGCTCGGCGTGGTCATGCGCGCGGCCCTCGACGCCGGCGCCTCCCGCCTGGTCATCGGGCTGGGCGGGTCGGCGTCGACCGATGGCGGTACGGGCGCCCTGCGCGCACTGGGCCTGCGGCTGCTCGACGGACGCGGCCGTGATCTACCGCTCGGCGGCGCCGCGCTCCTCGACCTGGCCCGCATCGACACCGGCGACCTGCTCCCGCCACCCCCCGGCGGGACGCGGCTGCTGGTGGACGTGACGGCGCCGCTGGTCGGGCCGGCCGGAGCCGCGGCGACGTACGGCCCGCAGAAGGGCGCGCGACCGGGCGAGGTCGACCTGCTGGACCGGGCACTGCGACGGCTCGCGGCGGTGGCGGGCGGAGATCCCGACCAGCCGGGGGCGGGCGCCGCCGGCGGCACCTCCTACGGCCTGGCCACGCTGTGGGGCGCACAGATCATGCCGGGCGCCCGGACGATCGCCGCGCTGGTCGGGCTGCCGGAAGCGCTCGCCGACGCCGATGTCGTCATCACCGGTGAGGGATGTTTCGACGAGACCTCGCTGACCGGCAAGGTCGTCGGCTCGCTGCTGGACCAGGCCGGGCAGGCCGCGGTGCGGGTCGGCGTCGTCGCCGGTCAGATGGCGGGTCCGGTGCCGGTGACGGTGTCGGAGGCGGTCTCACTCGCCGACCTCGCCGGGTCGGTCGGCGCCGCGCTGGACGACCCGGCGAAATGGCTGGTCGAGGCCGGTGACGCCATGGCACGGAGAATGACCGGCGGCTGAGCCGCGGCTCTCGCGACGATTCCGATCGGCGGCCCCCTGAAGCGGGCCCGGTCAGGGCAGCGTGAGCTCGCCGTTCACCCGCCGGGGAAGCCGCCACGGGTTGTCGTCGCGCAGCGCCTCGGGGAGCAGGTGCGTCGGGCAGTTCTGGTAGACGACCGGCCGCAGGAACCGGAAGATCGCCGCGGTGCCGACCGAGGTGGTCGACGGTTCCGTGGTCGCCGGGTAGGGGCCGCCGTGCTGCTGCGCCCAGCCGACGGCGACCCCGGTCGGGTAGGCGTCGAAGACCAGCCGCCCGGCCCGGGCCCGCATCACCGCCATGAGCCGGGCCGCCAGCTTCTCCTCCTCGGGCTCACTGTGCAGTGTCGCGGTCAGATTGCCGGGGGTCGCGGCGAGGGCGTGGAGCAGCTCGTCCTCGTCGTCGTAGGCGAGCACGACGGTCATCGGTCCGAAGCACTCCTCGAGCAGCAGCTCGGAGGCGTCCAGGGCGGAGACGTGCCCGGTCAGCAGCCGGGCCGTCACCTCCCGGTCGCCGCCGGTCCGTCCGCTGGCGGCGACGCGCAGGCCGGGCAGCGCCTCCCGCTCGCCGGCGCCGGCCTCGAAGCTCTCCCTGATGCCGTCGCCGAGCAGCACCTGCGGGCCGAGCTCGGCGAAGTGCCGCGCCATCGCCTCCACCAGTGCGTCGTCCCGCGGGGCCAGGACCAGCCCCGGCTTGACGCAGAACTGCCCGGCGCCCAGCGTCGCCGAGGCCACCAGACCCGCCGCGATCTCCTCGGTACGGCGGGCCGCCGCGCCGGGGGTGACGATGAGCGGGTTGAGGCTGCCCAGCTCGCCGTAGAAGGGGATCGGCTCGGGACGGCTCTTGGCCAGGTCGTAGAGGAGGCGTCCGGCCGGGATCGACCCGGTGAACCCGACCGCCCGGACCAGGGGGTGCGTGACCAGCGCGGTCCCGGCCTCGCGGCCGTGCACGAGCTGGACCACCTCGGCGGGAAGGCCGGCCGTACGGGCACCCTCCCGGAGAGCGGCCAGGGTGAGCTCCGAGGTCTCCGGATGGAGGGAGTGCGCCTTGACGATGACCGGGCAGCCGGCCGCAAGGGCGCTCGCGGTGTCGCCGCCGCCGACGCTGAAGGCGAAGGGGAAGTTGCTCGCGGAGAAGACGCCGACCACGCCGACCGGAATGTTCATCCGGCGCAGGTCCGGCCTGACCGAGTCGGCGGCGTCGAGCCGTACGTCGAGGAAGGAGCCCTCGCGCAGCACCTCGGCGAAGAGCCGAAGCTGGCCGCTGGTGCGGGCGACCTCGCCGGTCAGGCGGCCGACGCCGAGCGCGGTCTCGGCGTCGGCGGCGGCGACCAGGGCGTCCACCCGATGGTCCAGCGCGTCCGCCATGGCCTCGAGCAGCGCGGCCCGCCCCTGCGGCCCGGCCTCCTCCAGGCGCGGGAGCAGCGCGTCGGCCCGCCGGCAGGCGAGCTCGACCTCCTCCGCGCCGGTGGTGGGGAAGCCGCGGCGGCGCTCGCCCGAGCGTGCGTCGATGCTCCAGACGGTCATACAGGTCTCCTGATCGGTCTCAGCGGTGGAGTCGGCGTCGGATTTCTTGACGGTGGGGGAGGCCGGTCACCCGGGGCTCCCGGGGTGTGCCGTGCCGACCGATCGCGCCAGTGACGCGGCGGCGGCCCGGTCGAGCCGCCCGTCCACCACGACAGTGATCACTCGGCGGGTCAGCGTGTCCGTGACGGGCAGCGGCCGGTCCCAGGCCAGCGCGGGACCCACGCCGGGGTACTCCGCCACCCGCACGAACCACGGGTCCACCGGACCGGCCTGTACGAAGACCAGGCTCCAGGCGTCGGACACCAGCGCCAGCCAGGGGGAGCGGCTGCCGTGAACGTCGCGTTCGCCCTCCGCCTCGCCGGTGAACACGGCCGGGTTCGACGCGTCCTTGGGCGCGCGCCAGAAGAACCCGCCGTATCCGGCGCCCGGCCGTCCCTTGCACGCCGAGCTCCTGATCTCCAGCGGCTCGCGTACGGTGAGCGTGAAGGCGAAGTCCAGCGCCCACGCGCCGCCCGCCTGCACCGGCCCGGCCAGGACGGTCCGCCGCTCCCCGGCGATGGTCGCGCCGTCGGGGCCGAGCCACGTCAGCTCCTCGTGGAACCCGCCCTCGCACTCCTCGAAGGCGTCGTGCCGCTGCCGGCCGTGGTCGCCCAGCCAGACCGGGCCCCGGTCGTGGACGAAGGTCCTGCCACCCCAGAAGTTCACCCCGCCGACGTCCGCGACGGCCAGGCCGGCGCCCAGGTGATGGACGTGGTCGGCGGGGCGGAACTCGGTCACCCGCACGCCGGCGAGCGTCCGCACCGGGTGCAGGTACGGTCGCGGCGCGTCGGTCGCCGGCAGGTCGGGCCGCCATACGTAGGAGGCCACCGGCGTCCCGGCCACCCGCAGTGTCCGCGTGTCCGCCGCCTGTGGATCCCGCGCGGTCGTTCCGGCCGCCGGTGGGTCCGGTGAGGCCGTGCCCGCCGCCGGTGGGCGCCAGGTGGTCGGCCGCGCCGTCGCCCATGCCGCGTACGGCTCCGAGCTCAGCTCGGAGAAGAGGGCCAGCCGCCGGGCGCTTCGGTCCGTCAACTCCCTGACGCCGGGAAGCTCGCGCCGGTCGGCGTGGATCGTCTGGTGCTCCGCCGCGATCGGCAGCGGGTCGGGCGCCAGTCGCACCGCCTCGAGGAACTCCATGAAGGCGCCGGTGCGCGGGAGCGGCACGAGCAGTTCCGCGCCGTCCCTGACGTGCTCGATCAGGTTCTCCAGCAGGTTCACCCGGGGGTGGACCGTCCCGTCGAGGTCGTCGGTGGTGTAGGTCAGCCGGGCCGTGCCCGCCGACCCGTGCACGATCAGGTACGGCTCGGACCGCCCGGTCGCGCACAGCGACACGGCCACCGTGATCACCTGGCCGTTCGCCAGGTGGATGCGGGCAGCGGCGGTGTCGTCCGACTCGATCGGGTTGGCGTGGAACAGCTCGAGCTCGACCGAGGCGATCACGCCCCGCTCCTCGGCTCCGGCGACCGCGAGCGCGGTGGCGGTGGCGTGCGCGAACGGGTTGGTGAGCGCGCCGTCCATCACCGCCCGCCCGTTCAGCCGGCGGCGGCCGGCCCAGGGCGAACGGGTGAAGTAGTCGGCCGGCCGTTCCCACGCGCCCGCCACCCCGATGCCCCGGATCTCGCCGAGCGCGCCGGAGGCGATCCGCTCGCGCAGCGCGGGGATCGCGGCTGAGCCGAGGCTCTGGAAGCCGACCTGGCAGGCCAGCCCGCTCCGCTCGGCGGCCACGGCGATCCGCTCGAATCCGGCGAGCGACGCCGCGGGCGGCTTCTCCAGCAGCACGTGGGAGCCCGCGCGCAGCGCGGTCACCGCGAGGTCGTCGTGGGTGTCGATGGGCGTGCACAGGATCGTGATCTCCGCACCGGTGCGTTCGATCAGCTCGGACAGGCCGTCGGGACGCGCCTGCTCGGGAGAGCCGAGGCCGTCCAGCCGCTCCGCCTCCACCGGGCGCACGTCGCAGACCCCGGCCAGCTCCACCAGTCCCCGGGCGGCCAGCCCGCGCAGGTTCTCCAGGTGCGAGCGGCCGTGGCCGTACGCGCCCGCGAGCACGACCCTGGTCAACTCGCCCATGTCAGCCCCAGCCCCGCCTGTCCGCCCGAGCGCAGCTCCGCGCCGCCGATCTCCACCGGGTACGGCTCGGCGAGCAGCCCGAGGTCGGACAGGGAGGCGTCCTCGACCAGCTCGACCATGGCCGGATGGTGCAGTGTCAGCGCGAGCTGCCCCGACAGCTCGGTCAGCAGATGAGGGTGGACCGGGACGTCGAAGGCCCGCGCCAGCTCGGCTATGCGCAGGAACGGGGTGATCCCGCCGACCCTGACCACATTGGGCTGGACCACGTCGCACGCGCCCGCCGTGAGGAGGTCGCGGAAGCCGTGGACGGTGTAGACGTTCTCTCCGACCGCCACCGGCACGCCGATGCTCCGGCGCAGCTCCACGTGGGCGGCGACGTCGTCGGCCGGCAGCGGCTCCTCGATCCAGTGCGGGTCGTACGGCGCGAGCGCGGCGATGGCGCGGCGGGCCCGGTGCAGATCCCACCGCTGGTTGGCGTCGATCATCAGCAGCGTGCCGGGGCCGATGACCTCGCGGACCGCGGCGACCCGCTCGACGTCCTCGGCCGGTTCGGGCCTGCCGACCTTGATCTTGACGGCCGGATATCCCGCGGCGCGCCAGCGCCGGGCCTGCTCGACCAGTTCCTCGAGCGAATAGTGCAGGTTCACGCCGCTGCCGTACACCGGGACGCTCCCGCGGCGCGGCCCGAGCACGTCCACCAGGGAGGACTCCCCGCAGCGCAGGTCCCACAGCGCCAGGTCGACCCCGGCCATCGCGATCGTGGTCAGGCCGCCGCGCCCGGCCTCGCTCAGGTGCCGGGAGAGCCGGTCCCACACCAGCTCGGGGTGGGCCGGGAGACCGATCAGCGCGTCCCTGATGTCGTGCTCCAGCAGAGCCCGTACGGCCTCAGCCCCGATCTGCGGCGTCCAGGAGAAGCCGGTGCCGGTCCGTCCGTCCTCCAGCGTGATCTCGCACACGATCACGTGGTTGTACCGCACGTCAGCACCCCACGGGCGACGCAGCGGCATCGTACGCGGCGTGATCCTCAGGTCCTTGATCATAGGGACACCAGGGTGAGGCCCGGGCCGTCGAGAGTCGGCACGGGGAGGAACGGGACCCCGCTGAGGTTCATGATCGATGATCCTTTCGGGAGGGCTCGGCGTCCGGAAGACGGCGTGGTGCTCAGGTCAGCTCGGTTCGCCAGCTGCGCTTGGCCTGCCAGCCGAGCAGCCGCTCGGCCTTGGCCGAGGAGAAGGCGGGGGTGGTGCCCGTGAGGGCGGCCGCGAAGGCGGCGGTGGAAGGGATGACCCGCGGCAGCAGCTCCGCGAGCGGCTCGCGGGCCAGCGCGTCCGCCGCGCCGGCGAAGAAGACCTCTCCGTTGGGCAGGTCGGGCAGCCGGTCGAGCAGGGTGAGCAGCAGGTCGGCCGCGTCGCGGGCGTCGATGTAGTTGAACAGCGAGACACCGGCGATGTCCGGCCGGTCCAGCCGCTCGGCGATCGTGTGCCCCGACTGGGTCGGTGCCCCCTCCCACTCCTCCGGCGCGATCACGAAGCAGGGCCGTATCGCGGCCATCTTCGTCTCGGCCGTACGGGCGAAGGAGCGCATCGTCTCCTCGGCGACCAGCTTGGACAGGCTGTAGGCGTTCCACGGCTGGGCCGGGTGGTCCTCGTCGATGGGCAGGTAGGCGGGGGTCCAGCCGGTCGGCGAGCCGTACCCGATGACGGTCGGGCTGCTCGCCACGATCATCTTGCGCACGCCCAGCGCCACGGCCGCGTCGCACATGTTGAAGGCCAGCTGCGAGTTCGTGCGGAACGTCACCAGGTCGCTGCGGCTGAACGGAGTCGCGATGGCGGCCAGATGCACGACCGTGTCGGGCCGGAACCGGGCGATCACCTCGTAGGCCTCGCCGAGGTCGGCGAGGTCGGCGGGGAGGGCGTCGGCGGCGTCGGCGGGGGTGCCCGGCGCCCGGTCCACACCGATCACCTCGTGGCCGGCCGCGGCGAGCGCGGACACGACGCTGCGCCCGAGGCGCCCGGCGCTCCCGGTGACAAGAGTTCTGCTCACAAGTGTCTATCCCTTCTGGCAGTCCCCGAGGGACTCGGAGTCTGCAACCAGTTGCACCAAACTGTGTCGCTAACCGCTCGAAACGTCAAGTGTTCAATTCGGTGATGTGGTTGACCTGCTATTTCGTGTCCAACGTCAATTGGAGGGCGCGCAACCGGTCGCAGTGCCGACGGTGATTTCCTGGACCGGACGCTGGTACAGGTACGACCGCTTGCGTTACGGTGCCGCCGTCGCCGCGGGCGAGGCCGCCACCCCACCGCCGCCGAGCGGGAGTCCGGCTCCGGCGATCAGGGAATCGATTCAGAGAGCGAGTCAACCGTGAGATTTGGGGCTACACCCGCCGGAGAGACCGTGGACCGGCACGTCCTGGCGAACGGCCGGATGCGGGTCGGGATCCTGACCCTCGGCGCGATCATCCAGTCCGTCGAGCTGCCCGACGGGACCGATGTCGTCCTCGGCCTGCCCACCGTGGCCGACTACCTCCAGCGCAGCCGCTACTTCGGCGCCCTGGTCGGCCGGTACGGCAACCGCATCGCGGGCGGCCGCTTCACCCTCGACGGCGTCCGCCATCAATTGCCGCGCAATGACAACGGGAACAGCCTCCACGGCGGGCGGACGGGGTTCGACAAGCGGATCTGGCGGGCCGAAGCGGACGGCGAGCGTGCCGTACGGCTGAGCTACGTCAGCCCGGACGGCGAGGAGGGCTACCCGGGCACGCTCACCACCTCGGTCACCTACACCCTCACCGAGCGCGACGAGCTGCGGATCGACTACCACGCCACCACCGACGCGGCCACCGTGCTCAACCTGACCAACCACTCCTACTTCAACCTCGCCGGCTCGGGTGACGTACGCGATCACGTCGTCACCATCGAGGCCGACCACTACCTGCCGGTCGACGCCGGGAAGATCCCGCTGCCCGGGGCGCCCACGCCGGTGGCGGGCACGCCGTACGACTTCACCCGGCCCATGGCGGTGGGGGCGCGGCTCGACGGCTGCTACGACCACTGCTACGTGTTGCGCCCCGGCGGCGTGATGCGGGTGGCGGAACCGGTGAGCGGCCGGGCGATGGAGGTGACGACCACCGAGCCGGGCGTCCAGTTCTACACCGGGCACATGCTGGACGGCGTCGCCACGCCGTACGGCAGGCACGCCGGGCTCTGCCTGGAGACGCAGCACTTCCCCGACTCGCCGAACCGGCCCGACTTCCCCTCGACCGTGCTCAGACCGGAGGAGGAGCATGTCTCCACCACCACCTACCGGTTCGTGAGCTGACCGTGTGCCGATCCAGGTCGTGACCCGGGCCGGACAGGGTCCGTACGGGAGGCGCGCCGCGCCCGCCGGTCTTCCCGGCGCCGGCGCGCTCCCGACCGTTCACGGAGCCGTCCGGTCGTCCACGACCGCCCGTCCATCACTGCAACCGCTTGTAATAAGACGGTCGCCAAGTCGATAACTTTCCCACTCGTCGGGGATAGCCACCAACCCTGCTACCTGCATAAACATAGATCTCGACATATCGATAACGCCGAGATAACGCCTGCAAAGGGTTGACGAACGTTTCCTCTGGGCTATAGGAAAGCGCCCAATCCATCACGTCTCATCGGGAGGTCCCGTGATGACGACCGAATCACGCGAGCTTCGGTCCGGATCTGTGTCGGAGGTCCCTCGAGTCGATTCGCCGTCGCCGAAGCCCGCGGTCGCGGCACCCGCTTCCGGAAGCGAACCCTCGGGGAGCGTCAGCCGTTCCCGCCGCGAGGCATGGGCGGCCTACCTGTTCCTCACGCCGTGGTTCGTGGGCCTGTTCCTGATCACGGTCGGTCCCATCGCGGCCTCGCTCTACCTGTCCTTCACCGACTACAGCCTGCTCGAAGAGGCGAAGTGGATCGGCGCGGACAACTACTCCAGGATGTTCGGCGCGGACCAGCGGTTCTGGACCTCGCTGAAGGTCACCACGATCTACGTCGTCGTCTCGGTGCCGCTGCAACTCGCCTTCGCCCTCGCGCTGGCGCTGCTGCTGGACCGCGGGCTGCGGGGCCTGTCCTTCTACCGGTCGATCTACTACCTGCCCTCGCTGCTCGGCGGCAGCGTCGCGATCGCCATCCTCTGGCGGAAGATCTTCGGTGCCGAGGGTCTGATCAACGCGGCGCTCGCCGTGTTCGGCATCCAGGGCAGCAGCTACGTCAACGACCCGGACACCGCGCTCGGCACCCTGATCCTGCTGCACGTCTGGACGTTCGGCGCCCCGATGGTCATCTTCCTGGCCGGCCTGCGGCAGATCCCGAGCAGCTACTACGAGGCGGCCGCGATCGACGGGGCGGGGACGTTCCAGCGGTTCAGATCGATCACGTTGCCGCTGCTCACGCCGATCATCTTCTTCAACCTCGTGCTCGAAGTGATCAAGTCCTTCCAGTCGTTCACCCAGTCGTTCATCGTGAGCAACGGCGGGGGCGGCCCGAACGACGCGACGCTCTTCTACACGCTCTACCTCTACCTCAACGGCTTCAAGCACTACGACATGGGCTACGCCGCTGCGCTGGCCTGGGTCCTCGTCCTCATCATCGCCGGTCTGACCGGGGTCAACTTCCTCGCGTCCAAGTATTGGGTCTTCTATGGCGACAGCAAGTAGGCATCTGCCGGTCCTGTACCGGCGCCGCGTCTCCAGAGGTGCCAAGCACCTGATGTTGGTCGGCTTCGGCCTGGTCATGCTCTACCCGCTGCTGTGGATGATCTCCAGCGCGCTCAAGCCGGAGGAAATGATCTTCCGTGAGCCCGGCCTGATCCCCAGTGAGATCACCTTCGAGAACTTCACCGAAGGCTGGAACGCGCTCGCTCATCCGTTCGGTTACTACCTGTGGAACTCGGCGGTGGTGACGGCGCTGTCGGTCGTCGGCAACCTGGTGGCCTGCTCGATGGCGGCCTACGCCTTCGCCCGGCTGAACTTCCCGCTGAAGAAGCTGTGGTTCACGATCATGCTGGGCTCGATCATGCTGCCGCTGCACGTGGTGATCGTGCCGCAGTACATCATGTTCGCCAAGCTCGACATGATCAACACGATCTGGCCGCTGGTCCTGCCGAAGTTCCTGGCCCACGACTCGTTCTTCATCTTCCTGATGGTCCAGTTCATCAGGACGCTCCCGCGCGAGCTCGACGAGGCCGCCGCGATCGACGGCGCCGGTTACTGGCGCACGTTCTTCCGCGTCATCATCCCGCTCTGCACCCCCGCGCTGGCCACCACGGCGATCTTCACGTTCATCTGGACGTGGAACGACTTCCTCAGCCAGCTGCTCTACCTGAACAACCCGAACAACTTCACCGTTCCGGTCGCGTTGCGCACCTTCCTGGACTCCAGCGGTGAGTCGTCGTGGGGGCCGATGTTCGCCATGTCGATCATCGCGCTCGGGCCGATCTTCGGATTCTTCCTGGCCGGCCAGAAGTACCTGATCCGCGGTGTCGCCACCACGGGTCTGAAGTAGTTCCTCACCCCCCGAAATGAGCAAAGAGAGGACGAAGAGATGCGCTCTCTGAAGATGGCGGCCCTGCTCACCGTGGCCGCGATGGCCCTGACGGCCTGCGGCAGCGGCGGCGACGACGCGGCCGACGGCAAGGTCAAGATCCGGTTCTCCTACTGGGGCAGCGACTCCCGGCAGAAGCTGACCGAGGAGGTCATCGCGGCCTTCGAGAAGAAGAACCCGGACATCGACGTGGTCGGCGAGTTCTCCGACTGGCAGAGCTACTACGAGTCGCTGGCCACCAAGGTCGCGGCGGGCGACGCGCCCGACGTCATGACCCTGGAGATCCGCGGCCTGGCCGAGTACGCCGGCCGGGGCGCAATCGCCGACCTCACCGGCAAGGTCGACACCGCCGCCCTCGACCAGGACGCGCTCGCCGCCGGCCAGGTCGACGGCAAGCAGTACGCCATCCCCACCGGCGTCAACGTCTTCGCGATGTACGCCAACAAGTCCGTCCTCGAGAAGGCGGGCGTGGAGCTCCCGGACGACAAGACCTGGACCTGGGACGACTACATCAAGCTCTCCGCCGAGATCAGCAAGGCCGGCAAGGGCGAGTACTACGGCACCGAGTACACCTCCAACAACCCCACCTACCCGACCATCTACGCCGCCCAGCGCGGTGAGAAGCTCTACGACAACGGCAAGATCGGCATCACGGCCGACACGCTCAAGGCCTGGTGGGGGAACTTCCTCACCATGATCGAGACCAAGGCCTCGCCCGACGCCGCGAAGATGAACGAGATCATCGCCGCCGGCGTGGAGCAGTCGCTGATCGGCACGAACAAGGGCGCGTTCGGCATGTGGTGGAGCAACCAGCTCGGCACCCTGGCCAAGGTCTCCGGCTCCGAGCTGGCCATGCTGCGCATGCCCAAGCTGGAGAGCGGCGGCAGCAACGGCATGTTCCTCCAGCCCGCCATGCACTGGACCATCTCCAGCAAGACCGGGCACCCGGCCGAGGCGCAGAAGTTCGTCGAATTCCTGATCAACGACCCCGAGGCGGGCGGCATCCTGCTCAGCGACCGGGGCCTGCCGATCAACTCCAAGGTCCTGGAGGCGATCAAGGGCAAGCTGACCCCGGCCGACCAGCAGAGCCTGGAGTTCATCGACGAGGTCAAGAGCGAGCTCAGCGCGGCGGTCGTTCCCCCGAAGGGCGCCTCGAAGATGGAGGACGTCATCAAGCGTTACACCGAGGCCGTGACCGCCGGCCAGATGACCCCGGACGAGGCCGCCGGCAAGTTCCTCGAGGAGGCCAACGCGGCCATCTCCGGCTGAGACCGAAGACACCCATCGCCGCCGTACGGCTCGCCCGGGCCGTACGGCGGCCCTCCGCGGAGAGACGAGATGAGATACGCATTCGTCGGGCTCGGCCACCGTGCCCAGATGTACGTCGACGCGCTGCTCGGCGACTGGCGGGACACCGGCGCCATCGTCGCGCTGTGCGACACCAACCGGACCCGGATGGACTACTACACCGAGCTCATCGGGGAGAAGGTGCCCTGCTTCGCACCGGACGACTTCGCGTCGATGCTGGAGCTGTGCGACGCGGTGGTCGTCGCCACGGTGGACGCGACGCATGCCCGTTACGTCGTCGAGGCGCTGGAGGCGGGCAAGCGCGTGATCGTGGAGAAGCCGCTGACGACCGACGCCGAGGGGTGCGCCGCCATCGCCGCCGCCGCGGAGCGGAGGCCCGGCGCGCTGATCGTCACCTTCAACTACCGCTACTCGCCCCGCAACTCGGCGGTCCGCCGCCTCATCATGGACGGCGCGATCGGCGAGGTCACCTCCGTGCACTTCGAGTGGACGCTGGACACCATCCACGGCGCCGACTACTTCCGCCGCTGGCACCGGGACAAGGCCAACTCCGGCGGCCTGCTCGTGCACAAGGCCACGCACCACTTCGACCTGGTCAACTGGTGGCTGGCCGCCGCGGCGCAGAGCGTGTACGCCCAGGGGGACCTGCGCTTCTACGGCGCGGACAACGCCAGGGCGCGCGGTCTCGGCGCGCGGCCGGAGCGCGGCAGGGGCGCCCCCGGTCTCGGCGCCGACCCGTTCATCCTGGACGTCGGCGCCGACCCGCGGCTCAAGCGCCTCTACCTGGACGCCGAGCATGAGGACGGCTACCTCCGTGATCGGGACGTCTTCGCCGAGGGCATCACGATCGAGGACAACATGGCGGTCCTGGTCCGCTACGACAACCGGGCCCTGCTCACCTACTCGCTCAACGCGCACGCGCCCCTCGAGGGGTACCGGGTCGTGTTCAACGGCACCGGCGGCCGGATCGAGCTGGAGGTGTGCGAGCGGGCCTGGACGCCGCCGCGTGCCGCGATCGATCCGAGCGCCGCTTCCAAGGAACACGCGTCGGGCTTCCACGAGCGGCTCACCCTGCAGGAGCACTGGCGGGAGGCGCGAGAGATCCCGATCGAGCATGGCGACGGGGCGCACGGCGGCGGCGACCGGCTGCTGCTCGACGACGTGTTCCGCGGCCCCGGCGACGACCCGCTGGCCAGGCAGGCCGGCTACCTCGACGGGATACGCGGCGTCATGGTGGGCGTCTGCGCCAACGAGTCCATGCGAGCCGGCCGGCCGATCCGGTTGGTCGACGGTGGTACCCGCATGGCCGACCACTGAGCGGAGGAGGCGGCCGGGTTCACCATACTTGTGTCCGACGGGCTGGGCTGGGGGAGCCGCGATCCCGCGAACCCGGCGAGTCATCACGGGTGTGCTCGCCGGCTCGGGAGACGACTTCGGCCTTTCCGCACAGGAGCGGGTCCTCGGCTGGCTCGCCCGCCACTTGAGAGCAGACAGAGGTGTGCAATGGCGGTAACGATCAGGGACGTGGCGCAGGCGTCGGGAGTGCACGTCTCGACGGTGTCGCGTACGTTCTCGGCGCCGCACATGGTGAGCGGGGAGACGCGCAACCGGGTGTTGGCGGTGGCCGAGGAACTGGGTTATCGGCCGAATCGGGCGGCGCGGGCGTTGACGACGGGGCGGACGCACAATCTGGGGCTGATCGTCGCTGACATCGCCAACCCGTTCTTCCCTCCGCTGATCAAAGCGGCGCAGGCGCAGGCGCGTGAGCGGGACTACCACGTGTTCGTCGCCGACACCGACGAGAACTCGCTGCGGGAGCAGGAGTTGATCGAGACGCTCTCCAAGCAGGTGGACGGTGTGCTGCTGTGCAGTCCGCGCCTGTCGAACCGGGTGATCGAGCGGTTGCGGGCGCAGGTGCCGTTCGTGGTGGTCAACCGGTGGATAAAGGGTCTGCCCACGGTGCTGATGGACGTGGGACAGGGCGCGGCGGCGGCGGTGGAGCACCTGGCGGCCCTCGGCCATCGCCGGATCGCGTTGCTCTCGGGCCCCAGCGGTTCGTGGACCAGCCAGGAGATGCACACGGCCGTCACCGCCGCCGTGGCCGAGTTCGACATCGAGCTGACGGTGCTGCGGCCGAACGAGCCGACCGAGCGGGGCGGGCTGGCCGCGGCGGCCGCCGTCGCCGCCTCGGGGGCGACCGGAGCGCTGTGTTACAACGACCTGGTCGCGATCGGGCTGATCGAAGGGCTGCGCGAGCGCGGCCTCGGCGTGCCCGACGACGTGAGCGTCATCGGCGTGGACGACAGCCTGCCGAGCCGGTTGAACCGGCCGAAGCTGACGACGATCACGATGCCGACGGCCGCCGCCGGGCGGATGGCCGTCGATCTCCTGCTGGCGGCGGTCAACGCGGGAGAGGGCGAGGCGGCCACCCTGGCCCGGCTGCAGACCAACCTCGTCGTGCGCGAGTCCACCGGTGCCGCCCCCGCCGGGCCGGGGCCGCGCGAGTAGTCTCCGGTCTCCCGCGCCGCCGTGCCGTACCCGGCGGGCGGGCTCGCGGGGCGATTCGTGCGCCCGCACCCTTTGCTCCCGTTCTTCGAACGTTCCGGTTCTTCGATGTGCCGGCCGGGCGGTCCGGCCCGGTGCTTCCTTGCCGGTCGCCGACGGTTCAGACTGCGGTACATCCGATCTGAGCGACGACATCGAGGAATGAAGGAAGCGGATACGTTGCGAATACTCATGACCGGCGCCGCGGGAGGAATGGGCACCCTGCTCCGGCCCCGGCTGGCCAGGGAGGGGCGTGTGCTGCGCCTGCTCGACATCGAGCTCGACCCCGCCGATCTGAACCCGGGGGAGGAGGCGGTGGTCGGCGACATCACCGATGCCGGCACGATGGCCGAGGCGATGGACGGCGTCGACGCCGTGCTCCACCTCGGCGGCCACAGCCGGGAGAAGCCGTGGGCGGACATCCTCGATGTGAACGTCAACGGCACGTACGTGGTGCTGGAGGCCGCCAGGAAGGCCGGGGTGCGCCACGCGGTGCTGGCCAGCAGCAACCACACCGTCGGGTTCTACCCGCGCACCGGTCGTGTGCCCGACTACCTGTTCCCCCGGCCGGACACCTACTACGGCGTCGGCAAGGTCGCGCTCGAGGCGCTCGGCTCGCTCTACCACGATCGGTACGGCATGGCCGTGACGTGCCTGCGCATCGGGTCGTGCTACGAGCGGCCGCACGACGACCGCATGCTGTCCACCTGGTTGTCCCCCGACGACTGCGCCCGTCTGGTCGAGGCGTCGCTGACAGCGGAGGGGTTCCACATCGTCTGGGGCGTGTCGGCCAACACCCGGGGTGGGTGGTCCCTGGAGGAGGGACGGGCCATCGGCTATGAGCCACGGGACGACTCCGAGATGTTCGCGGCGGAGATCCTCGCGGCCCAGGGCGAGCCGGACCCGGCCGACACCACCCTCGGCCTGATCGGAGGGTCGTTCTGCGGCCACGATCTAAATGTGGACAATCTCTCCAAGAAGGGGAGATGAGATGACTATGGGAGATCTGACCTCAGGCAAGGACATGGTCAACGGAGCCGACGTGGTCGACGACGCGGTGACGCGTGCGGCCGCGTCGGGGACGAGGTGGCGGGAGACCCCGGCCGCCGAGCGCGCCGCGGTGCTGGAGGGCGTCGCCGACGCCCTGCTCAAGCACACCGACGAGCTCTGGCCGGTGGCGGACGCGGAGACCCGCCTCGGCGAGACGCGGCTGCGCGGAGAGATCGCGCGTACGGCCGCGCAGTTCCGGCTGTTCGCCGCCGTGCTGCGGGACGGCGGCCACCTCGAAGCGGTGATCGACCACCCCGACCCGGACGCCACGCCGCCCCGGCCGGACGTGCGCCGGATGAACCACCCGATCGGGGTGGTCGCGGTCTTCGCCGCGAGCAACTTCCCGTTCGCGTTCTCGGTCGCCGGCGGTGACACGGTCTCGGCGCTCGCGGCCGGCTGCCCGGTGGTGGTCAAGGCACACGAGGGTCACCCGCGTACCTCGGATCTGACCGCCTCGATCGTGCGCCGGGCCCTGCCCGACCCCGATCTGCTCGGGCTGGTGCACGGTTTCGAGGCGGGGGTGTCGCTGGTCGGGCACCCGCTCGTGACGGCCGTCGGCTTCACCGGTTCGCTCGCGGGCGGCAGGGCCGTCCAGGAGCTGATCGGCCGGCGGCCCGACCCGATCCCGTTCTACGGCGAGCTGGGCAGCGTCAACCCGGTCGTCGTGCTGCCGTCGGCCGACCCCGCGGCCGTGGCGGCGGGGTTCGCGGCCTCGCTGACGCTCGGCGTCGGCCAGTTCTGCACCAACCCCGGCCTGGTGTTCGTGCCCGGGCACGAACACCAGGCCGGGGATCAGAGCGAGTCCGGGGGGCGGGGTGAGTTCGAACGGGCCATCGGCGCGGCCGTCGCCGCGACGACCGGCGGTCCCATGCTCACCGCGAAGATCCGTGACGGTTATCTGCGCGCGGTCGAGCGGCTGCCCGCCGCCGGCCTCGCCGTACTGGCCAGCGGCAGCGCCCCGGAGGACGGGGACGGCGTGACGCCGCAGGTGTTCTCCGTCGGGCTGGAGGCGTTCGCCGACGGCCTGCCCGAGCTGGCGGAGGAGTGCTTCGGACCCGCCGCGATCATCGTGAGATACCGTGATCCGGCGGACCTGCCGGAGGTGCTGCGACGGCTGCCGGGATCGCTCACGGCGACCGTGCACGCGGCCGATCCGGCCGAGGCGCGCGATCTCGTGCCGGTGCTGCGGCGGCTCGCCGGCCGCCTGATCTGGAACGGCTGGCCGACCGGAGTCGCGGTGTGCTGGGCCATGCATCACGGCGGCCCGTGGCCCGCCTCGACGGCCGCCGCGCACACCTCCGTGGGGGCGGCGGCCATCATGCGGTGGCAGACCCCGGTCGCCTACCAGGACTGGCCGGCCGACCTGCTCCCCCTCGAACTGCGTGACGACAACCCCCTCGGGGTGCCGCAGCGGGTGGACGGCCGCCTCCGGGCCTGACCTGCCCCACCCACCGTGGCGTACGGCTCGCGTCCTGCCGGGGCGCGAGCCGTACGGTCCGGCGGGCTGGGCCGGGGCCGGTCAGGACAGGTGACCGGCCCCGGCGCGGTGGGCGACGGTCCCCTGGACGGCGGCGGCGGGGTCGATCCGGGTGTGCAGGGTCGGCGTCCACCCGGCGTCGGAGCCGAGGTCGGGGTCGTGTGCCGCGTTGTACACGCCGACGAGGTCGACCGGGCGCTGCCTGCCGTCGACGCGCATCAGGTTGTTCTTCGCGGTGAGCGCGGTGCCGCCCCAGTCGTGGAGCACCGTGTCGGGCTTGACGCCGCGGCCCAGCCGGAAAAGGTTGGCCTCCGCGTAGATCTGTGACTGGACGCCGACGCCCAGGGCGTAGATGAACGTCCTCGGGTCCGGGATGTCGTAGAGGTTGTTGTAGATGTGCACCTTGCCGAAGCGTACGCGTGGCAGCCGCTGCAGCACGTTCGAGAAGTGGTTGTGGTGCACGGTCACGTTGAGCTTGCCGGCATCGTTGGCAGGGTTGTTGGTCGAGCCGATCAGCATGGTTTTGTCGTGGTCGGCGAACCTGTTCCATGACACCGTCACGAGGTCGGACGCGTGGGTGATGTCCAGTTCCCCGTCGTGCACCTGGTACGGCCTGCCGAAGTAGATCGGCTGGGACGAGTCCGGGTTGGCGCCGTCGGTGAACGTGTTGTGGTCGATCCAGACGTGGGTCGATCCGGTGACGGAGACGTTGTCGTACAGCGAGTTCCAGTTGCCGTCCGTACCGTCGGTGGGATCCCACTGGGGGAAGCAGTCGGCGGCGTCTTCGAACCGGATGTTGCGGATGATGACGTTGTCGACCTTGTCGACGTGCAGGCTGATGCCGCGGATGGTGGCGCCGGGCAGGCCGACGATCGTGGTGTCCGACGACACCTTGAGCTTGATGTCAGCGGTCTGGGCGGCGGCCGAGGCGACCCTGGCCTCCTCCATCGGCCCCGACGGCTCGCTGGCCCGCCCCCACACCTGTGGGTCGTAGGCGGCCAGGTAGGCGCTCAGCGAATAGCCGTTCCGCACGTAGTCGTCGCAGGTATTAGCGGGGGCTATCACGCCCTTGATATAGATGATCTTGGGGGACGGCGCCTTCAGGGCGGTGGCGAGCTGGTCCCGGTCGGCGACCACGTGGACGTTCGAGGCGGGGGCGGCGGTCCCGCCGGTCGTTCCCGTGCCCGAGGAGGCCCAGCCGTCGCCGGCGGGCAGCGTCTGGCGGCCGAGCCGGTCGAAACGTCCCGGCAGGTCGCCCCGGTCCGGCCGGTCTCGGCCGGCGGAGGAGGTCTGGCCGGACGGGATGTTCTGCGCTGATCGGGTGGTCGACGCGCTGCTCGGATCCGTCACGGCCTGCGCGGGTGTGGCCGCCCCGAGTGCGAGGACGGCTGACAGGAGGAGTGCACTGCTGCGCATGAGCTGTCCTTCGACATGATTATGAACTGCATTCATGTATATGAACAGGGACCGTACGGCCGTGCGGTGCGCCCGGTCAAGACGGAACGGGAAATCACCGAAAGGTTTCCGGCCAAAAATTTCGATCGGGCGCGGGCCCTTGACAGCCCTCGGGGTGGGCCGCCACCGTAGAGGACCTGTCCACGTTCATGAACACGGTTCGAGCATGTGTCTGCTCGTGGGAGTGTCAGGCGAGGAGGTGCGCCGGTGGCGACGATGCGCCGCGATGCCGTGCCGCACTCGCCGATGTCCGGGAACCGCACGAGGCCCGGCCGGGGTGGGGCCGGGTCGGTCCGACGCGGACACCGCCTGCTCGGCGCGGTGGCGGTCGCCCTACTCGCGGTCGCCGCCGGGGGCTGCGGCCCCTCGGGCCCCACCGTCGACGCGGGCAGGACGACGATAACGTTCTGGGACAACAACGGGGGCAGCCGCGCCCCGATCTACCAGGAACTGATCAAGCGCTTCGAGGAGGCGAACCCGGCGATCGACGTCGAGTACGTCGGCGTTCCGATCGCCTCGGTCCAGCAGAAGTACGATGCGGCGATCGCGGCCGGTGACACGCCCGACGTCGGCGGCGTCACCACCTCCTATCTCGCCGCTCTGGTGGACCGGCGGGCGCTGGAGCCGGCCGAGGGCTGGCTGGCCGGGAGCACGGTCAAGGGCAGGCTGGCCGCCGGCATGCTCGAGTCCAGCCGTCAGGCGGCACCGGACGGTGAGCTCTACCTGGTCCCGAACACCTCCAACATGGACGTGATCTGGTACCTCAAGAACCTGCTGCCCGAGCCCGTGGCCACCTGGGACGAGTTCTTCGCCGAGGCGGACAGGCTGACCGATGCCTCCGGTCGGTACGGTTACACGATCCGGGGCGGAGCCGGATCGATCTTCCAGCTCCTCGCCGAGATGTACTCCTACTCCGGAATCACCCGGTTCTTCGACGCCTCCGGCAAGAGCACGGTCAACGACCCGAGGAACACGGAGTTCCTCACCAGGATGGCCGGGATCTACCGGAAGAACACCCCCGAGACCGACATCGCCAACGACTTCCCGGAGATGGTCGCCGCCTTCGCCACCGGGAAGATCGCGATGATGCACCACAACCTCGGTTCGTACAACGACCACGTGAAGGTGCACGGCGCCGACCGGATCGGCGCGTTCCCGCTGCCGGTCGGGCCGACGGGCAGGCACACGGTCGTCGCCAATCCCGTGGACGGCTTCGCGGTGTTCAGGAACAGCGAGCACAAGGCGGCGGCCTGGAAGTTCGTGGAGTTCCTGGTCTCGGCGGAGAGCAACGGCTACTGGAACCGGCGGACCGGGCAGATCCCGGCCAACACCGAGGCCCAGGGCGACGCCTGGGTCGCCGAGCTGCCGCACCTCAAGGCGGCCGTCGACACGCTGAACGACCCGGACACCGCGGTGGTCTCGCCCCCGTACCACCTTCCGCGTTTCTCCTCCATCACGAAGGCCGACACCGAGCCGCTCTTCCAGAAGGTGCTGCTCGGCCGGCTGAAGCCCCAGGAGTTCCTCGACGTCCTGGCGCGGAAGCTGACCGACGCCCAGGCCGAATGGAAGCGGGCGCGTGGCGGCTGACGTCCCAAGACGAGGGCCGGTGCGTACCTGACCACGTGCCGGCCCTCCCCCTTCCGGCCGTGTACGGACCCCTCCGTCCGGCCGGCGGAGCCGGGCGGGCGAGCCCGGCCGGGGAACCGGACCACAATAGGAGGCGGACCGCGGTCAGGGAGGTTACAAATGGCGGAACCGGTGCCACACGTGAAGTCGGCGCTCCGTACGGTCGAGCTGCTCGACTTCCTCGCACAGTATCCCGGCCTGCACAGCCTCACCGACCTGCAGGGCAAGCTCGGCTACCCCAAGAGCAGCCTGCACGCCCTGCTGCGCACGCTGGTCGATCTCGGCTGGATCGAGACCGACGTCACCGGAACGCTCTACCGCATCGGCATGCGGGCGCTGCTGGTCGGCGCGACGTACATCGACGGCGACCCGGTGGTGCAGATCGCCAGGGACGCGCTCGACTGGCTGGCCGAGGCCACCGGCGAGACCGTGCACCTGGCCCGGCTGGACCACTTCGACGTCGTCTATCTCGCCACCCGGGCCTCGCGCCACTACCTGCGGCCGTTCTCCCGCGTCGGCCGCCGCCTGCCGGCGAGCACCACCTCGCTCGGCAAGGCGATCCTCGCCGGCCGCGACGACGAGGAGGTGCGCGCGATGCTGCCGCCGGAGTTGCCCGCGCTGACGCGGCACACCATCACCGATCCCGTACGGCTCCTGGCCGACCTGGGCGAGGTACGCGAGCACGGGTACGCGGTGGACCGCGAGGAGAACACCGAGGGAGTGCGCTGCTTCGGCGTCGCCCTGCGCATCACCGACCCGCCACGTGACGCCATCAGCTGCTCGGTGCCCATCCCGCGGCTCACCGACGAGCGCGAGCAGGAGATCACCGCCTGCCTGTTCGAGGCAAGGGACCGCATCGAACGCCTCGCCGTACGGCAACGCCGTGCCCTCTGATCCTCTCCTGTCGGCGAGCCTCCGGGAAATCTCCCGCTCTCCGGAGTAACTTCGGCACCATGGCCGCCCGTACGTCCGGACAGGGGTCCGGCAAGCGCCCGACGCCGCGCTCCGGGTCCCGTACGGCTTCCGCGAAGCGCCCAGCCTCCCGTAGCCGGGCCGCGGGCAAGTCTGCCCGCAAACCGGCGCAGAAGCACCCCGTCGCGGCCGGTCAGGACCCGATCAGCTGGGTCTTTCTGATCATCGGCAAGCTCATCATGGGCCTGTGGTCCTTGATCGCCAACGCGCTGGGCGGGGCCGCCAGGGCGCTCGGGCAGGGGGCGCGCGATCTCGACCCGGCACACCGCCGCGACGGGGCCGGCCTGGCGGTGCTCGCCGCCGCCATCGTGGTGGCCGCGATGACCTGGCGCGACACCAAGACCGGGGCGGCCGCCGTGGTGGACGCGGTGGTGCGCGGCACGGTCGGCGCGCTCGGCTGGGCGGTCCCGGTGCTGCTGGCGCTGCTCGCCTGGCGGCTGCTGCGCCACCCCGACCAGAACGCCGAGACCGGCCGGATGGGCATCGGGTGGGCCGCGCTGCTCGCCGGAATCCTCGGGATCGTCCACGTCGCGCACGGCACGCCGTACCCGTCGGGCGGGCCGAACGACGGCATGGGGCACGTGTCGGAGGCCGGCGGCATGCTCGGCTTCATGGTGTCGGCCCCGCCGTCGAGCATCCTGCCGCCGTTCATCACGATTCCGCTGCTGCTGATGCTGTCGGGGTTCGGCGTGCTGGTGATCACGGCGACCCCCGTCCACCGCGTCCCCGAGCGGCTGGCCGAGATCCAGCACATGCTCTTCCACCGGCCTGAGGGGGCTCCCGACGCCTCCCGGCCCAAGTCCAGGCCGGCCACACCGAAGAAGCGGCCGCGCAGACGGGCGGGGGACGGCGACCGGCCGGGCGACGGCGAGGCCGGCGCCAAGCCGTACGACACGCCCGTGCTGAAGGAGCACTCCCCGGAGATCGTGCCCGGTCTGGTGGACGAGACCGGCGCAGCGGAGGCCGCCGAGGCCGCCCGGTCCAGGGAGTCGGCACAGTCGGGGCAGGCCGGGCAGCCGGGACATGCGGCGCAGCCGCCGCTGCCGACCCCGGCGCCGCGCAAGGTCGAGCAGCTCATGCTGTCGACACAGGCCGGGCCGTACGTCCTGCCGGATCTGCAGACGCTGCGGCCGGGCACCGCGCCGAAGCCGGAGACCAAGGCGAACCGGACGGTCGTGAACGCGCTGACCAGCGTGCTGGAGCAGTTCGCGATCGACGCGCAGGTCGTCGGCTTCACCCGTGGCCCGACCGTGACGCGGTACGAGATCGAACTGGGCCCGGCGGTCAAGGTCGAGAAGGTCACCGCGCTCACCAAGAACATCGCTTATGCCGTTAAATCGGCGGATGTCCGGATCCTGTCGCCGATCCCCGGCAAGTCGGCGATCGGGGTGGAGATCCCCAACGTCGACAAGGATCTGGTGTCACTCGGCGACGTGCTGCGCTCTGAGGTGGCCCAGCGTGACCATCACCCGATGATCGTGGGCCTCGGCAAGGACGTCGAGGGCCGTACGATCGTCGCCAACCTGGCCAAGATGCCGCACATCCTCATCGCGGGCGCCACCGGGGCCGGTAAGTCCACCTGCATCAACGGACTGATCACCTCGATCCTGCTGCGGTCGACACCGGACGAGGTGCGGATGGTGCTCGTCGACCCCAAGCGCGTCGAGCTCAACACCTACGAGGGCATCCCCCACCTCATCACGCCGATCATCACGAACCCGAAGAAGGCCGCCGAGGCCCTCGAATGGGTCGTGGGCGAGATGGACCGTCGCTATGACGACCTCGCGGCCAACAACTTCCGGCACATCGACGACTTCAACAAGGCGGTCAGGGCGGGCAAGCTGACGCCGCCGCCCGGCAGCGAGCGGGTGTACCAGCCCTATCCCTACCTGCTGGTGATCGTCGACGAGCTCGCCGACCTGATGATGGTCGCCCCCCGGGACGTCGAGGACTCGATCGTCCGCATCACGCAGCTCGCCCGAGCCGCGGGCATCCACCTCGTGATCGCGACGCAGCGGCCGTCGGTCGACGTCGTCACCGGGCTGATCAAGGCCAACGTGCCCTCCCGGCTGGCGTTCGCGACCTCGTCGCTGGCCGACTCGAGGGTCATCCTCGACCAGCCGGGGGCCGAGAAACTGGTCGGGCAGGGCGACGCGCTGTTCCTGCCCATGGGCGCCAGCAAGCCGATGCGGCTGCAGAACGCGTTCGTCTCCGAGAAGGAGATCGCGGACGTCGTCGCCCACTGCAAGACCCAGATGCAGGCCGAGTACCGCGAGGACGTGGCCGCGCCCGCGACCGCCAAGCGGGAGATCGACGAAGAGATCGGCGACGACCTCGACCTGCTGATCCAGGCGGCCGAACTGGTCGTCTCGACCCAGTTCGGATCGACCTCGATGCTCCAGCGCAAGCTGCGGGTCGGCTTCGCCAAGGCGGGGCGGCTGATGGACCTGCTGGAGAGCCGCGAGGTGGTGGGCCCGAGCGAGGGGTCGAAGGCACGGGAGGTGCTGGTCAAGCCCGACGACCTGCCCGCCCTCCTGGCCGATCTCCGGGGAGATTGAATAACTTTGGGTAGACCTCCGAGTACGTTGCGTAGCAGACTACTGGTTGAATGGGACTAACTACGCAATGTAGGGCGAGCGGCAGCTCGGACAAGGGGGCGACCTATGAGCGTTGGCGCTGCGTTGTCGGAAGCGCGGCAGCGAGCTGATCTGACCGTGGCTCAGCTCAGCGATCGCACGCGCATCCGCGAAGGTGTCATCGAAGGCATCGAGCGAGATGACTTCTCCGTTTGCGGCGGCGACTTCTACGCGCGCGGCCATATCCGGGCCCTCGCCGGCAGCCTGGGACTGGACGCCGAGGACCTGGTCCGGCAGTACGACGAGCTCCACGCCGGCTCGCGGTCCCCGGTCCGGGCGTCCGCCGTGTTCCGCGGGGAAGACCTCGTCAGGAACCGGTCGCGGCATGCCCCGAGCTGGACCATGGCCGTCGCCGTCGCGCTGGCCCTCGTCGTGGTGTTCGCCGTCGTGCGGCTGCTGAGCGGCTCCGGCGGCAAGGCGGGGGAGACCGCGGCCCAGCTCCCCATCGCCGTGCCGAACGCGGGAGCCCATCAGGCCCACGAGCCCGGCCGGCCCGCGCAGGCGCGCGGCGTCGTCACGCTCAAGGCCGTCGCGAAGAAGCCGACGTGGGTGAACGTCAGGGACGGCCAGGGCCACAAGGTCTTCCAGGGCACGCTGACGCAGGGCAAGGCGACGACCTGGACGGCCAAGGGCCGGATGCGGGTGACCGTCCGCGACGCGGGAGCCGTACGGCTGGAGGTCAACGGCAAGGACGTCGGCGCCCTCGGCAAGGACGGCCAGACGGTGGTGCGCACCTTCGAGGCGGGCGGCCCGGGTCCCCGCTGAGGGCCAACTGCCGATACCGTAGTTTCATCATGTCTGCTCGCCGAACCGTTTCGCTGATCACGCTGGGCTGTGCCCGCAACGAGGTCGACTCCGAGGAACTGGCCGCGCGGCTCGACGCTGCCGGGTGGCGCCTGGGAGACGAAGATCCCGACATCGTCGTCGTCAACACCTGCGGGTTCATCGACTCGGCGAAAAAGGACTCGATCGACACCCTGCTCGCGGCGGCCGACACGGGCGCCAAGGTGGTCGCGGCGGGCTGTCTGGCCGAGCGGTACGGCGAGCAGCTCGCCGAGGCGCTGCCCGAAGCCGCCGTGATCTCCTTCGACGACTACACCGAGATCGGGGAGCGGCTCGACGACGTGCTGGCGGGCAAGGCGCTCAAGCCGCACTCGCCGCGCGACCGGCGGACGCTGCTGCCCATCACACCGGTCGCCCGCGCGGCCGCCGCCTCGGGTGCGAGCATCCCCGGCCACGGCGCGCCGTCCGACAGGCGCCGGGCCGACGAGAGCCTGCCGGACGGCGTGGCGCCGGCCAGCGGCCCCAGGACGCTCAGGAAGCGGCTGGGCGGTGGCCCGGTCGCCTCGATGAAACTCGCCTCCGGTTGCGACCGCCGCTGCACGTTCTGCGCGATCCCGGCGTTCCGCGGCTCCTACGTCTCCCGCCCGCCGGAGGACCTGCTGGCCGAGGCCCGGTGGCTGGCCGGGCAGGGCGTCACGGAAATCGTGCTCGTCAGCGAGAACTCGACGTCGTACGGCAAGGACCTGGGCGATCTGCGCGCGCTGGAGAAGCTGCTGCCGCGGATCGCCGCGACCGAGGGCATCGAGCGGGTTCGGGTCAACTATCTCCAGCCCGCCGAGCTGCGGCCCGGCCTGCTCGATGTGATCACCGGAACCGAGGGCGTGGCGCCGTACTTCGACCTGTCCTTCCAGCACGTCAGCGGCCCGCTGCTGCGGCGGATGCGCCGGTTCGGCGATGCCGAGCGGTTCCTCGATCTGCTGGCGCGGATCCGCGAGCGCGCGCCGGAGGCGGGCATCCGGTCCAACTTCATCGTGGGCTTCCCCGGCGAGACCCCCGGCGACTTCGACACGCTGGTGGGCTTCCTGGAGGAGGCCAGGCTCGATGTGATCGGTGTCTTCGGCTACTCCGACGAGGAGGGCACCGAGGCGTTCTCCTTCGAGGGCAAGCTCGACCGGGAAGTGATCGACGAACGGGTGACCGCGTTGAGCGAACTGGCCGAGGAACTGACCGCCCAGCGCGCCGAGGAGCGCATCGGCACCGACCTCGAGGTTCTGATCGACGAGGACCTGGGGGACGGGGGATATGAGGGCCGTGCGGCGCACCAGGGCCCAGAGGTGGACGGCTCGGTCACCGTCCAGGGGATCGGACTGGTCCCCGGCCGGATCGTCCAGGCCGTCGCCGTCGACGCCGAAGGGGTCGACCTGATCGCCCGGATCAAGGCAGGCCCATGACGGAGCGCAGCGAGCCGCCCCTCGTCCCGCAGCCCGCGCCGTCCGTGTCCGCCCCGTCGTCCGTCCCGACGACGCGACGGGTGAGCACCTGGAACATCGCGAACGCGCTGACCATCGGACGACTGGTGATCGTGCCGGTTTTCACGGTCTTCCTGTTCCTGGAGGGCCCCACCTGGCGGCTCGCTGCGCTCGGCGTCTTCCTTCTCGCGTCGTTCACCGACCAGCTCGACGGCTGGCTGGCCCGGAAGTACGCGCTGATCACCGACTTCGGCAAGATCGCCGACCCGATCGCGGACAAGGCCCTGATCGGCGCCGGTCTGGTGAGCCTGTCCTTTCTCGGTGAGCTCCCCTGGTGGGTGACCGTCGTGATCCTGGCCAGGGAGGCGGGGGTCACGCTGCTGCGGTTCCTGGTCATCAGGCACGGCGTGATCCCGGCGAGCTACGGAGGCAAGGTCAAGACCGTCCTGCAGATCGCCGCCATCGCGCTCTACATCGTGCCGGTGGTGCCCGCCCCGGTCAGGTGGGTGGCCATCGGACTCGCGCTGGCCGTCACGGTGGGAACCGGCCTCGACTACGTGGTGCGGGCGATCCGGCTGCGGCAGGTCGCGGCCAGGGCACGGGGCGGGTGAAGGCACGTCGATGCACGGGAGGGCATGGTGACCGACGGGACGGCGGGAGAGGCCGCGGCGGAGACGGCGCGTGTCCTGGAGCTGCTGGTGGACGGCGGGGCCACCGTCTCGGTCGCCGAGTCGCTGACCGGAGGTCTGATCGGAGCGACGCTGACGGCTCCGGCGGGAGCGTCCGCGGCCTTCCGCGGCGGGGTGGTGGCCTACGCGACCGACCTAAAGGCCGCGCTGCTCGGTGTGCCGGTCGACCTGCTCGCCAGGGAGGGTGCGGTGCACCCCGACGTCGCGGCCGCGATGGCGCGGGGGGTGCGCGAACTCACGAGGTCGGACTACGGCCTCGCGGTCACCGGGGTCGCCGGCCCCGACCCGCAGGACGGCAGACCGGTGGGCACGGTGCACATCGCGCTGGCCGGTCCGGAAAACCGGATCCGGCACCGTGACATCGTCCTCGACGGGGGCAGGGACCAGATCAGGCAGGGAACCTGCCGAGCGGCTTTAAGCCTGCTTAGAGGTGTGCTGGAGGCAAATATGGGGGAACATTCCGGGTGATTACCGCGTTACGTCACCAGCGAACATGCTCACCACGGTCTGCCGCGGTGTTGCTCTCTACAGGTACGGTGGAGCTGTGAGTGAGGTCCGTGAGCCATCGGCGAGGAGCAAGTCAGGCGCGCGCCCGGCGAGAGGGCCGAGCGAACCAACGGTGACGGCGAGGAGCATGCACGAAGGACATTCGAAGAAGGGGCGACATGAGCCCACCGCGCGAGGCGTCGTGAAGGCGCCCCCCTCCGGGAGGGAGCGACAGATGATCCTGCTGCGTCAGCTGCTGGGTGACGTGCTGCGAAGGTTGCGTATGCGCCAGAATCGCACGCTGCGCGAGGTGTCCACGCTGGCGCGCGTCTCGCTCGGTTACCTCTCCGAGGTCGAACGCGGCCAGAAGGAGGCCTCCTCGGAGCTGCTCGCCTCGATCTGCGGTGCGCTGGGCGTGCCGCTGTCGCAGGTGCTGCGCGAGGTCTCCGACCAGTTCGCGCTGGCCGAGCTGCAGGCCGCCCCGGTCCTGGCCGACGTGCCGGAGCGCGAACGCCTGCCGATCCCCGAGTCCGTGCCCGCCGGCATTCCCGACACCGAGTTCGACGAGGACTTCCGCGGGTACAGCCCGGAGGTCAAGGACATGGTCGCCGCCTGACCACGGCGTTTTCCGGCCCGTCGCGGCCGTCCTGCCGGCGATGCCGGTGTGACTCCGGGTGAGTCCGGGGTTCGCCGGGTACGGCAGCTATCCCTCCGTCCGGAGTTCCTCCGCCTGGCACACGGGACACCAGAAGATCAGCCGTTCGTACGGCTCGGCCCCTCGGCCGGTGGCCGACGACGTCTCGCCGCGTCGGATCGGGGCCCCGCATCGGCGGCACGGCCGGCCCGCCCTGCCGTACACGAACATCGACCTGCCCGGCCGGCGATCACCCGTCGTGACCGGCAGCGGCGCGTCCTTGCTCGCGTCCATGAGAGCGTGGGCGAGCCCGGCCAGTTCCTCCAGCGCGTCCGGTGAGATCGACCCCACCGTGCGCCAGGGCGATAGACGCGCGGCGAACAGCGTCTCGGCCCGCCAGATCGTGCCGATCCCGGCAAGATTGCGCTGATCCAGCAGTGCCTCCGCGATGCCGCGGCCGGGGTGCTCGCCCAGGTTGCGCGCGGCCCGCGCGGCGTCCCAATCCGGGCCGAGCAGGTCGGGCCCGAGATGGCCGACGACCCGGTCCTCGTGGTCCGTGGCCACGAGGTCGACGACGCCGAGCCTGATCCCGACGGCCTGCCACCGCTCGTTCGCGAGCACGAGCCGTACGACGTCGCCGCGGGGCAGCGGACGTCCCGCGGGGGCGACCCGCCAGCTTCCGTCCATCCGCAGATGGGTGTGCACGGTCAGACCGCCCGCCACGCGCGTCAGCAGGTGCTTGCCGCGAGAGATCGTGGTGAGCACCGCCCGGCCGCGCAGATCGGCGGTCGCGTGGCGGGGAACCCGGAAGTCCGACCGGGTCAGCACCCGTCCGTCGAGCGCCTCCCTGAGCCGCCGCGCGGTCCGGTATACGGCATCGCCTTCTGGCACGGCCGCGCGCCGCTCAGACCGACGGGTTGGAGTTCCACGCCGCGGGATCGGAGGCGAGGTCGGTCACCCGGGCGGGCAGATCGCCCTTGGCGAGGTGTTCCAGGGTCACCTCTTCCAGGATCGCCCTCTCGCTCGCGCGCAGCGCGATCCACACCTCCTGCAGCGCCTGGGCGGCGCCCTGGTATCCGACGTGTTCCGGACGCTCACCCCGGACGTTGGCCAACGGGCCGTCCACCGCCCTGATCACGTCGGCGAGGGAGATCTGAGCGGCCGGCCGGGCCAGGACGTAGCCCCCCTCGGGACCACGCTGGCCGCGGACCAGGCCGGCCCGGCGCATCTGCAGCAGGATGTTCTCCAGGTACTTGGGGGGCATGTCCTGTCCCTTGGCCAGCTCGCCGACCGTTGTCGGCCCCTCGCCCGCGGCGGCGAGCTCGGCGGCGGCACGGAGGGCGTAGTCGACACGGGCAGAAAGTCGCATGTGGTCGATTATCCCGCCTGGTAGGCGTTCGTTGGACGGCGGGCTCACCTCATCGCCCTGGTGAGGGACCGTGGTGGTTCGCCGGTCAGTCGAGGCGGAGCCGTACGACCACCGGAAGATGGTCGGAGAACGGGACTCTCGGCACCCGGGCCTCGACCGCCCGCAGCCCGGGCCCGAGGAGCACGTGGTCGATGCGCTTCACCGGCGCGTCCGCCGGTGACGTGGGCGGGTCGCCGAGCGAAAGCAGCGGGTCGGACAGTCCGGCGGCGGAAAGGACCCGCATCTCGGGATCGTCGGGGGTGGTGTTGAGGTCCCCGGCGAGCAGCACCGGCCGGGTCGTCCCGCCCTTCGGCTCGGCCAATGCCCGGACGACGGCCGCCGCCTCGGGAGCCTGGCCGGGAGGGGCCTGCAGATGGGTGTTCACGATCCCGACCTCCCTGCCGCCGACGGTGAGCACGATCGCCTGGGCCTGGGCGCCGGTCGGATGGTCGTGTCCGCCCAGCGGGTGCGAGACGACCTGCCGGACCGGAAGGTTCGTGAGCAGCGCGTCGCCCCAGAGCCGGTCGGCCGCCGGGGCGAAGTAGTAGCGCATGCCGAGGCCCCGGGAGATCCTGGCCAGGTCGTCATGACCGCCGTTGAGCATCCATCCCCGGTCCACCTCGCTGAGCAGCACCACGTCGGGCCGCTGCTCGCGGGCCCAGCCCGCCATCCGGTCCAGGTCGAGCCGTCCCTTGAGGCCGAACCCCATCCGGATGTTGTACGCGATGAGGGTGAACTCGGGCCGGGTCGCCTCCCGCTCGTCCGGGGTCGGCTGCCAGGTCAGCACGGCCGCGAGCGCCGCCAGGGCCAGGGAGGCCGGCAGCCATCGGCCGACCGGCCACCGGGCGGACGTGACGGGGCGGCGCCGGGAGACCTTCGCGCTCGTGCCCGCTACCAGCACGGCCGCCGCGATCGGGACCACGAAGTTCGGGAAGCCGAGATCGGTGTCGTAGGCCGCGTAGTAGAGGAACGTCCCGACGAGGAAGACCACCATGCCGCCGAGGACGGCCCCGCCGCCCCGTGGCGCGCGGTCCGGAGCGGTTCGCGCGGCAGCGGCGAGACGCAGGCAGCCGCCGAGTGCCAGAGGGACGACCAGGGTGGACGGCGAGGCCGGCGTCACGGTCCACGCCACCGTCGCGACCGCCAGGATCACCGTCCACCAGACCCACCCGCTCGTACGCGCGACGACGACGCCCCAGCACAGGGCGACCACATGCAGCGCCACGCCGAGCGCGGTGAGCGCCGCCGGATGCTGCTCCCACACGTCACCGGGGAAGAGGACGGCGCCCGTGGTCATGCCCGAGATCAGAAGGACGGGGCCGAACAGGAACCACACGGCCGCGGGGGCGAGGTCGCCCGCCGACGGTGGCGAGAGCCGTACGGCCGCGAGGAAGGCGACGCCGACGGCCGTCACGGCGAGCCAGGGGAGCGGACCGTCCCGCCAGACCAGGTCAACCCGGTCGAGCAGCAGGTGCGCGACGACGGAGACCGCCAGTCCGGCGGCCAGGCCCACGGGAACCGCCTCGCGCGCGGCCGTGCGTGCGGTTCCGTACAGGAAGAACAGGCCGGCGCACACGCCGGCCGCGGAGACGTAGAGCTGAAGGTCGCCGCCGTCCGCCGTCTGGAGGACGAGCCGAGCCGCGACGAGGAGGACCGCTCCGCAGAGCTGGATCGGCCGGGCACGGGTGACCCGTGCGATCGGGACGGCGGCGAAGGGCAGCACGAACCACAGCGCGGCGAAGATCCCCATTTGTTCCGGCGGGGTCTCACCGGCCCTGCCGTACAGGGTGATCAGCGAGGGTAGGAAGACGCGCAGCGCGTCGGTGAGCAGGAGGACGCCGAGGGCGATGGCGGTCGGGGTTTCGATCCGGCAAGGAATCCACCGCATCATGGGGGTGTCGCGGCGCTCGGTGACCTGTCCGGCCATGTGCTCTCCTCTGTCGAAGACATGAGTGATCCTCGTACTTCGCGAGTGGGAGGGCAACGGTTCCGCGCTCGTGACCGCCTTGTGCGGGCGGGGTGTGGGAGCGTTTCCACGGAAGAGCCGGGAGGGCGCTCCTTCCGGCCGGGGGGTCGGTAAGCTTTCAGGAAGCTTTGTTGGCGATTAAGTGAACCTTTGTTGGCGATTAAACGGGCAGAGTGTGACGGCGTGGCGGGACCGAGCATAGAAAGCAGGAGCATGGCGCGACGTCCTGGCGTGCCCAGGTTGCTCCGAGAGATCAACGACAGGGCCGCCCTGGAACTGCTGATGGCGTCGGGGCCGCTGACCCGTGGTCAGATCGGCCAGCTGACCGGGCTGTCGAAGGTCACGGCCTCCCAGACGCTGGCGCGGCTGGAGGAGCGCGGGCTCGTGGAGGTCGTGGGGGAGCAGGCCGGCAACCGCGGGCCGAACGCCGCGCTCTACGGCGTGGTCCCCTCGTGCGCCTACGTCGCCGGTCTCGACGTGGGCCCCGACTCGGTCACCGCGGCCGTGGCCGACGTCAAGGGGGATGTCGTGGCGGAGGTCACGGCCTCCCCGCACGGCCATGACGATCCGGTGTCGATCGTCCACAACGCGGTGGTGAAGGCGTGCCGGTCCGGCCGGGTGGCCCTGTCGAAACTGCGCGGCGTCGTGATCGGCACGCCGGGCGTGGTCGACCCGCGCACCGGAGACGTACGGTTCTCGTTCGACCTGCCGCACTGGCACGAGGGCATTCACGAGGCACTGGCCAGGGATCTGCGCCGCGACGTGATCATCGAGAACGACGTCAACCTCGTGGCGATCGCCGAGCGGGTGCAGGGGGCCGCCCAGCAGGTGGACGACTTCGTGCTCGTCTGGGTGGGCCGCGGCATCGGCCTGGCCGTCATGCTCGGCGGGCGGCTGCACCGCGGCAGGTCGGGCAGTGCGGGGGAGATCGGCTATCTGCCGGTGCCCGGCGTTCCGCTGGCCGCGGACGTGAAGGCCACACCGGGCCGGCTGCCGTCGCTCGCCGGCGGTCTCCAGTCGCTCGTCAGCGCCGAGGCCGTCACCGAGCTCGCCGGGACGTACGGCTTCACCGGGTCGACGGCGGCCGAGTGCGTGACGCAGGCCGTTGCGGCGGGGCCCGGCGGCGAGCGGCTGCTGGACGAGATCGCCTCACGCCTCGCGCTCGGGGTGGCGTCGGTGTGCGTGGTGCTCGATCCCAGCCTGGTCGTGCTGGCCGGGGAGGTGGGCCTGGCCGGGGGAGCGGGCCTGACCTCCCGGGTGGAGGAGGCGGTGGCCAGGATCTGCCCCATCAGGCCCGAGGTCGTCACCAGCGAGGTGACCGGCGGGCCCGTGCTGCGCGGTGCGGTCCTGGCCGCGCTCGAGCGTGCCCGCGAAGAGATCTTCGCCTCCTCCGCCTGACCCCCCTCCCGCTCCCCGTGATCTTGCGAATCCTTGCAGCGTGCCCTCCTGACCTGCAGGGATTCATTCCGTGATCTTGCAGAAACTCGCAGATGAGGTTCCTGAGCTGCGCCGATGCCTTTGGTGATCTTGAAGTTGACGGGCACGTGCAAGATCACCAAGGGCGTACGCCCTGGTCGGGGCATGGGTCTGCGCGGAACTGCAAGATCACGAAGGGGAGGGTGCCTGCTCCAGGCATGCGTCCGCGAGAATTCGCAAGATCACGGCGGGTGGGGGCGGTGCCGCGCTCAGCCGGTCAGGAGTTCCGCGGCGGCCTGGGCGTTGGCCCTGGCCGCGCCGTACGTCGCGATGTAGGCGGCGGCGCCGGGCCGCCAGATGGGCAGACCCATCTCCACCACGGTCGCGTCCGGCCTGACGGCGAGCAGCGCGGAGACCAGGGTCCTGGTACGCGGATAGCGGTGGGCGTCCTTGACCACGATGATCAGCGAACGGCCGTCTGCCCGGCCGAGCAGCGCGCGGACGTCGGCGTCGTCGAGCTTGATCCGGACGATCTCGGCGTCGGGCAGCCACGGCGCGATCCCCCACGGGACATCGCCCACGGCGATGGTCGGCGGGGTGTCGACCTCGATCACGAACGGGTCGGTCAGCGGCGTCACCGAGCCGGACAGGGTGACCGCGCGCCGGGCGGCGTCCAGGCCGATGCCGTTGCTCTCCGCCGGGTTCTGGCGGGGCATGGCGAACCACTTACGCAGCCGGTCGACCCGCTCGGCCGCCTCTTCGAGACGGGAGGCCGCCAGCCGGCCGTCGGCGACCGCTTCGACGATCCCGGTCAGCACGCGATCGATGTCCTCCGCCGTGGGCAGCGGTCCCAGGCACAGCAGGTCCGAGCCGGCCGCCAGCGAGAGCACGGCGCCGCCGACCAGGCCGACGCCCTCGGTGATGGCGTGCATGTCGAGGGCATCGGAGATCACCACGCCGTCGTAGCCCATCTCGCGCCGCAGCAGGGTGGTCAGCGCCTCTGCGCTGAGCGTGGCGGGCAGGTCGCCCGTGAGATCGGGGACCGACACGTGCGCCGTCATGATCGATTTGGTGCCGGCGGCGACGGCCGCCTGGAACGGGATCAGCTCGCGCTCCCGCAGGAGCTCGCGGGACGCCGCCACGAGCGGGATCTCCAGGTGCGAGTCCTGGGTGGTCGCGCCGTGCCCGGGGAAGTGCTTGACGCACGCGGCGATCCCCAGGGACTGCAGGCCGCGTACGGCGGCGACCGTGTGCCGCGCGACGAGGTCGGGCGAGGAGCCGAAGGACCGGGTGCCGATCACCGGGTTGTCCTCGGCGGTGTTGATGTCGGCGACGGGGCCCATGTCGAGGTTCAACCCGCACCGGGCGAGATCCGCGCCGATCGAGTGGTAGACCCGCTCGGTCAGCTCCACATCGTCGACGGCTCCGAGCGCCGCGTTCCCCGGATAGGGGCTGCCGGTGTGGTAGGCGAGCCGGGTGACGTCGCCGCCCTCCTCGTCCAGTGAGATCACGGGGTTTCCGGAACCGTTCAGCTGGGAGGTGAGGGCCGCGACCTGCTCGGGGTCGCTCACGTTGAAGCCGAAGAGGGTCACGCCGCCCAAGCCGTCCTCCAGGCCGCGCAGAACCCAGTCGGGGGCCTGCGCTCCCTGGAAGGAGACGAGCAGCGTGCCGGCCGCGAGACGACGCAGCCCCCGATCCCCGGTGCTCGCGCACAAGTCAGACATACGTCTCGATTCCTTTAGTGACAAGTTGTGGGTACGGCTCGCGGGCACGGTCCAGTACGGCTACCTCCCTCGTGAGGCGGTAGCCGTAACCGTGCGCTAGCGGGGTTAACCCTTGACAGCGCCCGCGACGAGGCCGGAGACCATCCGCCGCTGGACCAGGAGAAAGAAGATGAGGACCGGGATCGTCATCAGCGTGGAAGCCGCCATGATGGCGCCCCAGTCGGTCGACCGCTGCCCCACGAAGAACTTGAGGGCGATCGGCATGGTGTATTTGCCCTGGTCGCCGATCAGAGTCAGGGCGATGACGAACTCGTTCCAGGTGGTGATGAAGGCGAAGATGCTGGTGGCCACCAGGCCGGGGGCGACCAGCGGGAACAGCACCCGCCAGAAGGTGCTGAAGCGGCTGGCGCCGTCGATCCACGCCGCCTCCTCCAGCTCCTTCGGGACCGCGGCGACGAACGTGCGCAGCATCCAGATCGAGAACGGCAGCGTCAGGCCGACGTTGAGCACGACCAGGCCGAGCAGTTGGTCGGCCAGGCCGAGTCGTCTGGCCATCACGAACAGCGGGATCAGCAGCGCCTCGGCCGGCACCATCTGGACGATCAACAGCAGGATCAGGAACGAGGTGCGGAAGCGGAAGCGGAACCTGGACACCGCCGTGGCGGCGAGCAGCGCGAACACCGCGCCGATCAGCACGGTGGAGAGCGCCACGATCGCGCTGTTGATGAGGAACTGCCAGATCGGGTGCCCGGCGACGCCCTTGGTGAAGACCCGCTCGACATGGTCGAGCGAGGGCGGGCTCGGGAACGGGATGAAGTCCGTGGTGAAGATCTGGTCGTTCGGTTTGAAGGCCGTGCTGACCATCCAGTAGACCGGGAAGACCGCGAAGAGGAACACGGCGATCCCGGCGCCGTTGAGCGCGAACTTCCCGAGTTTCTTACGAGCGACCGGGCTCATCGCACGTCCTCCGTCTTCACGATCTGCCGGACGTACACAAATGTGATGATCAGCAGGATGATGGTCAGTACCACGGCGACGGCCGCGCCCAGGCCCATCTTCGGGCTTCCGCCGAACGCCTCGGCGTAGCTCCAGAGCGAGAGGTTGAACGCCTCGCGGTTCGCGGTCCCGCCGGCGAGGAGATAGAGCTGGGTGAAGACCTTGAAGTCCCAGATGATCGACAGCACGATCAGCACCGCGTAGACCGGCTTGAGCATCGGCAGGGTGATCTTCGCGAACGTCGTGATCGGCCCGGAGCCGTCCATCTCGGCCGCCTCATAGAGCTCGTGGGGGATGCTCTTGAGTCCCGCGAGGATCGACACCGCGATGAACGGGAACGACGCCCACACCACCGAGACGGTCAGGACCAGATAGATGGTGAACGGCTCGTTGAGCCAGGGCTGGCCGCTCCAGTCGGCCCGGCCGAAGACCAGGTTCGACAGCCAGTCGGGCAGCAGGTTCAGCGCCCAGTTGGCGATTCCCGCGTCGGAGTCGAACAGCCACTTCCAGATGATCGCCTGGGCCGGCGGCGGGGTGGCCCAGGCGGCCATCACACCGACGATGACGAACATCGACATCTTCGAACCGAGTCGGTGGAGCAGCAGGCCGACGAGCGTGCCGAGCACGATGGTCAGGGCGACGGCGGCGGCGGCGAACAGGAGGGTGTTGCGCAGCGAAGGCCAGAAGAGGTCGGATTCGAAGATCTTCGTGTAGTTCTCGAGTCCGACGAATTCCGGGGGGACCGGGTTGATCGCCCGGAGGTTCTTCAGCCGCACGTCGTGGAAGGACATGTCGACCATCTGGTACAGCGGATACAGCAGCAGTGCCGCGATGACCAGGAGGCCGGGAGCGAGGAGGGCGTACGGAATCAGCCATGAGGGCATGCCCGACCCGCGCGACGCCCGTCTGCGCCGCGACGGGGCGGAGGTGCTCCCTCCGCCCCGGACGGTTGTTGACGTATGGGCCATGATCTTTACTGGTTGAGGATGGACTCGAGCTCGGTGTTCGCGTCCGCCAGGGCCTCGTCGACGGTCTTCTTGCCCTCGATCACGCTACGGGCCGCGTTCTGCAGCACCGCCTTGGTGTCGTTGGCCTCAGCCCAGTTGGGGGAGGCGGGGAAGCCCTTGGCGACCTTGAACGTGTCCGCGAACGGCTTCTGCGCCGGGTCCTGGGCCAGCTGGTCCAGCGCCTCGGGGTAGAGCGGGAGCAGGCCGCCGTTCGTGGCGTACCGGACGCCGAACTCCTTGCCCGCCGCGAGCTTCACGTACAGGGTGGCGAGGTCCTTGTTCTTGGCGTCGTTCCAGACCGCGATGTCGTTGCCGCCCTGGAAGGCCGGGGCCGGGCCGCTGCCGTCCTTGGCCGGGATCGAGAAGAAGGCCATCTTCGACTCGTCGATCTTGCCCTTGCTCTGCTCCTTGATGGCGTTGATGTCCCAGCCGCCGGTGACGTACATGCCGACCTTGCCGGCCGCGAACCGCTGGGCGATGTCGACGGAGTTCTGCGTCAGACGGCCCTTCCCGGAGACCCCGTGCTTGGTCACCAGGTCGGTGTAGAACTGGAAGCCCTCCTTGAAGGCGGGCTCGGTGAGCTTGCCGACCCACTTGCCGCCCTCGAACGTCGCGAAGTCGCCGCCTGCCGACCAGACGAACGGCGACAGCGACATGTTCGCGTCGGAACCGCCGTTGAAGGCGAAGGCGTCGACGTCCTTGCCCTGCTTCTCCACGATCGTCTTGGCCGCGGTGACGAGTTCGTCCCAGGTCTTGGGAACCTCGATGCCGAGCTTCTCGAACCAGTCCTTGCGGTAGAGGACGGCCCGGGTGCCGCCGCCCCACGGGGCCGCGTAGATCTTGCCGTCGATCGTCTCGTAGCCCCACAGGTTCTGCGGGATCTGCTGGAGCTCGGCGTCGTTCTTCACCGCGTCGGTGATGTCGGCCAGCGCGCCCTGCTCCACCCACGCGGCGACCTGGTCGTTGCCGAACTCCGTGACGTCGGGGCCGTCGCCGCTGGCCAGCGCGGTCGACCACTTCGACTGCGCGTCAGGCCAGGGGATCCACTCGAGTTTGACGTCGGCGCCCGTCTGCTCCTTGAACTTGGCGTTCAGGTCGTTCATGAACTTGTCGTCGTTCTCGGTGGGGGCGCCGAGACGCCAGACCCTCAGGGACTGGCCGGCGAACTGCGGGCCGTTGCCTCCATCGGACGCGGCGGCGGACGGCGTGGAATCGGCGGAGTCGTCGCCGCTGCTGCAGGCGGCGAGTCCAAGAGCCAGCGCAGCGGTCGTGGTGGTCACGGCTGCGATTTTCGCAATCTTCACGTTGGGTATCTCCCTTCCCGGCTTCGCGTCCGGCGGGCGCCTCGGCCGGGCCGGCGGCAATGCCGCTCACCTGGTCGAGACGCTCTCCTTTCGGTCGGCGCTCATGGCGTCCCGAGGCTTGATCGGTTGCCTCCGGGGTGGCTGGCGCTAAACTAACAAGAAACTTTCTTATAAGAAACCGGTGTTAGCGGATCGTGACGAGAGGGGAATCAGCCGGTGTCTCAACGACCGGGAACACCCAGGCTGCTCAGGCAGATCAATGACCGTGCGGCACTGGAACTGCTCCTCTCCAAGGGCCCGCTGACCAGGGCCGAGTTGGGAGAGCTTACCGGCCTCTCCAAGGTGACGTCAGGTCAGCTCCTGTCCCGATTGGAGACCAGGGGGCTGGTCACGTCGGCCGGCGAGCGGCCGGGCGGACGCGGACCCAACGCCGCCCTCTACGGAGTCAATCCGGCGAGCGCGTACGTCGCGGGCATCGACGTGCTGCCCGACAGCGTGACCGTGGGCGTCGCCGACATCACCGGGACCGTCGTCGCGGAGATCATGGTCGATCCGACCGACGCGGGCGACCCGGTGCGCATGGTCCACGGCGCCGTCACGCGGGCCTGCGCGGCCGCCCGGGTCGAGCTGTCCCGGCTGCGCTGCCTGGTGATCGGCACGCGCGGCGTCGTCGACCCCATGAGCGGTGAGGTGCGCTACTCCTTCGACCTGCCCGCCTGGCACCTCGGCGTCCTCGCCGGTTTGCGAGACGTCCTGGGCGACTGCGTGATCATAGAGAACGACGTCAACCTCGCCGCGCTCGCCGAGCAGACGCACGGAGCGGCCAGGGGCATGGAGGACTTCGCGATCCTGTGGGCCGGCGTCGGCCAGGGGCTCGGGGTGATGCTCGGCGGCAGGCTGCACCGCGGCATCACCGGGGGCGCGGGTGAGATCGGCTGGCTGCCCGTCCCGGGGGAGCCGCTGCCGACCGACGTCACCGCCCCGCAGAGCGGGTCCTTCCAGCGTCTCGTCGGGGGAGACGCGCTGGTCGGGCTCGGCCGGGCCCACGGCCTGCAGCCCGGCCCGGAATCGGACGCCGGCGTCGCGGACCTGGTCCGTACGGCTCTGGCCACGGGCAACCAGGAGTTCCTCGACGAGCTGGCGGGGCGGCTCGCGATCGGCGTCGCCGCGGTGTCCGTCGTGCTCGACCCCGGCCTGGTGGTGCTGAGCGGAGATGTCGGCAGGGCCGGGGGGAAGGCGCTGGCGGCCAGGGTCGAGGAGGCGGTGGCCCGCATCTGCCCCAGCCGCCCGACCGTCGCGGTGACCGAGGTCGAGGGCAACGCGGTGCTGAGCGGCGCGATCGTCGCTGCGCTCGGCCGGGCCCGCGAGGAGGTCTTCTCCGACACGGTGTGACCGGCTCGATCTTCGGCCTGGGCGGCTCGAGGGCGGCCCAGGCCGAAGATCAGGCCACTAGGGGGTCCACCTGACGTTCGGGTTGAGGTGACCGGTCCAGTTGAAGATGGCCATGTTGTCCCAGCCGTCGCCACTGCCGTTGATGTCCGCCGGGTCCCAGCCGTTGCCGGGCACCGCGTACCAGGTCGGCTCCCAGTAGAAGACGCCGACGGCGCCCGCGTTGCGCGCCGTGTTCTGCACAGCCGCGAACTCGGCGCCCTGTCCCTGCCAGGTGAGGCCGTACCCCGGGCACCCCGAGGTGACCGAGTTGGGGGTGGAGTCGGCGTCGTCGGCGGTGAACGGGTACGCCGTCTCGGCGATGACGACCGGCTTGCCGTAGCGGGACCGCACGTCCGAGATCACGTTGTGCAGGTTGGACAGCGTGCCGTGCCACATGCAGTAGTACGACAGGCCGGTGATGTCCCAGGACACGCCCTTGGCCCTGATGCCGTCGTAGAACCAGCGGGCGTGGGCGTCGCTGTCCGCGTTCGCGGTGTGGATGATCACCTGCGTGCCCGGGTTGCAGGCCTTGGTCGCGTTGTAGCCGGCCTTGAGCAGCAGGCTCAGGTTCGTGAAGTCGTTGTTGACGACCTTGCCGTCGTTCCACAGCATGCCGACGTTGATCTCGTTGCCGATCTGCACGCTGTCGGGGGTGGTGCCCTGTGCCTTGAGGCTCGAGCACACGTCGTAGGTGTAGTCGTAGACGTCGGTCTGCAACCGGCCGATGCCGTGGCCGGACCAGGCCGCGGGCTTGTACTGCTTGCCGGGGTCCGCCCAGGTGTCCGAGTAGTGGAAGTCGACGAGCAGCTTCAGGCCCTTGGCCTTGACCGTCCTGGCGTACTGCAGGACCTTCGCCTTGTTGTTGTAGCCGCTGGCCGGATCGTTCCAGATCCGCAGGCGGACGTAGTTGACGCCGATGCCCTTGAGGATGTCCAGCGGGTCCCGTTGGGCGCCGCTCGCGTCGTAGTACTTCGCGCCCAGGTCGAGGGCGCGCTGCACGGTGGAGACGTCTGCTCCGCGCATGGTCAGCGTGGTGGCGGCCTGCGCCGGGTGCGCGGCGGGCAGTGCCGTGGCGGCGCACAGCACCAGCGCCGCAAGGATCCTTTTCATGCTTCCTCCGGTCAGGAGAGGAGTGATGGAAGTCCCCCGGCCCTTCGGCGCCGTGCCGTCGGTCAGGTGACGGCACGGCGCCGGAGGACGCCTATGTGCGGATGACGACGACCCCTCCGGCCGGTACGGTCGCCGACCCCGCGTATTCGGCCCCGTCGAGCACGCCGGTGCCGGTCACCCCGTCGACCGTCACCGGCTCGTCCGCGTGGTTGATCAGGAAGTGGTGGTCGCCGCGCCGTACGATCTCCAGCGTGTCGGGCAGGCCGCGCGGCCGGGCCACCCCCGCGTGGTCGAGGACGGCGGCGAGGAGCCCGCGCAGGTCGTCTCCCGGCTCCGGGCCCGGCCGGGGGTCGAGGGCCGTTGCCACGTACCACGCCGTGCCCGCGCCGAGGTCGTGTCGCGTGACGGCGGGATGCCCGGCGTCCGGCCCGTCGGCGAAGCGATGTACGGCTCGCGCCCCCGTCAGGCGCACCCGCTCCGACCAGATCCGGCCGGTCGCGGCCGACGGCCGCAGCGTCACGGTCTCGTCGGCGCGCAGCGGGTGGAACTCCTCGACGGACACGCCGAGCACCTCGCGCAGCGCCCCGGGGTACGGCCCGGCGTGGATGATGTCGTTCTCGTCGACGATGCCGGAGAAGTAGGAGACGAGCAGGTGACCGCCGCCCTCCACGTGGCGGTGCAGGTTCTTGGCCGACGCCTCGGTGAGCAGGTAGGAGCTGGGCAGGACGACCAGCTTGTACGGCGACAGATCGGCCGCGGGATGGACGAAGTCCACGGTGGTGTGCTCGCGCCACAGCGCCTCGTAGTAGGCCTCCATCCGTTCGCGGAACCGCAGGTCGACCGAGGGCCGCCACTCCAGCTCCAGCGCCCAGTACGACTCCCAGTCCCACCCGAGGGCCACCTCGGCCCGGACCGCCGAGCCCCGGACCCCGCCGAGCCTGCGCAGGTCCGCGCCGAGCGCGACCACGTCGCGCCAGATCCCGGAGTCGGTCCCGGCGTGCGGCACCATCGCCGAGTGGAACTTCTCCGCCCCGTAGCGTGAGGCCCGCCACTGGAAGAACAGCGCCGAGTCCGAGCCGCGCGCCACGTGGGCGAGGCTGTTGCGGCGCATCTCGCCGGGCCGCTTGGCGAGGTTGCGCGGCTGCCAGTTGACCGCGCCGGTCGAGTGCTCCATGAGCATCCACGGGCGGCCCCCGGCCACCGACCGCGTGAGATCGGCGGCCATGGCCAGCTCGATGTGCGGATCGGCGCGCGCGGAGTCGAGATAGTGGTCGTTGGCCACCACGTCGACCTCGGCCGCCCACCGCCAGTAGTCCATCGGCTTGCAGTTGGGGATCATGAAGTTGGTCGTGACGGGGAGATCGCTGAACCGGCGGATCACCTCGCGCTCGCGCCGGAAGCAGGCGAGGTGCGCGTCGCCGGAGAACCGCATGAAGTCGAGCTGGAGCCCGTTGAGCAGGCCGACCGGCGCCACGACGGGCGGCTCGACCTCGTCGAACGAACCGTAGGTCAGCCCCCAGAACGTGGTCCCCCAGGCGGCGTTGAGCGCGCCGACCTCGCCGTACCTGTCCCGCAACCAGGCGCGGAACGCCTCGGCCGAGGTCGGGCAGTGGCAGTGCGCGTTGGCCCAGCCGTACTCGTTGTGCACATGCCACATGGTCAGCGCGGGGTGCCCGGCGTAGCGGGCGGCCAATGCCTCGACCACCCGCTCGGCCGCGGCGGCGTAGTCGGGCGAGCTGGGGCAGAAGCCGTGTCGAGATCCCCCGCCGAGCACACGCCCGTCCCGGTCGACCAGCCGGCTGCCCGGGTAGCGGCGGCGGAACCAGGCGGGCGGCGACGAGGTCGGGGTGGCCAGATCGACCGAGACCCCCGCCGAGTGGAGCAGGTCGAGGATGCGGTCGAGCCGGCCGAAGTCGTACTCGCCCTCCGCCGGCTCGATCAACCCCCAGTTGAAGACGCCGACCGTGACCAGGTTCACCCCGGCCTCCCGCATCAGGCGGACGTCCTCCCGCCACACCTCCTCCGGCCACTGCTCGGGGTTGTAATCGCCGCCGTAGGCGAGCCCCTCGGGCAGGACGGGATATCCGGGCACGGTTCCCCCTCGATATCGCTTCTGTGAACGTGCACAGTAGCGCACAACCCGGAGCACGAGAAGGCTTGAGGGGCATCATCGCTGATGAGATCGGGTCCGCTAACAACCGCGTAACGGCCATTGACATGGACGGATCGGCCTTCCACTCTGTGAACGTTCACAGACGAACCTCTCCAGTACCCTCGCCCCCCGCCTGGAGGCATATATGCGCATAAATCGGCTAACAGCGGCGGCGGTCGCGATCCTCGCCGCCACGCTCTCCACGGCGTGCTCGGGCGGTTCAGGCGAGCCGTCCGCCCCGGCCGGCGACAGCACGAGCGCGGCACCGGCCGGGCCGGTCGAACTGACCTACTGGACCTGGGTCCCGAACATGGACAAGATCGTCGCGGTGTGGAACCAGGCGCACCCCGACATCCAGGTGACCGTGAGCAAGCAGGCCGGCGGCGACGACGCGGCGGCCAAGTTCCTCACCGCCGCGAAGGCGGGCAACCCGCCCGATCTGGTCCAGGCCGAGTACCAGATGCTGCCCTCGTTCGTCGCCGCCGACGCCGTGGCCGACATCAGGGCCGAGACCGAGCAGGCCAGGGCCGAGTTCGGCGACGGCATCTGGGGTCTGGTCACGCTCGGCACCGACGCCGTCTACGCCGTCCCGCAGGACAGCGGGCCGATGATGCTCTACTACCGCCAGGACCTGTTCGAGAAGTACGACATCGAGGTGCCGAAGACCTGGGACGAGTACGCGCAGGCCGCCAGAGCCGTACGCGAGAAGGACCCGAAGGTCTTCCTCGGCACGTTCTCCAGCAAGGATCCCGGCTGGTTCGCCGGGCTCTCCCAGCAGGCGGGCGCCCAGTGGTGGTCGATCAGCGGCGACGCCTGGAAGGTCGCCGTCGACGACGAGGCCACCGCGAAGGTCGCCGGCTACTGGGGTGGTCTCGTGAAGGAGGGCGTCATCGACGGCATGCCGTTCTTCACCCCCGAGTGGAACAAGGCGCTCAACGACGGCCGGCTGCTCACCTGGCCCTCGGCGGTGTGGGGCCCGGGCGTGCTGTCCAGCAACGCGCCGAAGGCCGAGGGCAAGTGGGCCATCGCGCCGCTGCCCCAGTGGAACGCGGGGGAGAACCACAGCGGATTCTGGGGCGGCTCCTCCACGGCCGTGGCCGCCAAGTCGCCCGACAAGGCGGCCGCCGCGCGGTTCGCCACCTGGTTGAACACCGATCCGCAGGCCCTCGATCTGCTGATCAAGGAGGGCTCGATCTATCCCGCCTCGACCGAGGGCGCCGCGCTGCTCACGGGGGCCCCCGACTACTTCGCCGACCAGCCCGATTTCTGGCGGCAGGCCGCAGCGATCGGCGCCACCGCCCGCGGCTTCACCTTCGGCCCGAACGTCAACGTGACCTACAACGCCTACAGGGACGCGTTCGACCAGGCCGTCGCCGCCAAGACCGACTTCGCGGCCGCCGTACGCACCATGCAGGAGACCACGGTCGCCGACATGCGCAAGTCCGGCTTCACCCTCGCCCAGTGACAGCCCATGACAGCCATGACAGCCCAGTGACAAGGGCCCGGAGAACATGACCCATCGCAAGAAGGGCGCCCGCGCGCATCGCGCGGGCGCCGTGCCCTATATGTTCCTCGCCCCGGCCATGGCGCTGTTCGCGCTCTTCCTGGCCCTGCCCATCGGTTACACGGTCTATCTGAGCCTGCGGCGGACCAGGGTGTCCGGCCTCGGACTCGGCAGGGGCGCCCGCAAGGAGATCTTCGTCGGGCTCGACAACTACGCGGCGGCCGTCGGCGACGGCGAGCTGTGGGCCGGCTGGCTGCGCGTCCTCGGCTACGGCGCACTCGTGCTCGTGGTCATGCTGGGGCTCGCCCTCCTGTTCGCGCTGATGCTCGACGCGGCGAAGGTGCGGCTGGCCCGGTTCACCCGGATCTCGATCTTCCTTCCGTACGCCGTGCCGGGCGTGGCGGCCACCCTGATGTGGGGCTTCCTCTACCTGCCCAGCCTCAGCCCGTTCGGCGACCGGCCCTTCCTGAGCGCCGATCTGGTGACGTTCTCGATGGCCAACGTCGCGGTCTGGGGCGGCACCGGCTTCAACATGCTCGTGCTCTACACGGCCCTGCGTGCCGTACCCCGCGACTACTACGAGGCGGCCAGGATCGACGGCGCGAGCGAGGTGCAGATCGCGCTGCACATCAAGATCCCCATCCTGACCCCGGCGATCATCTTGACCACCGTGTTCTCCGTCATCGCGACCGTCCAGGTGTTCACGGAACCGACCACGCTGCGGCCGCTGACGAACACGATCAGCTCTACCTGGAGCCCGCTGATGAAGGTCTACCGAGACGCGTTCGTCACCGGCGATCTGTACGCGGCAGCGGCGACGTCCATGGTGATCGCCGCGATCTCCCTCGTCCTGTCGTTCGGATTCCTGCGCGTCGTGAAGAACCGCGCGTTCGGGGAGGGCTGATGGCCGCCACCACGCTGCCGGCGACCGCCGGCCACGCCCGCCGGTCACTCGGGATCGTGCCGACCGCGGTGCTCGTGCTGGGCGCGATCTACACCCTGTTCCCGGTGAGCTGGGTGGTGGTCGCGGCCACCAAGTCGAAGGCCGAGCTGTTCTCCACCTCGACCTTCGCACCCGGCACCGGCCTGCTGTCCAACCTGTCCGACCTGTTCGCCTACCGCGACGGCGTCTTCTGGCTCTGGCTGCTCAACACCGTCCTGTACGCCGGGGGCGGCGCCGTGCTGTCGACCGCGGTGTCCACGATCTCGGGCTACGCACTGGCCAAGTACTCCTTCCCCGGCAGAGGTCTGATCTTCAACCTGCTCATCGGCGGCATCCTGGTGCCGTCCGTGGTGCTGGCGATTCCGCAGTATCTGCTGTTCTCCAAGGTCGGCCTGGCCGATACCTACTGGTCGGTGCTGCTGCCCCAGATCCTGCATCCGTACAGCATCTATCTGGCCAGGATCTACGCGCAGGCCGCGATCCCCGACTCGCTGCTGGAGGCGGGCCGGCTGGACGGTGCGGGCGAGTGGCGCCTGTTCCGCCGGGTGGCGCTGCCGATGCTGACCCCGGGCATGGTGACGATCTTCCTGTTCCAGTTCGTCGCGATCTGGAACAACTTCCTGCTGCCGTTCATCATGCTCGGCGACGACCACAGGTTCCCGCTGACCGTGGGCCTGTACACGCTGCTCGCCGCCGGGGCCAACCAGCCCTCGCTGTACAACCTGATCATCACGGGGACGATGTTGTCGCTCATCCCGCTGATCGCGCTGTTCCTCACCATGCAGCGCTACTGGCGTACCGACCTGTCCAGCGGGGCCGTGAAAAGCCGATGACCGAACGGAAGGGCCCGGGGACGGCGCATGCCGCGGTCGGCGGGGCGTGCGACGGGGGGACAATACGAGCATGGCGAAGCGTCCGACGATTCACGATGTCGCCGCGGCGGCGGGCGTGTCCCGGGGCACCGTCTCCCGTGTGCTCAACGACGATCGGTACGTGAGCCCGGCGGCCCACGCGGCCGTACGCCGGGCGATCGCCGAGACCGGATACATCGTCAACCGCAACGCGCGCAGCCTGGTCACCCAGCGCACCGGGTCCGTGGTGATGGTCCTGTCCGAGCCGCACGAGAAGCTGTTCGAGGATCCCAACTACAGCGTGCTGATCCGCACCGCCATTCGGCGCCTGGCGGAACGCGACGTCTCGCTGGTCATGATGCTGGCGGGCGACGCGGGGGACCGCGATCGGGTGCTCCGCTACGTGCGCGGCGGGCACGCCGACGGCGTGTTCCTGGTCTCCACGCACGCCGGCGACGCCCTCGTGGACGCCCTCGTGGACACCAAGGTCCCCGCTGTCGCGCAGGGCGCGGTCATCGGACGCGAGAACGTGATCCCCTACGCCGCGGCCGACGACCGGGAGGGCGCCCGGCAGATGGCCCGCTACCTGGTCGAGCGGGGCCGCAGGAGGATCGCGACGATCACCGGGCCGATGGACACGCCGGGCGGCATCCAACGGCTGGAGGGCTTCGCCGACGTGCTCGGCCGCAAGGCGACCAAGAAGCTGATCGAGCACGGCGACTGGACCCGGGCCAGCGGTGAACACGCCATGGCCCGGCTGCTCGATCGCACGCCGGACCTCGACGCGGTCTTCGTGGCCTCCGACCTCATGGCGGCGGGCGCGCTGACCACGCTGCGGGCGGCCGGACGCCGGGTGCCCGACGACGTGGCGGTGGGCGGCTTCGACGACTCGTCCGTGGCCGCGTCCACGCACCCGCCGCTGACCACGATCAGCCAGCCGCTCGCCGAGGTGGCCGAGGAGACCGTACGGCTGCTGCTGGCGCTCATCGACGGCGCCGATCACGTGGACCCGGTGATCCTCCCCACCCGCCTCGTCGTCAGAGAGTCCGCCTGAGCGGCCGGGGCCGCCGTCCACCAGGCCGATTTCACCAGGCCGTCCGGGAGGCTGCTCGGGGTCGTTCCCGGGTGCTTCTCGGGGACGCTCAGGCGGCCGAGAAGATGTGGTCGCTGATCAACCGGGTCGCGCCGATCACGCCGGCGGTCGCGCCGAGATCGGACAAGACGATGGGCAGGTTGCCGGTCGCCAGCGGCAGGGATCGGTGGTAGACGAGGCTGCGGATCTCCGCGAGCAGCGCGTGGCCCAGGCCGGCCACACCGCCCGCGATGATGACGAGGCCCGGATTGAAGAAGCTCACCAGACCGGCGAGCACGGTGCCGACCTGGCGGCCGCCCTCGCGGATCATCCGTACGGCGAGGGCGTCGCCCGTGGCCGCGGCCGCCGCGACGTCCTCGGCGGTCACCGCGCCCCTTTCCGCGAGCCGCTCGGCCAGGAACGCCGAGCGGCCCGACTGCGCCGCCGCGAGGGCGTCGCGGGCCAGGGAGGCCCCGCTGAAGTACGCCTCCAGGCAGCCGGTGTTGCCGCAGGCACAGGTAGGGCCGTGATCGTTCACCCGGATGTGGCCGATGTCGCCCGCGCTGCCCGACACTCCCCGGTAGATCTCGCCGTGCACCACGATGCCGCACCCGATGCCGGTGCCGATCTTCACGAGCAGGAAGTCGTCGACGGATCTCGCGAGCCCGGCGTGCAACTCACCGAGCGCCATGATGTTCACGTCGTTGTCCACGAGCACGGGGCAGCCGAGCTCCTGGCTCATCGCCTCCCGCACCGGGAAGCGATCCCACCCCGGCATGATCGGGGGCGCGATCGGCGTTCCGTCCCGGAAGCTCACCGGCCCCGGGACGCCGATGCCGGCTCCGTGGATCTCGGCGGCGGTTCCGTTCGCGCGCAGTTTGCCGACCAGCTCCAGGGCCTGGCCGAGCACGGCCGTGGGGCCCTCGCGCACATCAGCCGGTCTGGACAGGTGCGCGAGCACCTCGAGCTCGCCGTTCATCACGGCGACGTCGATCGAGGTGGCGCCGATGTCGATGCCGACGAAGCGCAGGTGCGAGGCGATGCGGACGATGCCCGAGCGCCGGCCGCCGCGTGAGGCGGCCAGCCCGCCCGACTCCACCAGCCCCAGCGCCGTCAGCCGGTCGAGTTCCAGGGCCAGCTTGGACCTGGAGAGCTGGATCACATCGCCGAGTTCGGCTCGCGAGCGGGCGCCGTCCTCGCGCAGCAGGCGAAGAAGCCGGGCTTGGTGCACGTTTTCAGGGCGAGCCGTCATCCGCTTCACGCCGCTCTCCTGTCGGAAGTTCGTTACGTGCTGAGAATAGCCCGTACTTTTGCTTGGCTGATCAGAGCTTTGTTTGATCGAGGGGTGTCTTTCCGCTGTTTGTGGTCAAAGTCTGCTGCCCCTCAGGCGCGGATGCGCAGGCCGCGCGGCGTCGGATGGAACCCCGCCTCCTCCAGGGCAGCCGCCAGCGGCGAGTCCGCAATGGCGGTCCCGTCGGCCCGTTCCACGGTGAGCTTCCCCAGGGCGCCATGCCGTACGGCCGCCGCCAGCGCGCGCACCGCGGGCCGCAGGTCGTCCGGCTCGTCGCCCGTGGCCTCCGGCGGGCCGAAGGAGAGCAGGGTCTTGCCGCCCCGCTCGACGTAGAGGACCAGCCTCCCCTCCACGAGCACCACCAGCGCGCCGGCCTTGCGCCCCGGCCGGTGCGTCACGTCGCCCCCGCGATCCGGCCAGGGCAGGGCCGCGCCGTACGGATTGGCCGGGTCGGCGGCGGCCAGGACGACCGCCCGGCGCGCGACCGGGCCCGCTCCCGCGAGCACGGGTGAGGGGTACGGCTCGGCCCCCGGGACGGGCACGGGAAGCGGCGTCGGGCCGGCGAACGCGCCCGGCGGACCCGATGCCGTGGCCCGCATCCGGTCGACCGCGCCGGGAAGGGCGAACTGCGCGCCCCCGAGCCCCTCGACGAAGTAGCCCCGGCGGCACCGGCCGCTCTCTTCGTAGGCCCGCAGCACCTGGTAGACCGAGGAGAAACCCCCGGGAAGTCGCTCGGCGGCGACGCCGCCCCTGGTCAGCACGCCGTGGCGGTCGAGCAGCACCTCGGCCATGGCCTGCGCCCGCCGGGTGCCGTCCGAGGCCGGGGCGGGCACCGGCCACCACCGGCCGCTCACCGTCGGCGGGCCGCTCCTGGTGGGCAGCACGGCCCGGCGGCGCCGGACTGCAGCGGGCCGGTGGGCGGGCCGCCCGGTGCCCAGGACCGAGCGGAGCGGGGCCAGGGTGTCTCCGGTCACCCGGCCCGACCACACCAGATCCCACAGAGCGGCGGCGAGCACCGCGTCCTCCGGCACGCCGCTCCCGTACGGACCGGTCTCCCCGGATGGCGCCGCTGCCGCGACGCGGTCGGACAGCTCGCGGAAGAGCAGCGCCCCGCCGCCGCCCAGGATCTCGAGGATCCGCTCGTGCAGCGGGGTCAGCGTGATCTCCTGCGGCGGCGGGAGCAGCAGCGGAGCGGTGTCGGCGAAGTAGAGCGACAGCCAGCCGTCCCCGCCGGGCAGCGACCCCTGGCCCGCCCAGATCACCTCGCCGGAGGAGGTCAGCTCGTCGAGGAGTGCGGGGGAGTAGCCGGGCACCCGGCCCGGCAGGATCAATGTCTCGAGCGCCGAAGCGGGCACCGCCGCCCCCTGCAGCCGCTCTATCGCGCTGACCAGGTCGTCCATGGCCCGCGCCGCTCCCGGCCGATAGACGCCGCCCTGGGGTTCCAGGCCGGCGTGTGCCGGGTCGGCATGCGTCAGATGGAGTTGCGCCGGGCCGTGCCTTCCCGACGGGCCGCCGCCGACCGGGAAGATCGGAGTGACGCCGTGCCAGGCGGGGAGGAAGGCGGCCAGCACCTCGGGCGGAACCGGCTCGACCTCCTTGCGCAGCCGGGCCAGCGACCTGCGGCGCAGCAGCCGCAGCACCCCCGAGTCGCACCACTCCTCACCCCGGCCGCCCGGCCGGAACTCGCCCCGGACCACCCGGCCGGTCGCGGCCAGGCGAGCCAGCGTGTCCTCGACGACGGCGACGCCCACGCCGAAGCGGGCGGCGGCCGCATCAGACGAGAACGGCCCACGGGTGCGGGCGTGCCGGGCGACCAGATCGCCCAGCGGGTCGGGACCACGTGGCATGAGCCCCCCGGCGGGCGGACCCGCCGAGCCAAGAGCGCCCGCACCACCCATGCCGGGAGGCTCCAGGAACTCGTGCGGCACGCCCACCGGGAGCGGCACCCCGAGCGCGTCCCGCAGCCGCCATGCGTCCTCGACCGCCGCCCACTGTTCGTGGCCCGCCAGACGCACCCGGATCGCGCGGCGTTCCCTTTCCAGATCGGCCGGCCAGGCGGGATCGCCCTCGCGGATCGAGACGTCCTCGGCCGACAGCGGGCCGTGGGAGCGCAGCAGATCGGCGAGGTCCTCGGCATCCCGGAGCGGCCGGTCCAGCCGGGCCAGCTCCCGTTCCGTCTCCGCGATCACATCGGGGTCGAGCAGCTCGCGCAGCTCGGCCTGGCCGAGCAGCTCGGCCAGCAGCGCCGTGTCGAGGGCCAGCGCCTGAGCGCGGCGCTCGGCCAGCGGGGCGTCGCCCTCGTACATGAAGGCGCCGACGTAGTTGAACAGCAGCGAAGCGGCGAACGGCGACGGCTGGGCGGTCTCCACCTCGACCACCCGCACCCGGCGGGCGGCCGCGTCGCGCATCAGCCGGACCAGCCCGGGCACGTCGAAGACGTCCTGCAGGCACTCTCGCATCGTCTCCAGCACGACCGGGAAGCCCGCATACCTGCTCGCGACGCCGAGCAGGTGCGACGCCCGCTGACGCTGCCGCCACAGCGGCGTCCGCTTGCCGGGGCTGCGGCGGGGCAGCAGCAGCGACCGCCCGGCGCATTCGCGGAAGCGCGCGGCGAACAGCGCCGAGCCGCCCAGCTCCTCCGTGACGATCTGCTCGATCTCCTCGGGGTCGAAGACCGCGACATCGGTCGGCGCCTCGTCCAGCGTGTCCGGGATCTGCAGGACGATTCCGTCGTCGGAGTGGACCGCCTGGACCTCGACGCCGTACCGCTCGCGCAGCCGCCGTCCGATGGCGAGCGCCCACGGGGCGTGCACACGCGCGCCGTACGGCGAGTGGATCACCACCCGCCAGTCGCCCAGCTCGTCGTGGAAACGCTCCACCACGAGCGTCCGGTCGTCCGGCACATAGCCGGTCGCCTCACGCTGCTCGGCCAGGTAGGCGAGCAGGTTGCCGGTGGCGAACTCGTCGAGCCCGGCGGCCCTGATCCGGTCGTCCGCCGACTTGGGCGACGTGGACAGCTCGCGCAGGAAGGCGCCGATGGCCCGGCCCAGCTCGGCGGGCCGCCCGGGAGAGTCGCCATGCCAGAACGGCAGTTTCCCCGGGCGGCCGGGGGCGGGGGAGACCAGCACGCGGTCCGCGGTGATGTCCTCGATCCGCCACGAGGTCGCGCCGAGCACGAACACGTCGCCCACCCGCGACTCGTAGACCATCTCCTCGTCCAGCTCGCCGACCCGGGTCGGTCGCCTGCCGGAGTCGCCGTCTCCGGCGAGGAACACGCCGAACAGGCCGCGATTGGGGATCGTGCCGCCGTTGGTCACGGCCAGCCGCTGCGCGCCGGGCCGGCCGCGCAGCGTGCCGGTCACCCGGTCCCACACGATGCGGGGCCGCAGCTCGGCGAACTCCTCGCTCGGGTAGCGCCCGGCCAGCATGTCGAGCGTCGCCTCCAGCGCGGTGCGCGGCAGCGTGGCGTACGGCGCGGCCCGCCGGACCAGGGTCTCGATCGCGTCGACCGTCCACTCGTCCAGGGCGGTCATCGCGACGATCTGCTGGGCCAGCACGTCGAGGGGGTTGCGCGGATAGCGCAGCTCCTCGATCTGGCCTGTCTTCATGCGCTCGGTGACCACGGCCGTCTGGACGAGATCACCCCGATACTTGGGGAAGATCACGCCACGGGACACCGCGCCGACCTGGTGCCCCGCCCGGCCGATGCGCTGCAGGCCGCTCGCCACGCTGGGCGGCGACTCGACGCAGGCCACCAGGTCGACGGTGCCCATGTCGATGCCCAGCTCCAGGCTGGAGGTGGCGACCACGGCGGGCAGCCGGCCCGATTTCAGCGCCTCCTCGATCTGGGCCCGTTCCTCCTTGGAGACCGACCCGTGGTGTGCCCGCACGATCTCGGGCACCACCCCGTTCGACGCTCCCGCCTGCGCCATCATCGCTGCCGGCGTGGCCGATGAAGCCGGTGAAGCCGGCGCGACCGCGTCGCCGTACCCCGGGCCGTCCGGCCCGCCGTCCATCCGGTCGGCGGAGGCCGGTACGGCCCCGGCGCGCCGTTCCCAGGCCAGCTCGTTGAGCCGGCTGCACAGCCGCTCCGAAAGCCGCCGGGAGTTGGCGAAGACGATCGTGGACCGATGGGCTCCGATGAGGTCGAGAAGGCGCTCCTCCACGTGTGGCCAGATGCTGCGACGGTGCTCGGCCGGCCGCTCCGCGCCCGCGCCGCCGATCCCGTCCGCTCCGGCCATGCCGGGAGGGGGCGGGGCGAGTTCCGTCATGTCCTCCACCGGGACCACGACGTCGACCTCGATGACCTTCTCGGCGGGTGGCTGCACCACGGTCGCCGGGCGGGAACCGCCGAGGAAGGCCGCCACCTCGGCGACGGGCCGTACGGTCGCGGACAGGCCGATGCGCTGGGCCGGCCTGGGCAGCAGGGCGTCGAGCCGTTCCAGCGTCAGCGCGAGATGGGCACCGCGCTTGGTCGCGGCGACCGCGTGGACCTCGTCCACGATCACCGTCTCCACCCCGCGCAGGGCCTCCCGCGCCCGCGAGGTGAGGATGAGGAACAGCGACTCCGGCGTGGTGATCAGGATCTCGGCCGGATCGGCGGCGAACCGGCGGCGGTCCTCCGCCGCCGTGTCGCCCGACCGGATGGCCACCGATATCTCGGGCACCGGGTGGCCGAGCCGTGCGGCGGTCTGCCTGATGCCGGTGAGCGGGGCGCGCAGGTTCCGCTCGACGTCGACGGCGAGCGCCTTCAGCGGCGAGACGTACACCACCCGGCACAGCCGCCCGCCTCCGGCCTTCGAACGCCCGGCGTCGGCGGTGTCGGTGGCTTCGACGGGGTCGGCCGATCGCTCGACGGCCAGCCGGTCGATCGCCCACAGGAAAGCGGCCAGGGTCTTTCCCGAACCGGTGGGGGCTACCACCAGCGTGTTGTCGCCGCGCGAGATCGACGACCACGCGCCCTCCTGGGCCGCGGTCGGGGCGGCGAACGCGCCGGTGAACCACTGCCTGGTCACCGGGCTGAAACCGTCGAGCGCGCTCACCCGCCCATAATGCCTCCGCCCACCGACAGAAAACGCCGCCCCGGCGGCCGGGGCGCTCTGGACGCTCCGGCCAGTTCGGTGAGGGGAGGATGCCAGACTGTGGGGATGCGCCTCACTGACTTCTGGAGCCGGATGCACCGCCACTTCGGGGAGGCGTACGCGGAGTCGTGGGCGAAGGACTACGTTCTCGCCGAGCTCGGCGGGCGGACGGTCGAGCAGGCACTCGCCGAGGGCATCTCCGCCAAGCGGGTCTGGCACGCCGTCTGCCAGGTCGAGGACGTGGATCCGAAGCTCCGCTGATCTTCCCTATCCTCCCCACTTCCTTCACCGCTGCTCTTCTACTTGAACGATAGTTGAGTGGTTGCTAGTATTTTGAATGAATGAGAGAGGAGGAAGTGGATGAACGCTGATGAAGGGTTCACTCCTCAGCAGGCGCTGCGCGAGGTGGGCCGGGTCGACGGCCGGGTGCGTGACTCCTCGCGCGGACCGGGATGGATGTACCTGGTCACGGGCGTGGCCACCATGATCTACTGGCCGGTGATGTTCCTCGCCAAGGGCGCGGCATCGGTCGTCGCGGCATTCGTCTGGATCGCGCTGACGATCGCGATATGCAGCTACTGGTGGCGTCGGAAGGTCTACGAGCAGCGTCTGATGCGGATCAGGTCGCGGATGACGATCGCCTACGTGTCGGCCTCTTCGGTGACATTCGCGGTCGGCGCGTTCGTCGCGCCCAGGCATCCGACGCCGACCGGATGGGCCGTCGCCATCATCGCACTGGCCGTGATCAGCGGGACGCCCCTGTTGTACGCCGCGTGGCGTCTGCTGACCAGGCGATGAGCACACATCCGCGCCACGAGCTGGACGAGATCATCCACGCGCCGGTCCGGCTGTCCATCGTGGCGGCGCTGGCGGCCGCCGAGAAGGCCGACTTCCGGTTCCTGCGCGACACGATCGAGGTCAGCGACTCCCTGCTCTCCAAGCACATTCTCACCCTCGAAGAGGCAGGCTACGTCCACGTGAACAAGACCTTCGTCGGGAAGCGGGCGCGCACCTGGCTCTCACTGACCGACCGCGGGCGGGCCGCGTTCCAGAACTACATGGACGTACTCCGCAGGATCACCGAAGGGACCCCCCATGCTTGACATCGAGAACTTAGGTAAACGCTTCGGAGAAAAGGTCGCCCTCGACGGGGTGAGTTTCTCCGTACGGCCCGGCGAGATGTTCGGCTTCGTCGGAGCCAACGGCGCCGGCAAGACCACGACCATGCGGATCATCATGGGCGTCCTCGAGACCGACTCGGGCGAGGTGCGCCACGAGGGCCGCCCGATGACCCATGAGGACCGCCGCGCGTACGGCTACATGCCGGAGGAGCGCGGACTCTACCAGAAGATGAAGGTCGGCGAGCAGGTCGAATACTTCGGCAGGCTCCACGGCCTCGCCCCGGCCGCCGCCCGCCGGACCACCGCCGAGCTGCTCGAACGGCTCGGCCTCGTCGAGCGGCGCGGCGACGCGGTCGAGGCGCTGTCGCTGGGCAACCAGCAGCGTGTCCAGCTCGCGGTGGCGCTCGTGCACGACCCGACCGTGCTGATCCTCGACGAGCCGTTCTCCGGCCTCGACCCGCTCGCCGTCGACACACTCGCCGAGGTGCTGAAGGACCGGGCGGCCTCCGGCGTCCCGGTCATCTTCTCCAGCCACCAGCTCGAACTGGTGGAACGCCTCTGCGACTCGGTCGGCATCATCTCCGCCGGTCGCATGGTCGCCTGCGGCTCGGTGGCCGAGCTGCGCGCCGGCGAGGGACGCGGACTGCTCAAGGTCGTCGTCCGCGGCGCGGCGCCAGGCTGGGCCGACGGGCTTCCCGGCGAGATCACCGTGGACGGCGACCGGCAGGTGCTGCTCAGCACCGACGGAGACGACCAGGCCATCCTCCGCCGTGCCGTACAGGCCGGGCACGTCGAGCACTTCGGTCGGCAGGAGCCGACCCTCGTGGAGATCTTCCGAGAGGCGGTCGCATGAACGGGCTGTGGCTGGTGGCGCAGCGGGAGATCCGCACGCGCATCAGGACGAAGGGCTTCATCATCAGCCTGGCGATCACCGCCGTGCTGGTGGCCGCGTTCGCGTACGTCCCGAAGCTGTTCAGCGGGACCGACACCTATGCCGTGGGCGTCGTCGGTACGGCTCCGGCCACCGTCGAGCAGGTGGAGTTCGTGACGTACGCCGACGAGGCGGCGGCACGGCAGGCGGTGATCGACGGGGACGTCGACGCCGCCCTGATCGACGATCAGACCGTGCTCGCCGACGGCGAGCTCAACGACCGGCTCGGCCTCATCCTGCAGAGCGCGCACCGCGACGCCCAGATCGAGAAGGCCGGTCTCACGATCACCCCGCTGCGCGTCGTGTCCGTCGGAGCCGACGCCCGTTACGAGGGGGTGCGGGCCGGTCTCGCCATGCTGCTGGTGATGGTGCTGTTCTTCCTGCTCATCTACTCCGCCATGTTCGTCGCGATGGGCGTGGTCGAGGAGAAGGGGAGTCGGATCGTCGAGATCCTGCTCACCTCCATGCGGCCCTGGCAGCTACTCGGCGGAAAGATCGTCGGCCTGGGCGTGCTGGGCCTGATCAACCTCGGTGTGGTCATCGCGGTAGGCCTCGGCTCGGCCTTCGTCAGCGGGCTCGCGGCCGATCTCCCGCCGGGTATGGCCGGGATCGTGATCAGTGCCGTCGTGTGGTTCATCCTGGGCTACGCCTTCTTCTCGACGCTCGCCGCCGCCTTCGGCTCGCTGGTCTCCAGACAGGAGGAGCTCAACGGCGTGCTGACGCCGATGACGATGCTGATGACGCTGACCTATCTGGTGTCCTACTTCGCCGCCGCGCAGCCCACCGGCACGGCGGCCAAGGTCCTGTCTCTGATCCCGCCGTTCTCCTCGATGGTGATGCCGGTGCGCACCGCGGCGGCGGAGGTGCCGCTGGGGGAGATCATCCTCGCCGTGGCGCTGATGATCGCGGCGGTCGCCGTCGTGCTGCTCGCCGGCGCTCGCATCTATCAGCGGGCCGTGCTCCGTACGGGTGCCCGAGTCAAGCTGGGCGAGGTCATCAGATAGCCGCTCCGGAGAGAACCCCGGTAGAGAAGGCCGCCCCGGCCGGCGAGGTCGGGGCGGCTCCGTACATTCGGGGGAAGGGACGGACTAGACGGGTTGGGAGAGCAGTTTCCTGATCCTGTCGGCCGCCAGGCCGGGCTCCTCGGCGTTCTCCTGGCCGTCGGGGGACCACAGGAACAGCCAGCCCTCCTTGGCCGGGGAGGCGAAGACGATCGTCTGCTTCCGGGTGCTCGGATGCCAGATCCACAGCACCGGCTCCTCCCCGCCGATCATCCGGCTGGCGAGCCCGCGCTCCGGAAGTTGCCGGGCGAGCGCCTCCAGGAGGGAACGGCGCCGCCAGCCGTAGTCACCGGTGCCCGTCACGCGTCGCCGCCTTCTCCTTGGAGATCCGACTTTTCTACAAGCATTGCCGCAGGTCGCCCAGTGGACAACCATGTGGAGGTAAGGCCCGGATATCTAACGATGAGGTTCGGGTCAGGCCAGCCCCGCGTCGTGTGTGAGGAGGGCGATCTGGGTCCGGTTGTCGAGGTCGAGCTTGCGCAGAATGCTGGAGACGTGCGCTTTGACCGTGGTCACGCTCATGAACAGCTCAGCGGCGATCTCGGCGTTGGTACGGCCCCGGGCCACGGCGACGACCACGTCGTTCTCGCGAGGGCTGAGCGAGGCCAGGGCGGCACGCGCCCGCTCGTACGCCCCGGCCTGGCTGACCGCGCGGTCCATCAGCCTGCGGGTGATCCGGGGTGACAGGATCGGGTCTCCCGCGGCGACCCGGCGGATCGCGTCGACGATCTGCGCGGGCGGGGTGTCCTTCAGCAGGAAGCCGCCGGCACCGGCGCGCAGCGCGTACAGGATGTTCTCGTCGGTGTCGAACGTGGTGAGCACGATGACCTCGGGCGGGTGAGGCCGGCGCCGCAGCCTGCGCGTGGCCGTGATGCCGTCCACCCGCGGCATCCGCAGGTCCATGAGCACGACATCGGGGGCGTGGGCATCGGCGGCCGCCGGCACCTCGTCGCCGTCGGCTGCCTCGCCCACCACGGAGATGCCGTGGATCCCGTCGAGCATCATGGACAGCCCGGCGCGAACGAGCGCGTCGTCGTCCACGAGAAGCACGCGAAGGGGACGGCTCACGCGGGCCATGGTAGCCAGGCCCGCAGGTGGAACCCGCCATCGGCGGTCACCTCGTGATCGAGCCGCCCGCCGGTCAGGCGTACCCGCTCGGTCAGTCCGACCAGTCCGGTGCCGGTGCCCGGGGCGAGCGGCGGGGACGCCTCGCCCACCGGCAGCGGGTTGCGCATGTCGATCGTCAGCCGGTCACCTGGCCGACCCTCCAGCACCACCTCGACCGGCCGGCCGGGGGCGTGCTTCCTGGCGTTGGTCAGCCCCTCCTGTACGACCCGGTAGGCGGTTCGAGCGGCGGCGGCCGGCAGCGCCGCCGGATCCGTCACGTTGTCACTCAACAGCACCTGCGCCCCGGCGTCGCGGGACTCCTCGACGAGCCGGGGGAGATCGGCCAGGCCGGGCTGCGGCCGCTCGCCCGAGTCGTGGTCCTCGTCGCGCAGCAGGTCGATCACCTCGCGGAGTTCTTCGAGCGCCTGGTGCACCCCGGCACGCACCACGCCCGCGGCACGCGAGAGCCGCTCGGGCGGGGAGTCGGGGCGGTATTCCAACGCGCCGGCGTAGGTGGCCAGCAGCGACAGGCGATGGGCCAGCACGTCGTGCATCTCCCTGGCGATGCGGTGGCGCTCGAGCATCCGCGCCTCGGCCACCCGCCGGCCCTGCTCGGCCTCGGCCCGGCGGGCACGCGCACGCAGCGAGATGATGAGCGCGCGACGCGACCGGGCCAGCGCGCCCCAGCCGACCAGCGCGCCGTACGCGATCGTGATCAGGGCCAGCCACCAGCCGAAGGAGATCCCTCCGCTGGGCTGCCACGCGCCCTGCACGGCGTGTGCGGCGATCCCCGTGGCGGCGACGGCGGCCGCGACCGGAAAGCCACGCCGCTGAGCGACCTGCAGCGCGCCCAGCGTGGCCGCCGGGGTGGCCGCCGGTGACAGCGCGGCCAGCACGGTGAGTCCCAGCGCGCCGCCGACCGGCCGCCCCAGCAGCGCGGGCGACAACACGCAGCTCAGCACCCCGACCACGATGTCGAGACCCGGCCACGGCGCCGTCGGCCGCGCGTCGGACCTCCCCCAGATCGTCAGTGCCGTCAGGCTCCCCACCCCGACGATCACGCAGAGTGCGACGACGGCTCGTGGGACGGGCCGACGCTCGGGTCCCGCCTCCGCAGCACAGGAGATCTCGCCGCTCATCGGCCAAAGGCTAGCTTCGGGCGCCGCAGCGTCGGCACCTACCAAAGTAGGGGCGATGCCGTACGGAGGTCGGGATCACAGCGGCCACCCGCCCGAGGCGGCGGCCGTACGGCGACGGCGAAGCTGGCACGCGTGGATCGGAAGGGATCGTCGAGAGGGGAAACACGTGGCCCAGCGGAACCACTTCCATTCCTGCCGTTCCGGGTGGATCGGCCGACGTTGTCGTCCGGCGGGCACTGACCGTGGCCGGCCTCGGGCGTACGGCACGCGGCCGATGAGCCGGGCCCCCACCTGGCCGCCCGGCACGCCGTCACATCTTCGAACACCCCGGCCCCGGCCGGGTCGCGATCGGAGCACCATGAGATCTCGGAGTGAGTCATGCCCCTCGGTTATCTGGCGACCCTGACTCCTGTCGCGGTCTGCACCATGCTGGCCCTGGCGCCGCTGCGCCGGCCGCGGCCGCTCGCCGAGCTGGGCTTCCGACTCGGCCTCGCGCTCAACGAGTTGCCGTTCGTCGCCCTCTACTGGCTCCTGGCGTCGACGATTCTGGCCATCGCCGACGGTGACATCGACTCGCCGGGAGGTCGGGCGATGGTCGGATTCGCCGTCGTCACCATGGCGGGACTCGCGGTGATCGCCCGGCGGGGGCTGCGGGCCGGGCCGGTGCTCGATCGCGCCCTGGCCGAGGGCCTCGGGACCGACCGGCGTACCGCCATCGACGCTCGTCCGGCCACGGCCCCGCGCCGCCGGCTTCCGCTGGCCCGCATCCTGTTCGCGCCGTTCCCGGTCGGCCGTCGTGACGTCGAGCGGGTGGCGGACATCGGTTACGGCGACGCGGGCAAGCGGAACCTGCTCGACGTCTACCGTCACCGCTCCCGCCCCTCCGGCGGCCCCACGCTGGTCTACCTGCACGGGGGCGGCTACTTCAGCGGCAGGAAGAACCGCGAGGCGCGCCCCCTCCTCTACCGGCTCGCGAGCCGGGGGTGGGTCTGCGTCAGCGCGAACTACCGCCTGAGGCCGGCCGCGACCTTCCCCGATCACCTGATCGACGTCAAGAAGGTGATCGCCTGGGTGCGGGAGCACGGCCATGAGTACGGCGCCGATCCGGCGGTGCTCTTCGTGGCGGGCAGTTCGGCCGGCGGTCACCTCGCCTCGCTGGCCGCCCTGACGCCCGGCCGACCCGAGTTCCAGCCCGGTTTCGAGCACGCGGACACCTCGGTCACCGCGGCCGTCTGCCTGTACGGCTGGTACGGCGACTACTACGGCCAGGGCCCGGCCTCATCACCGCTGACCTACCTCGGGCCGGACGCGCCGCCGTTCTTCCTGGCGCACGGAGACAATGACACGCTGGTGCCGGTGGCGGACGCCCGGCGCTTCGCGGAGAGGCTGCGGCGTGCCTCCGCCGATCCGGTCGTCTACGCGGAGCTGCCCGGGGCACAGCACGCGTTCGACCTCTTCCATTCCCTCCGCTTCGAAAGCGTCGTCGACGCGATCGAGGACTTCGCCGCCGGAGTCGGTGGACGGGCCGGGCGCGGCCCTCTCGGAAGAGAGACCGGAGCGATGAGGGGAGATGACATGTGATCGAACAGCCGTTCGGCTATATTTGAGTCGTCGCCGCCGGGGTGCGGCGAGCCGGTGGGAACCCCGGGGGCTCTCGGGAAGCCCCGGAAAATGTCGGTGGCACCCCGTAGTTTTCTGGTGACCGAGCAGACGACAACCCTCCAGGGGGCAGGAATGGCAATCAACGACCGCGAGAAGGCCCTCGAGACCGCTCTTGCGCAGATCGAGCGGCAGTTCGGCAAGGGCTCCGTCATGCGCCTCGGCGATGACACGCGTCCCGCGATCGAGGTCATTCCGACCGGCTCGATCTCCCTCGACGTCGCCCTCGGCATCGGCGGCTTCCCCCGCGGCCGGATCGTGGAGGTGTACGGACCCGAGTCGTCCGGTAAGACGACCGTCGCGCTGCACGCGGTGGCCAACGCGCAGAGGGGCGGCGGGATCGCCGCGTTCATCGACGCCGAGCACGCCCTCGACCCCGAGTACGCGAAGAAGCTGGGCGTCGACGTCGACGCGCTGCTCGTCTCCCAGCCCGACACGGGTGAGCAGGCCCTGGAGATCGCGGACATGCTGATCCGCTCCGGCGCGATCGACATCATCGTCATCGACTCGGTGGCGGCTCTCGTGCCAAAGGCCGAGATCGAGGGTGAGATGGGCGACAGCCACGTCGGCCTCCAGGCCCGTCTCATGTCGCAGGCCCTCCGCAAGGTCGCCGGAGCCCTCAACCAAACCCGGACAACCGCGGTCTTTATCAACCAATTGCGGGAAAAGATCGGCGTCATGTTCGGATGCATGTCATATGGGACAAAGGTGACGCTGGCTGATGGCACCCAGGAGAAGATCGGCAAGATCGTCAACCAGCGTATGAACGTGGAGGTGCTCTCCTATGACCCGGAGAGCGACCGCGTCGTCCCTCGGCCCATCACGAACTGGTTCGAGAACGGCAATGCCGAGCGTTTCCTGCAGTTCACCGTGGCCAAGTCGGGTGGGAATGGCCGGGCCCAGTTCGCGGCGACGGAGAACCACCTCATCCGTACTCCGGGTGGGTGGCGAGAGGCTGGTGAGCTGATCGCGGGTGATCGGGTGATGATCAGCGAAACCCATCGGTTGAGCGACCAGCAGTGGCAGGTGATCCTTGGTTCCATCATGGGCGACGGTAATCTCTCGCCGAACAGGCGGGGCCGTACTGGCGTGCGCTTCCGGATGGGGCACGGCGCCCAGCAGGAGGCCTACCTGGACTGGAAGTGCGCGATGCTGGGCAACATCCAGCACTGCAAGACCACCAATGCCAAGGGTGCCGTGTTCGCGGACTTCACCCCGCTTCCGGAACTCGACGAGCTTCGCCAGGTCGTCTATTTCGGTGATGGCAAGAAGCACCTCACCTGGGAGTTCCTCAAGGTTCTCACCCCGCTCGCCCTCGCCGTCTGGTACATGGACGACGGCAGCTTCACCCTCCGCTCGAAGGGCCTGCAGGAGCGCACCGAAGGCGGCTCGGGACGCGTTGAGATCTGTGTTGAGGCGATGAGCACGGGCTCGCGTGACCGGCTGCGTGATCACCTTGCCGGGACCTATGGTCTTGATGTCAAGCTCACGCATCGGGGAGCGCGCGAGGTCGCCGTTCTGCAGTTCAGTACCGAGTCGAGTGCGAAATTCCAGAAGCTCATCGCGCCCTACGTACATCCCTCGATGGCGTACAAACTGTTGCCGCGATTCCAGGGGCAGTTTGACGTAAATCCGCAGCTCGTCGCGCCTGAGATTCGGCTGGTCCCGGCGGCGGTTCTCGATGTACATGTCAAGCCGAAGACCCGCTCGATGAAGAAGTTCGACATCGAGGTAGGGGGTACGCACAACTACTTCGTCGACGGTGTCATGGTGCACAACAGCCCGGAGACGACCACGGGTGGTAAGGCGCTGAAGTTCTACGCGTCGGTGCGGTTGGACGTGCGGCGGATCGAGACGCTGAAGGACGGCACCGAGCCGGTCGGCAACCGGACCCGGGTGAAGGTCGTGAAGAACAAGATGGCGCCTCCTTTCCGCCAAGCGGATTTTGATATTCTTTATGGTCAGGGCATCTCTCGTGAGGGCGGCCTCATCGATATGGGGGTCGAGCACGGGTTCGTGCGGAAGGCCGGTGCCTGGTACACGTACGAGGGCGACCAACTCGGGCAGGGCAAGGAGAACGCCCGCAACTTCCTGAAGAACAATCCCGACATCGCCAACGAGATCGAGAAGAAGATCAAGGAGAAGCTCGGCATCGGGCCGCGCCTCGACACCCCGGGCGAGGCGGCTCCGGCGGCTCCCGCCGCCCCGGCCGCTCCCGCTTCCGGGCGGGCCGCCGCCACGGGGCGGGGTGGCAAGTCCAGCGCGCCTAAGCCGGGTGACGTCTGATCCGCGGGATGAGACGTGACGAGTTCCCCGGCCCACGGCAGGGCCGGGGGCCGGACGCGGACCCGAGGGATCCCGATGCCGATCCTGAGGCGGTCGCGAGGGCGATCTGCCTGCGGCTGCTGACGATGGCGCCGAAGACCCGGGCGCAGCTCGCGGACGCCCTGCGGAAGCGGGGAGTCCCGGAGGAGGCGGCCCATGCGGTGCTGGAGCGGTTCTCCGAGGTCGGGCTGATCGACGACGAGGCGTTCTCCGCGGCCTGGGTGAGCTCGCGGCATCACGGCCGCGGCCTGGCCCGGCGAGCGCTCGCCCAGGAGCTGCGGCACCGTGGAGTGGACGAGGAGACGGTCCAGGACGCGGTGGGGCGACTCGACCCGGATCAGGAGGTCGAGACCGCCCGCATGCTGGTCGCCCGCAGACTGGCCGCCACCCGCGGAGCCGATCCGAGGGCGCGCACCCGCAGGCTCGTGGGGATGCTCGCCCGCAAGGGTTATTCGCCGGGTCTGGCGTTCCGTGTCGTCCGGGAGGCGCTGGAGACCGAGGGCTGCGACGTGGACGATCTCCATGAGGAAATCGACTGACGGACCCCCTGGGATCCGGGCCGATGGACCGCCGTGAGGAGATCCTGACAGTCTTTGCTTGCTCGTTACCTCTCTGACGCTTAATCTCGACCGCAGTGAGGAGTAACTCCGCGCAGCGCGGATTTCCCATAACGGTGAACGACGGGCGATAGATATTGACCGGCCTCCGGGCCATGTCGGGCGTCCTCCGGGATGCCCGGGGATTGAGACGATATTTGTCCTGGTGACGCCGCCGGGTGCTGTAGTGCTGCGCGTGTGCTCCCTCGCTGGCAGAGGTCGCAAGGCGAGGAGAGGGTGAGCGCGCATGGATACGGTCGTGATCGTTTTGGCGGTTGCGGTGGTGCTGCTGGCGCTCGTGTCGGTCGCGGCCCTTGTCATCGTCGTGCGTCGTACCGGAGGCCTGGCACCGCCGGCAGGTCCCTCACCCGAGCAGCTCAGCGCGGTGGCGGCCGAGGTGAACGAGGAACTGGAGCGGGCCAGGCGGGAGGCCGAGGAGATCCGCGGCAGGGCGGAGGAGGACGCGGGGGAGATCATCCGCAAGTCCGAGTCCCTGGCCGAGAGCGCCGCCGCGATGCGCAAAGAGGTCGAGGAGGAGGCCAGGGTCCTCAAGACGGAGCTCAAGGAGCTGCGTGCCGACCTCGAACGGCGCGAGGGCCGGTTGGCCGAGCGGGAGCAGCGGCTGGACGAGGAGGCGCGCAGGCAGGCCGAGCGGGCACGCAAGCTCGCCGAGACGGAGACCGAGCTGGCCGACCGGCGTGAGGAGCTCGACCGGGTCGCCGAGCGGCGCCGGGAGATCCTGGAGCGGGTCGCCGGACTCACGGCCGAGCAGGCCAGGGGCGAGCTGGTCAAGGAGATCGAGAACCAGGCCAAGCGCGAGGCCGCGCTGATCGTCCGGGAGATCGAGAGCGAGGCGCGCAGGGAGGGTGAGAAACGCGCCTGCAAGATCGTGACGCTGGCGGTCCAGCGGGTGGCGACCGAGCAGACGGCCGAGTCCGTGGTGAGCGTGCTCCACCTGCCCGGTGACGAGATGAAGGGCCGCATCATCGGTCGTGAGGGCCGCAACATCAGGGCGTTCGAGTCCACGACCGGGGTCAACCTGATCATCGATGACACGCCCGAGGCCGTGCTCCTGTCGTGCTTCGATCCGGTCCGGCGGGAGACGGCGAGGCTGACGCTGGAGAAGCTCGTCCTCGACGGCCGCATCCATCCCCAGCGCATCGAGGAGGCCTACGAGCGCAGCAAGGAGGAGGTGCGGGACCTGTGCGTACGCGCGGGGGAGGACGCGCTGGTCGAGCTGGGCATCACCGAGATGCATCCCGAGCTGGTCACGCTGCTCGGGCAGCTCCGCTACCGCACCTCCTACGGGCAGAACGTGCTCAAGCACCTGATCGAGTCCGCGCATCTGGCCGGCATCATGGCCGCCGAGCTGCGGCTCGACCGCGACCTGGTCAAGCGGTGCGCGCTGCTGCACGACATCGGCAAGGCGCTCACCCACGAGGTCGAGGGCAGCCACGCGCTGATCGGGGCGGAGATCGCGCGGCGGTACGGCGAGCACGAGGACGTGGTCCACGCGATCGAGGCGCATCACAACGAGGTGGAGGTCCGTACGGTCGAGGCCGTCCTGACCCAGGCGGCGGACGCGATCAGCGGCAGCCGGCCGGGGGCGCGGCGTGAGTCCCTCGAGGCGTACGTCAAACGGCTGGAGCGGCTCGAGGAGATCGCCCAGTCGTACGAGGGCGTGGACAAGGTGTTCGCGATGCAGGCGGGCCGGGAGATCCGGGTGATGGTGCGCCCGGAGGCCGTGGACGACATCCAGGCCCAGGTGATCGCACGCGATGTCGCCAAGCAGGTCGAGGAGGAGCTCACCTACCCGGGGCAGATCAGGATCAACGTGGTCAGGGAGTCGCGCGCCACCGAGTTCGCCCGCTGACCATCGCGGCCGTCCTGGTCGTACGGCGGAGCCGTGCTCCCAGGGGGACGTCCCTCCTGCACGTGGCCCCTATCGGGGCGGGCGTGGCAGCGCCGGGGGCGTCGTGTAGCGCGTGGCCAGCACGCCGAGGTAGTCGATGACGGCCCGTTTCCAGGCGCCGTCGTCGAACATGTGGCGCAGCGCGTCGTTGACCTGCTCCCTGCGGGCGGCCGACCCGGTGCCGATGCCGTACCGTTCGGTGGTCAGGGGTCTGCCGCTGAACCGGAACCGGCCGGGATGCTGCGCGGCGATCCCGGCGAGCACGGGGGCGTCGGCCACGATCGCGTCGATCCTGCCGTCGGCCAGCAGTGGGGCGCAGGCGGCCGGGACGTTGGCCTCCGCGAGGAACGTCTCCTTCCATTTCCCGCCGAACGCGCGGATCAGGCGCCGGGCCGACACGCTGGTCGCGCACACGCGCCTGCGGGCGAGGTCGCGCAGCTTGCGAATCGACAGGTCACCCGCGCGGACGAGGATGTCGGTGCTGGTCACCAGATAGGGCCCGGCGACGTTCCGCAGGTCGGGCGAGCCCATCGTGCCGAGGACCAGGTCGGCCTGCTCCGGGTCGCCGGTGTAGACGATCTGGTCGTCGCGGTAGCCGAGCTCATGGGCGACGTACTGGGCCACCGCGATGTCGAATCCGGAGACCCTCCCGTTGGGCAGGGGCGTCACGAGCCCGGGCTGCCCCTGACGCACGCCGACGACGAGCGTGCCGCTGCTCCCGCATCCCGTGAGCAGCGTGCCCGCCATCGCTACGCCTGCCAGCAGGGCCACGACACGCCGCACGTGCTACAGGATCACGGCCGGTCCGAAAGGCGGCAAGGAGCGACACGGCAAACACTTGGCCATGTCGCTCCTTGCCGGACCGCCTACTCGCCGATGTCCGCCGCCGCGGGGATCGGTTTCACCGATGTCCTGCGGCTGCGCCTGCTCCGCTTCTCCAGCCAGGTGGCCAGCGCGCTGAGCGTCATGTTGAGACCGACGTAGATGACTCCGATGACGATGGCGGCGGGGATGAGCGATCCGAAGAAGACCGCCGGGATGATCTTGAATCCGTAGTTGAGCAGGTCGACGTACGCGATGATGTAGCCCAGCGCCGTGTCCTTGAGCAGGACGACGAGCTGGCTCACGATGGCCGGCATCATCGCGGTGACGGCCTGCGGCAGCAGGACCATCCGCATCACCTGGTTCTTGCGGAACCCGATCGAGTAGGCCGCCTCCGACTGCCCCTTGGGCACGGCCAGCACGCCGGCGCGGACGACCTCGGCGAGGACCGACCCGTTGTAGAGGGTGAGGCCGGCCACCAGCGCGATCAGCGTGTAGTCGCCGCTGCCGAAGACGGCGGGGGCCAGATAGGCGAGGAAGAAGATCAGCAGCAGCAGCGGGATCGCCCGGAAGATCTCGACGACGGCGCCGGCCGGCACCCTGATCCACCGGTGGTCGGAGAGCCTGGCCAGACCGAAGACCGAGCCGAAGACGAGCGCGAACACCGCACCGAGGCCCGCCGCCTTCAGCGTGCCGAGCAGGCCGGGGATGATGTACTCGGTCCAGGTCGAGGGCTCGGCGAACGGCTCCCAGATCCTCCCCTCCCACTGGCCCTTCTCGTCGAACTTCAGGTAGACGAAGTAGACGACCGCCACGATCGCGATCAGCGCCAGCAGGGACAGCGCGTTGTTGCGCAGCCGTGCCCGGGGCCCCGGCGCGTCGAACAGGACCGAGGTGTCGACCGGGCCGCTCATCGGACCACCGCCAGACGCCGGGCGAGCCGGCCGGCGAGGAATCCGACCGGCAGGGTGATGGCCATGAAGGCGAGGACGAGCCCGATGAAGATGGGGATCGACACGCCGGTGTCGTCGAAGGTGTCCTTCATCACGAATGCCGATTCGGCGAGATAACCGGCGGCCATGGCCACCGTGGTGTTCTTGATCATGGCGATGATCACGCTGCCCAGGGGGGCGATGACCGCGCGGAAGGCCTGCGGCAGGATGATCATCCGCAGGGACTGGAAGAACGTGAGCCCGATCGCCCTGGCGGCCTCCGCCTGACCCAGGGGCACGGTGTTGATGCCCGAGCGCAGCGTCTCCGCGACGAACGACGCGGTGTACGCCGACAGGCCCAGCACGACCAGCCAGAACGCGTTCGTGCTGGGTTCCTTGGAGAAGGACAGGCCGAGCGTGTCACTGAGCCCCAGCGCGGAGAAGGCCAGCACCAGCGTCAGGGGCGTGTTCCGCACGATGTTGATGTAGGTGGCGGCGGCCGTGCGCAGGACCGGTGTCGGCGCGACCCGCAGGGACACGAGCACCGTCCCGGCGATCAGCGACAGGACCGCGCACACCAGGGAGAGCTCCACGTTCACCAGGAAGCCCGCGGCCAGGTCGGGCGCGTATTTGATCAGGTCATTCATCGTGCTCCAGTGCTGCTCTACCGGGGCGGCGGCGGCCGGCGACCCGGGGCGGGGTCACCGGCCGCTCGATGCGACAGGTCAGGCGCAGGGCTCGAAGGAGGGAGCGGCCGTCGGGGCGCTGAGCCCCTGGGCCTTTCCGAACCACTTGGTGAACAGCTGCTGGACCGTGCCGTCCTGGTACATCTTGGTGATGGCGGCGTTGACCGCTTCGCAGGTCTTGGTGTCGCCCTTCTTCAGGCCGACGCCGTACTTCTCGTCGGTGAACGGCTGGCCGAGGATCTTGAAGCTGGCGCCGCCCTGCTCGGCGGCCTGGGTGGCGAACCCGGCCAGGATGAGGTCGTCGGTGGTGACCGCGTCGAGGTTGTTCCCGCCGAGCTTGGCGACGCATTCGGAGTAGTTGGCCGCGCCCACCAGCTCCGCGTCGATGTCGAGCTCGCCGTCCGGCGGGGGGTCGGTGATCCGCTTGTAGGAGTTGGAGCCCGCGGCCTGGCAGATCCGCTTGTCCTTCAGGTCGGTGGGCTTGGTGATGCCGGTGTCGTCGCCGCGGACCATCACGTCCTGGTGGGCCACGATGTACGGCCCGCCGAAGGTCACCTTCTCCTTGCGGCTGTCCGTGATCGAGTAGGACGCGAAGATGATGTCCACGGTGCCGTTGGCGAGGAACGCCTCACGGTTGGAGGAGGCCGACTCCTTCCACGTGATGTCGACGTCCTGGCCGCCGGCCAGCTCCTTGATGACGTACTTCGCCACGTCGACGTCGAAGCCCTCGGGTTCCGTGCCCTTCTTCAGGCCGAGCCCGGGCTGGTCCCACTTGGTGCCGACGACCACCTGCTTGGCGTCCTTCACCTTGTCGGCGACGCTGTCGTAGGTCTTGTCGCCGCCGCATGCCGCCACGCCCAGGGTCATGGCCGCGGCGGCGAGGACCGCTCCTATTCGACGCACTCGCATTGACTGCCACCTCTGCTTCCTCGCCTCGGCCCGGTCCGGGCCGGGGACACGTGTGATCAATGGGTGAGGATCTTGGAAAGGAAGTCCCTGGCCCGATCGGTGCTGGGCCGGGTGAAGAACTCCGCGGGTGGGCCCTGCTCGACGACCTGACCGTCGGCCATGAACACGACCCGGTTGGCCGCCCTGCGGGCGAAGCCCATCTCATGGGTGACGACCATCATGGTCATGCCGTCGCGGGCGAGGGTGACCATGACGTCGAGCACCTCCTGCACCATCTCGGGGTCGAGTGCCGAGGTCGGCTCGTCGAAGAGGATCATCTTGGGATCCATGGCGAGAGCCCGGGCGATGGCGGTGCGCTGCTGCTGGCCTCCGGAGAGCTGCGCCGGATATTTGCCCGCCTGGGAGGCGATGCCGACCCGTTCGAGCAGTTCCATGCCGCGCTGCTCGGCCTGTTGCCGGGAGATCCCGCGCACCTTGATCGGGCCGAGCGTGACGTTCTCGAGGATCGTCTTGTGGGAGAAGAGGTTGAAGGACTGGAACACCATGCCGACCTCGGACCGCAGCCGGGCGAGGGCCTTGCCCTCCGCCGGCAGCTCCCGCCCGTCGAAGGTGATGGTGCCCGAGTCGATGGTCTCGAGGCGGTTGATCACACGGCATAACGTGGACTTGCCGCCGCCGGAGGGGCCGATGACCACGACCACCTCGCCGCGTTGCACATCCAGATCGATGTCTTTCAGCACGTGCAACGTGCCGAAGTGTTTGTTCACCCCTTCGAGCTTTACCAGCGGGGTGGAACCACCGGTCTCCGTCATGGTCAACAACGTAGGGGGGTTGATACTGCCAAGTCACTAACCACCTGGTACCGATCCGGTCACGACCTGCGAACCCTCCTGATCAGGGCCGATGTGCACGGCTCGGGCATTCCGAGCCGGACGGGCACGGCCGGGCCGACCGGTGAACGGCTCACCGCCTCCGGCGCTCGGTCCGGCCGCGCCCGCGCGTACGACCCCCGTGGACAACCTACCGGCTCACGCGGCGGAGTGTGATGAGAAGGTAACGGAACGTCGTCATTCCGGTCGGCGTACGGGAAGGTGCCGGGGAGCGCCTACGCTTGTATCGCGATGACTGCGACCACTCACGGCACCGAGGCCGCGGCCCGGACCTACGAGGTGCGGACCTACGGCTGCCAGATGAACGTGCACGACTCCGAGCGGCTGGCCGGGCTGCTGGAGGACGCCGGATACGTCCGGGCCCCCGAGGGGGAGCCCGCTGACGTCGTCGTGTTCAACACCTGCGCGGTGCGCGAGAACGCGGACAACCGGCTGTACGGAAACCTCGGCCACCTGCGGCCGATCAAGATGGCCAGGGACGGCATGCAGATCGCGGTCGGCGGCTGCCTCGCCCAGAAGGACCAGGGCGAGATCGTCCGCCGGGCCCCGTGGGTCGACGTCGTGTTCGGCACGCACAACATCGGTTCGCTGCCGGTGCTGCTGGAACGCGCCCGGATCGCCCAGGAAGCACAGGTCGAGATCAAGGACTCCCTGGAGACCTTCCCGTCCACGCTGCCGACCCGGCGCGAGTCGCCGTACGCCGCCTGGGTCGCGATCTCGGTCGGCTGCAACAACACGTGCACGTTCTGCATCGTGCCGTCGCTGCGCGGCAAGGAGAAGGACCGCCGCCCCGGCGACGTCCTGAGCGAGGTGCGCACGCTGGTCGACCAGGGCGTGCTGGAGGTCACCCTGCTGGGGCAGAACGTCAACACCTACGGCGTCGAGTTCGGCGACCGGCTGGCGTTCGGCAAGCTGCTGCGTGCCTGCGGGGAGATCGACGGCCTGGAGCGGGTCCGCTTCACCTCGCCGCACCCCGCCGCGTTCACCGACGACGTGATCGACGCCATGGCCGAGACGCAGAACGTGATGCACCAGCTCCACATGCCGCTGCAGTCCGGTTCCGACCGGGTGCTGAAGGCGATGCGCCGGTCGTACCGTTCCGAGCGCTTCCTCGGCATCCTCGACCGGGTCCGCGCGGCCATGCCCGACGCTGCGATCTCGACCGACATCATCGTCGGCTTCCCCGGCGAGACCGAGGCGGACTTCCAGCAGACGCTCGAGGTCGTACGGCAGGCCCGTTTCGCCAACGCGTTCACCTTCCAGTACTCCATCCGCCCCGGCACGCCCGCCGCGACGATGGACGACCAGGTGCCCAAGGAGGTCGTGCAGGAGCGGTACGAGCGCCTGGTCGCCCTCCAGGATGAGATCTCCTGGGCGGAGAACCGGGCGCAGGTCGGCCGGACCGTCGAGGTGCTGATCGCCGAGGGAGAGGGCCGCAAGGACGACGCCACCCACCGGCTGTCGGGGCGCGCGGCCGACAACCGCCTCGTGCACGTCGCCGCCGCCGACGCCCGGCCGGGCGACATGGTGACCGCCGAGGTCACCTATGCCGCGCCGCATCATCTGGTCGCCGACAAGGTCATGTCCGTACGGCGGACCCGCGCGGGCGACGCGTGGCAGGCGCGTCAGGACGCCCCTGAACGGGGCCGCGCCGTCAGCCTCGGCATGCCGACGATCGGGCGCCCCGCCCCCGCACCCGTCGAACCTCCCGCCTGCTCGGCGAGCTGAGCGGATCGGCTAATCGCTCATGAGGCGGTCGAGCACCTCGTAGCAGTAGTCGCGGCGCAGGTCGTGGAAGGTCGCGCAGGGGTCGGGCACCGGGCTGGGTCTTGACCGTGCGGTGTCTCTTTCCGCGCTCTCCGCCGCCGACGGCCTCGCGTCCTCCGTCGATGACCTCTCCGGAGCCGCCGGACGCCGCGTCGGCGGCGGCTTCCGCGTGGCCGGGGAGCGGCCCGCGTGGTCGCCGGACGGCGCCGGTCGCGGACGCGGCGGGGCCGTCGCCGGTCCGGTCGGCCGTTTCGCCGCCGCCCGGCCGGACCGGGGCCCGTCGCCACTCGCGGTGCCGCCGTCTCCGGGGGAGTCGGTGTTCCCCGACGTGGCACCGTTTTCTGCGGAGTCGCCCTCTGCCGAAGACCGGCCGGACGCGGGGCCGCCCGGCTTGCGCACCGGGCCGAAACGCCCGGCGGCGGGCGGCGACGGGGCGGGATCCCGCCCCGCCGCCACGCCCTGAGCGCCGGAGCCACCGATGGAGCCCATCTCGGCCTCCGGGACGCCACGCGGCTCCACCGGCGGACGTACGGACACCTCGACGACCGGTGACCGTGCCGGAGCGGCCGAGGTGTGCTCCGGCACGGCACCGAGGGCGATGGCGAAGCCGGCGAGGGCGACCACGCCCGTGACTCCGACGATGGCGAGGATCGCGGAGCCTCGACGCCGGGTTTCCGGTATGGGGTCATGCTGTGGCAACGTGGTGATTCTTCCTGATCGCTACGGACCGTTTCCGGCCTTCACTCTCAGTGTGCTCGCCGGCGTCTCACTCCGAGGACGTTTTCCACAACCCGTCGTCCCCGCGTTCGGCCGGCCCGGCCGTACGGGAGGCCTGGGCGCGGCGCAGTCGCCGTACGATCCGCGTGGCCAGCAGGCCGTGGGCCGACCCGGCCGCGGCCAGGGCCAGCACCTCGAACGGCGCGTGGTGGCGGAGCAGCTCACCCGCGATCAGGGTCACCGCGACCACCGTGACGAACAGCGACACCACCTGGTGGAAACGGTTCGCCTCCGAGTGCGGCCAGTCCTCGGGGTCGGCCGGGCTGGGCGCGTCGGGCACCGCGCGCCGATATCCGGCGAAGATCCGTGAGGACCAGGCGCTGGTCGGCTGTCTGCCGTAGATCTCCAGGATGGCGGCCACCCCGAGGAGCGCCACGGCGTACGCGCAGATGAAAACGGCCTCGCCGCTCATCGGCCCACCGGCTCGGCCGGCTCACCGGAGTCGGCCGGTTCCCCGGGGTCGACGATCTCGGTGAAAAGAAGGACCTGCTCCGGGGCGTCCGCCCGGCGTGCCGCCGCGACCCGATAGCGGATGCCCAGCCAGGTCATCCACAGCAGCGGCAGCACGCCGCCGACCATGAACACCACGTCGCCCGGGAGGCGGAGCCACTCGAGCACGGCGTTGGCCTTGCCCTGGAGGTAGCCGAGGCTGCGGGCGTCGGCGTACCCGGCTTCTAGGACCTTGTAGAGCTGCAGCGCGCCGCCGGGCAGCAGGGTGGCGAACGACATCCAGGCCAGGCCCAGGTTGAGCGACCAGAAGGACAGCCGCGGCCAGCGGTCGGACCACCGCTCCTCCGGGATCAGGTAGCGCAGCGCGAACACGGCGAATCCCACCGCGAGCATGCCGTACACGCCCATCATCGCGCCGTGCGCGTGGTTGGCCGTCAGGCCGGTGCCGATCTCGTAGTAGGACACGATCGGCAGGTTGATCAGGAACCCGAAGATCCCGGCGCCAAGGAAGTTCCAGAAACCGACGGCGACCAGGAACATCACCGCCCAGCGGTGCGGGAACGGCGTGCTCGACGGGCTCTTCTTACGCGCCCCGAGCTGCAGGAAGCTCCAGGCCTCCACGGTCAGGAACAGCAGCGGGATGACCTCGAGCGCGGAGAACATCGCGCCGAGGGCGAGGTGCTCGGCGGGCTCGCCGGAGAAGTACAGGTGGTGCATGGTGCCGATCACGCCGCCCGCGCTGTACAGGACGATGTCGAGGTAGATCACCGCGAGCGCCACCCGTTCGCGCACCACGCCGAGCATGACGAACAGGTAGGCGACGGTGACCGTGGTGAACAGCTCCATGAAGTCCTCGACCCACAGGTGCACCACGATGAACCGCCAGAAGTCGGCGCTGGTGAACGAGGAGTCCGGTGTGGCGAGCAGGCCGACCGCGTAGAACGCCGGAAGCGCGAGCGCGGCGAGGAAGAACATCCACGGCATGTTGGCCACGCTCTCGGTGCGCAGCCGTCTGCGCAGCCCGCGGAAGAGGATCACCACCCAGATCGTCAGCCCGCCGACCAGCAGCACCTGCCACAGCCGGCCGAGGTCGAGGTATTCCCAGCCCTGGTTGCCGAGCCAGCTCCACAGCGGGCCCAGCCATCCGCGCTGCCCGGCCAGCTCGCCCAGCAGGCTGCCGCCGACGACCACGACGAGCGCCCCGAGCAGCAGCCGCGACAGCAGCGCCTGCCTGCGCGGCTCCCAGCCCCGGGAGATCAGCGGTGCCAGGAAGATGCCGATGGCCAGGAACGACGTGACCACCCAGAAGATCGCGAGCTGGGTGTGCCAGGTGCGGGTCAGGTTGTACGGCAGCCAGCGGTCCAGCGGAATGCCGAAGAAGGTGCCGAGATCGGCCCGGTAGTGCTGGGTGGCCGAACCGACGAGGACCTGCACGAGGAACAGCGCGGCCATGGCGAAGAAGAACCAGGCAGTGGTGCGCTGCGCCGGGGTGAGCAGGACGTCGCGCGGCGCGTGGAAGCGCAGGGTCCGCTGGTCGCGGCCGTGCCAGCCCAGGAAGTTCCATCGGCCGAACGCGGCGAACAGCGCCCCGGCGCCCCCCAGCAGGAAGATCAGCGACAGCACGCTCCACGTCACGGTGTGACCGGTCGGCCCGTTGTCGACCAGCGGCTCGGCGGGCCAGTTGTTGGTGTACGAGTACGTCTCCCCGGGCCGCTCGGCGGCGGCGGCCCAGGCCGACCAGCCGAAGTAGGCGGTCAGGTCGTGGATCTCCCCGGGGTCGGTCACCGCCTCGGGGCGCAGCCCCTGCTTGCCCTCCGGACGGCCGAGCAGGTCCGCGTAGTGGTCCCTGATCTCCTGGAACGCCGCACCCTGGGCCGCCGTCCAGACCAGCGTGCCGGTGCGCGCGTCGTATCGGTTGGTCCGGAATTCGGACACGGTGCCGGCGTGCGCGTCCGCGCTCCCCGCCCTGCGGTACCGCTCCTGCACGAAGGTGGCGCTGCGGTGCAGGTAGTCCGCGGTGAAGTCGGGGCCCAGGTAGGCGCCGTGCCCGAAGATCGATCCGTACTGCATGAGGCCGGTGCGCAGGAAGACCCGCTGGCCGTTCCGCACGTCGTCACCGGTGAAGATCACCTGACCGTCGGCCGTGGTGACGCGTTGCGGGATGGGCGGCTCGGCCTGGTAGGTGCGGACCGCGAGCAGTCCGAGGACGAGGAAGCCGAGGGCGGTCACCAGGATGGCCGCCTGAACCCAGCCGCGGCCGATCATTCGTGCTCGCTTGCCCCCGGAATCCGGATCGGGGCGAGCCGGCGGGACGTCCTCGGCCGGCTCCTCGACGATGATGTCCGACATCCTCGCTCAGTCTCCTCAGGTCGTGCGGATGTTGGCCTTCCGGCACCGGACTCGCCTGGCGCTCCCCGCGGCGTCGTCCCGGCCCGGCGTGCGCCGGCGGAGGCTTACGGCGGATGGCTGTCGGCATGCCCGACCAAGCCGGTTTTGAACGAAAAACGTTGTACAAACTACAGGTCGCGAACCCCGGCCCCGCACTCGCCCCGCTGTCACCTTCCATGGCGACCTATTGCCCATGTGAACTGGGATTTTGGCTCGCCGTGAGATTGCCGATGCTCTCGGCGGGTGTTTCGGTCCGACTTGATCGCCTGAGATCTACGGCTGGTATTTACGAGTAAGCCGGTTAATACCATCGATGTGGTGAATCTCTCACTCGGCGACGGAGGAGCGAGGCCGGCGGCCGTCCGGACCCTCGACGGGCATCGGAGACGATCTAGGATCCCTGTTGTGTCCGTCCGCGAACTGGTCGTCCTGGGGACGTCGAGCGCCGTTCCCACCCGCCGCCGCAACCACAACGGGTATCTGCTGCGCTGGGACGGCGAGGGCTTCCTGTTCGACCCGGGGGAGGGCACCCAGCGGCAGATGGTGCACGCCGGGGTCACCTCGCACGACCTCACCTGGATCTGCGTCACGCACTTCCACGGCGACCACTGCCTCGGCCTGCCCGGGGTGATCCAGCGTGTCGCCCGCGACCGGGTGACCCATCCGGTGCGGGTCGCCTATCCCGCCTCCGGCGAGCCGTACTGGCGGCGGCTGCGCCATGCCACGTCGTTCGCCGACACGGACGTGATCGTCCCGTGCCCGGTCTCGGGCGATCGCGTCGAGTGGCCGGCCGGACCGGTGACGCTGACCGCCCGGCCGCTGTCGCACCCGATCGAGGCGTACGGCTACCGCCTGGACGAGCCGGCCGGGCACCGGATGCTGCCGGAAGAGCTGACCCGGCGGGGCGTGCACGGACCGATGATCGGCGAGCTGCTGCGGCATGGTTCGCTGACCCTGCCCGACGGCTCGACGGTGACGCTGGCCGACTGCAGCGAGCCGCGCCCGGGCCAGAGCGCCGCTTTCGTGATGGACACCCGGCTGTGCGACGGGGTGTTCGCGCTGGCCGACGGCGTGGACCTGCTGGTGATCGAGTCGACGTTCCTGTCGGGTGAGGCGGGGCTGGCCGCCGATTACGGGCATCTCACGGCGGCCCAGGCGGGCCGGGTGGCGGCGGAGTGCGGGGTGCGGCGTCTCGTGCTGACCCACTTCTCCGAGCGCTACTCCTTCGAGGACGAGCCCCGTTTCGTCGCCGAGGTCCGCGAGGCGTACGACGGGGACGTGATCGTTGCGCGTGATCTCATGCGTATTCCGGTGCCGAAACGGGCACGTTGAATTTTCGCGGACGTCATGTGGATCGGTGGGAGAATGGGCGGATGGGGCAGACCGTAGCTTTCGGCAGCGTCCCGACCAGGCTCGGCGACGTGCTGGCGGCCGTGACGGAGGAGGGGGTCGTCGCCACGCACTTCCACGACGAGCCGCGCGTGCGGGCGCGCATCGCCGGCCGTCTCGGGCTGACCGTGGCCGACGACCCGGATCGTACGGCGGCCGCGCGCGCCGAGCTCGCCGCCTACTTCAGCGGGGAGCTGCGGGAGTTCGGCGTGCCGATCGACTGGCGGCTCACCTCGCCCCTCCAGCGTCAGGTCCTCCGCACGCTCTTCGACACCGTTCCGTACGGAAAAGTCGTGACATATGGCGAGCTGTCGGCCAGGAGTGGGACCGGTGTTCCCGCCCGCGGCATCGGTTCGATCATGGGCGGCAACCCGATCCCGATCATCGTGCCGTGTCACCGGGTGGTCGCGGGCAACGGCCTGGGCGGGTTCAGCGGCGGCGACGGCGTGGAGTCCAAGCGCTGGCTGCTGACCCTCGAAGGCCATCTCCAGCCACCGCTCGACTGGGACATGTGACACCCGGACGCCACCGGTCGCCCGACCACGGGGACGCCCGACCCCTCCGGCGCTGCGACACTGGACGGTGTGGGGCAGCAACAAGTGATCGCAGTCGTCGGCGCCACGGCGGCGGGCAAGTCCGACCTCGCCGTCGAGCTGGCGCTCCGGCTGGGCGGCGAGGTCGTCAACACCGACTCGATGCAGCTCTATCGCGGCATGGACATCGGCACGGCCAAGCTGTCCCCCGCCGAGCGGCGGGGGGTGCCGCATCACCTGCTCGACATCTGGCCGGTGACCCGGACCGCCAGCGTCGCCGAATATCAGCGGCTGGCCCGCCCGCTGGTCGAGGACCTGCTCGCGCGCGGCCGGACGCCGATCCTGGCCGGCGGGTCGGGGCTCTACGTCAGGGCGGTCCTCGACGATCTGGAGTTTCCCGGCACCGATCCGGACCTGCGCGCCCGGCTGGAGCGGGAGCTCGCCGAGGCGGGTCCGGCCGTGCTGTACGACCGGCTCAAGAACCGTGACCCGGTGGCGGCCGAGACGATCCTGCCGAGCAACGGCCGCCGGATCGTCCGGGCCCTCGAGGTGATCGAGCTGTCCGGGCGTCCCTTCTCCGCCACCATGCCGTCGTACGACTCGGTCTACGACAGCGTGCAGATCGGCGTCGAGGTGCCCCGGCCGGTGCTCGACGAACGGATCGAGCTGCGGGTCTCCCGCATGTGGGAGGCCGGGCTGGTGGACGAGGTCGGCGGGCTGCTCGAGCAGGGCCTGGCCGAGGGGCGGACCGCGAGCCGGGCGCTCGGCTACGCCCAGGTCCTGCGCTTCCTGTCCGGGGAGTGGACCGAGGAGCAGGCCCGCGCGGAGACCGTGCGGGCGACCCGCAGGTTCGCCCGGCGGCAGGAGTCGTGGTTCCGCCGCGACCCCCGGGTGGTGTGGCGGCCGTTCGACCCCGCCGGCGGACGGGCCGCCCTCGCGGACCTCGCCGACCGGGCGCTCGCACTGGTGCGCGGGTAGGATCCCGACATGCGTTTCGTCAAGGGTCACGGCACCGAGAACGACTTCGTCATCCTGCCGGACCCGGACGCGCGGCTCGAGCTGACCGCAGCGGGGGTCGCCGCCCTGTGCGACCGCCGTGCCGGCATCGGGGCCGACGGCGTGCTGCGGGTCGTGCGCACCGAGCGCTGCGCCGAGGTGGCCGATCAGGCCGGTGCGGCCGAGTGGTTCATGGACTACCGCAACGCCGACGGCGGCGTCGCCGAGATGTGCGGCAACGGCGTGCGCGTGTTCGCCCGATACCTGGTCGAAGCGGGCCTGGCCGCCGCCGGGGAGTTCGGCGTCGCCACCCGGGCCGGGGTCAAGCGGGTGCGGCTCGCCGAGACCGGGGACGTCACCGTCGAGATGGGCCGGCCCCTGGTTCTGGGCGGGAGCCGTACGACCGTCGAGGGGCGGACCTACGACGGCCTCAACGTCAACATGGGCAACCCCCATCTGGCCTGCCTGATCGACGATCCGGTCGCCGACTTCGACCTCGGCCGGGAGCCGGAGTTCGACCGGGAGGTCTATCCGGACGGCGTCAACATCGAGCTGATCAACGTGGTCGGCGATCACGCCGTCGTCATGCGGGTGCACGAGCGGGGCTCGGGGGAGACCCGGTCATGCGGCACCGGGGCCGTGGCCACCGCCGTGGCCGCCGCCCGGGCGGCCGGGGAGCCGACCGGGGCTTGGCAGATCCGCGTGCCGGGCGGTACGGTCACCGTCACCCTCGATGCGGACACCAGCCATCTGTCCGGACCCGCCGTGCTCGTCGCCTCCGGAGTGATCGAGGCCGGCCTCCTCGACCAGGTCATAACACCGCGGTAGGGGTAAAACGGTAGATCCCTAGAGGGACCAGTCGCAGTTACCTTGGGGCCATCCCCAGCCCTCTCAAGGAGAACTGCATGTTCCGGAGAAATTCCTTAATTGTGGCCGGAGTCCTGGTGGCCTCCGGTCTCACGATTCCGATCGGCGCGGCCATCGCGGAACCGGCTCCGGCCGCACAGGCACCGGCGGCCCAGGCCGTCGTGGCCGACCCGCCGCCCGGCCTGGTCGCGGCGATGCAGCGCGATCTCGGCCTCAGCGCCGAGCAGGCCAAGACCAGGCTGGCCAACGAGCAGCGGGCGGGCCGTACCGAGTCGTCGCTGCGCGGCAGGCTCGGCGACCGGTTCGGCGGCGCCTGGCTGACCGGCGCCGACGCCAAGCTCGTGGTCGCCACCACCGACTCCTCCTCCGCCTCCGCGATCGCGGCCGAGGGCGCGCAGGCCAAGGTGGTCAAGCACCCGTACGCCGCCCTCGTCGACGCGAAGAACGCGCTCGACCGGGTCGGGAGCAGCGCGCCCAAGACCGCGCCGGTCTGGTACGTCGACGTGCAGAGCAACAGCGTCGTCGTGCTGTCCTCCGAGCCGGCCGCCGCGGAGAAGTTCGTCGCCGCCAGCGGCGCCGACCGCTCGCTGATCCGGGTCGAGCGGTCGGACGAGCAGCCGCAGACCTTCTACGACCTGCGCGGTGGCGACGCCTACTACATCGGCAGCGGCAGCCGCTGCTCGATCGGCTTCCCGGTCACCCGGGGCACCACGCAGGGCTTCGTGACCGCCGGCCACTGCGGCAGCACCGGCGCCTCCACCAGCGGCTCCAACCGGGTCGCCCAGGGCAGCTTCCAGGGCTCGTCGTTCCCCGGCAACGACTACGCGTGGGTCGCGGCGAACAGCAACTGGACGGCCCAGCCGTGGGTCAACCAGAACGGCGGCAACCTGACCGTCCGCGGCTCGAACGTGGCGCTCGTCGGCGCCTCGATCTGCCGGTCGGGCTCGACCACCGGCTGGCACTGCGGCACGGTCCAGCAGCACAACACCAGCGTCACCTACTCCCAGGGCACCGTCTACGAGGTGACCCGCACCAGCGTGTGCGCCGAGCCCGGTGACTCCGGCGGCTCGTTCATCTCCGGCGACCAGGCGCAGGGCGTCACCTCCGGCGGCAGCGGGAACTGCAGCTCCGGCGGCACGACCTACTACCAGCCGGTCAACGAGATCCTCTCGGTCTACGGCCTCACCCTCAAGACCACGGGCAACGGCCCCAGCCCGACCCCGACCCCGACCCAGACCAACAACCCCGGTGGCACCTGGCAGACGTACACCGCGTACTCGGCCGGCGCCACGGTGACCTACGGCGGCGCCACCTACCGGTGCCTCCAGGCGCACACCTCCCTGCCGGGCTGGGAGCCGCCGAACGTGCCCGCCCTCTGGCAGCGGCTCTGATCCACATGTCGCCCGTCAGGGGTTGATTTCCGCAGCGACCCGCGGCGCCGTACCCCCATGGTGCGGCGCCGTGGGCGTTTCATGACCATGCTGTTCAAGACCGTGCTGTTCACGCGGCACGGGCGATGACCGGAGGCCGGGTTTGGCGTCGTGGGCTGTTTGGGACATGGTCGGCGACCTGGCAGACTGGCTGCCCATGGACGTCGACATCTGGGCCTGGGTCGGTGGCACCCAGCGCGAACTGCACGAGACCGGAAACATGGGGCTGGCCATGGCGCTGAGCGACATCCCGGCGCAGGCGCTGGAGGGCCGATACGCCCAGCTGGACGTCATGGCGCCCGCCATCGCCCAGCACGCGGAGAGCCTCGAGCAGCCCTGGCTGGAGCTGTTCGCCCGCTACTGGCACATGATCGGGCGGGTGGGCGACCGGGCCAACGGCGCGGTCGCGCTCGGCGACGCGGCGGCCCTGGTGGAGTTCGCCGAACGTGCGGACGTCCGTGACTGCCCGTCCGCCTCCGCCGCCGTCGAGGTGCTGGCGATCACCCAGGCGAACACCGACGGTCCCGGCCTGGCGAGCGAGCGGATGGCCGCGCTCAACACCGCGCTCAGCGGAATCGGGCCGGATTCGCTCGCCTTCTCCGGTCTGACCACGCAGTACGTCTCCGCGCTGCTCGACGCCGGGCAGGCCGGCGAGGCCGTGGCCTACGCCGAGGCGGCCGTCGACCGGCTGCGCGAGGCGGGCCAGGAGGCGAGCTGGGAACTGGCCGCCGCCTCGGCCCGCGCGCTGCTGGCCGCCGGGCGGGCCCAGGACGCGCTGGCGGCGCTCGAGGCCGCTACCGGCTTCAAGCCGGACGACCCCGTGGCGAAGGACCGCCGCGAGGCCCTGCTCAAGTCGCTGATCCTGGCCACGGACGGCCGCATCGACGAGGCGGTCGAGGCGCTGCCCGACCTCGACGTCGTCGGCGAGCACCCCCGCGAGTGGGTGGAGTGGGCGCACACGGTCAGCCTGCTCGTGTCGAGCGGATCCATCTCCAACACCTGGCAGCTCGGCCGCATCCTGCGCCAGTGGATCACCTATTTCGAGACCATGGGCGGCCACCGCTCCCGCTTCGAGCTGGCGCTCACCGCCGGTCGGCTCGCCGTGGCCCGGCAGGGCATCTGGCAGGCCCGGCTGCTCGCCGACTACGCCGAGTCCGTGCTGGCCGACCTCAGCGGCACCGAGGGCCTCGCCGAGCGGGTCGCCGAGCTGCGTGCCGCGGCCGACGCGGAGGCCGAGCCGCCGCTGCCCGGTCCCAAGGACGAGCTGGTCGCCTACTTCGACGCCGCCGACGGCCGTACGGCCGATCCGGAGCGGTGGGTCGGCTGGCTGTGGCCGCTGTCCGGCACCGACCTGGAGGCGACCCGCCGGCACACCACCACCCTCGGGTTCCTCGGCTACGCCGCGACCGGCGCCGACATCTACTGGAAGACGATCGCCGAGGACGGCGACCCGGCCACCGCCTCGGACGAGGACATCGCCTACCTCACCAGCCTGCTCATCGAGTCGGGGCAGGACGAGCGGGTCGAGCGGCTCGCCGCCCGCCTGCCGGAGACCCGGTCGCACCTCACCCTGGCCCGGCTCCACCGCGCCCGCGAGCGCTGGGAGGAGACCGCGGCCGAGGCCGAGCGGGCCGTCGCCGCCGATCCGACGCTCGAGGCACGCCGGCTGTGGTCCGGCGCCGTCCAGCAACTCGGCGACAACGCCAAGGCCGCCGAGATCCTCCGGCCGCTGCTGGAGTCCGGCGAGGGCGAGGAGGAGGACACCTGGCGGATCATCGTCCTGTCCACCGCCATCGAGGACTGGCCGACGGTCCGGGCCGGGGCCGCCAAGCTGGGCATGCCGATCCAGTCGGCGGAGGGCCCGATCGAGGAGGAGTGGCACCTGATCCGCGCCATCCTGCCCGCCCCCGACGGCAGCCAGCGCGAGGTGCTCGCCGTACGGACCGGCCCGGCCACCGCCCGGCTGGCCGTCCCGCAGCCGCGTGGCATGGAGTACAACGCGGGCGACGTGATCGTCATCGATCCGCGTCCGCTGGAGCCGATCCCGGAGGACCCGCAGGAGCGTGAGAGCTTCGTCGTCCCCTTCGCCGGGGTGACGATGCTGCGGCCGGGCGGCTACACCAGCTGGTTCTTCGACGGGGCGGCCCCCTCCGAGGACGAGTGGGCGGAGTTCAACGAGGTGCTGGCCGAGCGCGGCTGGCCCATGTGGGTCTACAGCGATGAGAACTACACCGTCACCCACCCCGCGACCGGAGAGCGGCTCCCGGGCGTGTTCGGCTGGGTGGCGATTCCGCCGACGGTGCGTCCGGCTGAGCTCGACGCGGTGCTCGACGACGTCACCGAGCAGTGGTCCCACCCGCTGGCCTGGCTCGACCTGGCACGCGAGGTCGGAATCGAGGCCGAGCGGCACGAGCGCATCTCCAAGGAGTACGGCCTCTAGCCCCGCCACACCCCACCCCCACCCTCCCGCCCGTGATCTTGCGATTTCTCGCAGATCGGGCCCTGACCGGGCGTTTCGCGTTCGTGATCTTGCAGTTTCTCGCACGGATAGGTGCTGAGCTGCGTGAACACTCTTCGTGATCTTGCAGTCGCAACTGCAAGATCACGAACACGTAAGTGCAGGTCAGGTGACTCGTCTGCGAGGAAATGCAAGATCACCGATGGTGTTCGCCCAAGTCGGGAGGGTGGTCTGCGAGAAATCGCAAGATCACGGGAGTGGGGGCGGGGGTGTTCGGGGGTGCCCCTTCACGTGCCCGTACGGACGGACCTTGGGGTCGGGGCGTCGGCGCATGTGCGTCCGTTATCCGGTGATCCGGGTGTTCTCATGATCTGAGACGTGACCGCCCGGGAGATCACCGCGCGGTCACGATATGGCGATTAGGTAGTGTTTTTGGTCAAATTTGTGGCTCTTGGGGCCTAGCCTCATCTCTGTTGACAGACGAGATGATCGTTGTGCATTGCGCAACAAATGTGCGTATGCCCAATGAGGACTCGGCAGCCCCAGCTCTTCATCCACGGCCCGCGGATGGCGACATCCACACCGTGCTGCGGCGTTTCCGGGTGTCCGGGAAGCGGTGAGAAAGTGCTGTCCGCGCAGCGGGACATGGCTTTCGACGCGCGACCCGGGCCGCCTCACGGGTGATCGCCAAGTGAGGGGGATCAGAGTGAGCACAGCCGCGATCGAGGTTCGCGGGCTCTGGAAGATCTTTGGCCCCAAGGCCGACCGGATCATCGGAAGCCCCGACGCCGACCTCGACCCCGCCGCGCTCCGCGCCAAGACCGGCTGCACCGCCGCGGTCAGGGACGTCGGCTTCGAGGTCCGGCCCGGCGAGGTCTTCGTCGTCATGGGCCTGTCCGGCAGCGGCAAGTCGACACTGGTCCGCTGCCTCACCCGGCTCATCGAGCCGACGGCCGGAGAGATCGCCATCGGGGGGCAGGACGTGCGCGGCATGTCCGCCGGGCAGCTTCGTGAGTTGCGCCGCCACCGCGTCAGCATGGTGTTCCAGCATTTCGGGTTGCTGCCGCATCGCCGGGTCATCGACAACGTCGCCTACGGGCTCGAGGTCCAGGGCGTGCAGAAAGGCGTACGGCACGGCACAGCCCGCGAGATCCTCTCGCTGGTCGGGCTGGAGGGGCACGAGGACTCCTATCCGGAACAGTTGTCCGGGGGCATGCAGCAGCGGGTCGGCCTGGCCCGGGCGCTCGCCGTCGACCCGGAGGTGCTGCTGTTCGACGAGCCGTTCAGCGCGCTCGACCCGTTGATCCGCCGCGACATGCAGGCGGAGGTCATCCGGCTGCACCGCGAGGTCGGCAAGACCATGGTCTTCATCACCCACGACCTGTCGGAGGCGCTCAAGCTGGGCGAGCGCATCGCGATCATGCGGGACGGCGCGATCGTGCAGGTCGGCACGCCAGAGGAACTGGTCGGGGCGCCCGCCGACGACTACGTGGCCGATTTCGTGCGGGACGTCCCCAGGGCCCAGGTGCTGTCGCTGCGGTGGATCTGCCGTGAGCCCGAGTCCGGCGAGCCGCTGGACGGCCCCGAGCTGCCGGCCGACACGCTGATCCACGACGCGGTGCCGGCCGCCATGGAGTCGGCCCGGCCGATCCGGGTGGTCTCCGGCGACGACCTCCTCGGCATCGTCGACCGGGTCGACCTGCTGGCCGCCGTGGGACCGGACGCCGCCGGTCCCGGGACCGGATCCGGTGGGGTCCGAGTCGGCGCCGCCAAGGAGGTGTGACAGTGGTGACCGCATCCGCAGACACGCCGTCGCTGCCGCCCGTCTCGGCCCCGCCCGGCGTGGAACCGGCGCCGCCGGCCGGGTCGCCGCCGCGATCGCCGGCCCCGGCCGGGAACGGGCCCGGCCGTGCCTCCGGCCGCCTGGTCCGCTGGGCGCCGCCGATCGCCGGGGCCGCCGCGGTCGTGGCGCTCTACGCGGTGTTCAAGGACAGCGCCGTGCTGCCGCACGACGACGACGCGCCGCTGTTCCACTGGCTCAACGACGCCCGCGACTGGGTGGACGCGAACCGCAACAGCAGCCCGCTGTTCCTCTACGTCGTCAACTATGTCCGCATGTTCGTGGCGGAGCTGTACACGCTGCTCCAGACCGCCCTGACCGGACTCGGCTGGCCGGGCCTGATCGGGCTGGCGGGGGCCCTGGGCTGGCTGGCGGGCGGCTGGCGGGTCGCGCTCGTCTCGCTCGCCGGGTTCGGCGGCCTCGGCGTGCTCGGCTTCTGGGAGGCCAGCGTCGACACGCTCGCGCTGACCCTGTCCTCCGTGCTGCTGTCGCTGGCGGTCGGCATCCCCGTCGGGATCTGGTCCGGCCGGTCGCACCGGGTGCGGCGGGTCGTCACCCCGGTGCTCGACGTCATGCAGATCATGCCGACGTTCTCCTACCTGTCGCCGATCATCCTGCTGTTCCTCATCGGGCCGGCCTCCGCGACCATCGCCACGATGATCTACGCGATGCCGCCGGCGATCCGGATCACCTCCCTCGCGGTCCAGCGGGTCTCGCCCACGGCGGTGGAGGCGTCGGAGTCGCTCGGCGCGACCGGGTGGCAGACGCTGCGCAAGGTGCGGCTGCCGATGGCGGCCAACACGATCATGCTGGGGGTCAACCAGACGATCGCCGCGGCGTTGTCGATGGTGCCGCTCGTCGCGCTGATCGCCGCCCCCGGGCTCGGCGTCGACCTCCTGCGTGCGCTCGCCCGGGTCAACGTGGGCGCCGCCCTGGTGCCGGGCGTCGCCATCGTGCTCATCGCCATCGTGCTCGACCGGATCACCAGGGCGGCCGCGATCAGGCGTACGGCTTCCCGCGCACGCTCCGCGGTGGTCCGCTGGGGCGGCTTCGCCGTACTGGCCGTGCTGGGGGTCGCGCTCACCCCGGTCCTGGCACCGGAGTTCCCCGAGAAGTGGGAGATCCAGCTCGTCCGCCCGATCAACGACGTGGTGGACTGGATCGAGTCGAACTGGTACGTCTTCACCGGCTTCCTCAACGACACGGTGGCGTACGGCCTGCTCAACCCGCTTCAGGGCGTGCTGACCAGCGCTCCCTGGTGGCTGGTGACGGTGGCGGTGCTCGCGTTCGCCTGGCGGCTGAGCGGGTGGGCGGCCGGGCTGATCGCAGCGGGCTGTCTCGCCGGGGTCGCCGCCCTCGGCCTGTGGCAGCACGGCATGGAGACGCTGACCATCGTGCTGGTCGGCGCGGTCATCACGATCGCGTGCGGAATGGTGCTCGGAACCGTCGCGGCGCGCTACAGAAGGTTCGCCGCCCTGCTGCGGCCGGTCCTCGACGCCGCGCAGACCATGCCGTCGTTCTCCTATCTGCTGCCCGCCGTGGCGCTGTTCGGCAACGGCCGGTTCACCGCGATCATGGCGGCGTTCATCTACGCGGTGCCCGTGGTGGTGCGCCTCGTCGAGGACGGACTGCGTGCGGTGCCGCCGACCGTCATGGAGGCCGCCAGGTCGGCCGGCTCGACCGAGCGGCAGATGCTGTGGAAGGTGCAGCTTCCGATGGCGCGGAACTCGCTTCTCCTCGCCGCGAACCAGGGGATCGTCATGACCCTGGCGATGGTGGTGATCGGTGCGCTGGTGGGCGCGGGCGCGCTCGGATATGACGTCGTGGCCGGGATCTCGCAGCAGGAGGACTACGGCAAGGGCCTGGCGGCCGGTGTCGCCCTCGTCCTCCTCGGAATCATGCTCGACCGGATCACGCAGGGCGCCGACAGGCGTCGCAGCTCCCACAAGAAGAGGAACGCATGATGAAGTTACGGCTGTTCGCAGGTGTTCTCGTCCTCGCGCTCGGCGCGACCGCCTGCGGTGGAGCCAAGGTCGAGGACGACTCGGCGGCGGCGCCGAGCGCGAGCGCGGGCGGTTCGGCCGCCGGGGCTCCGGCGGGTGGCACCGTCAAGATGGCCATCAACGGCTGGGTCGGCTACGAGGCCAACGCCGCGGTGGTCTCCCACCTGCTGGAGCACGAGCTCGGCTACAAGGTCGAGAAGGTGACGCTCGCCGAGGAGCCGTCCTGGCAGGGCATGGAGTCGGGCGACGTCGACGTCGTCATCGAGAACTGGGGTCACGAGGACCTCAAGAAGAAGTACATCGAGGAGAAGGGCGTGGCCGTCGAGGCCGGGCCCACCGGCAACAAGGGTGTCATCGGCTGGTACGTCCCCGAGTGGATGACGCAGGAGTACCCCGACATCACCGACTGGAAGAACCTGAACAAGTACGCCGACGTGTTCAAGACGTCGGAGTCGGGCGGCAAGGGCCAGATCCTGGACGGCGACCCGTCCTTCGTCACGAATGACGAGGCCCTGGTCAAGAACCTGAAGCTGGACTACAAGGTGGTCTACGCGGGCAGCGAGGCGGCGCTCATCAAGGCGGCCAAGCAGGCCACCGAGCAGAAGAAGCCGCTGCTCATGTACTTCTACGAGCCGCAGTGGCTGTTCAACCAGGTCAAGCTCGTGAAGGTCAACCTCCCGGCCTACACGGAGGGCTGCGACAGCGACCCGAAGAAGATCGCCTGCGACTACCCGCCGTACGAGCTCGACAAGATCGTCAGCAAGAAGTTCGCCGAAACCGGCGGCAAGGCGTACGAACTGGTCAAGAACTTCTCCTGGAGCAACGAGGACCAGAACGCGGTCGCCGACGACATCACGAACAACGGGATGTCCCCGGAGGACGCGGCCAAAAAGTGGGTGGAGGCCAACCCCAACGTGTGGCAGGCCTGGATGCCGAAGAGCTAGCCGGGTCCGGCGATCGCGACCGGCGGAATCCGCCCGGCGCTCCCCAGACTTTTGGCTTCGGGACTCGTCCCGTCCGCTTCGCGCCGTATCGGCCGCGGTCCATCGGTCGCGGCCGATACGGCCATTCCGGTTGTGCAATACTCTGCCGGTGCCACGCGCAACGCTCCCGTAGCGCGCCCGCCGGCCGTTCGAGATCGATTCGAGGTCTACATTGAAGAGGGTCCGTCTCCTTGCCGGGTTGCTGATGATCGCGCTGACCATGACCGCGTGCAGCGGAAGTGAGTCGGATGACGGCGCCGGAGGGACCGCCGCGGGTGGTTCCGGGACCGTACGGCTGGCGATCAACCCCTGGATCGGGTACGAGGCCAGCGCCGCCGTGGTCGCCTACCTGCTGGAGCACCAGCTCGGCTACAAGATCGAGCTGAAGGAGAGCGGTGAGGCGGACTCCTGGAAGGGCTTCGAAGACGGCACAGTGGACGTGGTGATCGAGAACTGGTCCCACCCGGAGCTGAAGAAGGAGTACATCGAGGAGAAGAAGGTCGCGATCAGCGCCGGACAGACCGGTAACAAGGGCGTCCTCGGCTGGTACGTCCCGGAGTGGATGGTGCAGCGATACCCGGACATCACGGACTACCGGAACCTGCCGAAGTACAAGGACCTGTTCAAGACGGACAAGAGCGGTGACCTGGGGCAGCTTCTGGCCGGCGACCGGTCCTACGTGACCAACGACGAGGCGCTGGTCAAGAACCTCGCCCTGCCGTACCGGGTGGTCTACTCCGGCAGCGAGGAGGCGCTGATCAAGGCGGCGCAGGAGGCCACCGAGAAGAAGACGCCGCTCCTGATGTACCTGTACGAGCCGCAGTGGGTGTTCAGCCAGCTCAAGCTCGTCAAGGTCAACCTCCCGCCGTACGCCATCGGCTGCGACGCCGACCCGAAGAAGGTCGCCTGCGACTACCCGCCGTACCTGCTCGACAAGATCGTCAGCACCAAGTTCGCGCGGGAGGGCGGCAAGGCGTACGAACTCGTCAAGAACTTCTCGTGGACGAACGACGACCAGAACGCGGTCGCGTACGACATGGCGGTGAACAAGATGTCCGCCGAGGACGCGGCCAAGAAGTGGGTCGAGGCCAACAAGATCGTCTGGCAGGACTGGATCCCGGCCTGACCCATCGGGTCCCACCCCCGCTGATCCCACCCCCACACCCACCCCCGCCGTGATCTTGCGAAAACTCGCACTGGCTGTGACCTGCGCCGACACCATTCGTGATCTTGCAGTTTCGCGCAGGTAGCCCGGTCTACCTGCGCATTCGCACTCCGTGATCTCGCAGTAGGTGGGCGGGAGTGGGCGCGCCCACCGAATCCCCGACAAAGTTGACATCCGACAAGTCCGGATATTGCTGTCTTTGCCGTTTCTTGGGGCACTGCTATACCTAAGTGTGCGATTTCATGACTTAGGGGTGGCAGTGGGCGGTCGTGGAGCCAGGTTCGCCGCCGTCTCGGCGGCGGCCGCCATATTCGCCGGGGTGCTCGCCGGGTGCGGGCCCATCGAGGACGATCTCGGCCTGGGCCGCATGGGTCCGGCCGACAGCGGTGGTGGGGCGGGCAAGGAGGCGGCGCTCGGCGTCAGCCCGCTCAAGAATCCGGACGGCACCGGCCCCGGACTCGGACCGATCACCTCGGCCGGTGATCGCTCCGAGGCCCGTAAGCTGATCGACAAGGTGCGGACCAAGGGCCGCGGGCCGAAGACCGGATATTCCCGGGACAAGTTCGGGTACGCCTGGGCGGACAGTGTGGACGACGTCCCGTGGGGGCGTAACGGCTGTGACACCCGCAACGATCTGCTGAAGCGGGACGGCCGGGATATCGAATACCGCGAGGGCTCCAACTGTGTGATCGTCAAGATGACGATCTACGACCCCTACACCGGCAAGACCATCGACTGGACCAAGCAGGCGGCGGCGAAGGTCCAGATCGACCATGTGATGCCGCTGTCCTATGACTGGCAGATGGGTGCGTCACGGTGGAGTGAGGACAAACGCAAACAGATCGCCAACGACCCGCTCAACCTGCTCCCGGTCGACGGCTCCACCAACTCCTCCAAGGGTGACGCCGGCCCGGCGACCTGGCTGCCGCCGCAGCGGAGCATCCGCTGCTCCTACGCCGTGCGTTTCGCCCAGGTCTCCCTCAAGTACGACCTCCCGGTGACCACGGCGGACAAGGCGGCGATGCTGGAGCAGTGCGCCTGAACCCGAACCACCCCGCGTGATCTTGCGATTTCTCGCACCCCTCGCGCCTGACCTGGCCAAGTAGCATTCGCGATCTTGCAGAAACTCCCATTCGTGGCGGCTGACCCGCGCGACCGGCTTCGGTGATCTTGCATTCCGTATCGAACTGCAAGATCACGAATGGTATACGCGCAGGTCAGCCGCGTCGCGGCCACATTTCTGCAAGATCACGACAGGTGTTTCGCCTGGTGAGAGGGGATCTCTGCGAGAAAGTGCAAGATCACGCCACGGGGTTGGGGGGGTCAGCCGCCGTTCGCGCATTCGGAGGTGGGGTCGTCCACCTCGGGCGCGCTGTCGGCGACGGTCACCTCGAGCTGGGCCGTCGACGCGACCAGGCTGCCCACGGGGGACCTGGCCGCCTTCTCGTTCACCACGACGCCGCGCTCGCCGAGCAGTTCGTACGTCTTCGGGTCGAAGATGATGTCCTCTCGCACGCCTGAGGACACCCGGCCGACGCCGATGCCCCTGCGACCGGCGGCGTCCTGTGCGTCCTGGGTGACGGTGACGCCGGGGATCGTGGCGGCCGCCTTGAACAGCGCGGCGCGCTGGGCGGCCGGCAGATAGGTCTCCCTGAGCAGATCGCCCACCGCCGTCCAGGCCCCCACGTCCGGCGGGTTGTCGCCGCGCTCGCGCGAGTACAGGTAGTCGCGCATCCCCTCGGCGTCGGTCGGCAGCCTCCTCAGCGAGGTGTAGGCGGTGTCCCGTGTCGCACCGTCGCACACCGGCAACGAGGCCCACCAGGTGCCCTTCTCGCGGTAGGCGTCCTCGGGGATCGGCCAGCCGGGATAGGCGCGGGGCGCCAGGTTCTCGACCTTCAGTGCGCCGTCTCTGGTGCCGTCGGCGGACAGCCAGATCGTCCGCTTCGTCCGGTAGAGATAGCGGCTCTCCTCGCTCGCCTCCCCGGTGTCGGGGTCGG
>NZ_BCBX01000040.1:0-73012 GCF_001417795.1 Sphaerimonospora mesophila | reverse complement strand
AACGCACCGTACATCGTCTGCGAGCTGACCTTGATGAACTGGTCGTCCCGCGGGTTGAGGTCGGTGGCCGCGCGGGCGGCCCGGCCGAGCACCTCTTCCGCCGACACCTTCGCGATCTTCGGCAGCGCCACGACCACCTCGGGCCCCCCGCCCGCCTCGCCGCTCGCGCCGTCCCCCTGCGCCGATGGGAGCGGTGCCGCCGGAAGCCGTGCCGATGGAGGCTGCTCCGACGCTGGCTGGGCGACCGGGCCCGTGGCGGTGCCGTTCGGCATGACGGTCACGACCGTGACCGCCGCCGCCGCGACCAGCGCGGCGCCGCCGATCGCGAGGCCGTACGGCCGGCGGGAAACGGCACGCAGCACATCGCGGCCGAAGAGCCCGTGCCCGCGCGGGCCGTCCCCGGTCAGTCGCCGGCGCGCCGCCGCCCTGGCCGCCAGGGAGTAGGGCGGCGCCTCGGGCCGCTCACGGGCGATCATCCTGATCTCGTCGTTCACGGGGTGCCCTCCTCGGGAAGGTGGAGATGACGGCGGAGCTTGGCCCTGATCCGGTGGAGCCGTGACCGTACGGTGCCGACGGGGACGCCGAGCGCCTCGGCGGCCTCCTCATAGGTGAGGTCGGCCCATGCGATGAGCAGGAGGAGTTCGCGTTCGGCGGCCGACAGCCGGGCGAGCGCCGCGGCGAGGGCCGGCCGCATCGCTGCGGCGCTCGCCCTCTCGGCGGTGCGCTCCTCGTCGTAGGCATCCCCGCCCGGTGGCCTTTCTTCGCGGTTCGCCGCCCGGGCGAACGCCTTCAGCCGGCGCATCTCCGACCTGCGGTGGCCGGAGATGAGCCGGCTCGCGATGCCGTACAACCAGGGGCGGGCGTCCGGCCTGGCCGGGTCGTAGCGATGCCGCTTGCGGAACGCGAGCAGGAACGTCTCAGCGGTCACGTCGTCGGCATGCTCGGGTCCGAGACGCCGCCCGACGTAGGCGTGGATCTCGTCGGCGTGCCGGTCGAACACCCCGGCGAAGTCGTCCGGCCGGTCCAACGAGGCGCCGATCAGCTCGGCGTCGGACGGCTCGGCCAGCGGAGCCCGGTCCGGAACGCCCGGCGGCCACTGCGACACAGGCCGGGGGATGTCGGTGGCCGCGGTCCTCACCACCCGTTATGTCCGATCATTGGGGATTCCTTCCGTGGGCGCCCTCGCGCCCTTCACCCCCTACTCCGCCGCACGTCCGGATCCGGTTCCATCCGGGCTCAGCGGGCGCCGCGGACCCGGAGGGAGGCCAGCAGCGCCGTGCTGGCCTCGGTGATCGCCTCAACCGCTTGCTCGAAGGCCTCCGCGTTGTGCTGGGCGGGCGCGCGGAAACCCGAGATCTTCCGGACGTACTGCAGGGCCGCCGCGCGGATGTCCTCCTCGGTCACCTGCTCGGTGAACGGCGGGCGCAGGGTCTTGATGCTTCGGCACATGCGCCCATCCTCCCCGGTCGACCGGCCACTCGGGGAGAGCCGGTCGCCAGGAGATGTGCCCGGTCGCCCGGAGATGTGCCGGGTCGCCCGAGATGTGCCCGGTCACCCGGAGAAGGTCAGCCGAAGACGGCCGTGCCGAAGTCGTCGGCGGCCTTGCGCAGCATGGCGGCCAGTTCCTCGCGGTCGATCGCGTCGATCCGCTCGGCCGGCCCCGACACCGACATCGCCGCGAACGTCCGTCCACCGTCGTGCACCGGCACGGCCATGCAGTGCACGCCGTTCTCCTCCTCACCAAGGTCAAGCGCGTACCCCCGCGCCCGCACCCGGTCGAGCTCGTCGAGCAGCGCCTCGGCCGTGGTGATGGTCCGGTCGGTACGGCGCGGCAGCCCGGTGCGGCCGAGCACGGCGGCGGCGTCGGGCCGTTCGGCCAGCAACACCTTGCCGACGGCCGTGCTGTGCGGCAGCACCCGCCGGCCAACCTCCGCGAACATCCGCAGCCTGCGCGGCGACGGCACCTGGGCGACGTAGACGACGAAGTCGCCCTCCAGCACGGCCAGGTTGGCGGTCTCGCCGGACAGCTCCACGAGCTTCGCGAGGTACGGCTCGGCCCACACGGCGAGCATCCGCTCGGCCGCGCCGCCGATGCGGACCAGCGCGCCGCCGAGGGCGTAGCGCCGGTCGGACTCCTGCCGGACGTACCCGCGCGCCAGCAGCGTCCGCAGCAGCCGGTGGATGGTTCCGTACGGCAGGCCGGTGCGGGCGGCGATCTCCGAAAGACCGGCCTGCCCGCCGTTCTCGGCCAGCGCCTCCAGCACGTCCAGGGCCCGGTCGACGCTCTGCACGCTCACCGGGCCACTCCCCGCGCGCCCGCCGTGGCCGGACCGGGCACGCCCAGCGACTCCGGAGCACGGCCGCGCAGGGAGGCGTCGAGCACCTCGGCCGTGTGCGCGACCCGCGGCCCGCCGCCACCCGACCGGCGGACGGCGGCCATGATCTGCAGCGTGCAGCCGGGGTTGGCCGACACGAGCAGGTCGGCGCCGGTGGCGAGCACCCGTTCCGCCTTACGGTCGCCCAGCTCGCGGGCCGCCTCCGGCTGGAACAGGTTGTACGTCCCGGCCGATCCGCAGCAGATCTCCGACTCCGCGATCTCCCTCAGCTCCAGCCCGGGGATCGCGCGCAGCAGCTCGCGCGGCTGGGCCCGCACACCCTGGGCGTGGGCGAGGTGGCAGGCGTCGTGGTAGGCCACGGACATCGGCAGCGGGTGGCGCGGCGCGACCGGCCCCAGCTCGACGAGGAACTCCGCCAGGTCGCGTACCCGCAGCGCCCGCGCCCGCTCCGGCCATCCCTCGTCGCGCAGGGACGGGTCACCCGACAGCACCTCGGCGTACTCCTTCATGCTCGACCCGCACCCGGCGGCGTTGACCACGACCGTGTCGACGCCTTCGAAGGCGGCGATCGTACGTTTCGCGAACCGCCGCGCCTCGGCGTCCCGCCCGGAGTGGACCGACAGCGCGCCGCAGCACCCCTGCCGGGGCGGGATCACGACGTCGCACCCCTCCAGCGCGAGCACCCGCGCGGTGGCCGCGTTCACCCGGGGGAAGAACTCGCCCTGCACGCAGCCGGTGAGCAGGCCGACCCGGGCCCGGCGCCGCCCACGCGCGCCGACGAGCGGCGGCAGTCTCGGCACGTGCCGGGGCAGCGGGGGAGCGAGCTCGGCCATGGCGCCGAGGGACGGGTGCACGCGCTCCAGGAACGGCCGCAGCCGTTCGTTCAGCCGGAACCGCTCGCCCAGCCGCATCGGCAGGCGCAGCGCCCGGAGCCGGCGACGGTACGGGAACAGCGCGAAGACCAGGGCCCTGACCGCGCGGTCCTCCGGCGTGCGCACGTGCTCCCGCTCGACCGTGGCCCTCGTCTGCTCGATCAGCCGGTCGTACCGAACCCCGGAGGGGCAGGCGGTGACGCAGGCCATGCAGCCGAGGCAGGCGTCGAAGTGACCGGCCATCTCGTCGGTGAGCGGGGTGCCCTCGACGTGCTGGCCCATGAGATGGATGCGCCCGCGCGGGGAGTCCATCTCCTCGCCCCACAGGACATAGGTCGGACAGGTGGGCAGGCAGAACCCGCAGTGCACGCAGTCCTTGATCAGATCGGGGTCCATCGAACCGGCGCGGACGGATCTCCTGATTCGGCCATGATCCGCGCTCCCTCCTTTCCAGGAGTAATGACGGTCAGCGGACGCCTCCGGCGAAGCGGCCGGGGGACATCCGGTGGTCGGGGTCGAAGCGTTCCTTCACCCGCAGCGTCAGCTCGCGCCGGAGCAGCTCGCGCCGCGTCGACTCCCGCCCCCATGGGTCCGGCGCGGCCGCCGGGGGCACGGCCTCCGGGGACGTGAGCACCACGACCCGGCCGTCCAGGCCGCCGGCGTGGGCGACCTCGATCCGGGAGCGGAGCGGGTTCAGCAGCCCGGCCACCCGTTCGAGTCCGGCCCCGGCACTCGCAGCGTACAGGGCGACGTGCAGCACTCCGGCCGCGATCGAGCCGCGTACGGCCGCACCGGCCCCGGCGCGTCCGGCCGCCGCCATGAGGTCGAGGACGGCTCCGGGCAGGCGGGCCGGCGCCGCCCTGACCTCCAGCAGGAAACCGCCCGCGGGCCCGGCGGGCTCCGGCAGCCGCCCCCACCACGCGGGCGGCTCGTCCGCGATCAGTGCGCCGTCCCCGATCAGGTCGCGTACGGCCCGGGCGCGCTCGTCGGCGGCCGCGCCCTCGATCAGTACGGCCAGGCTCGGCGTGCCGCCGCTGTCGGGTCCTGGCCAGTCGAGTTCGATCGCGGCCGGCTCCTGCGTCGCGGCGGCGACGGCCGTCACCAGGGCGGCCAGGCGGTCCGGCGGGTAGGGTGCGCCGAGGCCGGCCGTCACCCAGGCGCGGGCGGCGGGCAGCGGCCGCAGGCGGAACGTGGCGTCCGCGATGACGCCGAGCGTTCCGTACGAGCCGGTGAAGAGCTTGCCGAGGTCGTAGCCCGCGACGTTCTTGACGACCTTGCCGCCCGACCGCGCGATCGTGCCGTCGGCCAGCACGACGGTGACGCCGATGAGCAGGTCGCGGGGGGTGCCGTACCGGAACCTGCGCGGTCCGGCGATCCCGGTGGCCAGCAGCCCGCCCACGGTGGTGCCGGGGACCGGCACGTCGAGGGCGAGCTCCTGACCCTCGGCGGCGAGCGCGGCCGCCAGCGCCTCCGTCGTCACCCCGGCCTGGGCGCGGACGACCAGGTCGCCGGCGGTGTGCTCGACGATCTCGTCGAGGCGCCCGGTGCCGATCACGACGTCGCAGCGTGACGGCGGCCCGCCCCAGCGCCGCTTGGTCCCGCCGCCCAGCGGGACCACGGCGAGATCGTGCGCCGCGCTCGCGCGCATCACGGCGGCGATCTCTTCGACGCTCTCGGGCAGGGCGACCCACCGGGGCGGCACGCCGGGAAGGCCGTCCGTGTGCCCTGCCGCGCGTACGGTCACTCCGCTCAGGCCGGGAAGGGCGGGGGCGCTCATCAGAACTGCTCCGCGAGGCCGGACTCCACCAGCGGGTGGACGCCCCGGCGCACTCCGGGGACCTCTCCGCACAGCCGGGGGGTGGGAAAGATCTTGCCGGGGTTGGACAGGCCCTTGGGGTCGAAGGCGCAGCGCACGAGCTGCATGGTGTCGAGATCGTCGGCGCTGAACATCCGGGGCATGAACCTGGCCTTGTCCACGCCCACCCCGTGCTCGCCGGTGATCGAGCCGCCGTGCTCGACGCACAGGTCGAGGATGCGGCCGCTGACGGCCTCGGCGCGCTCGCCCTCGCCCGGCACGCTGTCGTTGAAGAGCACGAGCGGGTGCAGGTTGCCGTCGCCCGCGTGGAAGACGTTGGCCACCCGGATGCCGAACTCCTCCTGCAGCCGGTCGATCCCGGCGAGCACCCCGGGCAGGGCCGTTCTCGGCACGACGCCGTCCTGCACGATGTAGGCCGGGCTGATCCGGCCGACGGCGGCGAAGGCCGACTTGCGGCCCTTCCAGATCGCGGTGCGCTCCTGCGCCGACGCGGCCACCCGCAGCTCGAACGCGCCGGCGTCGCGGCAGATCCGCTCCACCGTCGTGAACTGGCGGGCCACCTCGGCGGCCGGCCCGTCGAGCTCGATGACGAGCACCGCACCGGCGCCCGCGGGATAGTGGCAGGCGACGGCCGCCTCGGCCGCCTCGATCGCGAGCGCGTCCATCATCTCGATGGCGGCAGGGACGACCCCGGCCGCGATGATCGCGGACACGGCCCGGCCGCCGCCCTCGATGTCGTCGAAGGCGGCCAGCAGGGTTGTCACCGCCTCCGGCGCGCGCGACAGCCGTACGGTGATCTTGGTGGCGATCCCGAGCGTGCCCTCGGAGCCGATGAACGTGCCGAGCAGGTCGAAACCCGGGTCCTGCTCGGACAGCTCGACGATCTCCCCGTCCGGCGTGACGAGCTCGACCGCGATGACGTGGTTGACGGTGAAGCCGTACTTCAGGCAGTGGGCGCCGCCGGAGTTCTCCGCCACGTTGCCGCCGATCGAGCAGATCTGCTGGCTGGAGGGATCGGGGGCGAAGTAGTACCCCTGGTCGCGGACCGCCTCGGTGATCGCCAGGTTCGTCACCCCTGGCTCGGCCACCACCCGGCGGTTCGGGATGTCCACCTCCAGGACGCGCCGCATGCGCGAGGTGACGATCAGCACGCCATCGGTCCTGGGCAGCGCGCCGCCCGACAGCCCGGTCCCCGAGCCCCGGGCCACGAACGGCACGCCGTGCTCGTCGCACAGCCGTACGACGGCCGCGACCTGCTCGGCCGACTCCGGGAGCACCACCACCCCCGGAGTCGCCCGATGATAGGTGAGCCCGTCGCACTCGTAGGTCCGCAGGCGTACCGGATCGGTGATCAGCGCGTCCGGCGGGAACAGCTCACCCAGGCGCGCCGTCACCCGTCCCAGCGCCTCGGACCGTTGGACCTCGGGCATCGGACACCTCCTCACGTCGACGGCGCGTGCGGTCTACGGCATGCGCTCGTACGCGGGCAGCGTAAGGAACTCGGCGAAGTCGTCGTCAAGTGCGACCTCCTTGAACAGGGCGGTGGCCTGGGCGTAGAGACCCTCGTCGTAGCCGGGCTCCGCCGCGATCCCGGCCAGTTCCTCCTCGATGATGCGCTCGACGAGCTCGCGGGTCACGACCGCACCGGTGTCCGCCAGCTTGATGTCGTTGTGGATCCACTGCCACACCTGGGAGCGGCAGATCTCGGCGGTGGCCGCGTCCTCCATCAGGTTGTGGATGGCCACCGCGCCCAGCCCGCCCATCCAGGCGGCCAGGTAACGCAGCGCGACGTCCACGTTGCCCCGCAGCCCGGCCTCGGTGATCTGGCCCGGGGTCTTCGACACCGCGAGCAGGTCCTCGGCCGTGACGCGGACGTCCTCGCGGAGCCGGTCGAGCTGGTTGGGCCGGTCGCCGAGCACGCCGTCGAACACCTCGCGGCAGATCGGCACCAGATCGGGGTGGGCCACCCAGGACCCGTCGAAGCCGTCGCCGGACTCGCGGGTCTTGTCGGCCCGCACCTTCTCCAGGGCGACCCGGTTGACCTCGGGATCGCGCCGGGACGGGATGAAGGCCGCCATGCCGCCGATCGCGTGCGCGCCCCGCTTGTGGCAGGTGCGCACCAGCAGCTCGGTGTAGGCCCGCATGAACGGCGCGGTCATCGTCACCGCGTTGCGCTCCGGCAGCAGGAACTCCCGGCCCCGCGTACGGAACTTCTTGATGACGCTGAACAGGTAGTCCCAGCGGCCCGCGTTGAGCCCGGCCGAGTGCTCGCGCAGCTCGTAGAGGATCTCCTCCATCTCGAAGGCGGCCGGGTAGGTCTCGATGAGCACGGTTGCCCGGATCGTCCCCCGCGGCAGGTCGAGCAACTCCTGGGCGCGGACGAACACGTCGTTCCAGAGGCGCGCCTCGAGGTGCGACTCCATCTTCGGCAGATAGAAGTACGGCCCCCGGCCCTTGCTGAGCTGCCGCCGGGCACAGTGGAAGAAGTAGAGCCCGAAGTCGAGCAGCGAGCCCGATATCTCGGCGCCGTCCACCAGGACGTGCTTGTCCGGCAGGTGCCAGCCGCGCGGCCGGACGACCACCGTGGCGAGCTCCCTGTCCGGCTTCAGGACATAGTCCTTGCCGCCGGTGGAGAAGTCGATCGTGCGGTCGAGGGCGTCGCGCAGGTTGAGCTGCCCGCTGATCGTGTTCTCCCAGGTCGGCGTGTTGGCGTCTTCGAAGTCGGCCAGCCAGACCTTGGCCCCGGAGTTGAGCGCGTTGATGGTCATCTTGCGGTCGACCGGCCCGGTGATCTCCACGCGGCGGTCGGCCAGCCCGGGCGCCACCGGCGCGACCTGCCACTCCGACTCGCGGATGTGCTTGGTCTCGGGAAGGAAGTCGAGTGTCTCTCCGGCCGACAGCCGGGCCTGCCGCTCCTGGCGGGCGTCGAGGAGCCGGCGACGGGTCTCGTCGAACTCCCGGTGCAGGGCGGCCACGAAGTCGAGCGCTTCGGGAGTGAGGATCTCGTCGAACCGATCGAGCATCGGGCCCGTGATCTGAACGCCGTCCATCGAGGTCCCTTTCCACGATACGGAAACAAAATTCTAGATGATGGAATCGACGCTACCTCACGGTCTGCCGGGGGAACAAGGTAGGGGTGGCCTCAGGGCGGCCTCGGGGGAGTCCCCGATGGGCCGCGGCCGCGTGGGGCCGAAGAATGATGGCCATGAGACAGAAGCCGACGACCGTCGCCGCCGCCGGAGCCGTACTGGGCCTGACCCTCGCCCTCACCGGATGCGGGGCGGCGTTCGGCCTGAACGAGCGGGCCGAGCAGTCCTATGACGTGACCGACAAGGTGACCACCCTGGAGATCGGCACCGGGTCGGGCGAGGTCGTGATCGCCGGATCGGACCGGTCCGGTGTCCACGTCAAAGAGAGCCTGCGCTGGAGCGGGGACCGGCCCGCCGACGGGCACCGGGTGGACGGCGACACGCTGAAGCTGGAATACGACTGCAACACCTGCTCGATCGACTACCGGGTCGACATCCCGCGCGGCCTGGCCGTACACGTCGAGACCGGATCCGGTTCGATCACCCTGCGCGATCTGGCCGGCCGGGTGACGGCCTCGACCGGTTCCGGTGACATCGACACGAGAGGGCTGGCCGGTGCGGAGGTGTCGGCGGACACCGGGTCCGGCGAGGTCAGGCTCAGGTTCGCCGAGGCGCCCCGGCAGGTGTCCGTCGAGACCGGCTCCGGCGACGCCGAGGTCCGGGTGCCGGACGGCACCTACCGCGTGACCGCGGAGACCGGCTCGGGCGAGCGGAGCGTGGAGGTCGCCCATGACCGCGCCGCATCGCGCACGATCGTGGTGAAGGCGGGCTCCGGCGACGTCGCCGTACGCCGGCAGTGAGGCGGGGAACCTAGAACATCGGCCGAGTAATCGGACATCGCTGAGGAAGTCCCTGGTCGGCTCCGGTCGCTGCGCCGGGAGGAAGCTCCGGTCCGCTACCTGGCCCCACCGAGCGGGGCCCGGCGTGCGGTCCTCGCTCCCTCCCGCTCCGCTCCCTGCCCCCTCGGCTGAGGAAGTCCCTGGTCGGCTCCGGTCGCCGCCACCCCGGCTGGTCGACCGACCCGCTAGCCCAGGACGGGGTGGTTGCTGCGGAACACCCCGGCCGGGTCCCGGCGGCGCTTGATGTCGCGCAGCCGCGCCAGCACCTCGGCGGGGAAGGCGGAGGCGGCCTGCTCTTCCTCGTCCAGAAAGGTGAAGGGCTTGCGGCCGGTGGTGTGGGGCGTCATCGCCCGGCCGATCTCCGTCAGCCGGGCGGCGACGGCGCGCGCGCTCTCCGGCGTCGGGATCGGCCCGACCATCCCCAGCAGGTACGGCTCGGCGATGTGCCCGCACGCGCCGCCGCCCTCGGTGGGCCGGCTCAGCGCGCCGCCGAGATGACGCACCTGCACCGACACCAGCGGCGCGACGTCGCCGACCGCCGCGAGCAGGTCACCGGCGACCGCGTCGTCGAGCCCGGTCAGCAGTTCGCCGCGGGACAGGGCGGGCAGCGGCTCGGTCGGCTCGGCGCAGATGTCGCCCACGGCCTCCGGCGGCAGCGCGGCGCGCGTGTCGCCGATCACGCCGGGAACCGCCTCCAACCGCCGGAGCAGGGCCCGGCCCTCCTCCTCCACGCCGAGGAACGCGGTGTCGACCGCGACGGCGGTGAGACCGCGCAGCGGCTCCGGGACCTCGGGAAGCGGGGGAAAGCCGAGCATGGTGAACCAGACGGCCAGCTCCTCGGGGGCCGCGGCCGTCACCTCGCGGAAGGCGTCCATTACCTCCGCCGCGCGGTCGACCGGCCACAGCATCCGCCCGCCGTAGAGCAGGGGCGCCGGGTGCAGATCCAGCTCCAGCGCCGTCACCAGTGCGAAATCACCCCCTCCGCCGCGCAGGGCCCAGAACAGGTCCGGGTCGGCCTCGGCGGTGACGCGTACGGTCACGCCATCGGCGTCGATCACCTCCAGGGCGCGCACGTCGTTGGCGGCCAGGCCGTACCGGCGGCCGAACCAGCTGACCCCGCCGCCGAGGGTGTAGCCGGTGACGCTGACGACGGGAGAGCTCCCGGGCAGGCCGGTCAGCCCGTGCTTGCCGGCCGCGACGAGCAGTTCCTCCCACCGCACGCCCGCCTCCACCCGGGCGACCCGCTCTCCGGCCCGGACGTCGGTCCCGCGCAGCCGCCCGGTGCGAACCAGGATCGTCCCGTCCAGATGCGGCGAGGCGCCGTGCCCGCTCGGCTGCGCGGCCACGCCGAGCCCGGCCAGCTTCGCGTAACGGACGACGGCGGCTGCGTCGGCCGCGTCCTCGATCTCCACCACCGCCCGGACCCGCTGGTCGACGGCGCGGTTCCAGGGCAGGCGCGCGGTCTCGAACGCCTCGTCGCCGGGGAGGAGGACCTGCCCGCGTACGGTGCGCCGAAGATCTGCTCCGATGGTCGCTGTCATTTCTTCTCCTGCTCGGTTGCCCGGGGATTCCGTTCGCTCCACCAGGCTGTGCCAGGCGGTTTGCGGCGGATTGGGAGCCGATTAGGAGCAGGTGCGGGAGCCGGTCAGGGGCAGGGCCGGGAGGGGTTAGGAGCTCGGTTGGAAGGCGATTGGGAGCCGGCTTGGGAGACCGTTAGGAGATGGTTAGGAGCTTGCTGGGGAGCCGACTAGGAATTCGGTTGTGCTGTCGGGACAAATTCGGCTTTACGCTAACGAGCCGGATCTCCCTTGCAACGAGGAACCATGGACTTTCGCCTGTTCGGCCCGTTCGAAGTCAGCGACTCGGCCGGCCGGGTCGTCGACCTCGGCACGCCCAAGCAGCGGGCCGTGCTGGCCATGCTCGCGCTGGAGCCGGGCCGGGTCGTCTCGCTCGACCGCCTCATCGAGGAGCTGTGGTCGGGGGAGGCGCCGTCGAGTGCCACCGGAACGCTTCAGGCGTACATCTCGCAGCTCCGCCGCGCACTCGAACCCGGACGGCAGCCGCGGACGCCGCCGAAGGTCCTGCTCACCCGCGAGCCCGGCTATCTGCTGGCCGTCGCGCCCGGCCAGGTGGACCTGGTCCGGTTCACGATGCTCGCAGAGGACGGCCGCAGGGCGCTGGCCCAGGGCGAGTACGGCACGGCGGCTGAGCTGCTGCGCCGGGCTCTGGAGACATGGATCGGCGAGCCGCTCGCCGAGTTCGCGGCCTACGAGTTCGCGCGGCCGATCGTCGCGCGGCTCGCCGAGTCGCGCTCGTCGGCCACCGAGGACTGGCTGGAGGCCCGTCTGGCCCTGGGCGACGGCGGGTCGTGCGTCGCCGATCTCGAACGGCTCGTGGCGGATCATCCGTACCGGGAGCGGTTGTGGGGCCTGCTCGTGCAGGCCCTCTATCAGGCGGGACGGCAGGCCGACGCGCTGGCCGCGCTCCGCAGGGTCCGTGCCCTGCTCGCCGAGGAGCTGGGGCTGGAGCCCGGCCCGGAACTGCGGCGGTTGGAGCAGGCCGTCCTCGACCAGTCGCCGGGCCTCGAACCCGTCTCCAGCGCCTTGGCGCGGCCGATGCCGGCCAGGACCGCCGTGATCTCCTCGGGGGTCCCGCCGCCGTGCGTGAGCGGGCTGGTGGCGAGAAGGACGCAGATCCGGCGTGTCGGCGAGCGCCTCGCGGAGGCCCGGCGCGGCCGGGGCGGCGTGCTCCTCGTCACCGGCGAGGCGGGCATCGGCAAGACCAGCCTCGCCGAGGCGGGCGCCGACGAGGCCGCAGCGCTGGGGCTGACGATCGCCTGGGGACGCTGCGGCGAGGACATCGGCGCCCCCGCCTTCTGGCCCTGGCTCCAGGCCCTGCGCCGCCTGGGCGAGGACGCGACCGGCGCGCTGGCGGCGCTGTCGGGGGCGACGGGGCGGCCGGAGGACGAGCCGGGCACCGCGCTGTTCGAGCTGCATGAGCGCGTGGTCGACGCGCTCAGGGCGGCGGGACCCGCGCTCGTCGTCCTGGACGACCTGCACTGGGCCGACGCGTCGTCGCTGCGGCTGCTGGCGTTCGCCGCCCGTGAGCTGCACCGGTCGCCGGTGCTCGTGCTGGCGACGATGCGGCCGGAGCCGGGCGGCGATCCCGACCAGCTCCGCACCACCCTGGCCGCGCTCGCCCGGGAGCGTGGCGTCGAGCGCCTCACGCTCCCGCCGTTCACCAGGGAGGACGTGTTCACCTATCTGAGCGGACGCGAGCTGCCGGATTCCCGGCTCGCCGACGTGCTGTACGAACGCACCGGCGGCAACCCCTTCTACCTCGGTGAGCTGATCAGGCTGCTGGGCAGCGAACACCGGCTCGACGCCGCCTCCCTCGGCGTGCCCGAGGGCGCGCGAGAGGTGATCGGCCGCCGGGTGGCGCGACTGCCGGAGGAGACCCGCGCACTGCTCCACTCCGCCGCCGTCCTCGGCCGGGAGGTGAGCCTCGACGCGCTGGAGGCCGTCACCGGCATTCCCGCGGAGGAGGTCATGGCACTGGCGGAACCGGCCGTGGCCACGGGCCTGCTCGCCGAGGTGCCGGGCGGCTTCGACTACCGGTTCTCGCATCCACTCGTGCGCGACGCGCTCTACGCCGATCTCGGCAGGGTCGAGAAGGCCCGCCTGCACCTGCGTGCGGGCCGGGCGCTGGTGAACCTCGCGGGCATCGAGGTGTCCGTGCTCGCTCACCACTTCGTCCAGGCGTCCCGGGTCGGGGGCGCGGCCGAGGCGGTCGACTTCGCCGTACGCGCCGCCGGGCAGGCGGCGGCGCAGTGCGCCTACGACGAGGCCGTCGAGTGGTGGGGCAGAGCCCTCGTCGCACTCGGCCCGGCCGATCCGGTGCGGCGCTGCGAGCTGCTCATCGGCCGGGGCCAGGCGCTGCGGATGGTCGGGGACGTGCGGGAGGCCAGGATCGCGCTCGAAGAGGCGATCACGCTCGCGGCCGACGCCGGAGATCACCACACGGTGATGGAGGCCGTGACCGTGTTCGGCGGCCTCAGCGTGTGGAACTGGCGCGAGTACGGCGTCCTGGACAACGAGATGGTGGCGCTGCTCGAGCGGCTGCTCAAGCAGTCGCTCGCCGACGCGGAGCGCGCCGTCCTGCTCGGCAACCTCGGCATGGAGCTGTGCTATTCGCCGCGCCGGGCCGAGGGCGAACGGCTGGCCGGGGAGGCCGTACGGGCGGCCCGGCGTACGGGGGACCGGCATCTGCTGGCCCGGGCGTTGAACAACTACATCCTCGCTGCCTGGGTCCCGGAGCGGGAGGCGGAGCGCCGGCAGGCCGTCGAGGAACTGCTCGGCCTGCCCGTGACCCCCGCGGCCGAGGTCGTGGGACGGGTGTTCCGCATGGCCCATCTGCTCAGAGCCGGTGACCTGGCCGAGTGGGACCGCGACCTGGCCGTCTGCAGGCGGCTGACGGACGAGATCGGGCGGCCGGAGCTGACCGGGATGGCCGGGATCGCCGAGGCGGCGGGCCATACCGTACGCGGCGACTGGGCGGAGGCCGAGCGGCTCGCGACGGAGTTCACCGCGCTCCTGGACGGCTTCAGCATGTGGGGCGTCGACTACCCGGGTCTGATCACCCTGTACACGTGCCGGCGGGGGCAGGGCCGGGTGGCGGACCTGCTCGACCGGCTGGTGTCGCGGGCCCATGACGCCGACATGGTGCCGCTGCGTCCCGTGGCCGTGCTGGCGGCGCTCGACGCCGGTGACGCCCCGCTGGCCCGCAGGCTGCTGGTGCGATGGGGCACCGAGATACGCCAGGACTGGACCGCCGAGTTCCTCACCGTAGTCTGGGGGCACGTCGCCGCCCGGCTCGGCACCCCGGATCCCGCCGTCGTCTACCGCATGCTGGAGCCGTACGCGGGCCGGCTGGTGGTCAACGGCATGGGCGGCGCAGGCTGGGGTTCCGTACACCTGGTCCTGGCCGAGCTGGCGGGCGCGATGGGCGAACGGGAACGGGCCCGCGGTCACGCCCGGCGGGCGCACGAGACGCACACCCGCCTCGGCCTCGGTCACTGGGCCGGTGAGAGCGCGCGCCTACTGGCGGATCTCGATGGGTGAAGCCGCTCTTTCGCCGACGGCCCGGATAAGGAGGTGCGTGATCGTGTGCCACGTGCCACCATCTTGGGAAGACATCGAGGTGTCGAATTGTTCACCTAGCCAGAGATGACATACATGCGATTTGAGCCCCTAGACCATGCCGTGGGCGATTACGAACTGGAAGAGCGTCAGGCACTCCGCCGGGTGGCGGGCCTGTCGACAGAGCTCGAAGACGTCACCGAGGTCGAATACCGGCGGCTCCGGCTGGAACGGGTCATCCTGGTGGGCGTGTGGACGAGCGGCACCGTCGTGGACGCGGAGAACTCCCTCCAGGAGTTGAAGCTGCTCGCCGAGACCGCCGGGTCGCAGGTCCTCGAAGGCCTGATCCAGCGGCGCGACCGGCCGGACCCGGCCACCTACATCGGTTCGGGCAAGGCGAGCGAGCTGCGCGACATCGTCGCCTCCACCGGCGCCGACACGGTGATCTGCGACGGCGAGCTGACCCCCGGTCAGCTGCGCCAGCTCGAGGACGTCGTCAACGTGAAGGTCGTCGACCGCACCGCGCTGATCCTCGACATCTTCGCCCAGCACGCCAAGAGCCGGGAGGGCAAGGCCCAGGTCGAGCTGGCCCAGCTGCAGTATCTGCTGCCCCGCCTGCGCGGCTGGGGCGGCAACCTGTCCCGTCAGGTCGGCGGACGGGCGGCGGGCGGCATCGGCATCGGCGGCCGCGGCCCCGGTGAGACCAAGATCGAGCTGGACCGGCGGCGCATCCGCGAGCGGATGGCCAAGCTCCGGCGGCAGATCAAGGAGATGTCGACGGTCCGGGAGACCAAGCGGCACCGCCGCCAGTCTCGCGACGTGCCCGCCGTGGCGATCGCCGGTTACACCAACGCCGGCAAGTCGTCGCTGCTCAACCGGCTGACCGGGGCGGGTGTCCTGGTCGAGGACGCGCTGTTCGCCACCCTCGACCCGACCGTGCGCAGGGCGCACACGCCCGAGGGCCGGGTGTTCACGCTCGCCGACACGGTCGGTTTCGTACGGCATCTGCCGCACCAGCTCGTCGAGGCGTTCCGCTCGACGCTGGAGGAGGTCGCCGACGCGGACCTGATCCTCCACGTGGTGGACGGCTCGCATCCCGATCCGGAGTCCCAGATCGCGGCCGTCCGCGAGGTGCTGGGCGAGATCGAGGGCGCGCGGGACATCCCGGAGATCGTGGTCGTCAACAAGGCCGACGCGGCCGAGCCCGAGGTCCTGACCCGGCTCACGATCAAGGAAAGGCACAGCGTCGTCGTGTCGGCGCGCACCGGTGCCGGCATCGCCGACCTGATGGCGGTGATCGAGCGGGAGCTGCCCCGCCCGGACCACGAGATCCGCATGCTGGTGCCGTACGACCGGGGCGACCTGGTCGCCCGCGCCCACGACGAGGGCGAGGTGCTGTCGCTGGAGCACACCGGCGAGGGGACGATCCTGCACGCGAGGATCCCCGCCGGTCTGTTCGCCGAGCTGGACCGGGTGGCCAAGCCCGTCGAGACGGTCTGATCGCGCCGAGTCGCTTTGCGACCCTGCCGCCGCCGGACGTTATGTGAGGCTGACCGGCGGGTTCACCATCCGCATGCGTGTGGGTGATGGCCCCGCCGGGGTTGCCTTGCTAACATCGTCTGAGCCTATGGTGACCGTATGGTACGGGTAACGAAATGACAGCAGGCAGTGCTTTATCGGTCGCGGGATGTCCGTGGGACATCCGTGGCGGCTGAGGCAGAGCGTGTTCTTCCCACAACCCTGTACATCAAGCCCCTTTGTGAAATACCGTAACTGAACTGAATCGCGCGGGTTGTGCATCCCGGCGGTAGGGTCGTCGCACGAACACCAAGTGCGCGATGAGGCAGGAGACCCCCCAATGATGTCCGGACACGGAGCGGACCCGGTGGGCGCGAAGCCCGCGCGGCGGGCCGTTTCGATGTCCGGCCGTGCCGGGCAGGTGGTCGGATGACCGTGCGGCTTCTCACCAACATCGGCCGCCTGTGGACAGGTCACGAGGTGTGCAGCAATGCCGCCATCCTGGTCCACAACGACCGGATCGCCTGGGTCGGCCGCGCCGCCGACCTCCCCCAGAGCGTCCCCGGTGTCGTCAACGACATCGTCGACGTGGACCATGTCGAGAACCTGGGCGGCGCTCTCGTCACGCCCGGCCTGATCGACGCGCACACCCATCCCGTGTACGCCGGAAACCGGTACGCCGAGATGGCGATGCGGTCCGGCGGCTCCACCGCCTCGGCCATCGCCGCGGCCGGCGGCGGCATCGGCTCGACGGTCACCGTCACCCGTGGCACCGACCCGTGGACGTTGTGCAACGGCGTGCGCGAGCGGCTGCACGAGTGGCTGGTGGGCGGCACGACGACGGTCGAGGCCAAGACCGGCTATCACCTCACCAGGGACGGCGAACTGGCCGACGTGCGGCTGCTGCGCGAGCTCGAGAAAGAGCCGATGATGCCGCGGGTGCACGTCACGTTCCTCGCCGCGCACGTGGTCCCGCCCGAGTTCTTCGGCCGCCAGCGCGACTACATCGAGGCGGTCTCCTCCTGGTGCGCCGACGCCGCTGCCGCCGGGGCCGACAGCGTCGACGTCTACTGCGACGACGGTCACTTCACCGCCGACGAGGCCCGCTGGGTGCTCGCCTCCGGCCGCAACGTCGGGCTCATGCCCCGCATCCACGCGGGCGCCTACAACCGGCGCGGCGCCGTACAGCTCGCCGCCGAGCTGGGCTGCGCCTCGGCCGACCTGCTGCACCACGCCTCCGATGAGGACATCTCCGTGATGGCACGCTACGGCGTGCCCGCGGTCGTCTGCCCGAGCACCGCGCTGCAGGTGGGACACCTCCCGCCGGTACGGCGGATGCTGGCCCAGGGCATCCCCATCGCGCTCGGCAGCGACCACAACCCCGGCCACTGCGGCATCACCTCGATGTCGCTGGTGATCAGCCTGGCCGTCGCGGCGTTCGGTATGAGCGTGAACGACGCGCTGCGTGCGGCCACGATGGGCGGCGCCCAGGTCCTCGGCACCACCGACCGGGGCGTTCTCGCGCCGGGACGGATGGCCGACATCGTCCAGTGGGACGCCGATCACGAGGGCGCCTTCGCCTGGTCGTTCGGTCTCAAGGCCCGCCGTGTCTGGCGCGGCGGCATCCCCGTCCAGTGATCACCGTCCGGTAAGCACGGTCAACGCTGCCGGAAGAAAAACATGGTGTGCCGACACGCACCTTCACGGGCGGCGTGATCGTTTGCCTGTTTTGCCTTTCAACGCGTCGTCGCAGGCGGCACATTCGTAGCGGAGGTCCGGCTGGCCTCGCCGGCCCTGCTCGTAGCGGATCAACATCCGCTGGCAGCGTCCGCAGTCGTCCCCGAGTTGGCCGCTGCCGGGAGCGACGCCAGGGCGCCGCCGCTGCGCACGCCGTACGGCGTCGGCAAACGCCCGGTGCTCGGTCCGTAGCACGACCCCGGGATTCGGGCCGAGCAGCGACTCGCTGGAGGACCAGACCACGTCACCGATCACCGCACATGATTCCAGGATCGGCAGGCAGGGGCGGATGTTGACTCCCTTGCCTCGAGCGTTCAGAGCTTCGATGGGCAGATGCCCGTCCGCCTCCGGCTCGACCCAGATCGTCACCGGCTCCGACTCGGGATCGTCGTTGCGGATCGACTGCAGGGCGGGTAGAAGTGCGGTCAGCCCGAGCAGCGGTGCGCCGGGCAGCCACATCTCGACGGCGGCTGCCCGGCTGATGTCCTCGCTCAGCCGCTCCACGATCGCGCCCTCGATACGCTTGGTGGCGCCGTTCGAGAAGGTGAGCGCGTCACCCCAGGTCAGCCGCAGTGCCCCGTCCAGCAGATGCGCGAAGAATGTCCACACGGGGCTGCGTGTGGAGCCAGACGGGCGGAGGCGATCGAGGGCACCGATCACCACCAGGTGGTCGCGCGCGCGACTGGCGGCCACGTTGAGCAGGCGCGCGCCCTCGCTCCCGGTGCCTCCCTCCGTGAACCAAGGGTGCAGTGGCGAGACGCCACGACCGGTGTCCACGGTGTCGTACACGACGATGTCGCGCTCGCCTCCCTGAAACCGGTGCACTGTGGAGGCCGCCCATGCCTCGAAATGGGCTTCGGGAAGGAGCGCCTCCAACAGCCGTGCCTGCGGGGCGAACGGGCTGATCAGGGCGAGGTCGCGGGTCTGGCTGGTCGCGCCGGCGACCAGTGCGGCTGCCAGTTGTGCATGTACGAGGTTGTAGCGCGAGAAGGCGCCCTGTCTGCGGGTGGTGCGGGCCCTCATCGCCGAGGTGTCGATCACCACGAGCTGGGTGCTCGCCCAGGGGGCCCGGCTTCTGATGGCTCTGCTCGCCACGCTCCGCGCCGTGACAAGCGGGCTCTCCGGATAGAAGGCCATGCTGACGGTCTGGCCGATGTCCTCCCGCATGCGGTACTGCTCCGTGAGGGCGGCCAGCCGAACCGGGGTACGCCCCAGGGACACCGCGCCCGCGATTCCAGCCTTCTCGAACGGGCTGCGCCGTAACCATTCCTGGGCCGCTGGGGTGTCGGAGACGGCGACCGGCGGGAGCTGCCGGAAGTCGCCGGCGATGACGGTGTGCCCGCGCCCGGCGCCGGCGACGAGCATCGCCAGGGCGGCGCTGGTCATGCTCGCCTCGTCCAGGATGACCACGTCGAAGGTGATCTCCTTGAGCGTCTCGAGGACGACCTGGTGGGCGGTGGCGGCCACCACAGTGGCCTCCTGGCAGATCTGCCGCCGGACAGCGCGCAGTTCCCTGTCCAGTTCCTGCACGAGGGCCTGAAGTTCGGCTATCTCGGTCTCCGCGCGAAGCCGCCTGGTCTCCTCCCTTTGCGTCAGCTGCCCCTGGTGTCGCTTCAGCGCTGCCAGGGTCTCGCGGAGTTCGCGCAGTCGTCGGCCGGCCTCAACCCGCCGCTGGGCGAGCGGGGCGCCGCGATCGGCCGCGATCTCGTCGATGAGAATTAGACCGTCCGCCCGGTCGGCCAGCGACGGGTCCGCCGGCTGACCGAGACGTACCAGAGCGCCCTTTCCAAGCTCCGGTGCGCGTTTCAACAGCGAATTGATCGCGACGTCCAGCGCCGCGTTCGTGGGGGCGGCGAGCAGCACTCGGCTTCCGCGTTCGCATAATTCGCCGACCAGAGTGGAGATCGTCGTCGTCTTCCCCGTTCCCGGTGGACCCCACAGCCAGGTGAGGGCGGGCGTGAGTGCGAGCTCGACGGCTTTACGCTGCCCGGCGTTGAGTCCGTTCAGCTCGTTGTCGGGCAGTTCGACGCGTGTGGCAGGCAGTGAGGCATGCTCCGGGGTGACGACGGCCAGGGCAGCGGCGGCATCGAAACCCGGCCCCCCGTCGGCCAACTCGTCCAGCCGCTTGCTCTGCGCCGCCAGCAGCCACGACAGGTCCAGGCGCAGCGTCGCCTCCCGTACGGCGGGGGCCTCCGGAGGCATCGAGAGGGTGACGATGTTGCCGAACACCGAGACCACCTCGACCGGGAGGGGCTCCTCTTTGATGATCAAGGTCGCCTGCGTGCCCTCGGCCACGCCCAACTCGCCCTGGGCTTCGAAACGCATCAGCTTCCGGCGGCTCGTCGCCTTGCCCACTTCGCCGCCGGCTGTCAGCGGAACATCGGTCTGTGTCCGGCGGTTGGTCACCGCCTTCAACTCGTCGCGGAAAGCTTGCGACGCGCCCGTCGCCACCTCGGACCAGCCGAAAGGTACGGGCCCGGCAGGCGACACCGGCAGGGCCGCGGGGAGCCCGAGCGAGGCCGCGAGCCGCCGGACCTCGGCGGCCGCGCGCTCCTCGAAGGACTGCTGCGCGCCGATCTTCGGTACAGACTGTTCTGTCGAAGGCCCTGGCGACGCAGCGTCGTCCTTAGTCGGCGAGGCCCAACCTCGAGGCACCCACAGGTCGTCTCGAAGATCCGCGAGTCCGTGCGTGGCGCAGGTCTCCCACAGCATCCCGGCGTCGATCCGCCGCAAGCCTGCCTGGTGCACCGCCTCCAAGAGGGCATCTCGCGGTACCGGTCCGGCGGACAACGCCTGCTGGACGATCTTCACTAGCGAGGGCTTCCGAGGTACCGCCATCAGGACTCCGATCAGTGGAGGAGCGAGCTGAGGACGCCGATCTGTGACGCACGCACGAGCGACGATGCGGCCGGGGGATACCTGCAAACTAGGCGGGGGTGATCTCGTTCGTGAATCAAAATCACAAACATATGGACAAGTGGCGGTGTCTACCGTAAGTTCCATCGCGTGCATCCGAGAGGGATCTTCGGGGTGGCGAACCTGGACGGTTCTCGCCGGTTGTCAGGAAGATGCCCTTACTGTGTCTTGGTGTAGCGGAGGCTGGCGAACGCTGGCAAGGGCGTCGGCGAGGAGCGGAATGTGACGATCACGACATCGCAGGAGCCGTCCATCGGGGAACTGGTCACCGTGCGCGGCCAGCGCTGGGTGGTGAGCGACGTCGACGGCTCGGGCACCAGCACGCTGGTCACGCTGCAGAGCGTGGAGGACGGCAGGTACGGCGACACGCTCGACGTCGTGTGGGAGATCGAACCGGGCCGCCGCGTGCTGCCGAGCGGTTCGCTGCCCGAGGTGACGCCTGACGGGTTCGACTCGCCCGAGCGGCTTGCCGCGTTCCTCGACGCCATCCGCTGGTCGGCCGTCACCAGCGCGGATGTGAAGACGCTGCAGGCGCCGTACCGCTCGGGTGTGGCCATCGAGGACTACCAGCTCGAACCGGTCTCGCGGGCCCTTGACGCGCCCAGGGTGAACCTCTTGCTCGCCGACGACGTCGGCCTCGGCAAGACCATCGAAGCCGGACTCGTCGCACAGGAGCTGCTTCTTCGTCACAGAGCACGAAAAATCATGATTGTCTGTCCGGCCGGGCTCACGCTCAAGTGGAAGGACGAGATGGCCGAGAAGTTCGGCCTCGACTTCACGATCATCGACACTGAGCGGTGTGCGCTGGTCCGCCGCACCCACGGCAGCGCGGCCAACCCGTTCACCGTCTACCCGCTGAGCATCGTGAGCCTGCCCTGGCTGCGCGGCCCGAAGGCCCAGCGGCTGCTCGACGAGGTCCTCGACCCCGCCGCCGTGGAGCGCCGCTTCGACCTGTTGATCCTCGACGAGGCGCACCACGTGGCCCCGTCCGCGCCCAAGCAGGTCTACGCCGTCGACTCCCAGCAGACCAAGCTGATCCGCCGCCTCGCCCCGCACTTCACCCACCGGCTGTTCCTGTCGGCGACGCCGCACAACGGCTACCAGGCGTCGTTCACGGCGCTGCTGGAGATCCTCGACGACCAGCGGTTCGCCCGGGGCGTCGACCCTGATGCGGCCGCGGTGAAGGAGACGGTGATCCGCCGACTCAAGCGGCACATTGTCAACGCCGACGGCACCAAGCGGTTCATCGACCGGGAGGCCCGAGCGATCCCGGTGGCCTACCCGGCCGACGAGCGCGAGGTGCACGAGCTGCTCAAGCGGTTCGCCCAGGCCCGCCGCGCCATGCTCAACGCCGGCACGAAGGGCCGCAAGGCCGCCGACCTGGTCACGCTGCTGCTGAAGAAGCGCCTGTTCTCCAGCCCCGCAGCGTTCGCGCACACCCTCGACGTGTACCTCGACACGGTACGGGAGCCCATGCCGGCCACCGCCATCCCCGTCATGGGCGATGACGATGACGACGGCGATGAGTGGCTGGACGACTTCTGGGACGACACCGCGACCCTCGATGACGATCCCCTCGCCGAGGCCGAGGACGACGCGATCTCCATGGCGACGCCGCTGCAGGGCATCACCGGCGTCGACGAGGTCATGCTGCTGAACCGGATGCGGGACTGGGCCCGCGACTACGAGTCGGCCCCCGAGGCCAAGGCCCGGCAGCTCATCGACTATCTGCGGGCGGTCTGCCGCCCCGACGGCACGCACTGGACCAACGAGCGGGTCGTGGTGTTCACCGAATACCGCGACACGCAGAAGTGGCTGGTAGAGCTGCTGCGGCAGGAGGATCTCGGCGGGGACCGCCTGGCCGTACTGCACGGCGGCATGTCGGCCATCGAACGCGAACAGCTCCGGGTGGCCTTCCAGAAGGACCCGGCCGAGCATCCGGTGCGGATCCTCGTCGCCACCGACGCCGCCAGCGAGGGCATCGACCTGCAGAACCACTGCCACCGGCTGGTCAACTACGACATCCCGTTCAACCCGAACAAGCTGGAGCAGCGGATCGGCCGCATCGACCGCTGGGGCCAGAAGCGCACCCCGGACATCCGCCACTTCATCGGCACCGGCTGGAACGGCGTCGTCGACTCCTACGAGGCCGACCTGGAGTTCCTGTCCCGGGTGGCGAACAAGGTCGCGCAGATGGAGGAGGACCTCGGCTCGGTCAACGCCGTGCTGGCCCGGGCCGTACAGCGCCGGATGCTCGGCGAGATCGACGACTACGACGTCGAGCAGGCCGGATCGGCAGCAGGCGCGGCCACAGCCGGGAGCGCCATCGGGCGTGCCGGAGGCGGCGCTGGCGCCGTACCGGCCGAGGCGAACGTCGGCGAGCAGGTACGCAAGCTGCGCGCCAACCTCGACGACACGGTCGCCGAGCTTCGCATCACCCCCGCCAACGTCAAGCGGGTGGTGGACACCGCGCTGGAGCTGGCCCGGCAGCAGCCGCTCAAGCCGCACCTCGACGACAAGCACCTCACCGAGGGCCTGTGGGACGTGCCGCCGCTCACCGGGTCGTGGGCGCGGGCCGCGGCCGGCCTGCTGGCCAAGCCCGCCACCAAGGACGAGCAGCCGCGCCAGCGGCCGGTGACGTTCGACCCCGAGGGCACGCTCGACCCCGAGGGCCGGGTGCGCGACGACGTCGTGCTCGCTCACCTGGGCCACCCGCTGGTCGCCATGTCCACCCGGCTGCTGCGCGCCGCCGTCTCCAACGCGGAGATCGGCCTGCACCGGGTCGCGGCCGTGGTCAGCGACGACCCGGCGCTGGAGACCACGCTGGTCGGCGCGTTCAGCCGATTCGTCCTGGTCGGCGGTGACGGCGTGCGGCTGCACGAGGAGGTGCTGTACGCGGGCGGCTGGGTGCCGGAGAACGGCCGCTTCCGCCGCCTGGAGAACCTCACCGTGCTCGGCGGCATCCTCGACCGCGCCCTCACGCAGGGGAAACCGGCGTCCGAGCCGGTACGGCACCGCCTCGCCGAGGTGTGGCCGAAGATCGGCGACTCGGTCCTGCAGTCCATCGACTGGCGTATCGACGGCAAGGACCAGAAGCGCGACCAACTGCGGCGCAAGCTCGCCCAGCGCATGGCGGCCGAGCAGGACCGGGTCGTCGCCGGCCTGGAGCGGTTCGAGGCCACCCTGCGGGCCAAGCTCGCCGAGGGAGACCAGGGCGACGCGCTGTTCGGCCGACACGAGGCGGTGTCCAAGGAGGAACGCGAGCAGTACCGCAGAGACCGCAGATCCTGGGAGGAACGCCTGGCCGGCCTCGGCCGGGAGCGCGACCGGGAACTCACCGCGATCGCGGCGCGCTACCGCGACCCCCGGCCGCACCGGTTCCCGGTGGCCGTTGTCTTCGTCGTGCCGAGGCGGGAGGCCACCCGATGAGGAGATTCAGTCGAGAATTCGATCACCATGGCTGGCTGAGCCTGGTCGAGGTGACCGGGCCGTTCCTCAGCCTCCCGGTGCTGCGGTCCACCTGGCCGGCCCTCGATGCGGTCGACAGGCAGCAGCTCGAACGGCTCCGCCTCGCCCACGCCGTCTGGCAGAAGGGCCGCGACCGCCGCGCCTGGATCGAGCACGTGCTGCGCGGGCTGCTGCGCTGGGGCGACGCCGTACACATCGCGCCGACCGACGGCAGCCTCGACCACCTCGCGATCGAGGTGCCCGAGCACGACACGACGATCACGCCGAGCTTCGCGCTGGCCGTGCCCGGTCACGGCCCCAAGCCCGACACCGTGCGGCTGCTCGGCATGGTCAGCAGCGGCCACCCGACGGCCCGTGTGAAGTCGTCGGCGTGGGCCGCCACGCCTGCCGACCGCATGGCCATGCTCTGCCGTCACCACGGCGTCGAGCTCGGCCTGGTCACCGACGGCCGCTGGTGGACGCTGGTCTGGGCCCCGAAGGGCGGGGTGACCACCACGGCGGTGTTCGACGCGATCCCCTGGCCGGAGGCGGCCGAGCGCGACGTGCTCCGCGCCTTCGTCTCGCTGCTCTGCGTCGACCGGTTCTTCGCGTTCCCCGAGCCGCAGCGGCTGCCCGCGCTGCTCAAGGCCAGCCTGGACAACCAGGAGGACATCACCGAGGCCCTCGGCGTCCAGGTGCGCCAGGCCGTGGAGCTGCTGGTCGCCGCGATCGGCCGGGCCGGCGTGCCGGGTGACGTCACGGCGCACGAGGTCTACCGCGGCGCGGTGTCGGTGATGATGCGCGTCGTCTTCCTGCTGTTCGCCGAGGAACGCGGCCTGCTGCCGTCGGACAACAAGGTGTACGCCACGGCCTACTCGGCGGGGCGCCTGTGCGCCGAGCTGGAGCAGCGGGCGATCGATGGCAGCGAGGAGGAGCTCGAGAACAGCCATGCCGCCTGGCACCGCCTGCTCGCGCTGTTCCGCGCCGTGCACAGCGGCGTACGGCACCCGCGGCTGACCATGCACGCCCACGACGGGTCGCTGTTCGACCCCGAAGCGCACCCCTGGATGCCGCTGACCATCGACGACCGGACCGTGCTGCACATGCTGCGGGCCGTGCAGTACGTCGAGGTCGGCACCGGGAAGAACCGCGAACGCCGCACGCTCAGCTTCCGCTCGCTCGACGTCGAGCAGATCGGGTACGTCTACGAGGGCCTGCTGTCCTTTGACGGCTTCCGCGCCGCCGACACGGTCGTCGGCCTGGTCGGCAAGCCGGGCCGGGAGGAGGAGGTCGATCTCGCCGACCTTGAGGCCCTCTCCCGGGAGGCCGCCGGCGACACGGAGGCGCTGGCCCGTCGGCTCGCGGAGAAGTACAAGGACTCCGGCATCGGCAGCGTGGCCGCGCTGCGCAAGCGGCTCGCGCCGTTGGATGAGACCGACAGCCTGGAGGCCACCCGGCGGCTGCTGGCCGTCACGCGCGGCGACGCCGAGCTGGCCGCGCGGCTGCTGCCGTACATCGGCCTGCTGCGCGACGACCTGCGCGGCCTGCCGGTCGTCATCCTGCCCGGCGCGCTGTACGTCACGGAGTCGGCGCTGCGCAAGAACACCGGGACGCACTACACGCCGAAGTTCCTGGCAGAGGATGTGGTCAAGAACGCGCTGGAGCCGCTGGTCTACGCCCCAGGGCCGTTGCAGACTGCGGACAGGTCGCAGTGGAGGCTGCGCTCGTCGGCCGAGATCCTGGGCCGGGACGGGCACCGCGGGCTGAAGATCGCCGACATCGCGATGGGCTCGGCGGCCTTCCTGGTCGCGGCGGCACGATATCTGGGGGACCGGCTGGTCGAGGCCTGGTCGAAGGAGGGCCGAGAGGAGGCGATCGCCTACCTGGAGGGTGCCGAGGAGCGTACGGCCGACGCCGACGCCGACCCGGTCGTAATCGAGGCACGGCGGCAGGTCATCGAGCACTGCCTCTATGGGGTGGACATCAACCCGATGGCCGTGGAGATGGCCAAGCTGTCGCTCTGGCTCGTGTCGATGGACCCGTCGCGGCCGTTCACGTTCGTCGACGACCGGCTCGCGGTGGGCGATGCCCTGCTGGGCATCACCTCGCTGGAGCAGCTCGAATACATGCACCTCGTGCCGTCGCGCGGCCGAAAGCTGTTCGAGGAGTCGGCGCTCGACTTCACGAAGGACGTTCAGCGACTCGTCCGCGGTACGGCCGAGAAGCGGCGGCGCCTTGTCGACATCTCGGTGGACGAGGACGGCATCGAAGCGCTGAACCAGAAACGCGGCATCCTCGCCGAAATCGACAGCGAGACCCGCCAGGCCCGGCTGTTCGCCGATCTGCTGGTAGGGGCGTCCCTGAAGTACGCGGTGGAGCAGGGAAAGGTCCGCGACCCCGAGGCCGCTCCGGAGGTAGGCAAGCTCCGCGGTTTCGACCGGGCTTCCCTGAGCGCCGCGCACCTCGCCAGCGGTGTAGTGAACGGCGAGCCCGGCATCCTCCCGAGGGCAGAGGAGTCCCGCACGGATTGGCTGGCCACCGACCAGGTCCCCGGCACCTTCAACCGCCACCCCATCCACTGGCCGTTGGTCTTCCCTGAAGTCTTCACGGAGAAGCCTGACCGTTCCAGCGAATCGAGCGACGCCCTGGCCCATTCGGACTCGGCCAACCCCGGCTTCGACGCCATAATCGGAAACCCCCCATTCCTGGGAGGCCCAAAGCTGCGACCAGCCCTTGGGCTCGCATACAGAGAGCTGCTCAGCTCACACATCGCGAACAACGTTCGTGCAACGAATACAGACCTAGTCGCTTATTTCGTGCTCCGGGCCCATATCCTGCTGAATGCGCGTGGTCAAACAGGATTGATTGCCACTAACACCCTGGCACAGGGCGATACCCGTCAAGTTGGGCTCGACCAACTCATTGTGAATGGGGTTACGCTTCGTCAAGCAGTAAAGGGGAAGCCGTGGCCATCGAAGAGTGCTGCTCTAGAGTACTGTGCTATCTGGACTAGCAAGAAAGCCTTAGATGAAACTATCGAGCGAATGCTTGATGGTATGGTTGTCTCCGGTATAACTGCATCGCTGGATTCAGCTTCCCATGGGGCGGGAAGCCCTGAAGGTCTTGCGGTAAACGTTGGAATCGCCTTCAACGGTTCTGATGTGTTCGGGATCGGGTTTACGATTTCGCCCCACGAGGCGAAAAGATTGATTGATCGGGATCCCAAGAATGAGGATGCTCTCTTCAGTTTTATAAATGGTCAGGATTTAAATTCACGACCGGACTGTTCGGCTAGTCGTTGGGTTATAAATTTCCATGATTGGCCAGAGGAGAGGGCAAGGACGTATCCGGAGCTGTACAATCATGTTCTGGTGCATGTGAAACCAGAGAGAGCGACGAAGAGCGAAGCTGTTCGTCAAGCTCCTTGGTGGCAGCACTGGAGGCGCCGCCCTGGACTGTACGCCGCATTAAATGGTCTTAGCCGCACAATTGCATTGACGCGCGTGAGTAGGACGCTCGTGCCTGTACTTGTGCCAAGCGACCAGGTCTTTAGTGATGCTTTGATTGTTTTCGCCACGGACGACACGGCGATGCTGGCGCTGCTGTCAAGTGCGCCGCATTACTGGTGGGCACGTGCTCGGGCGTCATCGATGAAGGCGGACCTTCGCTACACGCCTTCGGATGTGTTCGAGACGTTGCCGCTGCCGGAGTTGACGGATGAGATGCGCGAGCTGGGGGAGCGGCTCGACACCTACCGGCGGAGCGTAATGCTCGCCCGCCAGGCCGGGCTGACCTCGACGTACAACCTGGTCAACGACCCGTCGTGCCAGGACGACGACATTGTCGAGCTGCGCAGTATCCACCGGAAGATCGACGAGGCGGTCTGTCGAGCCTACGGCTGGGATGACCTGCTCGACCGGCTCGATCACGGCCATCACCTGGTCGCCGGCCGGGAGACTCGATACACGGTCGGCCCTTTCGCCCAGCGCGAGTTCGTGGATCGACTCCTTGAGCTCAACCACGCCCGCTACGCCGAAGAGGTAGCTCAAGGCCTCCACGACAAGAAGAAAAAGCCCACCAAGCCCAAGGTGGCCAAAGCGCCTCGCACCTCGAAAGAGCCTGAAGCCGCTCCGCCCGGCCTTTTCTGAACCGGTAGCGGCTGGTTTCAGGAGCGGTCATAGTTCGAGTGACGGCCGATACGTTTCGACGCGTTCGGCCCGCGAGGAGGCTGACCAGCGGCCAGTGCGGCGATAACCCGAGCACCGACAGCTCTCGCTAACGTCGCTGGTCGTTCGGTTGCTGCTCAAGCCCCGAGAAATCCCAGAGTTCAGGCGAACTGAAGGCTCCTTCGGGTGTTGGCCGGTGGGTTGGTGATCAGAGGGTGGGGGCGTCGACCAGCTCGATCTCGATGGCCAGGACGCCGAGGGCTTCTTTCTCGGGGCCGTAGATGCGGCGGATGTTGGCGAGTTGCTGGTCGCGGGGGCTGGTCGGGTTGACCTTCTCGGGGCCTTCGGCGTCCAGCATCTCTTCGAAGGTGCGGTAGCGGGTGACGCGTTTGACCCGGGTGAGGGCGTCGTCGCGGCCGCAGACGAACCGGATATGGTCGCCGGCGGTGAGGTTGCGCAGGTTGGGGTATTGGACGCGGACTTCGATGGTCTTGCGGCCGTCGGCGACCAGGTCGAAGTAGCGGCGGTAGAGGTTCATCTCGCGGGCGCGTACGCCCGTCTTTGTGGCATCCGTACAGATCAGGTGCACCTTCTTCATTTCAACGATCTTGCTCGACCAGGCTGAGGGAGTAAGGACAGAAAACTGCCAATGAAGCAGTGGAAAGCGGGTCGTCTAGCGGAGATGTCCCTTAGTTAAGGGGTGGTGGGGTTTACGCCTCATCATCCAGCCGCCGGAGTTGGGATCGAGTAAATCCGTATACTCTCGATAGCTCTTCTACGTCGACAACATAAGCGACCTCGTCGCTTTCGGCCGCTATTCCCACGATCTTGCCCTCCATTCCAATCGTCCAGGAAAGCTCGCTGGGTGTGCCTATGATTCTTACGTGATTGCCAAAGCTCAGCGGCACTTCTCCCGGGCCTTCTTTAGCTGACATGGGTAATTCTCCCCTTCAGGGACACGTTGAGATGAGTCACGTTACCCTAGCCCGGGTGAGATTCCCTGGGCGACCCGGCGGCGTCCGGTGGTGATGCCTGCGATGGTATCCGGAGTTAGAGGCTGCTCATCAATACATGAATACAGCTCTCCGGGTTGGAAGGTAAAGCGAAACCAGATCTCATGGAGCGTTCAGGCGAGGTCGCCGAATTACGCTCAAGGTTGTATCTCCGGCCGCAGAACTTCGCTCCGTAGAATCCGTGCTAGATCCTGGATGTCGGCATTGTGGCTTGTCTGGCGGCGGACTTCCTTTCGTATGGCTTCGAGTACCGTCTCAGACGTCACCACTTGTGCTAGGGCTTTGGGGGATGTGGCCGCACGGGCTTTCCAGAGATCATCTATAAGGCGTCGCTTGAATGCTTCCTTAGTCAGGTAGAAAAAGGTGCCAGACTTGGCTGCCAGGGAGTCGTCGCCAAGGAGGTCGACCTCGAAAGCAAGGTCGACCACAGCGGGGAGTCCACCGGTCAGGTGGTAGACCTGCCACACTTGAGCGTTGGTGAGGATCATCCATTCGACACCCTCGTTCACTGCGTACATCTGCACCTGTCGCAAATGCTTCTCGCCAAGTTTTTGGGTGCAGCGCTTTACCTCGATGAAGGCGGCGAGTTGTTTTTCAATTCGGATTCCGTAATCCGCGAACTCGCCCTTCACCTGGTATTCCGTGGTTAGCTCTTCGTATTTATCGTACCCCAGTCCATCGCATAAAAAGTCGGTGACGAGTAGACGTGTGTCCCCTTCGTTCGCATCTCTTGCGATAAGATCAGCGAGCGGCTTGGAGTAGCGGCGAATCGCTGTCCGAACACGGTCCCTTGCGTCGGTCTCCCATTTTGGCATTGTTCGGGCGGATGTAAACTTTTTCGCAGGTGTCGCCTCGGAGTTTTCGATCTTCACTGCTGCCTGTGAGTCGCTTGCCTGATCTGCGGAAGATCCGGTCCTCGTTACCTGCTCGCCCATGTCTCGCCTCATCTTCATGTGGGTGAGAGAGCAGGATAAGGGTAGGAATGGCGTTCGCGCAGGAGATCTCCTTACTGTTTTACCTACAAGATTAAGGGTCATCCGTATTATATATTTAAGGTTATGTATGGTGGTGCATCAGCTCCCGTACCTGCGGCACGTCCCGATACGGCGCGAGCCGGTCGAGGTGGCGGATCTTCGATCTGTCTAACGACGTGGCCAGCGACAGAACAACCCGCCTCATCTTGTCGAGGCGGCGCGGCCGCCTCCTCCGACGTAACGGGCCAGCACATCGGTGAGGATAGGTACTTGCGCGAAGCGGGCGTCGCAGTTCGGTGTAGGCGTGTGGTTCCATGATCTGCAATTCGTTTGCATCCACCCGATAGAGGTATGCGGGCTCGTCCTCGCTACCGTGCTGTTCAAGGCGGCACTGGCCTCGCCGAGCGCTCGTATAGTAGGCTCAGCTTCCTCGACCTGAACATGAGCCCAGGCCACGCGATCCCAGACGAGGGCACGTGCCCGCGCTGGCGCTGTGGCCCGGTCGCATCGAGTGCCGCGTGGGCAAGCGTCACACCAGTCGTGTGATCGCGTCGTGGGAGGCATCCGAGATCAGTTGTTCCATGAGTATGGCGGCCTTGGCTTCCGCGGTTGCATAGCTCACGCCGTACGAGACTGGATGGCGCCTGTGTCCTGAGGAAGACCACCTGGCCGAAGTGCTGCGGATTGGGCCCAGGACGGCGCGAACCAGGGTCAGGGGCTGTCAGTTCCCAGCGCCCATGACGTACGGCATGAATGAGGTCGGCTATCCCGGTGCCCCGGGAAGAAGTCCCCTGGACCTCTTGTCACCGACCACTGCAAGTACAGGGTCTGTAGGCGGCGGCGGTCAAGCGCTTTAGTGTAATAACCAGCGCGGTTTCCTCCTGCGGAGGATTTGACCTCAGCCGCTCTCAGTCTGGAATGGCAAAGGTGTACGACCACATGAACCGGCTGGCGGTGTGTACTCCTCGGGCGTACTCGATCACCTGGCCTCCGGCGGTTCGGGTGGTGCGGCGCACCTCGACGACGGGTTCGCCTGGCTGCAGTTCGAGAACCAGAGTCTCGTCGGCGGTGGGCATCCTGGCGTTGAGGTCTTCAGTGATCTCGTGCGGGGCAAGGCCTCTGTCGGTCAGCACGCGGAAGCCGCCGCCCGGGCCGGCGATTCCCGGTGAGGAATCGACCAGGGATGTGCCCTCGACGTCTTCAACGCGGTAGTAGCTGGTCATGGTGTGTGTGGGGACGCCGTCGCGGGTCATCACGCGTGCGCGCTCGTAGACCATGGTGCCGGGTGCGAGGCAGAGCGCGGCCGCGACGTGCTCATCGGCCTCGACAAGGCTCACCTCTTGCGTCTGGTGGCCCTGCTGACGGGTGCCCGCAGCGCCTCCGTGCTCGTTTTCGTACGCCTCGACTGTGGTGTCCTGCCAGCGGCTGCGCGCGTACCGGTCCGGGCCGAGACGTCGGATGGGGTACGGCTCGCGCACGTAGGCGCCGGAGCCGTGGCGAGTGTCCACCAAGCCCTCGGTCTTGAGCAGGATCAGTGCCTTGCTTGCCGTGCTGCGTGACACGCTGTAGCGGTCGGCGAGGTCTCGGACCGAGGGCAGTTTCGCCCCTGCGGGCAGGCGGCCAGCGGTGATGTCGTCTCTCAAGTCGGCCGCGATGCGGCGGGCCGGTGATTGCGGGTCTACATGCACGCGTATCACTGTATCGAAGTGTCGTAGGCCATTTTCTGGTCTGACGGCTGGAACTTCTGTAGAGTCGAGTGTCGTAGGACACTTGATGGACGCTGTCCAACGCATCCCCCTTCTGGACGGAACCCTGAGCGTGAGTAGGTCCAGAAATGACAGAAGTTGTAACGACGATCACCTCCAGCTCTACGGCGTTCGATGGGTGGAGGATCATGCGGAGCGACGCCGGGCGGTTGTGGGCGTCGCGGGTGCGGCCGTTCCCCGCGGCCGCCGAGCGGGCGGGGGCGTGCCGTACGGTCGACGCCGACGATCTGCGCGAGCTGGGCCTGGCCATCGCGCAGCAGGAGAGCATCGCCGAGCAGGCGGCCCAGGTGCTGGAGAACGGCACAGCGCAAGGGGACGCCACCGGGCGGGTCACTGAGCAGGTGAGGGCGGCCCGGTCGGCGGTGACGGCGTGAGCGGTCGGCGGCCGGACGGTCCGGGCAAGCTTCCGCCGTCGTGTCTTGGCCTGCATCTTCCTCCGGAGCAGCCGGATTGTGTGCGGTTGCGGTGGCTGCCGGACACGCGGCGGACGTCGTACGCGCGGGTCGTCCAGCACACGTGTGATCAGTGCCGGACTGTGTCGTACGAGCTGTGCAGCGCGGGCGGGTTGCGGTTCATCCGCCGGACCGACCGCACCCGCGCTGCCAGACCCGAGGTGCGGGAGACCGAACGGCTGATCACCTGCCGTGCCCAGGAGATGTGGCGAGACCTGCTGCTGGGTCTCGTCCGCTGAGAGCTGCACCGTTGAGCTGCCCCGCTGGTCGCAGTTGGCCGCGATCGGCGGGGCTCGGGGGCGGCCTCCTTCTGGCTGAGGGGCCTTCCCGGGAGGCCGCCCCCTCTTGGTAAAACCTGCCCGGCATTCCGCCCGGGCGGGAGTCGATCCGATGGAGAGTAACGCGATGAACGACCTGTACGACCGCGACCTGGCCGGGGCGCGGTTCCGGCGCCTGTGCGGCGGCAACCAGCAGGAGGAGGAGATGGAGAGCTGCGTGGAGGTCGCCCCGATCCCTGGGGCGGCCGACGCCTACGCGCTGCGTGACAGCAAGAACCCGACCGCGGGGACGCTGCGGTTCACCGGTGCGGAACTGCGCGCGGCCGGCATCGCCACCGCCGCGCTGTAGCACCCGCCGGTGATCGAGCGTGCGGTCCCTGCCCGGCGCAATCAGGCAGGGGCCGCACCCATCCAATGTAGGGAGAGCGCCGTTGCACCTGCACTGCTACTCCTGGACCGGCGTGGGCGACGACCGCCGCCGCGAGGCCGAGCGTCGTCCTCCGCTGCCCCCGGCCGACCCTGGACCGTTCCTGGCCTCGCTGCTGCCGCCGATGCGTACCTGTGACTGGCTGCTGAAACCGGCCCGCCGCATCGACGCCTCTCCGGCCGGCGTGGACGAGGCGATGGTGTGGCTGGCCGAGCGTTATCGGGCCGCCGAGTCGTCCTTCCTCCACCCCGAAGACGAGGCTCGGATCGGCCTGGACTTACGGCTGGGTCTCGTACGGGAATCCCTGCGCGCGGGCGTGGACGTGCAGTGGGGGATCTGGCTGCACGCCGGACGTTTCGTCTCCTGCGCCGTCGTCTGCTGCTCGCCGAACCGGGACGCCGACTACCGCTGCCCGGCCACCTGAGCTACCTGAGCCACCTGAGACCCCTGGGCCGCCCGCCTGCCGTACTTCCCCCGTGGCGGCAGGCGGGCCAAGGATGCGCAGAGCCCCCGACCGGCGCCTGTCCCACGAGTAACAGTTCGGCGATCTGGACATCATCCACCCTGGTCAGCAAGGGACGGCACAATGGCTGGCATGACGACAGATCTTGCAGACCTGCTGGGAGACCGGGAGAGCACCGTCCTGGAGTTCAAGCAGTCCGCCTCCAGCCGGGACAAGATCGGACAGGCGATCTGCGCCTTTGCCAACGATCTCTGTGGTCGGGGCGGCGGCGACCTTCTGATCGGCGTTGACGACAAGGGCGAGCCTGTGATCAACGTCAAAGCCGGCGACGAGGATCTACGAAAGCTGACCGAGTTCCGGGACAGCGGGCAGATCTTGGACCGGCCGTCGATGACCGTTGAGACGGGCACATTCAAGGGCAGGACCGTGATCCGGATTCATGTCGAGGCCTCGTCGACTCCGCCGGTACGGTACGACGGCATCGTCTGGGTGCGACCCGGGCCGACCACCCGCAAGGCGACCCGCGAAGATGAGCGGGTGCTGGCGGAGCGCCGCCGCGCATTCGACGGTCCCTTCGACGGACGTAGCGTTCCCGGCAGCATGCTGAGGGATCTCGACCTGCCCCTTTTCCGGTCGACCTATCTGCCGTCCGTGGTGTCGCTCGAGGTCATCGAGGAGAACGGACGGCCGGAGGAGCTCAAGCTGGCGAGCCTCCGCATCACCGACCTCGCGGGCACCCCTACGGTCCTCGGTCTTCTGGTCCTGGGCCTGGCCCCGAGCGCCTTCATTCCCGGGGCGTACGTACAGTTCGTACGGTATGACGGCACCGGCCACGACGCTCCGATCGCAGATGATCAGGAACTGCGCGTCAACATCGTCGATCTGGCCGCACGGCTTGATGCGTTGCTACGCGGCCACCTGCACACACACGTGGTCGAGGAGGAAGGCTTCCGGGAACGGCAGCAGCCCGACTATCCGTTCGCCGCCCTGCGTGAGGTCTGTATGAACGCTGTCATGCACCGAAACTACGAGACTTCCCATGCGCCGATTCGCATTGCATGGTTCGCGGATCGGATCGAGGTGACCAATCCGGGAGGGCCCTATGGCCAGGTGCGCCGGGACAACTTCGACCGGGTCTGCGACTACCGGAATCCCTCACTCGCCGCCGCGATGAAGTCGCTCGGTTACGTGAACAGGTTCGGGCGAGGGATCAGCCGAATTCAAGCGACACTGGCGGAGAACGGCAATCCTCCTGCGGACTTCCTCATCGACGACCTGTCGTGGTCCGTGACGTTGAGGAGGGCGACATGATTTCCGTGGCCCTTTTCAACAACAAGGGTGGGGTCGGCAAGACGACGCTCACCTTCCACCTGGCCCACATGTTTCAGCGGCTCGGCCGCCGGGTGCTCGCGGTCGATCTAGACCCTCAGGCCAATCTGACGTCGGCCTTCCTTGATGAGGACGATCTCGCGATCCTATGGGCGGAGCCGGAGAGCCCGGCGTGGGGAGCGACACAACTCAGCCTCCTCGGCCCGATGCCCAGAAAGATCACCGCTGAGTCCGGCACGGTCGCCGCCTCGGTCCGGCCGATCATGGAAGGCCTCGGCGATGTCAGGTTCTACCCTCCCACGGAGATCGTCGACGGGCTTTGGCTCGTCCCAGGAGATCTCGAGTTGAGCGCGTTCGAGGACAAACTCTCCGAGGCATGGCCCCGATGCCTGATGGGGGCACCGGACGCACTCCGTACCACCACAGCCTTCTACCGGATCATCCTGGACGCGGCGCGGCGCGTGGAGGCCGATGTCATCCTCATAGATGTCGGCCCGAATCTCGGTGCCATCAATCGGGCGGCGCTGCTGGCCGCGGATACGGTGCTCATGCCGCTCGCGGCTGACCTGTTCTCGCTCCGCGGCCTCAGAAACCTCGGGCCGACGCTGCGTGAATGGCGGCGTATCTGGCAGAGCGGGGTTGTCGCCAAGGTGCCCGCCGCGATTCCGGCCCCTCCCGGAACGATGATTCCTCTGGGCTATGTGATCATGCAGCCGATCATGCGCCTGGATCGACCCGTCAAGGCATACGAGCGCTGGCTGGAGCGCATCCCTAACGTTTTCGCCGACTCGGTGCTGGGCGAATCTCGAAAACCGGGGGACCGATCATACGAGATCGCGACGCTGCGCAACTATCAGAGCCTGATGCCGCTCGCGCACGATGCGCGTAAGCCGATGTTCGATCTGAAGGCCGCCGATGGCGCACTCGGCAGTACGCAGACTTTCGTCCAAAGATGTCGGGCCGACTTCCAGCACCTCGCGGAGAAGGTGCTGGAACGGCTGGATGGGGTGCGAGCCGAACAGGCCGTGCCGGATGATGGAAGTGCTTCGTGAGGGAATCTGCCGGTCAGGTCACGTGACAGTCGGCGCCCACTCAGTCTTCTTCGTCGCGTTCCTCATCGTCCCCGCGGCGGCGGAGTGCGGTCGGCGATTGAGGCAGCGGAGCAGGTGCTTGTGGTTCAGGAGACTAGATCCTTCTTTACGATCGTGCCGCAGTTGGAGCACCTCAACTGGTTGGTGGTGTATGGCTGAAGCGTGTTCTTGTCACACGTCGGGCACTTGTGACCCTTCGCCACAGTATTTCCTTTCGCTGGGTGCGCTCACCCCTGAAGCGAGCAGCCGACGCTTCAGGGTGGTCCAATTTTTTGATTGCGTCAATATTATGGCTCTGACCTGCGGTTTCATAACTAATGTGTTGACATCGCTGATCCCCGGCAGGTACTGGATGGATCATTGCTGCGCACGGACTGGAATGACTGGCCGAGGGGTACCACGCCGCAGAGCCGTCCTTCCTCCACCCTGTGGATGAGGCGCGGATCGGGCTGGACTTCCGGCGGGGTCTCGTACGGGAATCCCTGAACGGCGGGGTGGACGTGCAGTGGGGGATCTGGCTGCACGCCGGACGTTTCATCTCCTGCGCTGTCGTCTGCTGTTCGCCGAACCGGGACGCCGACTACCGCTGCCCGGCCACCTGACCGCCCGCCTGTCGCGCTGCCTCTTGCTGACGGCTCGGCTGGCGGGAATCCGGAACGTCGGCCCGAGGCCTGTGGTGCGCACATGGAGGCCGAGTCGTCGCACCTCGGTGGGCAGCGCTGGCGACCCCGATCTGTTGCGCATGGATCAGCAGCTTCAGTTCGTGTTATCGTGTACTCCATTCACGAGCATATGCGTCTGGACCCCCTCTCGGCGAGCTGTTCGTCGCCGAAACTCATGAGGATCGGCATGAGTGAGGACCGGCTTTCGGGTCCGGCACCGGAGGTCTGCCGGCGTGGATTACGCCGAGCCGCGTCCTGGTTTGGACTCGAAAGCCCCGTTGAGCAGAGCCGGATATATCACGACAAGCAAACGACTGATAGCTCTGTGAATTTGGTTATGGACAACCTCACGATGCGGCCACGCGTCGTACGCATGCTCCCCAGGAATGACTAACGTTGCGGCAAAGGCGAGGCGAGGAAGGACACCCCCCACGTGTTCGATCGGCAGGAAGAGCTGTTCAAGGCGGGAGCCGCGCAGGACGATCTGTTCGGCTCCGAGGCCGAGGCGGAGGAAGGGCAGGCCGCGCCTCCCGGGCTCTCGCCGAGTGATCCCGCCTCGGCGGCAAGGCCGTCGCATCCGCTCGATGCGCCGCAGGACTTCGAGCCGGCCACGTCCTTCGAGGTCCGGGACGAGTTCCAGGAGCTGGTCGAGCGCGACCTGCTCGGGCCGTACGACGGCGACTTCGAGGAGCTGCCGCCGCGCTCGATGGGGCCGCGTGAGCGCTACCTGGTCGGCATGCTCGGTCCCAAGCCGTCCCCGAAGCAGGTCAGGGAGGACGCCGATGAGCTGCCGGAGACCGAGATCGGCGCGGAGGGCGACGGGTTCGAGGGCGAGCTGCCCGACGTGCTCACCCCGCAGAACCTCGGCCGGCTCTGGGCGTCCTCGATGGGACTGTCGTTCGCGGTCCCGGCCGACGTCGACGCGCTTTCGGTCACCGCGTCCTGGGGGGAGTACGGCAAGGCCGAGACCGAGGTCGAGGACGCCAAGGGCAATTCCAGGACCACCCGGATCTGGTCGCGTCGACCGGTGAGTCACGACATCGAGGTCCGGCTCGACGCCGGGCCGACGCAGCGCATCCCCCTCACGATGGAGCGTGCGGACGCCCCCGGCGTCCTGCTCGCGGTGGCCGTACGGCCCCGGCCGGAGGGGCGGCGCGTCGTCGAGCTGACGCTGATCAACCAGCAGATCGAGCCGGAGACCGCCGCCGACACCGCCTGGCTGTTCCAGACGCAGCTCACCGTGACCGCCCTGCCCGACGAGTCGATGGGGGCCAAGCCCGTCTTCCTCCCGATCGACGATCCGCTGGACGGCGCCCATGGAGGCGGCGCCGATGACCGCGGCATGGGCGACCTGGAGGAGAAGCACCTGCGGCTGCTCTACCGCGACGAGCGCAGGTATGCGATCGGCCGCAACGTGGCCGTGCACGCCCGGGTGTCGCCCGGCGAGCGCCGCGCGGAGTTGCTCCGTACGACCTGGCTGCCGTTCTACGACGTGCCCGCGACTGTCGCGCCGGTGGGCGAGGGCACGGCTCTCGCCGAAGTCGAGCTGTCCATGGACGCCCTGGCGAAGGCCACCCCCGAGGTGCTGGCCGCCGGGCTGGCACCGCTGGCCGACGGGTATGCGGCGTGGCTCGACGAACAGGAGCGGAAGATCCCCGACCTGCCCGAGCCGCTGCGTGACGCCGCGGTCGTCGCCGTCCAGCGGGCCCGGCAGGCCGCCGCGCGGATTCGGGCCGGGATCGCACTGCTGTGCGGCGCGTCGCCGTACGGCGAGGCAGGGTTCGACGCCGAGCGACACGAGCAGGCGCTCGCGGCGTTCCGGTTCGCCAACCGGGCGATGGCACTGCAGCGCCGCCGCACCGCGGTGGCGAAGCTCCGCGACGAGCTCGGCCTCGGCTACGCGCAGGCCATGGCGCAGGTCAAAGCCGACGGAGCCAAGGCGGCGTCGTGGCGGCCCTTCCAGCTCGCGTTCATCCTGCTCAACCTGCCCTCGCTGACCGACCCGGCGCATCCGGAACGGGCCGCCGACCACACCGGCACCGTCGATCTGCTGTTCTTCCCGACCGGTGGCGGCAAGACCGAGGCGTATCTCGGCCTCACCGCGTACGCCTTCGCGATCCGCCGCCTGCAGAAGGTCGTCGGCTCGGAAGCCGACGCGCGCAGCGGGCTGGACGGCGTGGCGGTGCTGATGCGCTACACGCTGCGGCTGCTGACCGCCCAGCAGTTCCAGCGGGCGGCGGCGCTGGTCTGCGCGTGCGAAGTGCTGCGCCGCGAGGACCCCGGGACCTGGGGCGAGGAGCCGTTCCGCATCGGCCTGTGGGTGGGTGGCTCGGTCTCGCCGAACTGGTTCAAGGAGGCCAAGGACCAGATCGAGGAGGCCAAGGAGGCGCCCGACAGCCGCAAGGCCAACGTGCTGCAGACGCTGACCTGCCCCTGGTGTGGCGAGAAGCTGAACGCCGGCCGGAACGTCGACATCGACGAGGACCGCCGCCGCGTCCTGCTCTACTGTGGCCGCGGCATCGAGGGCCGTGGCAGCGAGGGGCGCGACATCGAGGGCGACGCCGACCAGTGCCCCTTCTCCCGTCTCGGCGAGGAACGCTTCCTGCGCCGGACGTGCGGAGAGGGCGAGGTGTACGCCCGGCGGGAGGGCCTGCCGATCCTCACCGTGGACGAGGAAATCTACCGACTCGTCCCGAGCCTGGTCATCGCGACCGTCGACAAGCTGGCGCAACTGCCCTGGCGCGGTTTTGCCGGGCATCTGTTCGGGCGGGTGAGCCGCCGCTGCCCCCGGCACGGCTACCGGCACGACGACATGGACGAGCAGATCGGCTGCGCGGGCCGGCACAACGCCAAGGGCAGACTGCCCAAGGTGGAGAGCCGGCCGGTGATCAGGCTCCGGCCGCCGGATTTGATCATCCAGGACGAGCTGCACCTCATCTCGGGTGCGCTCGGCACCACGGTCGGCCTGTTCGAGGCGGCCGTGAACGAGCTGTGCACCTGGACCATCGAGGGTGAGCCCACCGGACCGAAGATCATCGCTTCGACGGCGACGACCAAGCGGGCCGGCCAGCAGGTCCTCCGCATCTTCGGCCGCGATCTCGCGATCTTCCCGCCGCAGGTCCTCGACGTGGGCGACACGTTCTTCTCCCGCCAGGTCCGGGTCACGCCGCAGGACCCCGGGCGGCGCTACCTCGGGGTGTGCGCGCACGGCGTGCGCCTGAAGTCGGCCGAGATCCGGCTCGCCGAGATCCTGCTGCTGGCCGGGCAGACCCTGTTCGACCGGTACGGCGAGGCCGCCGACCCGTACATGACCCTCGTCGGCTACTTCAACGCCACCCGCGAGCTCGCCGGCATGCGGCGCTATCTCGACGACGACGTCACCACCAGGATCAGGACCCACGGCAGGCGCAAGAATCTGTCCGAGCGGCTGCTGAGCCGCACCGACCTGCTGAACATCGCCGAGCTCACCTCGCGGATCTCCTCGGGCGACATCAGCGAGGTGCTCAAGCGGCTCGAAATCGGGTTCGATCCGGAGCTGGACACCTCGCGCCGCACGACGGAGTGCCGGGCCGAGATCGCCGACGTCATGAGGGAGAAGGACGCGGCGAAGCGTCGGCGGGCGCACCGGCTCGCCGAACGCTACCGCATGCTGCGCAGCAGCCGTCAGCAGACCGCACGGCCGCCGGTCGACGTCGTGCTCGCCACGTCGATGCTCCAGGTCGGCGTCGACGTGTCGCGGTTCGGGCTGATGATGGTGGTCGGCCAGCCGAAGAACACCGCCGAGTACATCCAGGCGTCCTCCCGAGTCGGCCGTGACCAGGCCCGGCCGGGCCTGGTGATCACGCTGTACAACTGGTCCCGCCCGCGTGATCTGGCCCACTACGAGGACTTCGAGCACTACCACGCCACGTTCTACCGCCAGGTCGAGGCCCTGTCGGTCACGCCGTACACGGCTCGCGCCCTGGATCGAGGCACCACCGCGACGTTCGCCGCCGCCGTACGGAACGTCGAGGAGTCCTACTCGCGCAACCGCGACGCCGAGGAGGTGCCGCTCGCCGGCGAGATGGTCAAGCTGATCATTAAGAGGTTCCTCGACCGGGCGGAGGCCGCCGGCGGGCCGCGCGGCCGGCAGGCCCTGGACGAACGGCTCAAGGCCCTGATCGACCGGTGGAACGCGGAAAAGGACGGTCCGGCGCGGCTCGGTTACGAGCGGCGCAGGGGCACCGCCGAGGAGGTGGTGAAGGGCCTGCTGAAACGGGCCGGGAACGGCACGTGGGACGAACTCACCGTCGGCAACTCGATGCGGGAGACCGAGAACGAGGTGAACCTGCTGCTGCCGGGAGGCGGGAAGATCTTCCTCAGTCCTGTCGGTGAGCCGGAGTGGACCTTCCAGGCGGGCGCCGGCGACGATCCGGACGGCGACGATCCGGTGGGCGATGAGATGGGCTTGTCTGCGCTGAACGAAGCGCCCACCAAAAAAGGCGCGCTGGACGGAAGGGGCAAGTGATGGCCGATTTCTCCACCTACCGGTCCCGGGTCGGCGCCGTACGGCCCAGCCACCTGATGTTCACCTCCGGCGTCGGGTCGATCGTCGACCTGCCGAACTTCTCCGTGCTGGTGAAGGGCCTCGACGACTGGGATTATCGAGGCCTCGGCGGTGGCGGCATCGACGATGAGGCGAGGGATCCCACGCTCATCACCGAACCCCGGCTGCTCGCGGCCGTGCAGGCGCTGCTGAGCAAGACGGTCGCCGAGTTGCGGCCCGCCCCCTGGATGCCGGGTACCGACACCAACCCGAACGGCCAGGCCGCCAGGACCGGTGTGCCCGTCATGCCGTTCCCCGGATGGATGCGCTGCACCGCCTGCAATCTGCTGGCACGGATCGACTCGACGGCGTTCGGGTTCGAAAACGACAGACCGAACAAGCCGCACGAGGCCCGGTTCTTCCATGAGTGCGGAAAGGGCAACAAGAAGCGACTCGTGGTCGGCGCCCGCTTCGTCCTGGCCTGTACGGCCGGGCACCTGGACGATTTTCCGTACCTGGAGTTCGTCCATCACGGCGGGCAGTGTCCGGCCGCGGCGAAGCCGAACCTGTTCATGGAGGACCGGGGCGGCAACATCGGGGCCAACGTCCGGATCTTCTGTAAGCGCTGCGGAGCCGACCGCAACATCCGCGAGGCGATGGGTAAACGAGGCAGAGAGCGGCTGCCGTACTGCCGGGGGCGGAACCCGCACCTCGGCACGTTCACGGCCTGTGAGAACAAGCCGCACGTGCTCGTCGTCGGCGCGTCCAACCAGTGGTTCCCCCAGACCCTGTCGGCCCTGGCCGTACCGCAGGGCGGTGGCGGCGAACTCGACGCCCAGGTGGCGAAGTTCTGGGCCAACCTGGAGAACCTTCCCGGCCCGCAGATGCTTCCGTTCATGCGAACGGTTCCGCCGTTCTCGTTCGAGTTCGAGAAATGGACCGACGAGGAGGTCTGGGCGGCGATCGAACGGCACCGCGGCGAGGAGGAGGCCGCAGGCGGGGAGCAGCAGGGGCCCCAGGGTTACCCCGACCTGCTGACCCCGGAATGGGAGATCTTCTCCAGCCCGCATCTGCCCGAGCCGACCGACGACTTCACCGCCTACCGTGACGACGAGCCGGTGCCGCCCCTGCTCAAGGGCTACTTCTCGGATGTCGTGCAGGTGGAGCGGCTGCGGGAGGTGCGCGCGGTGATCGGCTTCACCCGGCTCGACGCGCCCGACCCGGAGGATCCGCAGCTCGTGCAGCGGGTGCCGCTCGCCAGGTCCCGGCCCACCTGGGTGCCGGCGAGCGAGGTGCGGGGTGAGGGCATCTTCCTCCGGCTGCCCGAGGAACTGCTCACCCGCTGGGAGGGGCAGGTGGCCGACTCGGAGGCCATGCGGCGGCACCGGGAGGCGTTCGGCCGCTTCCGGGAGTACCGCTACTCGGCCAGGACCGGTCAGCCGTTCGACGAAGAGCATCGCTACAGCGGCTGGCCCGGCCCGCGCTACTACGTCCTGCACACCCTGTCGCACCTGTTGATTCGTACGATCGCGCTCGAATGCGGCTATAACTCCGCCAGCCTGGCCGAGCGGATCTACGCCGGGGACGAGGACGACCCGCGCGGCGGCATCCTGATCTACACGGCAGTCCCCGATGCCGAGGGCACACTCGGCGGGCTGGTGTCGCTCGCCCGGCCCGAGGAACTGGTCCGGCTGACCCGCCGTGCCCTCGCCGAGGCGATGACCTGCTCCTCAGATCCGCTGTGTTCCGAGCGGCTGCCGCGCAAGCCCGAGGACTTCCTGCACGGCGCGGCCTGCCATGTGTGCCTGTTCGTCTCCGAGACCACGTGCGAGCGGGGTAACCGCTTCCTCGACCGGCGGTTCGTCGTGCCGATCGACGACCCCGCCCTGGCCGTCTATCCCGAGCTGCCGTGACCTGCCCCGGGTTGAGATGAGCGCGGTCCACCCGCGGTTCGAGGCGGCCGCGGCGCGGGCTGTCGAGCGGATCGGGCCCGCGCATCTGCGGACCCTGGCCGACCGGATCGCCGAGGGCGGGCCCGCCCTCGGCATCGTCCACGCGGTGCCGGTGCCGGACTTCCCGGAGGTCGCGCATCGGGTGCTGACCGAGCAGCGCTCGGTGCGCATGCCGAATCAGGAGGCCGCGTTCTACCTGCGCGGGGTGGCCGCGGGCTATGAGCGACACCGGGCCGGCACGACCGTGGAGTCGGTGTGGACCGGGCCGGCTACGCACGCCGTGCCCGTCCGCTCCACCGCGCAGGTGCTCGTCGACGTGGCCGGCGAGGCCGTGAACGAACTGGTCCTCATGACCTACTCGGCCATGCCGTACGAACCACTGCTCGGCGCGCTGGCGGGGGCCGTCGAGCGCGGCGTGTCGGTGATGGTGGTCGTCGAGACTCTGCACGGCGCCGGCTCGGCGTTGGGCGGAGCGGAGCCCGCGCATGCGTTCGCCACCGTCGACGGGATCGAGCTGTGGCACTGGCCGGTGGGCGAACGAGCCGAGCAGGGCGCGAAGATGCACGCGAAGCTCGCGGTGGCGGACCATCGGCTGCTGCTGGTGTCGAGTGCGAACCTGACTCAGTCGGGCGTCACCAGGAACATCGAGGCCGGCTTGCTGGTCCGCGGTGGTACGGCGCCGCGGCGGGCGGCCGAGCACGTGGCCCGGCTGCGTGCCCGCGGCGTACTGCGACGCCTGCGGTGAGGTGACGGGTGAAGGAGGGCGAGGGCGCCGTGGCGAGGAGCAGGATCATCGGCGGGCGGTACGAGCTGGACCCGAACTCCCGCAGACAGGGTGGGATGGGCGAGGTCTGGTTCGGCTACGACAAGCGGCTGGACCGGCCCGTCGCGGTCAAGTTCATCCGGGTGGACCGGCTGCCGGACGGCAGGCCCGATGAGGAGCTGACCCGGCGCTTCGTCCGCGAGTCGCGGATCACCGCGAGGCTGGAGCACCCGGGAGTTCCTGCGGTCTACGACTGCGGCACGGAGGGCGACGACCTGTACCTGGTCATGCAGCTCGTCAAGGGTCAGCCGGTGAGCGTCCTGCTCGATGAGCTCGAAGAGCTCCCGGTCGGCTGGGCTGCGGCGATCGTCGCCCAGGTGTGCTCGGTCCTTGCGGTCGCCCATGCCAACTCGCTGGTGCACCGGGATCTCAAGCCGGGAAACTTGATGATCTGTCCCGACGGGACCGTCAAGGTGCTGGATTTCGGGGTGGTCGCCACTCTGTCCCCATCGGCGACCAAGCTGACCGCGACCGGCGTCGTGATCGGCACGGCCGACTACATGGCGCCGGAGCAGGCGATGAGCGGCACCACGAGCCCGCAGAGCGACCTCTACTCCCTTGGTGTGATCATGCACGAGCTGCTCACCGGGCGGAACCAGTTCGCCGGGGAGACCCCGTTGGCCTCGATGCGCAGGCACACCGACATCGCGCCCCGGCCGCTGCGGGAGGTGCGGGCCGACGTGCCGGAAGGGCTCGAACGGCTGGTGCTGTGGCTGCTGGCGAAGAAACCCGACGAACGGCCGGCCGACGCCACCGTGGTCTACGAGCGGCTGTTGCCGTACTCCCGTGACCTGCCGCCCGTCCCGGATTTCGTGGAGTCCGGGCCTTTCCATCCCGTGCAGATGTACGCCACCGTCGTCGGCCGTGTCGGCAGGCCGAGTCCGAGGACCGAGAAGCCGGAGGAGACATCGGCGGCACGGCAGGTCGAGCGGGCGACGCCGCTGTTCGCGTCGCGGCAGTCCCGGCGACCCCGGCTTTCCGGACGGCCTCACGCTTCCGCGTCGTCCCGGCCGATCCGGCATGGTGACGTCTCTCTCACTCGCCAGGACGTCAGCGTGCTCAAGGCCGAATCCCGCTTCAAACAGGCGGCGGAGGTGCTGGCGGAGGAGGTGGAGGCGGCCGTGCGCGCGTACGGCCAGGACCACAGTGATGTGCTCGACCTCCGGATCGAGCTGGCCGACGTCCTGTTCCTCGGCGGTGACTACCGTGGCGCGGCGCCGCAGTTCCGGCGTCTGGCGGCCGATCTTGCCGGTTCGCGGGGCGAGGACGACGATCTCGTGCTGCGGTTCCGCGTCATGGAGGCCAACTGCCACGCCGCGCTGGGCGACACGGCCTGCGCGCTCGACCAGCTCGGCCGGCTGCTCGCGGACGAGGAGCGGTTCGGCGTCGACGAAGACCGCATCCTGGAGCTGCGCCATCGCATCGGCCTGCTGGAGCTCGGCTCGGGCGACCGCACGCGCGCGACCAGGACCCTGCGCGCCCTGCTTCCCGACCTGGAACGGCGGTACGGCCCCCGGCACCCCAACGTCATCAAGGTGCGCGAGATCCTCGATGGTCTCGGCGACCGGTCTCAGCTTCGCGGCGGTGACCACACGTAGGGGGTCGTGGTGCTCACAGCGTGGAAGCCCAGGCGGCGCAGGATGGGGGCGCTGTCGTCGGAGGCGTCCACCTGCAGGAACTTGACTCCGCGGGCGACGGCGAGCGCGGCGCGGGCGGCGACCAGTGCGCGGTAGACGCCCCGGCCTCGCCACTTCGGCAAGGTCGAGCCACCCCAGAGTCCGGCGAACTCGGTGCCGGGATGGAAGTCCACCCATGCCGCGGAGACGACCTCGCCGTCCGCCTCGGCGGCCATGACGACGATCTCGTCGGGGGTGGCGCCGATTCGTGCGATCAGTTCGTCGGCCAGCCGGCTCCAGTCCTCGTCCCAGACGGCCGATTCCATGGCCGCGATGCGGCGGATGTCGGCATCCGTGCTGACCTGGCGCAGGACGACGCCGTCCGGCGGCGTCGGCTCGGCGGCCAGCTCAGCGGCGAGACCGATGAGGAGGGTTTCCCGATCTTCCGGGACGAAGCCCGCGGCGCGCAGCCGGTCGGTGAGATCGAGCGGCAGGTCGTGGCCATAGGTCTTCCATTCAACCGCCTTTCCCCGCGCGGCGAAGAAGTCGCGCTGCCGGGCGATCAGCCGGTCGAGCTCGGTGCCTCGTACGCCGATGTCGCGCGGAGTGCCGATGAAGCCGCGGGATAGGTAGTCGACGCGCAGCACCGGCCCGTCGTACTCGTACGTCACCCCGTCCGGGGGATCTGCAGGGGCTCTCATCCGCATCTGCTCGTCGAAGGCCGCGAGCAGGCCGTCCATGTCGGTCACACCAAGAACGGTACGACCCCCGGCAACCGGTTTTCCGAGCCCGGTGGATGCCTGACATTCGGGGCCGAGTCCCGCCGTCCCCTTCCGGTCAGGCCAGGTGGGATGGCGGACTCGCGCGAGGGGTGGGGCCCGCTTCGCCTTCCGCGGCGGGAGGCGTCGAGCGCAGCAGTCGCAGGACCGCCGCGCAGACGAGGTAGATGATCAGTACGGCCGCCGGCATTCCGGACACGGTCGGGGCGGTGCTCGGCCACAGGCTGTTGGAGAGCAGGGCGCAGGCGACTCCTGCGAAACCCGCCATGGCCAGCCACAGCCGGAGAACCCGACGGGACGCCATGCGGGCCAGGCCGACCGGTGTCGGGAGCAGGAGCCTTCGGGGCCGTCGGAGGCCGCGCACCTCGATCGGGCCGAAGATCGCGACCAGCAGGGTGAGGACGACGCCGAACATGAGCAGCAGCGGGGTCCGCCAGGCCAGCCACGCGGCCGATCCGGCCTCCGGCGTCGGAAGCACGCCCGCCACGTGCAGCGCGGCGACGAGCAGGATCGCGGCGGAGATGTGCCAGAGGAAGATCGTCATGATCACCGAGTTGACGGCGACCACGGCCGTCCACCGGCGGGTGCGCCGCAACCATCGCTCGGCCCGATCCCGCAGCAGCAACGCCACCCCGAACTGGGTGGTGGCGACCGCCAGCAGAGCCAGGCTCGGTGGGGACATGTTGTGCAGCCGCTCGCCGGGCACGTCGATCATGCTGATCGGGTAGGGGCCGGCGAGGGTGAGCAGGAGCAGCGCGCCGATCCCGGCGAGCAGCAGCGGCACGGCGACACGGGGGCGGGCCGGCAGCAGCCCGTCCCGCCAGGCGAACCCCATCTGGTGAACGGCCAGCCAGCCGAACAGGAAGTTGCCGTTACCCCAGAGGCCATGGCCGAGGAGGCGGGCCACGTCACCGGCGGCGACGAGCCCCACCAGCACCAGCGGGACGGTGAGTCCGTACCGGCGGTGGAGGGCGTACATGGGCGGGGTCAGCGCGACCACGATCAGGTAGACCACGAGGAACCACAGCGGGATCGAGGCGAGCCAGACCACCGTGCGTACCCGGGCGGGGTCGGCGTCGAACAGGCCGGCCGCCAACGCTCCGCCTCCCATCACCAGCACCAGGGCCGTGGTCGGCGGGATCAGCCGTCCGCCCCGCTTGATCAGCCACTCGGTGGCGTTCCCTCCGCGACGTCGCTCCGCGGCCAGGGAGACGGCGTTCGCGTACCCGCCGACGAAGAAGAACACGGGCATCACCTGGACCACCCAGGTGAGCGGCTGCGCCCACGGCAGGTCCGGCAGCGCCGACCGGCCGAACAGCTCGCCGTGCTCGTCGTAGCCGACCACCGTCGCCAGCCAGTGCCCGAGGACCACCGCGACGATCGACACCGCTCGCAGCAGGTCGATGAACCGCTCCCGCGACGGCGGCGTCTGCTCCGCGAGCAACCTGACTCCTCGCGACGCGGCGCCCATGTCCTGTCTGTTCCCCCAACGGGCGCGCGAAAAGGCATCCTGTCCGCAGGGATGGGCCCCGGAAGGGCCACGTTGTCCACAGAACGGCGTTCTGCCTCCTTGGGCGGGCCGGCGGCGACCTAATGTCCTGCGCGTGCGAAGCAGAGAACGGCGGGACCGGCGGGCCGTCGAGAGCCGCGCGGCCGAGACACGGCTGCGCTGCCTGATTCACCGGGTGGCGGCCGAGCCGCCCGCCGCCCGCATCCGCTCGTCGCCCATGAAGCCGGTGGCGACGCTCACACCGCCACCGTCGTTCGGCTCGCCGGGTCCGGTCGAAAGGGCCGATCCGTACGGGGAGCCCGAGCCGTTCGGCGGGTCCGAGGCGTGGCGTGAGCCTGAGCCTGGGCCGTTCCGTGAGTTCGGGTCCGGAGAGCCTCGGCGGCTCGGCGGGTCCGAATCGCCGGTCACAGAGGAGCTGATCGACACGCCGTCCTCACGGAGAAACCGCATCGTCGAAATCTTGAGATCTCGTAGCGGAAGGTTCGGTGACGAGGTGCCGATGCTGGATCCGGGTGGGCCGGGACTGCGGATCCTGGTGCTTTTCGGGGTGCTCGCGGCGGCGATCGCCGGATTCGTGGTGTGGCGGACCCGGCCGGTGGCCGAACCCGTCACCGCGCCCGTGCCCATGAGCGCGGCCATGGCGAGCGCGGGGCCGGAGAGCGCGGCATCGGGCGGTGTGAGATCGGACAGCGTGCGATCGGGCAGTGTGAGAACGGCCGCTTCGCCGACGCCCACGGCGAGCGTGATCGTCTATGTGACCGGCAAGGTCCGCAGACCGGGCGTGCTCGCGCTGCCGACCGGTTCGAGGGTGGTCGACGCCGTCGAGGCCGCCGGGGGAGTGAAGAAGGGGGCTGACCCGGGCGGGGTCAACCTCGCACGCCGGCTGGTGGACGGCGAGCACATCATCGTGGGGGCGGACGCGCCGGCCGGGGGTGGGGCCCAGCCGTCCTCACAACCGGACGGCGGCGGCGTGGTGAACCTCAACACGGCCACCGTCGAGCAGCTCAACACGCTTCCGGGCGTGGGCGAGGTGCTGGCCCGGCGCATCATCGATTTCCGCGACGCCCATGGCGGGTTCGGCAGCGTCGAGCAACTACGTCAGGTCTCCGGGATCGGGGAGAAGAAGTTCGCGGAGCTGCGCGACAAGGTCACCGTATGACCGGGCTCGGGCAGGTACGGCCGACGCGCGTGGCCGGGGCCTCCGGCGATGTCCCCGATGACGATCGCCGGGCCGACGCCGGCGCGGACGGGACCGATGTTCAGGACGGCTCCGGCGGCGGCCCGGTCCGTAGGTTGTCGGTGGTGCTGGTCGCCCCCGCCGCGGCCGCCTGGCTGACCGCTCTCGTGCTCCTGGGCCACGCGGTGGCCGTAGGGGCGGGTGTGGCGATCGCCTCGGCTCTCGCGGCACCGGCGGCGTGGGCGATCTGCCGGAGATGGGCCCGCTCGGGTGTGGGACGGTTCGCCACCGGTACGGCACTCGCCAGGGTGACCGCAGGAGTGCTGGTCTGCGTGGCGGCCACGGCGGCGGTGGTCGCGTTCAAGGTGCATTCCGTACGAACCGGGCCGGTGCCCGACCTGGCGGCGCGCGGGGTCACCGTCATGGCGGAGGCCGTCATCGCCGACGACCCGCGGATCCGGCAGCGTCGTGGGGGCGTGACCCGGAGAGTCAGCGTGGTCGTCGAGGCGCGGCTGGTCCTGGTCGACGCCCCGCAGGCGCGGTTCCGGGTGGACGTGCCGGTCGTCCTGTTCGGTTCCGGCGCGGGATGGACCGACCTGCTGCCGAGTCAGCGGATCCGGGTGCGGGGACGCCTGGCGCCGGCCGATGCCGGTGAGCTGACCTCCGCGGTGATGCTCGTACGCGGCCCGCCGCAACCGCCTGAATCGCCAGAGGCGGGGCCGTCCGTCCTTCAGCGGGTCGCGGGGGCGCTGCGCGCGGGATTGCGGGAGGCGAGCGACGTGCTGCCACCCGACCAGCGTGGTCTGCTGCCCGGACTGGTCGTGGGCGATGTGTCCCGGATGGACGACCAGGTCGAACGCGACCTCAAGGCGGCCGGGCTGAGCCACCTTACGGCGGTCTCGGGTTCCAATTTGGCGATCATCGCCGGTGCCGCGCTTCTGGTCGCCAGAGGGGCCGGACTTCCACTCCCTGTGCGGGCGGCTGTCGCGATCGCCGTGATGATCGGTTTCGCGGTGGTGGCGCGGCCGTCACCGAGCGTGCTCAGGGCCCTCGTCATGGGGTCGGTCGCCGCCGTCGCCCTCGGCACGGGCCGTTCCCGGGACGGCGTGGCCGCCCTGTCCGCGACCGTTCTCGGGCTGATCCTGTTCAATCCCGGGCTTGCCAGAGAGTACGGCTTCGCCCTGTCGGCGTTCGCGACCGGCGGCATCCTGGTGTTCGCACCACGCTGGCGTGACCGGCTGGCCCGCCGGATGCCCATGCTCCTCGCCGAGGCGCTGGCCGTGCCGACGGCGGCCCAGGCAGCGGTGACGCCGGTGCTGGTGCTGATGTCCGGCACCCTCGATCTGGTCGCGATCCCGGCCAACCTGCTGGCGGAACCGGCCGTGGCGCCGGCCACCGTGCTGGGCTTCGCCGCCGCGGTCGTGGCTCCGATCGGCATGCCGCTGGCGCAGCTCCTGGTCCGCCCGGCCGGACTCGCGGTCGGCTGGATCATCGCCGTCGCGGAGCGGGCGGCGGCCCTGCCGTTCGCGTCGGCCGCGTGGCCGGGTGGCCTGCCCGGGGTCGCCCTGCTGGCGGTCGCGGGGGTTCTGGGATGGTTGGTGCTGCGGCGGCGGACGGGCAGGCGCCTCGCCGTCGCGCTGGTGATCGGCGCCTTGGTCACCGTCCTCGTGGTCCGGCGGATCGCCGCGCCGTGGCCCCCGCCGGGATGGCTGCTGGTGGCCTGCGATGTCGGGCAGGGCGACGCCCTTGCCATGTCGGCCGGGCCCGGCGAGGCGGTCGTGGTCGACACCGGCCCGGAGCCGGCCCTGGCGGATCGCTGCCTGCGCGACCTCGGGGTACGGAAGGTCCCCCTGATGGTGCTCACCCATCCGCACCTCGATCATGTCGGCGGCCTCACCGGCGTCCTGCGCGGCCGGGCCGTCGGGGCCGCCGTGGTCAGCCCCGGACGGGTCCCCGAGGGCGAGGCCGCCCGCGTTTCCCGGGACCTCCGGGTGAGGAGGATCCCCGAGTGGGTGATGTCCACCGGCACCCGGTGGCGGTTCGCCGGCCCGGCGGGCACGCTCGAGCTCACCGTGCTCGCTCCCCTCGACGGAGAGGCGCGGCAGGGAGCGGGGGAGGGGGCCATCGCGAACAACGCCAGCGTCGTACTCCTGGCGCGCTGGTCCGGAGCGGAGGGAGACGTCATCGGGTCGGCGCTGCTCGCCGGCGACCTGGAGACCGAGGCCCAGGACGCCCTGCTACGGCAGGGTGTGCCACGGGTGGACATCCTGAAGATCCCACACCACGGATCGTCCAGACAGGACCCGGCCTTCCTCGCCGGCACCGGGGCTCGGGCCGCCCTGATCAGCGTGGGCACGGCGAACGACTACGGTCACCCCGCGCCGCTGACCATGCGCCGCCTGGCCTGGCTGGGCATGCGGACCTACCGCACCGACGTCTCCGGTGACCTCGCTGTCGTCGAGAGCGGCGGCCGCCTCGCCGTCGTCCCCCGCCGCCGATGAGGACTGCCTTCCGTCCTCGCTCACCTGGCACGGCGAGCATGAAAAGGCTTCCCCACCGTCACCCCGACCCCTGCGCCTGATCACGATCAGCACCGAGCTCCGCGCCTTGAGCAGCGCTCCGATGAACTCGGCGCCCGGGAACAGCGCCGGGAACTCCGCCACGAGGGCGCCTCGACCGGCCGGTGCACGGAGCCGGTGATGATCAGGAGAAACGGGATGCAGGACAGGCGACGGTCAGGCGCACCCTTCGGTGGAGACCGGGACGGTCGCGTGCCGCCCCCTCTTCGCGGCCGCCGAAAGCTGCCGGGCGGTCAATGCGTACCCCTTGTCCTCCTGATCCACGTCAGCGGCGAAGACCATGCCGAGAACCCCTCCGTCCCGGGAGATAAGGGGAGCCCCCGACATGCTCCGCCGGACATGTGGCCCCTGGAAGGGGTAACTGTCGAACTCAGTGGGCTGATCACCGTATATTCCGCGAAACTCGGTGAGCCGGTGCCCGCCCACGGAGGCGGGCTGGGCCGACGGGGTCGCGCCGCCTTCCTCGTAGCCGATCACCAGTGCCGACGCCTCCCGCTTCGCCCGCAGAGGCAGGGGAGGCGAAGGGAGTCCCTTTGCCCATAGCACCGCGATGTCCGTCCGCGAGTCGAAGAGCACCACTTCGGCGTCGAAACCGCGCCCATCGGCGAGCGAAACCTTCACCGGCCGATCCGCTCCGGCCAGGGTGTGCGCCGTCAGCATCACCCGCTCCCGGGCGTACACGAACCCGGTTCCCGCGACGTCCCGGTCACAGCCGCGAGCTGTCCCGGTGACGCGAACGATGCTGCGAACGGCCTCTCCGGTGTACGGCCGGGCACCCTCCCCGGAAGATGTGGGGCGCTGTCCGGAATCCGCCACGCTCTTCTGCGAAACAGGCTGTTGCCGGGGCGCGGCGCATCCCGTGGTGAGAGCGACGCACATCACGGCGCACAGTGCCCGCCAGAACTCCGGCACCTGAGCGTGATCTCCATCGAGACCAGCCACGACCTTCCTCCCGGGCCACAACCCATATCCGCTTGGATGATCATAGACCGACGGCTGTGACCCCCGCTGGGTGACGACGGGGCGACGCGATCCAGAGCAGGCGTACGGCATTCTTGGCTTCGATCACGTGGGATGTGCCATGAGCCGGACGGCGTGACATGCTGCGTGCATGGCCAAACCAGCACCCGTGACCCTGGTCGTCGGCGACGAGGAGTTCCTGTCGGACCGGGCCGTCGCGTCCGTCGTCACGGCGGTGCGCGCCGCGGACCCGGAGGCGGAGGTCCACGATCTCGTCGGCGGCAAGGTGGAGCCGGGGGAGCTGACCACGCTCACGTCCCCCTCGCTCTTCGGCGACGGGTCGATCGTCGTGATCAGGGCTGCGCAGGACCTGCAGAAGGACGTCATCGCCGAGATCGTCAAATATGCCGCGCATCCCGCCGATGACACCGTGCTCGTGCTGGCCCATCCCGGTGGAGTGAAGGGAAAGGCGCTGGTCGAAGGGGTGAAGAAGGCCGGCGCCGAGGTGATTACGGTGGCCAAGCCGGCCAAGGCGGGGGAGCGGCTCGACTTCATCAGGGCGGAGGTCCGCCGTGCCGGCCGGACGATTTCACCGCCCGCCGCCCAGGCACTGCTCGACGCGGTGGGCAGCGACCTGCGCGAGCTGGCCGCCGCCTGCGACCAGCTGGCCTTCGACACCCCGGGCAAGAGCATCGACGAGGCCGCCGTGGCCCGCTATTACCGGGGACGGGCCGAGGTCAGCGGCTTCACCATCGCCGACCTGGCGATCGAGGGACGGCTCGGCGAGGCGCTGGAGCAGCTTCGCTGGGCCCTCGCCACGGGCGTCGCGCCCGTACTGATCGTCAGTGCGCTGGCCGGGGGGCTGCGCTCACTGGCCAAGGTGCGCGACGCCCCGCGTAACCTGCGCGGCGGTCAGCTCGCCTCCCATGTCGGCATGCCGCCATGGAAGATCGACCGGGTCAGGCGTCAGCTCGGCGGCTGGGGCCCGGAGGGCATCTCGGCCGCCATGCAGGCGGTCGCCTCCGCCGACGAGCAGGTCAAGGGTGGCGGCGCCGACCCGGCGTACGCACTGGAGCGGGCCGTCCACCTCATCGTGGCCGGCCGTACCGGCCGCTGAGCCGCCGTACGGCACCCGCAACAGGCATCACACATCAGATATCGGGCGTCAGGCGTCAGGTATCAGATATCAGGCGGGGGCGGAGAGCGTGCCGTCGCGGAGTTCGAGTACGCGGTCGGCCAGGGCCATCAGGCTGAGGTCGTGGGTGGCGACGACGGCGGTGACCCCCTGGTCGTGCACCAGGGCGCGCAGCAGCTCCATGATCTGGCGGGCCGTCTCGGAGTCCAGCTGCCCGGTGGGCTCGTCCGCGATGAGCAGACGCGGCCGGTTGGCCAGCGCGCGGGCGATCGCCACCCGCTGCTGCTGCCCTCCGGACAGCTCGTAGGGCCGCTGCTCGGCGTGATCCCGCAGCCCCACCAGCGCGAGCAGGGTGCGCACCCGGTCCTCTCGTTCGCGTGCGGGCAGCCGCGCGAGCCGGAGCGGCACCCCCACGTTCTCGGCCGCCGACAGCACCGGGACCAGCCCGAACGACTGGAAGACGAACCCGATGACGTCCCGGCGCAACCCGGCGAGCTCCTGCTCCGGCAGATCGGTGACCGGCCGCCCGTCGACGGCGACCCGCCCGGCGTCCGGCCGGTCGAGCCCGCCGACCAGGTTGAGCAGGGTCGTCTTGCCCGACCCCGATCTCCCGCGTACGGCCACGAGCTCGCCGGGGAAGGCCTGGAAGGAGGCCTCGCGCAGCGCGGTGACCTTCCGCCGGCCCTTCCGATAGGTCTTGCTCAGGCCCTCCACCACCACGAGCGGCCCGTCCGTCCCGAGGCCGTTCCCACGGCCGTCCCCGAGGTCACTCATCCGGCTCGCCTTCCTCGTCAGAGGGCCACACGCCGATGTGGTCGCGCTCCAGCTCCAGCCTGACCCGGCGCTCCATGCTCAGCGCGTGCATGAACTCACGCGGCAGCTGCAGGCGGCCCGCCCGGTCGAGCACCGCGTACTCCTGGGCGGTCACCCCGCCGTCTCCGGACGTCCGGCGCAGCGTCTCGCTCGACGTGCGCCCGTCGCGGATGCCGATGGTCCGGTCCACCTGCTCGGACACCAGGGCGTCGTGCGTCACCACGACGACGGTGACCCCGAGCTCCCGGTTGACCTCGCGCAGGGCGGCGAAGACCTGCTCGGAGCTCTCGCTGTCGAGCTCGCCGGTCGGCTCGTCGGCCAGGAGCACCTCGGGAGAGTTGGCCAGGGCCACGGCGACGGCGATCCGCTGCTGCTGGCCGCCGGACAGCTCGTCCGGCCGCAGACCGGCGCAGTCGGCCAGCCCGAGCAGCTCCAGCAGTTCGTCGGCCCGCGCCCTGCCCGCCCGGCGGCGGCCGGCCAGCCGCATCGGCAGCAGTACGTTCTCCCGGGCCGTGAGGTAGGGCAGGAGGTTGCGGGCGGTCTGCTGCCAGATGAAGCCCACGACGAAGCGGCGGAACCGGAGCCGGTCGCGTGGGCTCATCGACAGCAGGTACATCCCCGCCACCCTCGCCAGTCCCGCCGTGGGCACGTCCAGCCCCGACAGCACGTTGAGCAGGGTCGACTTCCCCGACCCGGACGCGCCGACGATCGCGACCAGCTCGCCCTTGTCGATCAGCAGGTCGAGGCCCTGCAGGGCGACCACCTCGACGGTCGAGCCCCGCCCGCCCCTGGCTCCCCTGGGCGCGTCGCCGGTCTTGTAGATGCGCACCAGGTTGTCGCACACGATGTGGGCGTGTTCGCCGAAGGCCGCCTGCGGGCGGCCGGCCCGCGCCTCCAGCTCAGACAGATTTCGCACGACTGCCTCCCAGATAGGCGCAGGCCAGGGCGATGAGTACGACACCGGCGGCCGGCGGCAGCGCGGAGGCCGGGGAGATCTGGAGGGGGCCGCCGCCCGGGCCGGTGAAGGCGGACAGATCGACGCCGGGTCCGAGCAGCGCGGGCAGGCCGAGGCCGAGCACGACACCGGCGCAGGTCGTGAGAAGCAGCAGCGGAGCGACCTCCAGCACCGTGACCGTTCTGGCCTGCCCGGTGGTGAGGCCGAGCGTGCCGAGCAGCCGGAGCGCCCGGGATCGCTCCCGCCCCTGGGACACGAACGCGATGCCCGCCGCGATCAGCGCGTACCCCGCGAGCGCGAGCGACGCCACGCGCAGCGCGGTGACGAGAGCGGAGTTGAGCGATGCGCCGTGGATCCGGTCCGACTCCTCCTCGACCGTGGTGATCACTGTTCCGGTCGCGGCGGCCGCCCGCACCGCCGCCTTGACCGCCGCGGCGTCCCCGTTCACGAACAACGTGTTGATCTGTTGCCGGTGCGGCGCCGGGATGACGATGAGGTCGCCGCCGTCGGTGGTCACCCCGGGCAGGGCGGAGACGGCGCCTCGATTGACCACGGTCAGCCGCTCCGGCCAGCCGATCTCGAACCTCGGCATGGCGGCGAGACCGGGCGAGACGAGCGCGTCCCTTCCTTCGGCGGCGCCCGTGTCCTCGGCAGTGCCCGTGTCCCCGGAAACGCCTGTGTCTCCGGGATCCGCCGGAAGCGGCGCGGCGAGGCCGGGCGGGAGGGCCACCGGGCCGTCCTCCAGCAGCCGGCCATAGGCGTCCAGGTCGATCGCGACCACGGTGGCCCGGCGACCGCCGAAGCCGACCTCCGCCGTGGTCTCTCCGATGGCAGCGGGCACCACCCCGTGCACCCCCGGGGCACGGCGGATCCGGTCCACCAGGTCCGGCGGGATGCCGTCAACGCGTTTCACCTGGATCTCGGCGCCCACGGTCTGCCAGGCCGCCAGCCGCTGCGCGCTCTCCAGGCCGTCGGCCGTGGCCGCGCCGTACGCGCCGATCGCGAGTGCGGGGAGCAGCGTGAGCACCGGCAGGGCGGCGCCGGACGCGGCCCGTGCCGCCATGGTCAGGCCGAGGTACGGCGCGGCGCCGCGGCGTCGCGCGGCCAGCAGCAGGAGCGGCCGGAGCAGCAGCGGATAGACGCGGAGCGCGACCAGCGCGGCGGCCAGCGCGAGCAGCGGGGGCGCCAGCACCAGGAAGGGGTCGCCGGTGCCGAGCCCTCGGGTCCGCAGCAGTTGGACGCCGATCACCCCGAGCGTGATCACCAGGATCTCCAGGGTGATCCGGCGGGGGTCGGTCCGTGCGGCCACGATGTCGTCCCGGCGCTCCTCCAGCGGCCGGCGGTGCGCGCGAGCCACCCACGTCACGGCGAAGGCGACCGCCGCCAGGGCGAGCATCGGCGGGCCGAGGTGCACGACCGGCGTCGCCGGGCCCGGCACCAGACCGCCGGCCGCATAACCGGCCAGTGCCGCCGGGCAGGCGGCGATCGCGGCCACCACGCCGCCCGCCGCAGCGAGGTGCGGCAGCGAGGCCCCCCGGGCCCGCATCAGCGACAGATCCGACCGCATCCGGTCGGCGAGGAGCCGTACGGCGAGCGCGATCGCGCCGAGGCAGACCATCGCGAGCCCGCCCAGGAGCACCGCGACCAGCGCCCGGGCGGCCGCGAGCCTGTCCAGGTACCGGGGGAGGATGCGGTCGAGGCTGGTGAAGGGCCCGACGCCCTCGTCGAGCAGGCGGCGGTTGAAGCCGGGGATGCCGGACAGCACGTCTTCGGCATTGCGCGCGGTGACCTTCGCCGGGTCCACCATGATGGTCCAGCGGTAGAAGAGGCGCTGTTCCGCCGCGGCGAGGCCGTCGCCGTCGGTGATGCCGGTGAGGATCAGGTCGTCCTCCGGTGACCCGACCGTGCGCTTCCGCTCGACGCCGGTCAGCTGGGCGTGGTGCGCCCAGAACCCGGACGTCGCCGAGCCGAGCGGTTCGAAGAGGCCGGTGACCTTCGCCGTGAGCTCGCCGAGCCGGATCTCGTCCCCCGTCTCGACGTCGAACTCGGCGGCGGCGCTCGCGGCGAGCGCGATCTCGAAGCTCTTGCCCTGGCGCGGTCCGGGGGGGACCCCTTCGACGTACCGGATTCGCTCGTCGACCTCGAAGACCCACATCAGGGCGAGATATCGGTGCATCTTGCCCGTGATCGGCAATGTGGTGCCGAAACTCATGAGCCGTGTGGGGTCGGCCACGTTCCGCATCGCGGGGGGCAGCATGCCACGCCACCGCGTGTCGCCCTCGATGACCTGTGCCACGCTGTCGCCGTACTTTCCGTCCCAGGTGACGCCGAGCGCGGTCGACGTCGGCGGAGACTGCGCCAGCGTGTCGTGCGCGCCGCCGTCGAACGACGCCTCCAGGGTCCGGGGGAGGGCGGAGGCGAGCAGGGAGGCGCTGAGGACCAGCCCGGCGAGCAGCGCCGAGATCCGTCGGTGCGCCGCCGCCAACCGGATCATCGGTCCGCTCCCGAGTTCAGCATGCCGCCGGGCCCCCGCCGGTGCAGCGACCACCCGAGCCCGGCGACCACCGCGAGGAGAGGCACCGCGACCGCGACGACGAGAACGGCCACCGAGGGCCAGGGGATGTCCAGCAGCACGGGTGGCGTGACGGCCGAGGTCTGACCGGTGAGGACGATGGCGGGCACGACGGCCGCGGCGACCACGATGGCGAGCAGCACCCCGCCCGTCAGCGACGAGGCGATGACGAACGACTGCTCGGCCATGAGCAGGCCGAGCGTCTGCCCGAAGGTCACGCCGAGCGCCTTGAACAGGGCGAACTCCGTCGCACGCGCACGGGCGGAGGCCACCGCGCTGATGAGGAAGCCGAGCCCGGCGAAGACGAGGGCGGCGACGAAACCGAGGGTGAGCGCCCCGCGCAGTCCGTCGGCGAGCGGGTCGTCGCCGAGCCGGCGCGTCAGCGTGCCCAGGTCGGTCACGGTCACCACCGGGTCGCGCGCCAGTGCGGCGGCGGCCGCCGAGGTGTCGTGCCCGGCGACGGACAGCCACCACTCCGTGGCCTCCTGCCGGACGCCGGCGGCGCGCAGCGCCGAGAGGTCGGCGAGCACGGCCGGGGCGGCCGCCGAGGTGCCGGGCAGCGCCTCGACCCTGCCTACCACCCGGACCGGCACCACGGCCGTGCCGATCGCCAGCCGCCGCGGTGACGGCAGTCCGGCGGTGAGCACGACGGGCACCTCGGCTCCGGTCCGCCGCAGGCGATCGGCGAGGACGGCGAGGGGTACGTCCGACAGGTCGGGACGCAGCAGCATGATCTCGTCCAGCCGGGCCGTGTCGGCCGCGAGCAGGGTGACCTCGGCTCCGTCCAGGTTCGCCGTACTGCGGTTGACCGGGGTGGCCGCCGTCGCGCCGTCCACGGGGGGCGGCTCGCGGCCCGTGTCGCCGGGCGGCACGGTCACGCGCAAATCGGCCCCGGCAAGGTGTCTGGCCTGGTCCTCCTGGGAGGTCCGCCAGGTGGCGGCCGTGATGAGGGAGAGCACGGCGATCGCCACCGCCGTGGTCAGCAGCAGCGCCGGGCCGCCGTAGCGTGTGGGGCGCCGGCTCACCTGGGCCGCTCCGACGAAGGGCGCGAACCGGAGACCGCGCGCGGTGACCCGCTCGAGGAACCGCGACGCCGGCGGCAGCAGGCGCAGGCCGAGCAGACCGCCGCAGAGCAGCGCGGCAGCGGGCCCGACCACGATCAGCGGGTCGACGCCCAGGTCACCGCCGACGGTCCGGGTGGCCGGGCCCCCGTAGCGCCGCAACTGCCAGATGGCGAGCACGGCCACGATGAGGAGGCCGAGGTCGGCGCCCGCTCGCTGGAGGTTGCCGTACCGCGTGCCGCGCCCCCGCGCGCCCTGCTCCTCGACGTACGTGCGCCGGGCCGATCCGACGGCGGGCAGCGCCACGAGCAGCGCGCAGGCCAGCGCCGCGATCGCCGCGACGGCGAACGTCCCCGGGGCGGGCGGCAGCCGTACGGCACGGGCCGGCGCGCCGATCAGGTGGAGGAGCGGCGGTGCCAGGAACGGCGCCGCGACGGCGCAGGGCAGCGCGACCAGCAGCGCCTCCTGCCCGGCCAGTGCGGCCAGGCGCACCGAGCCGCCGCCCCTCGCCCGCAGCAGCGCGACCTCCATCCGGCGGCGATCGGCCAGCAGCCGTGCGGTGAGCGTCAGTGTGTAGGCGGCGAGCACCAGCAGTTGCAGGACCGGCACCAGCATCGTCGAGCGGGCGACCATGGCGGCCTGGTCGAGCTGGGTGAGCATGTCGGGCAACCGGCTGGAGACCGTGCAGGCGGGACATTCCCTCCCGAGCACCGGGCCGATGGCGGACACCGAGGCGGCGAGCGGCCGGAGGCCGTGCAGCGGGAGACCGCTCAGTTGGGGAACGGTCCGCCAGGTCGCCGAGACGCCGGTGGTGAAGCGGTCGAGGAAAGTGCCGGCCGACACGACGAGCGGGCCGTAGGTGGTGTAGTCACCGATCTCGACGCCCGCCCGCAGCAGCCGGTCGTCGGCCCAGGGGTCGTCGGCGGAGCCGCCGGGCCGGAACACGCCGGTCACCCGGGCCCGGACCGGCCGCCCGTCGAGCCGGCCGACGACGGTCAGCTCGGCGCCCGTCGTCACGTGCATCAGCCGCGCGGCGGCCTCGGACACCGCGACCTCGACGGCGCCCTGCCCCGTGGCCGCCCCCGTGGTGTCGGAGGGCCACCTCCCGGTGAGGAGCGAGGCGTGGGAGCCGAGATCCTGATAGGTGGCGAACCTGGTCAGCTCGGGGTGTTCGGCACGCTCCTGACCCGGCATCGCGTAGGAGTCGGAGCGGGCGCTCGATGCGACCCGTACGGGAACGCCGCCGTATCCGCCGGCGACCCGCTCACGGATCAGCCGGTCGACTTGGGAGAAATCTCCGGCCCTGACCGAGGTGGTGACCGTGGTCGCCCTGAGGTCGAGCGCGGCCGTCTCCATGGCCTGCCGGACACCCGCTTCGGTCACCGACCCCGCGTAGGAGGCGAGGGCGACGAGCGTGGTGGTCGCGAGCAGGATCGCACCGAAGGCGGCGAGCAGCAGCAGGGGCTCGCCCGACGCCCGCCGGAAGGCCAACGGCGCGCGTCCCCCCATGACCATCCTCGAACTCTTGGAGCCACTGATTTTCGCCAACACTAGGGCAAATCAGTGGATCATCGCGAGCCTTTTCGGTCGCGCTGAAATCTCTCCGAGAGGTCGCGATCTTCTGCCGAGTACGGAATCTTCCGCCGGACACCAGAACGCCGCACCCCGATGCACGGGATGCGGCGGCGTGGTGTCGCGGAGGACGTTACTTGGCTGCCTGCAGGGCGGCGGCACGCTGGGCGATCGCCGACTTGCGGTTGGCGGCCTGGTTCTTGTGAATGACGCCCTTGCTGACGGCCTTGTCGAGCTGACGGGAGGCGGCCCGCAGAAGGACGGTGGCCTCTTCCACGTTGCCCTGGTCTGCGGCCTCGCGGAACCTGCGGACCGCGGTCTTCAGGGAAGACTTGACGGCCTTGTTGCGCAGCCGACGCTTCTCGTTCTGCCGGTTGCGCTTGATCTGGGACTTGATGTTCGCCACGAAGAAAGCCTCGGTGTGAAGTCTTGGTCGGATGGGCGCGCGGGCTTGAGAGAGGGCGCGCCACACGCAGTTCAACAGGATACCCATAGCCGGGCCCGACGCTCAAATCACACCGCCGGGCCTTGCGGGCGGATCCATGCTATCGCGGCGCCGGCCTGCGGACGGGGTGAACATCCCGGTCGGCGCGGGCCGTCAGCGAGGGTCGACCCAGGCCGTCCGATATTCCCTCCAGTCCTCCTCGGTGGCGGCGAAGTCGACGTACAGCGCCAGGCCGATCCTGGTCCTCGGGCCGTGCCCGGTCAGCGCGAGCCGGGTGCCGTCGGCGGCGGCCGCCACGCTCTCGGCGGCGTCGCCCCAGGAGATCCCGTGGTCGTGATAGGCCGGAGCCCCGATGAGCAGGGTCTTGTCCTCGGGCACCAGGTCCATCGCGATCTCGGCCTGCCGTACGACGAATCCGCCGTAGAGGGACTGCAGCGGCGTGCCCGAGTCGTAGGTCATGATCGCCACCTGGTCGGTCAGTTCGGCGACCTGGCGGAAGTAGTCCGGCGACCAGTACTTGTCGTGCCCGATCGCCAGCCGGGCCGGGTGGCGCAGCCCGGGGAACGGCTCGATCTGCTGGGTGGCGGTCGTCAGCGGTTTCGTCCCGATCGCCTGCCGCGTCTCCCGCAGCGTGCTCAGAAACGCCCCGCTCTCGTCGGGCACCGGCTCGAAGTCGTAGTGGATGCCGTCGAAGCCCAGGTCGATCAGTGCCCGCGCGCCCGCGACGATCCGCTTCCGCGCCTGAGGGTCGGCGAGATCCAGTCGCGGGTCGTCGTCCGCGCCCACTTTCTGACCGAGCCAGGCCGAGACCCGAACCCCCGGCAGCCGCTCATGCCACCATTTCAGGAAATTTCGCGCATGGGGGTACTTCTCAGGTCGCAGGGTGCCGTCGTAGGACAACGGCCCGCTGTGCACGTACACGTCCCTGATCCCGGTCCCGCGCAGCCGTACGGCCAGGGCGTCCACATCGGCCGCCGTGCGGCGGCCGTCCACCCACGCGTGCCCCATCCACAGCGCGTCGTGCCCGGTCGTCTTCGCCCAGGAAGCGGGGGCGCCGGCGAACTTCCAGCGCAGCACGCCCGTCGCCGCGAGGCCGAGCAGTACGAGCACGGCCGCCACGAGGGCGGCCCACCGTAAGAGGCGCGAGACCAGCCGGAGAACCCGTCTGGTGGTCATGGCAAGCATCCGGACATGCCACCATGGAGGGTGGTGGGTCCGCCAGCCCGCCTGATGGAAAGGCCGGACGCCCGCGAGGCGGGACGGCCCGACCTGATACCCGATCTTGTCAAGCCCTTGTTGAAACGGACCTCGGTGCGCACTCAGCCTGGCCAGACCGACCCCGCGTTGATCCGGAACTTCTGCATCATCGCGCACATCGACCATGGCAAGTCCACACTCGCCGACCGCATGCTGCAACTCACCGGCGTGGTGGACGAGAGGTCGATGCGCGCGCAGTACCTGGACCGGATGGACATCGAGCGGGAACGCGGCATCACGATCAAGTCCCAGGCCGTCCGGCTCCCCTGGAACGGCCACGTCCTCAACATGATCGACACTCCGGGCCACGTGGACTTCACCTACGAGGTGTCCCGCTCCCTGGAGGCGTGCGAGGGCGCGATCCTGCTCGTCGACGCCGCACAGGGCATCGAGGCGCAGACGCTGGCCAACCTCTACCTGGCCATGAACGCCGACCTGCACATCATCCCGGTGCTCAACAAGATCGACCTGCCCGCCGCGCAGCCGGACAAGTACGCCGAGGAGATCGCCGGCCTCATCGGCTGCGATCCCGGAGACGTGCTGCGGGTGTCCGGCAAGACCGGGGTGGGGGTCAAGGAGCTGCTCGACCACGTGGTGGAGCACGTCCCCGCGCCCGTGGGGGACGCGGGGGCGGCCGCCCGCGCCCTGATCTTCGACTCGGTCTACGACACCTATCGCGGCGTCGTGACGTACGTCAGGGTCGTCGACGGGCACCTGTCCAAGCGCGAGCGGGTCCTGATGATGTCGACCGGCGCCCAGCACGAGCTGCTGGAGATCGGCGTCATCGCGCCCGAGCCCCGGCCGTCCGACCAGGGCCTCGGCGTCGGCGAGGTGGGATATCTGATCACCGGGGTGAAGGACGTCCGCCAGTCCCGGGTGGGTGACACGGTCACCAGCGCGGTCAAGTCGGCCGCCGAGCCGCTGGGCGGCTACGAGCATCCCAAGCCGATGGTCTTCTCCGGGCTCTATCCGGTCGACGGCGACGACTACGCCGAGCTGCGCGACGCGCTCGACAAGCTGCGGCTGAACGACGCCGCGCTCGTCTACGAGCCGGAGACCTCTGCCGCGCTCGGCTTCGGCTTCCGCTGCGGCTTCCTCGGCCTGCTGCACATGGAGATCGTGCGGGAGCGGCTGGAGCGCGAGTTCAATCTGTCGCTGATCTCGACCTCGCCGAACGTCGTCTACCGCGTGGTGATGGAGGACGGCCGGGAGCTCATCGTCACCAACCCCTCCGAGTTCCCCGAGGGGAAGATCGCCCAGATCTTCGAGCCGATGGTGAAGGCCACGCTGCTCGCGCCGGCCGAGTTCATCGGCGGCATCATGGAGCTCTGCCAGGGGCGCCGGGGGCAGCTGCTCGGCATGGACTACCTCTCCGAGGACCGGGTCGAGATCCGCTACACCCTGCCCCTCGGCGAGATCATCTTCGACTTCTTCGACCAGCTCAAGTCGAAGACCCGCGGCTACGCCTCGCTCGACTACGAGCCGCAGGGCGAGCAGGAGGCCGACCTGGTGAAGGTGGACATCCTGCTGCAGGGGGAGGCCGTCGACGCGTTCAGCGCGATCGTCCACCGGGAGAAGGCGTACGGCTACGGCGTCGAGATGGCCAAGAAGCTCAAGGAGCTCATCCCGCGGCAGCAGTTCGAGGTGCCCATCCAGGCGGCCATCGGCGCCCGTGTGATCGCCAGGGAGAACATCCGGGCCATCCGCAAGGACGTGCTGGCCAAGTGCTACGGCGGTGACATCAGCCGTAAGCGCAAGCTGCTGGAGAAGCAGAAGGAAGGCAAGAAGCGGATGAAGATGGTGGGCCGCGTCGAGGTGCCGCAGGAGGCGTTCGTCGCCGCCCTGTCCACCGACTCCGGGCCCGCCGACAAGGGCAAGAAATAGGACGGCGGGCCGGGGGCGAACGTGTCACCGGGGCCCGCCCAATTCGATGATGGGGCTCAACGGCGGCGGTCGGCGCTGAGCTCGGCCACGGCCCCGATCTTCGATCTTCGCCTCAGAGGCGGGGCTGAGGCGGTGCCGTCGGCTCGCCCTCGTAGACGGGGTCGGAGGGATCGTCGATGATCAAATCGACCAGGGTCGAGGTGGCCGTCGCCTGAAAGGACGCGCCCAGGAGCCTGATCATGGACATCCGGAATGCGTCGACGTCTCCACGGTCGACGGCCTGGACGCACTCCGGACCCGCGCTCCTGACGTCCACCCCGAACCGGTGCCAGGATCTCTGTGCCGCCGGGTCGGGGACCTGGAAGTAGACGGGTTCCCAGGCCGCCACGTTCATCATGGCCTGGCACACCGGTCGCATTTCGGCCATGAGATCGGCCGTGCCCTTCGGGGGATTGCCGCGCTCGGCTGAGTCGAGCAGTGCCGTCATCGAGTTGCCGACGCGGGCGGCGTGATCGAGGAGATATCGGCCACCGAGCCGGTACCAGGCGTGGACCTGCTTGCGGCGCATGTCCTGCGAGGCCGGCAGGACCGGCAGGCCCGCCGTCCGCTGAAAGGCGGCCTGCGCGCTGACCGTCACCAGCTTCGCCTTCGTCGAGAACTGCGCCTCGGCATCGGCTGCCATCAGTACGGTCGCGGTCGCGAGAGCCGCACAAGGTAAGCCGGCCGCCGACAGCACTGTGGCGGCGTAGCGTCTTCCGGTCCTGGTGGGCGTGGGGGCCGCGACCGGCCGGGGCACCGGGATGCGGTCCTTCGCGTGGATCGCCGACCAGGCCAGGCGGAACAGGGCCGCCAGAGCCGTGGCCGCCACCGCGCTGACCGGTGCCATGAGCAGTGCGCCGCGCGCGACGAGGCTGAAGGTGCCGCCGCCCTGCAACCGCCGCCAGGCGGGACGCCAGGCGCAGCCGTCGCCCAGCACGCTCAGCGGCTGGATGCATCCGTCGACGGAGATGAGAGCGGTTGCGGCGCCCAGGCCGAGCATCGCGCCGACCCCCGCGGCGATGAGCGCGGTCGGCAGCCGGAAGCGGGCCGAGGCCGCCGCGATGAGGGCGGCGACGAGTGTGCCGGCGGCGATCGCCCACAGTGACCAGATCGCGTAGCTGAAGGCGTACATGCCGCCGCGTTGTCCCGGCTCGGCGTGCAGAGTGTGCATCCATGCCTGGACTGCGGCGACACCGGCGGTCGTGATCGCCGCTCCCATCAGTGCGGGCATGATGGCCTGCCGCAGCGTGGGCGCCTGCCATACCGCCGCCGCGCGCTCCCGGGCGGCGGCGTCCCGTGAGCGCTGCCGGCCGGGTCCGCGTCCGGCCGTACCCGCGGCCCACAGGACAAAGGGCGTGACCCAGGCCGCGACGGCGGCGGCAGGGGTCAGCGGCTGGTACGCCGCGTATCGCAGTACGGCGATCGTCGGGGCCATGACGGCGGTCGTGTCCGGGCGCGCGGCGCCCACGCCGGGGAACCAGTTCACGATGCTCCATCGCAGGCCCGCCGGGTCGTACCAGAATCCGCCGGCGTACACCGCCCCGTGGTAGTTCCACCAGGAGAACCACGCCGAGAGGATCAGCCAGCCAGAGATCAGGCACAGCGCCAGCGGCCATCGCAGCGACCGGCCCGGCCAGGACGCGGCCGCGAGGCGAGCGCACTGAGAGGTCCAGCACGTCACGGCGACCGCGACGGCCACGACCAGCGCCAGCACCCACGACCTGCCGGGCAGCCACATGCCCCCGGTGGTCTGGCCGTTGACCAGCGATCCGGCGATCAGCCCCAGGCCCAGCCACAGTCCGGCCCGCATACCGGTGGGAGCCGGCCGACCCAGCACGGCGGCGCGGACCACCGCCCGCCACAGCACCGCAGTGGCGGCCGCCGCGACCACGGCGGCCGGAACGGCGGCGAGGCCCTGCCCGAGCCAGTCGCTCAGGTCGGCGACGCGAGGTGCGACGTGCCCCAACAGGTGGAAGTTCATCAGTGTGGCGCCGGCGCCGATCAGGAACATCAGCAGTGAACTCACCGCGAAGAGCGGCGCCGGATCGTCGAGGGCGGCACGGCGGATCTCCCGCCTCGGGTGGGTGCGCAGCTGATCCAGCAGGACGCCCGCCAACCGGGACGGGCGCCGGTGCTCGGCCGTCGTGGGCGGCGCGGCCCAGACGTGCTCCAGCGGCGCGCCCCACCGGCCGGCCGTCAGGTCGGCGTACAGCTCCCTGCTGCGCAGCACATCCGCGCGGGCGAGGTGCATCACGATGGCGATGACCACGGGAACGGCCAGATAATGCGTGATCACGACGGCGACCGTTGATCCGATGCCGGTCGCGATGCCGAGCACCCACAGTCCCGACCACCACAGCAGATAGGGGGTGAGGATCAGCACGATGAACGTCCGCCACAGGGCGACGGTGGCGTAGGTGATCGTGAGATCCCGGTTGGCGACGTGGCCGAGTTCGTGCAGGACGACGGCGTCGAACGTCCGCGGGTCGGCGGTGCGGCAGGCGACCAGTCCGCCGTGCAGAAGCAGCCGGGGGCGGCGGTTGGTGCCGAACACCGCGGCGCTCCTGGTGGTCGCGGCCGGCGCGAAGAACAGTTCGGGCACCCGCGCGACACGGCCCGCGGCCAGTTCCTCGATGGGCGCGGCGATCTCGGAACCGCCCGGGACAAGATCCAAACGGATGCAGCGGCCGCGACGCTGCTTCCACAGCGGCAGCAGGATCGTGGCCGCCGCCGCGGTGGCGACGACCACCGCGGGCCCGGCCAGGATCTGCCACAACGGTGGGGGCGGTGCGTACCGGGCCGCGCATGGGAGAAACGCCAGCGCCTGCCCCGTCAAGCGCGTTGCCGCCGCCAGCGTATAAGCGGAGTGATCGACGCCGGCCGCCAACACGCACTCTGCGTAGCCGCCGAGGCGGAGGGCGGACAGTACCGACATCGGCATGTAACCGCTGGCGGTTACGAGCAGGAGCAGCAGCAGAGCGAAACGGGCGTTCGTGCCGGCGCCGAGTATCCGTTCGTCGATTCTGGCCGGGCCGGAATCGACGGTCGTCAACGCGTCTCTCTCACATCGGCATCGCCGTGGAACTCGCCCGGCTCGGCCAGCGCCAGGGAAGCGACGACGCCGTCGGCGATCCGCTTGGCCCGGCCCTGCGACAGCCCGGCCTCAACGGCCGCCACAAGGACCATCTGCCTGACCATCGCCTGCTGCTCGCGGGTGAGGGCGGGGATGACCTCGGGCTCCGCTTTCCGGCGCAGGATGCGCCGCCACAGCGACACCGAGCCGCGCGCCGCCCCCTCCACGGCCGCGTCGGCCAGCTTCTGGCGGGCGCTTTCCAGTGTCAACCACAGCAGCGGGGTCACCAGCGCGACGACGTCGGCGACGCCGAAGCCGAGCGGATCACGCCCCTGCCTGCGTCGGCGCAGCCGGGTCAGCACCTCGGCGTCGCTGTAGCGCAGCAGCCCCTCGACCACGACCGTCTCCTCCGGCGCGCAGTCGGCCACGACCCTGCGTACGACATCACGGACCAGAACCTGAGCGGGCTGTTCGGGCTGGATGGTCGGCCTCCCATCCCGGTGGAAGTTCGCTGACGTCGGAGCGGAATCAGCCTCCTGATCGCGATGCTACAGTCGCCGGCCGCCGTGCATACCGTGATCTCGAAGCGACGCTGAAAAGGGCCGGGGCCGGAGCACATCGGCTCCGGCCCCGGCCGCCCCCCGATATCCGGCCCGGCTCAGCGCAGCACGGAGTAGAGCGCCGAGGTGAGGGACGCCCTGGCGTCGTCCTGGTCGATCGACCACATCATCGAGCCGCCCAGGCCCTTGAGCCTGATGTAGGCGGCCTTCTGGAGCAGGACGGCCGGGTCGTCATAGGACCAGAACTCGTTGCCGTCGTACAGCCACACCGTGCCGGTCAGCAGATCGCGGTAGCGCTTGCCGGGCTTCTTGGCCAGGATCTTGTAGTCCTCCGTGCCGGCCGCCCAGGTGCCGGGGGCGGGCCCGGTGGCCGGCGCGTACAGGCCGTTGCCCTTGGACTTCACCCCGGTCCAGCCCTGGCCGTACGCCGGGACGCCGACCACGATCTTCCGCTTGGGCGCGCCACGGGACACCAGGTCGCGCACGGTCTGGTCGACGCTGTAGCGCACCGGGTTGGGGTCGCGCCTGTCGGTCAGCAGGTTGGCCTGGTGGCCGGTCTGGTTCTCCCAGGTGCCGTGCAGGTCGTAGCCCTGCACGGTCGCGAAGTCGAGCTGGTCGAAGACCTTGCGAACCTCGAAACCTGCGTCGATCTTGGTCGCCGCGGCCGGGAGGAACGCGGTCAGCTCGCTGTCGCGGTCGAACGCCTTCATCTGGCGGCGCAGCTCGGCCGTGAACAGCGTGAAGTTCTGCTTGTCCTCGGGCCGGATGACGTTGCCCTCGTTGCCCTCGGAGCCGGGCCACTCCCAGTCGAGGTCGATGCCGTCGAACACGCCCGCGCCGGCGCCGGGCGGCAGGCCGGGCAGGTTGCCCTTCAGCCAGAGGTCGACACACGAGGCGGCCAGCTGGGTCCGCGCCTCGGGAGTGAGCACCGCGTCGGAGAAGTGCTTCGAGCCGGTCCAGCCGCCCAGCGAGATGAGGACCTTCAGCCCGGGGTGCTTGGCCTTGAGCTTCTTGAGCTGGTTGAGGTTGCCCTTCAGGGCCTGATCCTCGGCGTCGGCCACGCCGTCGACGCTCTGCTCGGCGGGGATGCCGCGCTGCCAGTCCGCCCAGGGGTCGGCTGAGTAGCAGGTGCCCTCCGGGCTCACGAATCCGAAGGCGTAGTTGATGTGGGTCAGCTTGCCTGCGGCCCCGCTGGTCTCCATGTCCTTGACCTGGTAGTTGCGCCCGTAGACGCCCCACTGGATGAAGTAGGCCACGCGCTTGTACCGGTCATGGCCGGTACGTCCCTGTGTCTCCGCCTGGGCCGCCGACGGTACGGCCGTCGCCGCCAGACCGGTGGCGACCGCCACGATAAGGGTCTTCTTGAGAAGCCGGCGCACGTTTCTCCTCAGCTTGCTCGGGGGGTGAATCTATAAGGAAAGTTTCTTATAAATTGAGCAGGATCGTAGACCGCGTGCGTGTGGGGCGTCAATGGCATGTGCGCGGGCGCGGCAGACTGGTAACCGTGCCTTCCGTGCTTCCCGACGGCGACCCCGTCCCCGCCTCCGGCGCGCTGCCGTCCGGGGCGCTGGCCGGGCTGGGCTCCCGCCCGTTCGGCTTCTACGTGCACGTGCCGTTCTGCGTCACCCGCTGCGGCTACTGCGACTTCAACACCTACACGGCCGAGGAACTGGGCCCCGGCGCTTCGCGGCGGGACTACGCGGACACCGTCGTCGAGGAGGTGCGGCTGGCCCGCCGGGTGCTCGGCGACGCGGTGCCCCCCGTCGAGACCGTGTTCTTCGGCGGCGGCACGCCGACGCTGCTGCCCGCTGCCGATCTGGTACGGATCCTCCACGCGATCGGCGCGGAGTTCGGCCTGGCCCCGGGGGCCGAGGTGACCACCGAGGCCAACCCCGAGTCCGTCGACCCGGCGCACCTGGAGACCCTGCGCGGCGGCGGCTTCACCCGGGTGAGCTTCGGCATGCAGAGCGCCGCCGAGCACGTGCTGCGGGTGCTCGACCGCCGGCACACCCCGGGGCGGGCGGCACAGGCCGTACGAGAGGCGCGCGAGGCCGGTTTCGAACACGTCAACCTCGATCTGATCTACGGCACGCCGGGGGAGAGCGACGACGACTGGCGGGCGTCTCTCGACGCGGCGCTGGCGGCCGGCCCCGACCACGTGTCGGCGTACTCGCTGATCGTCGAGGACGGCACCCGGCTGGCCGCCCGCATCCGCCGCGGCGAGCTGCCCATGCCCGATGACGACGTGGCGGCCGACCGCTACCTCATCGCCGAGGAGAAACTGTCCGCCGCCGGGCTGAGCTGGTACGAGATCTCCAACTGGGCCGCGGGGGACGAGGCGCGCTGCCGTCACAACCTGCTCTACTGGAGCGGCGGAGACTGGTGGGGCGCCGGGCCGGGCGCGCACAGCCACGTCGGTGGGACCCGGTGGTGGAACGTCAAACACCCGGCCGCCTACGCCGCCCGCCTCGCCGCGGGCGCGTCGCCCGCCCATGCGCGTGAGGTCCTCGCCCCGGGCGATCGTGCCGTAGAGCGGCTGATGCTGGAGCTGCGTCTGGCGGGCGGCTTCCCGCTGCCCGACCTCGCCCCCGGCGCCCGTACGGCGTGCGCCCGCGCGCTGGCGGACGGGCTGCTGGAGGTCGAGCCGTTCAAGCGCGGCCGGGCCGTGCTCACACTGCGCGGCCGTCTCCTCGCCGACGCACTGACCCGCGACCTCGCCCTCGCCTACGACTGAGGCGGGGGCCGGAAGCCCCGGAGGTCCGGAGGTCCGGGGCCCCGGGCCGCGCCCGATCCCTCGCGCCTGCCGACCGGGCGGCTACTCCCCGTCGCTCCGGTCCCTCAGCGCCCGCCGCCCGATGAGCGCCTCGACGCCGTCGAGCAGCAGATCGAGCCCGAAGCGGAAGTCGTCGTCGCCCACCCAGCCCACGGCGCCCTCCATGACGCCTGAGCGCATCGCCGCCGACAGGGACGGGTAGGTCTCGGGGTCGAGCAGCCCGGTGAGCACCTCGCCGTAGTCGGCGGCCCCGCTGATGCCGGCCTCCTCCATCCGCGGGTCCCCGCCGGTCACGCTCTGGACGAGCGCCGCGTCGGTGAGCGCGTACCCCACCAGTGCGGTCGCCACGTTGATCTTCTCGCCGTCGTCGAGGCCGGTGCCGGCGAGGGCGGCGAGGGCGCGGTCGAGCCACAGCAGCCGGCGCGGACCCATCGGCGGGATGAGCGTGTCGATCGACAGCAGCCAGGGGCGGTCGAGCAGGAGGTCGCGCTGGGTCCGCGTCCAGAGGGCCAGGTAGTCGCGCCACGGCATGCCGTCGGGCTCGGGCGGCAGCGGGGCGGCGCTGTCGGCCATGACCGTGAGCAGGTCTTCCTTGCTGTCGATGTACCGGTAGAGCGCCGTCGTCGCCACCCCCACCCGTGCGGCCACGTTCGCCATGGACACCCCGGCCAGGCCCTCGGCGTCGGCGATCTCGATGGCGGCCGCAATGATCGTGGCCAGGTCGAGCCGCGGTCGTGGCCCCCGGCGCGACACCGGCTCGTGCCCCCACATGCGCCCCAGCACGGACGGCAGCGGCCGTTCCTGCGCCATCGCATCTCCTCCCCTTGACTCGCTCCTAGGATTGTGCATTACCTTGAAACTATGAATTACATACACAGTACGGCATTCACAGATGCCATCCGAGTTCGGGGCCTGACCAAGTCGTTCGGCGCGACCCGGGTGCTCGCCGGGGTCGATCTGACCGTGCCAACGGGCTCGCTGCTCGCCCTGCTGGGTCCGAACGGCTCGGGCAAGACGACCACCGTGCGCATCCTGACCACGCTGCTCGCGCCCGACGGCGGCACCGCCACGGTGGGCGGGAACGACGTGACCCGCGAGGGCGTCGCGGTGCGGCGGATGATCGGGCTGACGTCCCAGCAGGCCACCGTGGACGATCTGCTGACCGGCCGGGAGAACCTGGAGCTGTTCGCCGGCCTCTACCACCTGGGCCGCCGCCGGGCCCGGCAGCGGGCCGCTGAGCTGCTGGAGCGCTTCGACCTGGCCGGGGCCGCGAACCGGCGGGTGGGGACGTACTCGGGCGGCATGCGGCGGCGGCTCGACCTGGCCGCGAGCATGGTGTCCGAGCCGCGCATCCTGTTCCTGGACGAGCCCACGACCGGACTCGACCCGCGCAGCCGGGCCGAGCTGTGGTCGGTGATCCGCGAGCTGCTGGCCTCCGGCACGACCATCCTGCTCACCACGCAGTATCTGGAGGAGGCCGACCGGCTCGCCGACCGGGTGGTGGTGATCGACGGTGGCCGGGTGGTCGCCGACGACTCCCCGGCCGCGCTCAAACGTCAGGTCGGTGCCGAGCGCCTGGTGCTCCACCTGTCCCGGGCCGAGGACGCCCCCCGCGCCCGGGCCGCCCTCGGTGTGCCGGCCCAGGAGACCGCGCTCGCCCATGGCGTCACGTCACCCCACGAGATCACGCTGGCTCTGCGGGGACCCGAGCATCTGCGGTGTGCGCTCAACGCGCTGCGGCGGGCCGGGATCGGCGTCGAGCACGTCGAGCTGCGCACGCCCACGCTCGACGACGTCTTCTTCGAGCTGACGGCGGCCGCGGCATGACCGGCGTGCTCACCGCGGCCGGCGACCTGCGCCGGCTCGTCGTCCGCGACCTGCGCCGTGAGGTGCGCATGCTCGACGGCCTGATCGTCAACACCGCCCTGCCGGTGATCATCATGGTGCTGTTCGTGTACGTCTTCGGCGGCGCCATCACCACCGGCTCCAGCGGCCTGGCGTACCTCGACTTCGTGGTCCCCGCCGTCCTGCTCATGTCCGGCGGGTACGGCGCCGCGCTGACGGCCGTGAACATCGCCGACGACATGACCGACGGCATGATCGACCGGTTCCGCACGCTGCCGATCGGCGGCTGGGTGGTGCCAGCGGGTCACGTCGTCGCCTCGGTGCTCCGTAACGTGGCGGCCTGCGGATTCGCCTTGCTCGCGGCCGTCGTGCTGGGCTTCCGCCCGGACGCGGGGCTCGCCGAGTGGGCGCTGACGCTGGCGTTGCTGATCGGGTACGTGCTGGCCATGTCGGCCCTGGCGGTGCTGTGGGGGCTGCTGGTGAGGTCGACCCAGGCGGCGGGGGCGTTCGGCTTCGTGGTGCTGTTCCTGCCGTACCTGTCGGACGGGGTCGTACCGGCCGAGACCATGCCCGGGGTGCTGCGGGACTTCGCGTCCAACCAGCCGATCACGCCGATCGTGGCGACGTTGCGTGCGCTGCTCCTGGACCGGCCGATGGGGTCGTCCGGTGTGGCGGCGACGCTGTGGCTGGTGGGCGTGGTGGTGGTGAGCACACCGGCGGCGGCCTGGCTGTTCCGCCGGCGGACCTCCGCCTGACCCCGCCTGACCCCGCCTGACCC
>NZ_BCBX01000039.1:0-282111 GCF_001417795.1 Sphaerimonospora mesophila | reverse complement strand
TGTGGGTGGGGGCGGGTGGGTGCTCCGGCCGGCTTGAGACCGTGCCCGAGACCACCGCGCCCGGGGAGGCCGGAGGCCTCTGCCGCCAGAGCGCAACTGTCACGGCCGGCCGGAGCAGCCACCCGCCCCTGCCCGCACTGTTGTGGCACCAGACCCCGGCCACCCCACCACAAAACCCGGCCGACCCGGCCGCCCCACCGCATCAGTCCCAACCCCAGCCACCCACCCACCGAACCCACCCGACGACCGAACCCGGCCGCCCACCCGTACTGGCCAGCGCACCGGACCGCTGACCGGCGCCGGATGGGACCCCCGTCCACCGACCGGCGCGGGGATGGGCAGGAGGTGCTGCGAGAGCAGGAGGTGCTGCGAGATGGGAGGCCGGGGGTGGAAGGCCGGTCTGGCCAGCGGGACCGTCTGGACAGCGAGACCGTCTGACCAGACCACATCGCGGCCGTCTGGGTCCGTGTCTTGGTAGCGGGATGGGTGGTGTTCTGGTCCAGGAGGCGTCGTCAGGATGCCGAGAACTCCACCGCCGCGGTGAGCCCGTACGCTGATGGTCGTGGAATACCGAGTCGCCGAGCAGGCCATCATGGCCAGAGGAGTGGAGTGGGATTTCCACCCCTCCCTTGAACGGATCAGCGCGCTGATGGAGCTCATCGGCGATCCGCAGAAAACGTTCCAAGTCATCCATATCGCCGGGACCAACGGCAAGACGAGCACGGCTCGGATGGTCGAGAGTCTGCTGCGGGAACGCAATCTGCGTGTCGGCCGTTACACGAGCCCTCATCTCACCTCGGTCCGTGAACGCATTTCGGTGGATGGGGAGCCTCTTTCTGAGGATCGTTTCACCGATGTCTATCGGGATATCGAGCCGTACCTTGAAATGATCGACACCAAGGTCGGACGGCTGAGTTTCTTCGAGACGCTCACCGCGATGGCATTCGTCGCGTTCGCGGATGCGCCGGTCGACGTCGCGGTGATCGAGACGGGCATGGGTGGGGTCTGGGACGCCACCAATGTCGCGGACGGCGCGGTCGCCGTCATCACGCCGATCTCGTTGGATCACACCGACTATCTCGGTCCGGACGTCGCGACGATCTCCAAGGAGAAGGCCGGCATCATCAAGCCGGGGGCGACGGCCCTGCTCGCGCAGCAGCCGCTTCCGGCGGCCGAGGTGCTGATGAGACGGGTGGCGGAGACGGGAGCCGTCGTCGCGCGTGAGGGGCTGGAGTTCGGCGTGCTCCATCGCGAGCTTGCGATAGGCGGTCAGATGCTTCAGCTCAAAGGCCTCAAGGGGGTGTACGAAGAGGTCTTCCTGCCGTTGTACGGCGCGCACCAGGCCGGGAACGCGGTGTGCGCGCTCGCGGCGGTCGAGGCGCTCACGGGTGGTGACGATCCCCTGGGTGACGAGGTCGTCCGGCAGGCGTTCGCGGGGGTGACGAGCCCGGGGCGGCTGGAGGTCGTGAGGCGTGGCCCGACGGTGGTCCTCGATGCCGCGCACAACCCCGGTGGCATGGAGGCCACGGTTGAGGCGCTGACCGAGGCGTTCGGCTTCACCCGGCTGGTCGCCGTGGTGGCCGCCATGGGCGACAAGGACGTCAACACGATCCTTGAACTGCTCGAGCCGATAGCCGAGGAGGTCGTGGTCACCAGGAATTCCTCGCCGCGTTCGATGAAGCCGGACGAGCTGGGTCTTCGGGCACAGAGCATCTTCGGATCGGATCGGGTCCATGTGGCGGAACGGCTCGATGACGCGATCGACATGGCCGTCACCCTGGCCGATCAGGGTGACGAGCTGGGGTCGGGGGTGCTCATCACGGGTTCCGTGGTGACCGTCGGCGAGGCCCGCATTCTGCTCGGGGTCGAGCGATGAGGCGATCTCGCGGGGCGGGGGCGACCTTCCGGGGTGCCCGCGACGTGCGGCGCCGTGGAGGCGGAATCCGGACGGACGACATGGGAAGAGCGAGATGAACTACCTGTTCGAGGTGACTCCCGGCAAGCGCCGGCTGTGCGCGAGCGTGCTCGGCATGGAGGCCATCGTCGTAGCCCTGACCACTCCGGTCGCCATCGCGATCAACCATGTCCCGGTGCCGCTCGCGGTGACGGTCGGGATCGGGCTCGCGGTCCTGTGCGTCGTGGTGACAGGTATGCTCAAGCGCCCGTTCGCGTACGTCGCGGGATCAGTCGTCCAGATCCTGGCGATTGCCACCGGATTTCTCGTTCCGGCCATGTTCTTCCTTGGATTGATCTTCGCATTGCTCTGGATTACGGCCATCTTCGTCGCTCACCGTGTCGAGGGGGCGACGAAGCGCTAAAGTCGGCAAGCATGGCCGTCCCTCCCGTTTCGCAGGCCCGGACCGCCGTCGCGGTTCGCGCCGTGCGCGTCCCCCTGCTTCTGGACGTCGTCGCAGGGCTGCTCACCGTGGTGGCCCTGCCGCTCGCGGTGGTCGCGATCCCGAACACGATTTCGGTCGTCGCGGCGCTGCTGCCTCCGGGCGTCTCGCACGTCGACATGATGCGGGCGCATGGTCTGGCGCTGCCCGCCATGCTGCTGACCGTGCCGCTCGCGTCGGTGGCCGTACGCCGGTTCCGTGCCGCGCCGATTCTCGTCGCGGGGCTCGCGCTGCTGGCGGTGGCCGACGCGGCCGGCGGGTACGCGGACTCGACCGGTGTGGTCGGAGTGCTGCGTGTCCTCCACGGCGTGGGGGCCGGGGCGCTGATCCCGGCGACGCTCGTCGTCGTCTCAGAACGGCCGCGCAGGAACGTCCTGTTGCCGATCTGGGCGGGGATGCTCACGGTGAGCCTGCTGGCGGCCCAGGCGCTGGCGCTCTGGCCGCTCGACGGTTCGGGTTCCTGGCGGGTCACGCTTCAGCCGTACCCGCTGCTGACCGGCGTCGCCCTCGTGCTGGCCGCCGCCTATCTGGTCCTGTGGTTGATCGAGGGCGCGGGTGAGGCGGAGGAGGGTGGCGTCGAAGAGCCCGGCGGGGCACGCGCTTCCACGGCCGAGCGCAGGCGGCTCATGCTGGCGGTGGTGCCGGCGGCGGGCATCGCGGCGCTCGCCATCTTCCTGACCTTCGACTGGCCCCCGATCCTGGTCGTCGTCGCCGCTGCCGTCGCGGCGGCCGCTGTGCTGGCGATGCTGGGGCTCGGGGCGGCCGGCACGTTCGAGGGGCCGGGCGGGCGTACGCTGGCCTTCGTCAACGTGGCGATCGGTCTGATCGTGCTGCCCACGGCGGCGCAGACCACCTACATCGAGCTGGGCGGGCTCGGCGGGCCGGGGTTGAAGGGCCTGTGGCTGCCGTTCCTCCTCGCCGCTGTGATCGCTCTCGTCGCCGCCGTCGTCGTGGGCGTGCTTCCGGAGCGGAAGGTCGCGCAGTTGCCGGCCGCGGGGCTGGTGACGGTGGTGGCCGGTCTCTGCGCCATCTGGTGGCTTGTGCCGGAGCCCTCGGGGTGGCCGCTCGTCGTCCCGTTCACGCTGCTCGCGGCGGGTTCCGCGGTGGCGCTGGTGAGCGCGTTCCGGCTGGCGGGAGTGGGGTCGGCGCTGCTGGGCCTGTCCATGTGCTTCCCCGCGGTGCTCGCGGGCTTCCTGCTCGGCACCGGCATCCAGGTCCTCATGCTGAACCTGATCAGCGAATCCGGGCCGGCAACGGGAGAGGCGGTGGCGAACGGTTTCATCGACGCCCTGCACAAGTGGGCGCAGGTCGGCGGTGGCGTGGTCGTCGGGATCATCTTGCTGGCCCAGTTCCTGGCCCGTCGCGCCGCCGCGCTTCCCGGGGCGGCCACGGCCGCCGGTACGGCTTCGCCCGCGGAACGTGGGCAGGACGCGCAGGTGACGATCCCGGCGCCCACTCCGTCGCCCGAGGGGGACAAAGGCACGGCCGGAGAGGCGGGCGGGGACCGGTAAGCTGCCGTTGCGGTTGGAGCCCTGGGAGTGACCCGGGCGCCGGGATGATCTCGCCAGAAAACAGGGATCTCCGGGTGGACACCGCCACCGAGCCGCGTACATCCGGCGAGCAGCCCCGCTGCCCATTCGACAAGGAGAGAAACCGTGTCCGAGCGTACGCTTGTCCTGATCAAGCCGGACGGGGTCCGTCGCGGCCTCATCGGCGACGTCATCGGCCGGATCGAGCGCAAGGGCCTGAAGGTCGTGGCGATGGACCTGCGCACGCTCGACGCCGAGACCGCCAAGGCCCACTACGCCGAGCACTCCGAGCGCCCGTTCTTCGGCGAGCTGGTCGAGTTCATCACCTCGGCTCCGCTGGTGGCGCTCGTGGTGGAGGGGCCGCGCGCGATCGAGGCGTTCCGTGCGCTGGCGGGTGCCACCGACCCGGTCAAGTCGCCTCCCGGCACCATCCGCGGCGACCACGCGCTGGAGATCGGCGAGAACGTCGTGCACGGCTCCGACTCGCCCGAGTCGGCCGCCCGCGAGATCAAGATCTTCTTTCCTGACCGATTCTGAGTCTTCGCTTTGCCGCACCGCAGGCCCCGGGCTAAACCCGGGGCCTGCGGTGTTTTCCCAGGTGGTGACCATCATCTGGCCGGGGTGGCGGCGATTTTCCCCGTGCCTGATGGCTCGATGTGCCGAGTCATGGACGCACCGAGTTACGATTCGAGTGCGATGAGTTATCCCGCTAACCACCTGAAGGAAGGCTTCCTTCCGCATGGGCAGCAAGCTGACATTCCTGGGCCGTGACATGGCTGTCGACCTTGGCACGGCGAACACTCTGGTCTATGTGCGAGGCCGCGGCGTCGTGCTGAACGAGCCGTCGGTCGTCGCCATCAACGTCACGACAGGAAAGATCGTGGCGGTTGGCATAGAAGCGAAGCGCATGATCGGGCGTACGCCCGGCAACATCGTCGCGATTCGCCCCCTGCGCGACGGGGTGATCGCGGACTTCGATGTGACCGAGCGCATGTTGCGATATTTCATTCAAAAGGTGCACAGGCGTACGCACTTCGTGCGGCCTCGCATCATTGTGGCGGTTCCCAGCGGCATCACCGCGGTCGAGCAGCGCGCGGTGAAGGAAGCGGGATACCAGGCCGGTGCCCGGCGCGTTTACATCATCGAGGAGCCGATGGCGGCCGCGATCGGGGCCGGTCTGCCCGTCCACGAACCCACCGGAAACATGGTGGTGGACATAGGAGGTGGCACCACCGAGGTGGCCATCATCTCGATGGGCGGCATCGTGACCAGCCAGTCGATCCGGGTGGCGGGTGACGAGCTCGACGAGGCGGTCGTCGCCTTCGCCAAAAAGGAATACTCCATGATGCTGGGGGACCGGACCGCAGAGGAAGTGAAGATCTCGATCGGCTCGGCCGGCCCCTCCGGGGAGGAGATCCACGCCGAGGTCCGCGGCCGGGACCTGGTGACCGGGCTGCCCAAGACGGTGGTCATCTCGAGTGAAGAGATCCGCCGGGCGATGTGCGAGCAGGTCAACGTGATCGTCGACACGGTCAAGACCACGCTGGACAAGTGCCCGCCCGAGCTCTCGGGCGACCTCATGGATCGGGGCATCGCGGTGACCGGCGGGGGCGGCCTGCTCAAGGGCATGGTCGACCGGCTGCGCGAGGAGACGGGGATGCCCGTTCACCTGGCGGACAACGCGCTCGACTCGGTCGCGATGGGGTCCGGCAGGTGCGTGGAGGACTTCGAGGCCCTGCAGCAGGTGCTTGTTCCCGAGCCCCGCAACTAGGGAGCGTCTGGCAAATCGGCGACGGGCGGCATTTGCCAGACACTCCCGGGGCTCGCCCGGACCCGTGTCGCCCTGCCCAGTACAGGTGCGGTCGCCTGACCTTCTCGGTCCCTGGACACACGACTTAAGGAGCGGTCATGAGAGACACCCGCCGCGCCCGTCTCGCGGTCGGACTTCTCCTCGCCGCCGCACTGGTCCTGATCACCGTGGATCACCGGGTGGGCAGCGGGCCGGTCCTCGGTCCGGTGCACGACATGGCATCCGGGATCTTCTCCAAGGCCGAGCAGGTGAGTGCGACGGTCACCAAGCCGGTCAGGGACTTCGTGGGCATGCTCCGGGCGGCTCCGGAAGCGGAGCGGACCATCGCCGCACTGCGCAAGGAGAACGCGAAGTTGCGCACCGAGGTCGCCTCCCTGCAGCTCGACGGCACCCGGGCCGCGAAGCTGGACCGGATGCTCGGGCTGGCGGGCCTGGGCCGCTATCGGGTCGTGCCGGCGCAGGTGCTGGCGCGGCGGGACTTCCCTGGGTTCGAGGACGCCGTCGAGATCGACGCGGGCGCGAACGACGGAGTGCGGCCCGACATGACCGTGCTCACCGGGGACGGGCTCGTCGGCCGTGTGGTCAGGGCGGCCGCCGACAGCGCGACCGTGGCGCTGCTCACCGATCCCGCCATCTCGGCGGGGGCCCGTCTCGAAGGCGGCAACCAGATCGGTGTCGTGAGTGGTCTGGGTGAGGCGGGTGGCGGAGAAAACCTGATCAAGTTCCGGCTGCTCGACTCGACGGTGCCGCTGCCCCCGGGCGGCCGCATCGTCTCCTTCGGCTCACAGCGGAGCAAGCCGTACGTCCCGGGCGTGCCCATCGGCGTGATCCAGCGGGTGGAGTCGCTGCCGGGAGATCTCACCAAGATCGCCTATGCCAAGCCGTTCACCGACTTCTCGTCGCTGGACGTCGTCGGGGTCGTGGTCCAGGCGCCCAAGCGCGATCCGCGCGACTCGGTGCTCCCGCCGGTTCCGCAGCAGGCCAAGCAGGCGCGCGAGCGTGCGGACAAGCGGGCCGGTCGTGACGACGAGGCGGCCGATGAGTCGCGGGCCCAGGCCGAGCCGTGGGCCCAGATGGAGGAGGGAAGAGCCGGTGCGGCGCCGGGGAACCGCCGTCCGCGCGCACATGAGGCGCCGCGCCGCCGTCCGGCGGCCGCAGGTGCGGCGCGCAGCGACGGGAGGAACTGACCCTGATGCTCCGCAACCTGTCCGCGGCACTGATCATCTTCGCCGCTCTGGTGCTGCAGGTGAGCCTGGTGAACCGGTTGCTCGGCGCGTACGCACCGGATTTCGTGCTGCTGACCATTCTGACGCTCGCCGCGCTGCGGGGGCCGACGGCCGGCGCGGTGATCGGCTTCTGCGGCGGCCTCGCCTATGACCTGCTGCCGCCGGCCAGCCACACGCTCGGGCAGTACGCGCTGCTGCTGTGCGCGCTCGGTTTCGTCGTGGGCCGGTTCGGCGAGAACGCGCCGATGCTCACGGTGGCGGTCTTCGCCGTCATCGCGCCCGGTCTGGCGGCGGGCATCGGCGCGCTGCTGGGCAATCCCGGGGTCACCTGGACCGTCCTGAGCTCGGCCTGGCCGCGGGCCGCGCTGTGCGATCTGGTGGCCGCCCCCGCCGTGGTGTGGCTGCTGTCCGGCCGCTACCGGCTGCGAAGACGCGGCGGCAGGAGCGGGTCGACCGGGATGGGGCGGACGACGAGTTGGGGACGGGGGATGGCATGACACGGTTGCGGGGGCGACTGTTGGTCCTGCAGGTGCTCGTGATCGCGATGATCATGGTGCTCGTCGTCCGGCTGTGGCAGGTGCAGGTCGTGCAGGGGGACAGGTACGTCACCGTCGCGACCGAGACGCGGACCCGAGAGGTGCGGGTGCCGGCCGTACGCGGCTCGATCCTCGACTCGTCGGGCCGGCCGCTGGTCCGCAACCGCACGAGCCTGGTGGTGTCGATCGACCGGTCCAGGCTCGAACGGATGCCCGACGGCGGCACCGCCGTGCTCCGGCGGCTGTCGCCTGTGCTGGGCGTCCCGTACGAGAAGCTGAAGACGCAGATCCGTGCCTGTGGGCCGGGCGTCTCGAAGCCCTGCTGGCCGGGTTCGCCGTACACCCCGATCCCCGTCGCCGAGCACGTGAAGACCCGGCAGGCGCTGCAGATCCTGGAACGCCAGGAGGACTTCCCGGGGGTGACGGCCGAGATCCAGGCGAGGCGCGACTACCCGCACGGCAAGGACGCCGTCCAGTTGCTCGGCTACCTCCAGCCGGTCACCGAGCAGGAGTTGGAGAAGCGCGAGGGACTCAAGGCGAACTACTCCGGTGTCGACCTGACCGGCCGGGGCGGGCTTGAGGCGACCTATGACGCGGCGCTGCGCGGCAAGCCGGGCCTGCGGCGGGTCCAGGTGGACCGGATGGGCAAGGTCATCAGGGTGGATCAGCGGTCGAACCCGGTGCCCGGCGACATCCTGGTCACCAGCATCGACGAGCGGGTCCAGCGGATCGTGGAGAAGTCGCTCGACCAGGCGATGAAGGAGACGCCACAGTCCGACGGGGCGGCGGGCGTCGTGCTCGACGTGAAGACCGGGCGGGTGGTCGCGATGGCCAGCAGGCCGAATTACGATCCCAAGGTCTGGGTGGGCGGCATCTCCGAGAAGGACTATCGGTGGCTGCTGTCGGATAAGTCGGGCAAGCCGCTCATGTCGCGGGCGATCAGCGGCACGTTCGCCCCCGGGTCCACCTTCAAGATCAGCTCGGCCTCGGCGATGATCGCCGACGGCGCCTCGCTGAACGGCACCTACGAGTGCCCGAGCTCCTACACCGCCGCCGGCCGCTCGTACAGCAACGCCGGCGGCATGTCCCTGGGATCGATCTCCCTGCACACGGCGCTCGAGAAGTCCTGCGACACGGTGTTCTACAAGGCGGGATACGAGCAGTGGAAGCGCGACGGGGGTGAGAAGCCGACGGGCACCCCCAAGGAGCCGATGACCCACATGGCCAAGGCGTACGGCTTCGGCCGGCGCACCGGCATCGATCTGCCGGGTGAGAGCCCGGGCCTGATCCCGAGCCGGGAGTGGAAGAAGAACCTGTGGGCCTCGATGAAGGACACCATGTGCCGGCGGGCCAAGACCGGCTATCCCGAGATGAAGGACGCGGCCAAGGCGGCGTACGCCAAGCGGCTCGCCCACGAGAACTGTGTGGAGGGCTACATCTGGCACGCCTACGAGGCGATCAACTTCTCGATCGGCCAGGGCGCCGTGCTGGTGACGCCGCTCCAGCTCGCCCGCGCGTACGCCGCGCTCGTCGGCGACGGCAACGTGCGCAGCCCGCGGATCGGCTGGGCCCTGGTCCGGCCGGACGGCACGCTGGTCAAGGAGATCCCGGTGCCGATCGAGGGCCATCTGCCCATCAGCGACGAGGTGCGCGACTACATCCGCAAGGCGCTGGCCCAGGTGCCCGTGACCGGTACGGCCGCGGCCGTGTTCCGCGGGTTCGACTTCAACCGCGTGAAGGTCGGCGGCAAGACCGGCACGGCGGAGGTCTACGGCAAGAACGACACGTCGTGGTTCGCCTCCTTCGCCCCCGCGGACAAGCCGCGCTTCGTGGCCGTCGTGATGGTGTCCCAGGGTGGATGGGGCGCCTCCACCGCCGCGCCCGCCGTACGCCGGATCTGGGAGGGGATCTTCGGAGTGGGCAAGGGCGAGGACGGCAAGCCGCTCAAGCCGGCGCTTCCGGACGGCATGCCCCCGGCGGCGCTGCCGGTGATCAGGGATGGGGTGGCGGCCCAGTGATGCGAGATGACTGACGCGCTGCGGGTTCGAAGGCGATCGTTCGTACGGCGGGCCGTGGGCCAGGGGGCGCCCCTGTGGCGGATGGACGGCATCCTGCTCGGTGCGGTCGTCGCGCTCAGCGTCATCGGCACGCTCCTCGTCTGGTCGTCCACCCGGCAGTGGAACTCGGCCGAGCCGACCGTGATGGTCAAGAAGCACGTGCTCAACCTGGGCATCGGCCTCGCGCTCTACAGCGCCGTGGCGGTGTCCGACTACCGGGTGCTGCGCCGGTACGCGCCGCTGGTGTTCGGCATCGCGACCCTGGGGCTGGTGCTCGTCCTCACCCCGATGGGCGCGACGGTCAACGGCCACCACTCGTGGATCATGCTGGGGGGCGGCTTCGCCGTACAGCCGGGCGAGCTGGCCAAACCGGCGCTGGTGCTGATGCTGGCGATGCTGCTGGCCCGGACCGGGGACAAGAAGAAGGACCGGCCGCGCTATCTGGACGTGGGGCTGTGCATCGTCATCTGGGGCGTCACCGTGACCCTGGTCATGATGGAGCCCGACCTCGGTACCACGACGGTGTTGACGGCGATCACGGCCGGCATGATCGTGTACGCGGGTGTGCACAAGCGGCTGATCCTGGCCGGGGTGGTGCTGGCGGCCGCGGGCGCGGCGGCCGTGTGGTTCCTCGGGCTGCTCAAGCCGTACCAGGTGGCCCGGTTCACCGCGCTCATGGACCCCTCGACCGACCCACGCGGGATCGGCTACAACAGCAGACAGGCGCTGGTCGCGATCGGTTCGGGCGAGCTGTTCGGCAAGGGCCTGTTCCACGGTGGGCAGACGACCGGCCGTTTCGTGCCGGAGCAGCACACCGACTTCATCTTCACCGTGGCCGGGGAGGAGCTGGGCTTCGTCGGGTCGGCCGTCGTCGTGCTGCTGCTCGGCGTGGTGCTGCTGCGGTGCCTGCGGATCGCCCGGCTGTGCGAGGACCGGTTCGCCGCGCTCGTGGCCGGGGGCGTCGCCACCTGGCTGGGGTTCCAGACTCTGGTCAACGTCGGCATGACCATCGGGATCATGCCGATCACCGGTGTGCCCCTGCCGTTCGTCTCGTACGGCGGCACCGCGACGTTCGCCAACATGATGGCGGTCGGTGTGCTACAGGCGATCCACATCAAGGACCGGGTGTTCGGCTGAGGGCATCTCCGTCGAGCGAGCCGAGGCCGCGTTGGAGCCGATACCCTGGAGCCATGTCTGTCGAGTCGTTGTTTCCCCGCCTGGAACCGCTGCTGCACAAGGTGCAGAAGCCGATCCAGTATGTCGGAGGTGAGCTGAACTCGACGGTCAAGGACTGGGACGAGGCGACCGTCCGGTGGGCGTTGATGTACCCGGACGCCTATGAGGTCGGCCTGCCCAACCAGGGGGTGCAGATCCTCTACGAGATCCTCAACGAGCTGCCCGAGACGCTGGCCGAGCGGACGTACACGGTCTGGCCGGATCTCGAGGCGCTCATGCGGGCCGAGGGAGTTCCCCAGTTCACCGTCGACGCGCACCGGCCGGTGCGGGCGTTCGACATCCTGGGTGTGTCGTTCGCCACCGAACTCGGCTACACCAACCTGCTCACCGCGCTCGATCTGGCGGGCATCCCGCTCCGCGCGGTGGAGCGGACAGCGGAGGACCCGATCGTGCTGGCCGGTGGCCACGCCGCGTTCAACCCCGAGCCCGTCGCCGACTTCCTCGACGCCGCCGTGCTCGGCGACGGCGAGCAGATCGCCATCGCGATCAGCGAGGTGCTGCGCGAGTGGAAGGAAGAGGGCTCGCCCGGGGGCCGCGACGAGCTGCTCATGCGCCTCGCCTCCACCGGCGGGGTGTACGTCCCGAAGTTCTTCGACGTCGAGTATCACCCCGACGGCCGCATCAAGCGGGTCGTGCCGAACCGGCCGGGGGTTCCCTCGCGGGTGTTCAAGCACACGGTCATGGACCTGGACGAGTGGCCGTACCCGAAGAAGCCGCTGGTCCCGCTCGCCGAGACCGTTCACGAGCGGTTCAGCGTGGAGATCTTCCGCGGCTGCACCCGCGGCTGCCGCTTCTGCCAGGCGGGGATGATCACCCGTCCGGTGCGTGAGCGGTCGATCACGACGATCGGCGACATGGTCGAGGTGGGCGTCAGGGAGTCGGGCTTCAGCGAGGTCGGCCTGCTGTCACTGTCCAGCGCGGACCACTCGGAGATCGCCGACGTCACCAGGGGCCTCGCCGACCGCTACGAGGGCAGCCAGATCGGCCTGTCCCTGCCGTCCACGCGGGTCGACGCCTTCAACATCGACCTGGCCAACGAGCTGTCGAGGAACGGGCGCCGTTCGGGGCTCACCTTCGCGCCCGAGGGCGGCTCCGAGCGGATGCGCAAGGTGATCAACAAGATGGTCACCGAGGAGGACCTGATCCGTACGGTCACCACGGCCTACAGCCAGGGCTGGCGGCAGGTGAAGCTGTACTTCATGTGCGGACTGCCCACGGAGGAGGACGCCGACGTCCTCGCCATCGCCGACCTGGCCAAGAAGGTCATCAAGGCGGGGCGGGAGGCGACCGGCTCCAGGGACATCCGCTGCACGGTCTCCATCGGCGGGTTCGTGCCCAAGCCGCACACGCCGTTCCAGTGGGCGGCCCAGTGCGACCACGAGACGGTGGACCGCCGTCTGCGCGCGCTGCGCGACGCCATGCGCGCCGACAAGGAGTACGGCAGGGCGATCGGCTACCGCTACCACGACGGGAAGCCGTCGATCGTGGAGGGACTGCTGTCGCGCGGTGACCGCCGCGTCGGCGCGGTCATCCGGGCCGTGTGGGAGGACGGCGGCCGGTTCGACGGCTGGAGCGAGCACTTCTCCTACGACCGCTGGATGGCGGCGGCCGAGCGGGTCTTCGCCGACGAGCCGGTGGACGTCGACTGGTACACCACCCGGGAGCGCGACGAGCACGAGGTCCTCCCGTGGGACCACCTAGACGCCGGGCTCGACCGCGAGTGGCTGTGGCAGGACTGGCAGGACGCGCTGAGCGGTGCGGAGGTCGAGGACTGCCGCTGGACGCCCTGTTACGACTGCGGCGTGTGCCCCACGATGGGGACGGAGATCCAGGTCGGCCCCACCGGAAAGAAATTGCTGCCGCTCACGGTCCTGTGACCTCGGGGTCGTGCCCGACAAATCACGACCTGCCGGGCACGGCTCGGCGGGTCGTGTGATCTGGTGGCGGGCGGCACTCTCCGGGCGCGGCTATTCTGGAAGATGATTGACCGAAACCGGAAGGATGGCGGAACCCTGAAACCCGTACCCGATGGGCCATCGCCCGAGCCCGTGGTGCAGCGCCTCAGGGTGCGGTACGCCAAACGGGGGCGGCTGCGTTTCACCAGTCACCGTGACATCTCCCGCGCCGTCGAGAGGGCGGTACGACGGGCCGGTGTCCCGGTGGCCTACAGCGCGGGATTCAGCCCCCATCCGAAGATCTCCTATGCCGGCGCCGCTCCGACTGGAGTGGCGAGTGAGGCCGAGTACCTCGAGATCGGTGTGAACCGGCCGTGCGACCCGCGGCGGATCCGTGCCGAACTCGACGCGTCGCTGCCGCCGGGCCTCGACATTCTGGACGTGATAGAGGCGCGCACCGGGACCCTCGCGGACCGGCTGGAGGGCTCGGTGTGGGAACTGCGGCTTCCCGGGGCCGATCCGGCCGCGGTGGAGCAGGCGGTACGGGAGTTCTCGGCGGCCGACCGGGTGGAGGTCGAGCGCCTGACCAAGAAGGGGATGCGGCGGTTCGACACACGCCAGGCGGTGTGTTCGCTGGCCGTCGTGAACGGGACGGGAACAACGGCAGGTCAGGAGACCGTTCAGCCGTGTGTCATACTTCGTATGGTTGTTCGGCACGAAACACCTGCCGTCCGACCCGACGACGTGCTCATGGGTTTGCGTCTCGTGGCAGGCTTCGCGCCGCCGTCGCCTCCCGAGGTGACCAGGCTGGCGCAGGGGCCGCTCGACGCTGCGACCGGTGAGCCCGCTGACCCGTTCGACCTCGACCGGGCAGGCGGAGACCGATAAGACTTGCCGCTGCGGCACCCTCGCGGAGCGCGGCGGACCACGAGAGACGAGAGCCTCCGTGCGGCGCGGCGACGCGCCCGGAGGCTGACGGGAGAGCGCCCGCATGCTCGACAACGAGCCCACTGACGGGGCTGTGAGCCTTGACGGTGATACGACGACAGGTGATACGACAACCGAAGAACGGGAGCCCGGCCTCGGCGTGAGCGAAGCCTCGCCCGCCGGCGCGGCCGAGCCGCCGCGGCGCCGTGCGGCGAGCCGCCCGGCAGGGCCTCCGCCGGAGCCGGACGAGCTGCCGCCCGTCGCCACCGTGAAGACGGTGGCCGCGGGCGCCGCGCACGTCGTGGCCGAGCCGGCCGAGGCGCCGCGACCGCGGCGGGCCACCCGTCGCCGTGCCGCCCCCGAGCCGGAACCGGCCGAAGCGTCCGGAGCGGCCCCTGTCGAGATCTCCACCGAAACCCCGGCCGCGACCGCGGAGGCCCCCGAGCAGGTCGCGGAGGAGCCCGCCAAGCCCGTACGGCGCAGCCGTACCCGCAAGCGGGCCGAGGCACAGGAACCACAGGATGACCACGAGGCGACCGGCGAGACCCGGGCGGAGCGGCCCGAGGCGGTCGAGACGGTCGAGGAGACCCCGGCCAGAAGCCGGCGGCGTGTCGGCCGGAAGAAGGACGACGAGGCGTCGGCTGCACCGAAGCGATCCTCGGTGACGGAGCGGGCGGCCACGGAACGATCCAGTGCGGCGATGAGCGCGGCCGAGGCCGAGGTCGCGGCGGCGCTGCAGCTCGGCGTGCCGTCGGCCGATCTCCTGGCGGAGCCGGCCGATGTGGAGCGGCTCGACGAGGAGCCAGAGGAGCCACTCGACGAAACCGATGCCGGTGCGGAAGCGGCCGAGAACGGGCCGCCGGCCGTGCTGACCGACCCGTTCGGCCTGCACGTGCAGCGGCCGGCCGTCCCATCGGTGTCGTTCCAGGCGCCGTCGGCGCTGTTCCAGCCGCTCTTCCAGGCACCGGATCCGTTCGCCGTGCCGGCCCAGCGCACCGCGGAGCCGGAGGAGCAGGCCGAGCCCGACGAGGCGACCGCGGCCGCCGAGGAGGAGTCCGAGGGGGAGGGCACGCCACGCCGGCGCCGCCGCCGCCGGGGCGGCCGCGGACGCAACCTGCGCGGCCGGGACGGCGATGAGGGCGAGGACGGCGAGGAGTCCGATGCCGAGTCCGACTCCGACTCCGAGGCCGAGGAGACGCAGGAGGAGCCGGTCGAGGACGAGGACGGCGCGGAGACGGAGGCCGAGGGCGCGCAGGGCACCTCGCGCCGCAGGCGGCGCCGCCGCCGCAGGGGAAGCGAAGAGGCCGAGCCCACCGCCGACGACCCGCCGAACACGGTGGTGCGCATTCGCGCGCCCCGCGCCACCCGCGCCACCTCCCTCGACGAGGTGCAGGGCGTGCGCGGCTCCACGCGGCTGGAGGCGAAGAAGCAGCGCCGCCGCGAAGGCCGCGAGCTGGGCCGCCGCCGTCCGCCGATCATCACGGAGTCGGAGTTCCTGGCCCGCCGTGAGTCGGTCGAGCGCGTCATGATCGTACGCCGTCACGGCGGCCGCACCCAGATCGCGGTCCTGGAGGACGGCGTGCTCGTCGAGCACTACGTCGACCGCGAGTCGAGCCAGTCCTACGTCGGCAACGTGTATCTGGGCAAGGTCCAGAACGTGCTGCCCTCGATGGAGGCGGCGTTCGTCGACATCGGCAAGGGCCGCAACGCCGTGCTGTACGCGGGCGAGGTCAACTTCGACACCGTCGGCCTCGAAGGCCAGCCGAAGCGGATCGAGGCGGCGCTGAAGTCGGGCCAGTCCGTGCTCGTCCAGGTCACCAAGGACCCGATCGGGCACAAGGGCGCGCGGCTGACCTCCCAGATCAGCCTGCCCGGCCGCTACCTGGTCTACGTGCCGGACGGTTCGATGACCGGGATCTCCCGCAAGCTGCCCGACAAGGAACGGGCACGGCTCAAGCAGATCCTCAAGAAGGTGATGCCGGAGAACGCGGGCGTGATCGTCCGTACGGCGGCGGAGGGCGCCTCGGAGGAGGAGCTCAGCCGCGACGTGGCGAGGCTGTCGGCGCAGTGGGAGAACATCCAGCGCAAGGCCAAGTCGGCCAGCCCGCCCGAGCTGCTGTCCGGTGAGCCCGACCTGACGATCCGGGTGGTCCGCGACATCTTCAACGAGGACTTCAGCTCGCTGGTGGTCGAGGGCGAGGACGCGTGGGTGACGGTGGACGAGTACGTCCGCTATGTCGCCCCGCATCTCGCCGACCGCCTGTCCAGGTGGGAGGAGGAGACGACCGACGTCTTCACCGCCTACCGGGTGGACGAGCAGATCGCCAAGGCGATGGAGCGCAAGGTGTGGCTGCCCTCCGGCGGCTCGCTCGTGATCGACCGTACGGAGGCGATGACGGTCGTCGACGTCAACACGGGCAAGTTCACCGGGCAGGGCGGCAACCTCGAGGAGACCGTCACCCGCAACAACCTGGAGGCGGCCGAGGAGATCGTCCGCCAGCTCCGGCTGCGGGACATCGGCGGCATCATCGTGATCGACTTCATCGACATGGTGCTGGAGAGCAACCGCGACCTCGTGCTCCGCCGGCTGCTGGAGTGCCTGGCGCGGGACCGGACCAAGCACCAGGTGGCCGAGGTCACCTCGCTCGGCCTGGTCCAGATGACCCGCAAGCGGGTCGGCCAGGGCCTGCTGGAGGCGTTCTCGACGCCGTGTGACTGCTGCAACGGGCGCGGCATCATCGTCTCCACCGAGCCGGTCGAGGCGAAGCCGGAGCCACGCGGCACGCAGGGCAAGATGGCCGTCGAGAAGGCGGTGGCGGACAAACTGGGCGGCTCCGGCGAGAGCGCGGCGGTGGCCGCGTCCGCCACCGTACGGAACGGCGTCACCGACTCCCTGTCGTCGGCCGCGTCCTCGGAGGAGGACGACGTCTCGGCGCAGCCGCGTACGCGACGCCGTTCCCGCAGGAAGACCGCGGATTGACGGCAGTGACATCCGAGTGATGTCCGAGTGACGACTCGGGCTCCCCGGCTCTCCACCCGGTTCGACCTCGGTGCCGATAATCCGGTACTCTAGTCAACCGGCGCGTCTGGTGAGCGCGCCTGGCTTCGCGCGCCTGCCCGGAAAGCCGGTCGTTTAATCGACAGCAGCTGGATGCGGGGCGCGGCATCTCAGCACTTAGCCAGAAGAAGGGTTCCGCGGTGTACGCGATCGTTCGTTGCGGCGGCAGGCAGCAGAAGGTCTCCGTCGGGGACGTCCTCGAGGTGGACAGGCTCGCCGGCGAGGTCGGTTCCTCGGTGTCGCTGCCGGCGGTGCTCGTCGTCAACGACGGCGATGTCACCACCGACGCTGCCACGCTTGCCAGGTTCCAGGTGACCGCCGAGATCCTCGGCGAGATCAAGGGCCCCAAGATTCGCATTCTGAAGTACAAGAACAAGACCGGTTACAAGAAGCGCATGGGGCACCGTCAGCGGTACACCCAGGTCAAGGTCACCGGTATCAACCCCGGACAGTGATTTCCCGGGGGGACGACCCCCGCTACCCCCGAAAGGGAGTGAACCATGGCACACAAGAAGGGCGCCTCGTCCACCCGGAACGGCCGTGACTCGAACGCGCAGCGCCTCGGCGTCAAGCGCTTCGGCGGGCAGCTGGTGAACGCAGGCGAGATCATCGTCCGCCAGCGCGGCACCCACTTCCACCCCGGCGACAACGTCGGCCGCGGCGGCGACGACACCCTGTTCGCGCTGGCCGCCGGTCACGTTCAGTTCGGCATGAAGCGTGGTCGTCGCGCGGTGAGCATCGTCCCGGTCGCGGAGTAGATCCGCCGGGACAGCAGCACGACCTTATGAGGCGGATCGAGGATTCGGTCCGCCTCATTTGTTGTTCATAGGAGCGTTTCGAAGGGGGGCGCGGCTGATGGCCGAGTTCGTGGACACCGTCATCCTGCACATCAAGGCGGGTGACGGCGGCAACGGCTGCGCCTCCATCCACCGGGAGAAGTTCAAGCCGCTCGGCGGCCCCGACGGAGGCAACGGCGGCCGTGGCGGTGACGTGATCCTCGAAGTGGATCCCAACACGGCCACCCTGCTGGAGTATCACCACCGTCCGCACCGCCGGGCCGGCAACGGCAAGCAGGGCATGGGTTCGAATCGGGACGGCGCCAACGGTGAGGACATCGTCTTGACGGTGCCCAACGGCACCGTGGTCAAGGACGCAGAGACCGGCGAGGTGCTGGTCGACCTGATCGGCGTGGGCACCCGCTACGTCGCGGCCAAGGGCGGTTTCGGCGGCCTCGGCAACGCGGCGCTCGCCAACGCCAGACGCAAGGCGCCGGGTTTCGCGCTGCTCGGCGAGCCGGGCGACGAGGCCGACATCATGCTGGAGCTGAAGACCGTCGCCGACGTCGCGCTGGTCGGGTTCCCCAACGCAGGAAAGTCGTCCCTCATCGCCGCGCTGTCCGCGGCCCGCCCCAAGATCGCGGATTATCCGTTCACCACGCTCATCCCCAACCTCGGCGTGGTCACGGCGGGGGAGACCGTGTTCACGGTCGCCGACGTGCCCGGCCTCATCCCCGGCGCGTCCCAGGGCAGGGGGCTCGGCCACGAGTTCCTGCGCCATGTCGAACGCTGCTCGACGATCGTGCACGTCCTCGACTGCGCCACGATCGAGCCGGGCCGCGACCCGGTCACCGACTTCGACGTGATCGAGGCCGAGCTCGCCGCCTACGGCTCGCTGACCGACCGGCCCCGGCTGGTCGTGCTGAACAAGGTCGACGTCCCGGACGGCCGCGACCTCGCCGACATCGTCCGTCCCATGCTCGAGGAGCGCGGCCTGCGGGTGTTCGAGATCTCCGCGGCGACCCACGAAGGTCTGCGGCCCCTGGCGTACGCGATGGGCGAGATGGTGGCGCAGGCCCGGGCGCAGGCCCCGATCGAGGAGCCGACACGGCTGGTCATCCGGCCCAGGCAGCTCGGCGAGACCGGGTTCTCGGTGCGGCGCGTCGACGACAACACCTTCCAGGTGACGGGTGAGAAGCCCGAGCGGTGGATCCGGCAGACCGACTTCGCCAACGACGAGGCCGTGGGTTACCTGGCCGACCGGCTGAACCGGCTCGGAGTCGAGGAGGCGCTGGTCGAGGCCGGCGCCCGGCCGGGAGCCGAGGTGATCATCGGGTCGATGGAGGATGGTCACGTCTTCGACTGGCAGCCGTCCCAGGAGGCCCGGGTCCCCATGGGTCCGCGTGGCTCGGACAGTAGGCTCGGCTGAGGATCGACACCGCGACCGGATGGGGACGAGTGAGATGGCGTGATGGACGGAAATCAGGAGGGTCGGCACCAGATCGGCTCCGCCCGGCGGTTGGTCGTCAAGGTGGGTTCGTCCTCCCTGACGACGCCGAAGGGCATGATCGACGTGGATCGCGTCGACGCGCTCGTCGACGTGCTCGCCGCGCGCAGACGGGCCGGCACGCAGCTCGTGCTCGTCTCTTCGGGGGCGATCGCGGCCGGGCTCGGCCCGCTCGGGCTCAGGGCGCGGCCCAGGGACCTGGCCACCCAGCAGGCCGCGGCCTCGGTCGGCCAGGGCGTGCTCGTCGCCCGCTACACCTCGTCCTTCGCCAGGTACGGCCTGCGCGTCGGCCAGGTCCTGCTGACCGCCGACGACATGATGCGCAGGTCGCAGCACCGTAACGCCCGGCGCACGCTGGCCAAGCTGCTCGAGCTCGGCATCGTCCCCGTGGTCAACGAGAACGACACGGTGGCCACCGACGAGATCCGCTTCGGTGACAACGACCGGCTGGCCGCGCTGGTGGCCCACCTGACCCACGCGGACGGCATGGTGCTGCTCTCGGACGTGGACGCGCTCTACGACGGCGATCCGCGCCGGGCCGGGGCCTCCCGGATCGCCGAGGTGCGCGGGCCGGAGGACCTGGAGGGAGTCGAGCTGGGCACCTCCGGCCGGGTCGGCACCGGCGGCATGATCACCAAGGTGGAGGCGGCCCGCATCGCCACCGGCGCCGGCGTGCCCGTCGTGCTGACGGCGGCGGCGCACGCGGCGCAGGCCCTCGCCGGCGCCGACGTCGGCACCTACTTCCACCCCGGCGGCCGCCATCCCGGCACCCGGCTGCTCTGGCTCGCCTACGCCACCACCGGGCGGGGGCGGCTGCACCTGGACGAGGGCGCCGTCGAGGCCGTCGTGGCGCGGCGCATGTCGCTGCTGCCGGCCGGCGTGGTGAAGGTCGAGGGCGACTTCGCCGAGGGCGATCCCGTCGACCTGTGCGGCCCCGCGGGCGTGCCCGTCGCGCGGGGTCTCGTCAACTACGATGCGGCCGAGATCCCGGAACTGCTCGGCAGGTCCACCCGGGAGCTGGCCAGCACGCTCGGCCCGGAATATGAGCGCGAGCTGATCCACCGGGACGACATCGTCATACTGGAACCCGCCCGGACCTGATCGGCGGGCGGTGCACGACCAATGGAGCGCGAGGCGAATGTCTGAGGCAGAGGACTTCCTGAAGGTGGCGCACGCGGCGCGGGAGGCCGCCACGGTGCTGGCGCCGATGCCGCGCGCCCCGAAGGACGCGGCGCTGCGCGTCATCGCCGACGCCCTCGTGTCGGCCACCGACGAGATCGTCGCCGCCAACGCCGTCGACGTCGACAAGGCCAGGCAGGGCGGCATCTCCGAGGCCATGATCGACCGGCTCCGCCTCGACGCGGCCCGGGTCGAGAAGATCGCGGAGGCCGTACGGCAGGTGGCCGACCTGCCCGATCCCGTCGGCGAGGTCGTGCGGGGGAGCACGCTGCCGAACGGTCTGGAGCTGCGTCAGGTCCGGGTGCCGCTGGGCGTCATCGGGATCATCTACGAGGGCCGTCCGAACGTGACCGTCGACGCCGCCGCGCTGTGCCTCAAGAGCGGCAACGCCGTACTGCTGCGCGGGTCGTCCAGCGCGTACTCCTCCAACACCGCGCTCGTCGAGATCATGCAGAAGGCGCTGGAGCGTACCGACGTGCCGGCCGGAGCCGTACAGCTCGTGCCGGGCCTCACCCGCGAGTCGGCCAAGCACCTCATGCGCGCCCGCGGGCTGGTCGACGTGCTGATCCCCCGCGGCGGCGCCTCGCTGATCAACAGCGTGGTGGAGGAGTCGACGGTCCCGGTGATCGAGACCGGCACCGGCAACTGCCACGTCTACGTCGACGCCGACGCCGACGTCGAGACCGCCCTGGAGATCCTGGTCAACGCCAAGGCGCAGCGGCCCTCGGTGTGCAACGCGGCGGAGACGTTCCTCGTGCACGCCGCCATCGCCGACGCGTTCATCCCGCGGGCGCTCGCCGCGCTCAAGGACGCGGGCGTGACCGTGCACGGCGATGAGCGGGTGCGTGGGTACGGCGCCGACGTGGTGCCCGCCACCGAGGACGACTTCGGCGCGGAGTATCTCTCGCTCGACATCGCCGCGGCCGTCGTCGACTCGCTGGACGACGCGGTCGCGCACATCAGGAGGTACGGCTCGGGCCACACCGACGCGATCGTGACCCGTTCGCAGCGCGCGGCCAGGAGGTTCACGGCGACCGTGGACTCCGCCGCCGTGGCGGTGAACGCCTCGACGCGGTTCACCGACGGCGGGGAGTTCGGCTTCGGCGCCGAGATCGGCATCTCCACGCAGAAGCTGCATGCGCGTGGTCCCATGGGCCTGCCCGAGCTCACCTCCACCAAGTGGATCTACACGGGCGAGGGGCACCTCCGTGACAGTCCTCGTACGGTGACGGACTGCGCGGGAAGATAACGGACACATCGTGGGCGGCGCGCCTCCGGGTATTCGCCGCCGCGGGCCGCTATGGTTGGCGCTCCTATGGCTGGACGTCTTGGGCGGGTCGGCCCGTACGCGCTGCTGGAGCGCCTGGGCCGGGGTGGTATGGGCGAGGTGTACCTCGCCGCCAACCGCCGGGGGGAGCATGTCGCCCTGAAGATGCTCCGCGACCCGATCGAGAGCGACCCCGACGCCCGATTACGCCTGGAACGCGAGGTCCGGGCGCTGCGGCGGGTCGAGAGCCCCTACGTCGCCCGGGTGCTCGACGCCGACCTGTCCGGTGACCGGCCCTACCTGGTCATGGAGTACATCGAGGGGGAGACCCTCCTCGACGCCGTACGGCGCGGGCCGCTGCCCGAGGCCGAGCTCATCCCGGTGGCCCAGGGCCTCGCCACCGCGCTCGCGATCATCCACGCGGGCGGGGTGGTGCACCGTGACGTCAAACCGGCCAACGTGCTCATCGGCGAGGACGGTCCGGTGCTGATCGATTTCGGCATCGCCCAGGTGCACGACGCGACCAGGATGACCATGACCGGGACGTTCCTGGGCACCCCCGGCTACAGCGCTCCCGAGCTCTTCGCCGACGAGGCGGTGGGGGAGCCTGCGGACGTCCACGCATGGGCCGCCACCGTCGCCTTCGCCGCCACCGGCCGCCCCACCTTCGGGCGGGGGACGGCCGAGTCCCAGATGTACGCGATCCTCAACGGCAAGGCCGACCTCGCCGGGGTGCCGGCCGCCCTGCTGCCGCTCGTCCGCGCGGCGCTCCATCGCGATCCGGCCCGCCGTCCCACCGCCGCGCTGCTCGCCGACCGGCTCACCCGCCTCGCCCGGGCCACGATCGAAGCGCCGAGCCGTACGGCACCGGCCGCCGCTGCCCGGCGCGCCAGGCCGGAGCCGAACGGCAAGCCCGTGCCGAAGGCGGACAGGCCCACCACGAAGGCGGAGAAGGCCGCGGCGAAGCCGGGGGCGAGCCCGGCGAAGACCGCCGTGACCGAGGTGGAGCAGCGGCCCGCGGAGGCTCCGGAAGGTGAGCGACCGGAGAAGCCGGGGAAGGCGGAGAAGCCCGGCAAACAGGGGAAACAATCGGGGAAGGCCGATGGCGGCCCGGCGACGGTGCCCGGAACCCGGCCGGTCCGTCGGAGAGGCGGCGCCACCACCGGTCGCGGTCGCCGGGCCGGCCGTCCGGTGGGCGAGAGCCGTACGCAATCGGCGCTGGCCGTCGAGACGCCGCCCGACGCGGCGGGCTCGGAGCAGTCGCTCGGCATCCCCACGGGGAACGCCGCACTGGCGGCGCTGGCGGTGCTCGCCGTGCCGTGCGTGGTGCTCTCGGTGATCTATCCGCTGGCCACGGTCGCGATCACGGCGGCGTTCGTCGTCGTGACGAGAGCGGGCTGGCTGAGCCACTGGGTCGTACGCAACCGCAGGTCGGCACGGATGCGCGGCCTGCTGCGCGTGCTGAGCTTCCCGCTGACGCTGCTCGCCTCACTGATCACGGCGGCGGCCTGGCCGGGGCTGCCGGCCGCCACCGCCGGCTTCGTCGCCCTGTGGCTCACGGCGGGAACGCACCTCGAACCCCAGTGGTGGACCCAGACGATGCCCGTCACGATCGCCGGCGTGGTCTTCGGTGTCATCTGCGGCGGCATCATCGGCAGGGAGATCGAGCGCGCCTGCGCCAAGATGCCGGGCCTGCGCAGCGAGGGCCTGCGGGCGCTGGCCGTGCTGGGCGGCTTCGTCGCCCTGTGCGCCGCCGCCGTCCACGCCGTGGCCCTGTTCTTCTGACGGCGCGTTTCTTCTGATGGCGGCGTTCTGCTGATCGTGGTCTACCATCCGCAGGCTTTGGCGGATCCGCTTCTGCGACCGGCACCGGTATTGATGCCACCGAGAGAGTCCAGCCCTGACGGTCAAGTCACGGCTGTTCGCGTCTTGCCGCCATGACGTCCTCCGACAATTCCGGAGCAGCACGAGGAGATCCTGCAGGTCGCTGAGTCACGTGGTGGGCGTGATCGTCCAGATGTCCCGGCCACTCGACCAGAGTTCGTTGACGTGGGAAGAGAACCGGTCATAAAGGCCGTCGTTCCGGTGACGCTTGAGATGCAGCATCGGTTAGTCGTGACCGACCAACCTGGCCAGGTGGGGGGTGACAAGCGTCTCGTCGTCGAACTGGAACACCGACAGTGAGATGTGCTCATCCCCGAAACGCGCCTCGACGCCGGAAACCTACCGCAACTGATCGAGCTCGGCGAGCGTGATCCGGATCCGGGTGGACACCGTCAGCGGTACGGCCTCGGCCTTCTCCCGTCGGTGGGTGACCTCGCTGTTGGGATCTCCGAGCAGGAAGCGGACACGGCATCCCTGCTCTGCCCACGATCATGGCCAACGGTCTTGTAATTAAAAGGATGTCGAATCGATTTTGGCGCAGAAAGCCATGTAACGGGCGAACCGAGCAGATGGTATCGCTTCCTTATGGAAGGGATGACGGAGCACGGGGCCTTGGGTCAAGATTGCTATGTCTGTCGGTCAGATGGTGGAGGTAGGGGCGTGCGCGGTGCGCGGATGGCGATGGCGGTTCTGGTGGTCGGTGGGGTGATTTCCGGGTGTGGGCCCGGCCCGACCCTGCAGTCCGCCACCGCGGAGCTGCAGAAAGACATGCAACGCCTGGAGACGGATAGGTATTTCAAGAACCCCCTGACCAAACTGCGTATCGTGGAGCGTCCGGACAAGGACCTGCCCTGTGACAAGGACAAGTTCCAGCGGGTGCTGCGTGCTACGGCCGATTACGGACCGAAAACTTCGGATGTGGATGGTCATCTTGACCTTGCCCAGTCGTTGATGGAGAGCCGACTGTCTCGGGTTCTCCACTACAAGATGACCTATGACCTGAGCCAGGCGGACTGGAAGGATGCCCGGTTGGTAGAGGGCAGGAAGGAGGTCCCCGGAATCACGGTCAAAGTGATCGTGGTGCCGGAGTCTCCCACCTGGAGGTTGGTCGTGAAGACCGACTGTCTGCCTCGTTGATGGATTCGTTATCCCCAAAGCCGGATGAGTTCCTTGGCCTGCTCGTTGGTCATGTGGTCTGAGGCGTCCTCGACTTTACGGTCGAGGGGGTCGTTGCTGTCCATCCAGTGCTCGTAGGGGGTCAGCTTCGTCCGGAGAATCTCCTCCCAGCTCTTTCCGGTGCGGGTTGCCTGCTGCTTGGCCTCGGCCATCAGTTCATCGAAGCTCCTGAGACGGCCTGTTTTAGGGCTGATCAGCTCAGCCGGTGGCTTGCTCGCCGGGTAACCGGCATTGTGCAGCAGCTCCGCCATGTCGTACTTCTGCCGCAGAGCGAAGTTCGCCCGGGCCTCGGTTAGCTTTTCGACACGAGTTTCGAAGCTGGCGGCCCAGCCGTCGAGGAGCTTGCTCGCGCCGTAGGCATTCGCGAGCGTCCAGCCCGTGCTCACAGCGGTGTTCGCCATGGGGACCTCGCCGAGGCCCATGGCTATCGTGTTCTTCGCCAGATCTCGGATCAGGTTGTCGGTGGCGTCCTTCGCGCCGCGCACCTCCATTGCCGCCTTGAACTCCAGCCCGCCGAGGTCGCCGAACATTTTCGCGGCACGCTGGAAGTGGTTGTCGTCTCCCTTGGCGTCCAGCTTGGCGGCGGTGGTCAGGGTGTCGTAGCGGAAGCGGGCCGCGGTCTTGTCGAAGTCGTCGGTGAGGCGTTCCTCTCCCACGAAGGTCTGCAGGAAGCGGTAGGTGTCGGCGGGGCTCAGGTAGAAGCCGGGGGTGACGCCCGGGATCGGCACCCACTCATCGGGCACCGCCATGCCCGATGTCCGATAGACGGCTTTGTCGAAGCGGGCGCCGGCGGCGAGTTCGTGGATGTAGGACTTGGCGATCACGGACATCGAGTCCCTGGCTCGGCTGGGCAGGTCCCTGCCGAGGGAGCCGGCCGCCAGCATCGCGTCCATGGTGAACGCCGCGGCCTCCGGTGAGTGCTTGCCCGGCTTCTCGGTTGTGACCTCGCTGCCGGCCTCCATCACCCGGCCGAAGGCGTCGGCGACGTCGTCGCCCGTGCCGACTCGTCTGGCGTAGTCCAGGAACAGCTTCATCTTGTCGACCTGGCTGAGCTTGACGCTCTCGCCGCCCATCTGGGCGAACGCCGCCCGCGCGGCAGCGCCGTCGCCGGCCAGCACCTCAAGGGCGAGGGCGACCACATCGGAGGAGTAGCCGTACGTCTTCGTCTCGTTCGGTCCGGCGCCGCGCCAGTCCCGCTTGGGGTTCTTGACGAACTCGTCCAGTGCGAGTGCGCGGGCCGCGGCCACGCGGTAGGCCGTGGGGGCTTTCGCCCCCGCCAGCAGCGCGAGCCGGTTCCAGGCCCCGGCCGGGCCGGCGGGCTTGTTCAGCAGGTCGGTCTTCACCTTCTCCCACGCGGGGACGCGGCCGGGTGCGCGCAGCGCCGCACCCAGCACCGCGCTGAAGGCGGCCAGATCCTCCTTGGCGGTCGGGCTGCCGGTGTTCATGATGAGATTGGGCAACGCGTCGCGCACCGAGGCGGGCAGCGTGGCGAAGAACGCCGCGGCGGCCGCGGGATCCTTGGCCAGCCCGGCGAGCTCCTTGACGTGCTGGTGGACGAGCTCGCCCTTGGATTCCGTGCTGATGTTGTCGTTGGCCAGGATGCCCCCGCCCCCGAGCTTCGCATCTCCGCCGTACATCAGGGCAAGCCCGCGGCCGGTTTCGAAGCTCTCCAGTGCGTCGGGCAGGCGGGCGAAGGTGTGATCGCCGGTACCGTTCAGCGCTTTGATCAGCTCGGCCCGCTCGGCGAGCATCGGGGCCTGGCTTCTGCCCCAGTCGGCGATAGAAGCGATCTGCGCCAGCGGCGTGGTGCTTATCTCATTGGCCCGAAACAGCGCCTCGAAATCGGAGCAGAAGGTGGTGAGCTGCTTGGCCGCCTCATGTAGATCGTCCGCCATCGCGTGCATCGCGGCCGGGTCGATGCCACAGAAATCACCGGTGGGGGATGTCATCGCGGGTCCTCTTTCTCCGGGGATCTGGGATCTCGGGTTGGAGGGGCGGCACAGCTCCTCGCCGGGCGCCCGGGACCTCGGGTCAGCCGCCTCTGATCTGCCGTCTGATGAGCTCGGCCTGGGAGCGTGTCACCGATGGCGGATGCCGGTGCAGCTCGCTTTCGATCGCGTGCACCATCGCCTGAACAAGCCGGCCCAGGTGGTTGTGCCGGTCGCCGACCTCGTTCGTCCACTTTCCTGCGGTCGGCCCCGTCCAGACCTTGCCCGACTGCATCGAGCCGTAGACCCGCTGATAGGCCTGCCTGACCTCTTGCGATCTGTTGTGCACCTCTTTCAAGAGGTACTTCAGCTGCTCGTGGCGAGGGTTGGGCACCAGCTCCTCTGCCATGCCGTCCCCCGTTCCTGGCTCATCGCCCGCGCCCCCAAGCCACATTCGATGTCAAAGGTAGACATCGTCCGGTATTGGCGGCAACCCCCGAAATATCAGACCATTTTGTCGATAAGGGACTGCCGAAATGCCTTGCGCTTTTTGGATGTCGGAGGAGGAAAGTTTCTACCCGAATAGAAACTTATCCACAGCACAACGGCGCCGCCAGAGTGCAATCCCAATTACCTGGAGCGACAGCCAACTGTGCTGTCGCTTGTGAAAACCTCCGGAGGCGCCGTGCTGAGCATGTCGCCGTCAGGGGGCGCAAAAGCGCGGTCCGGCCCATCTCCCTGGAGCCTGCGCCCTTCACTCGGCAACGGGTTGGGGGACGGCCCGACCTCGCGACCGGGTGATCGCTGCCGGGCGACGGATGAGTTGTAGCCGGGGGCCGATGGTCCGGACGATTTCATCAGGTGACATGGAGCTGATCGGCTCCAGGCGAAGGATGTAGCGGGTCACTATCAACCCGGCGACCTGCGCGCAGAATGTCGTCGCGCGTTGACGGGCGTCCGCTCCGCCGATCCGGGCGGCGATCTTGTCGACGACTTCCCGCTCCAGCATCTCTTTCACCAGGTGGGCAAGAGTTTCATCCTGTACGGCGCCGGCCAGTAGCGCACGCAGGGGCGCGCCGGCTTCGGGGTCTTCCCAGGTGATGAGCAGGTCGCGTAAAGCGCGCTGGGGCAGGGTGGCCGGGTCGCCTTCCACCGCGCGGGCGAGGATGTCGGCCGGGTTCGCGGACAGGGCGAGCGCCGCTCCGAACAGGCCCTTCTTGGAACCGAAGTAGTAGCTGATCAGTGCCAGGTCCACGCCGGCCTCGGCGGCGATCGAGCGCAGGGTGACGGCCTGGTATCCGCCTTCGAGGAAGCGGCGGCGGGCGACGTCGAGGATCTGGGCACGGGTGTCGGGACTTCCGACCCTCCGTCCTCGGCGTGGCGTTTTATTCATCACAGTTGAGATTTTAGATGTGTCGCGGCGAATCTTTGCTGGTCGTATCTCCCCAGTTCAGGAGGCCGCCTGTCATGCCCCACCCGTACCCGCCAAACGGTTTCCAACAGGCCGGGCGCCACGGCGTGGTTCTCGCCGTCACCTGCCTGGCGTTGGCCGTCGTGGTCTCCAGCATGGCCTCGCTCAATGTGGCTCTTCCGGATATTGCGCGACAGACGCAGGCCGACCAGACCCAGCAAACCTGGATCATCGACGCCTACAGCCTGCTCTTCGCCTCGCTGCTGCTGCCCGCGGGTGCGCTGGGCGATCGATTCGGCAGGCGCCTGGCGCTGCTCGTGGGGTTGGCGATCTTCACACTGGCGGCAGGACTCGCCGCCCTCGTCACCGACCCCGGCCAGCTGATCACCCTGCGCGCGGTAATGGGGATGGGAGCGGCGCTGGTCATGCCCGCCACGCTCTCGACCATCACCGGCACCTTCCCACCCGCCCAACGGGCTCGTGCGGTCAGCGTCTGGGCGGCGGTCGCGGGTGCCAGCGGCGTGCTCGGCCTGCTCGCCTCGGGCCTTCTTCTTGAGGTCTGGTCCTGGCCGTCAGTGTTCTGGTTCAACATGGTCGTCGTCCTGGTCGCCATGGCCGGGACCCTGCTGTTCGTGCCGGAGTCGGCCGAGTCGGCTTCGTCTCCGTTCGATGTGGTGGGCGCCATCCTGGCCGCGTGTGGGGTGGCCGTGCTCGTGTACGCACTGATCGAGGCCCCGGTGAACGGCTGGACCGCGCCGACCACCGTGGGCGGGCTCGCGCTGGGCGCGCTCATCCTGGTCGGCTTCGTCGGGTGGGAGCTGCGGCGGAGCCATCCGCTCCTCGACCCGCGCCTGTTCCGGAACCGGCGATTCGCAGCGGGTTCCCTGTCGATCACTTTGCAGTTCTTCGCCCTGTTCGGCTTCCTCTTCCTGCTCATGCAGTACCTGCAGATGATTCGCGGCTACAGCGCGCTCGCCGCCGCGCTCAACCTCGTGACGATGCCCGTCGGTATGATTCCGGCAGCCCGGTTGAGCCCTCGGCTGAGCGCGCGTTTCGGCGCCCGCGGCCCCTGGACCGCCGGGCTGCTGCTCCTGGCCGCCGGCCTCGCCGTACTCGCCCACCTCGACGTGGACAGCCCGTATGGGATGCTCGCCGCCGGTCTGGTGCCGCTCGGGGCCGGGCTGGGCCTGGCGATGCCTCCGGCGACCACCGCCATCACCGATGCGCTGCCCCCGGCTCTGCAGAATGTCGGCTCCGCCGTCAACGACCTGGCACGGGAGCTCGGCGGGGCACTGGGCATCGCGATCCTCGGCAGCGTCCTCAACGGCACCTATGAAGCCCGGCTCGACCTGCCCGGCGTGCCGGTCCGGATCGCGGACGAGGCCCGCTCCTCCCTGGCGATCGCCGAGGCCATCGGCGGACCGGTTCTGGATCAGGCGCGAGACGCGTTCACCGCCGGCCTGCAGTTCGCCCTGCTCGGCGCCTCGGTCGCCGTCCTCATGGCAGCCGTCGCCGTGCCCACGTTGTTGCGGCGGCGCGCCGGGACACAGCCGGCAGACCGCTCATCGGTGGTGCATGCGGCACCGGAGTCGAAGCGACGGTTCGAACACGGGTGAGTTGGTGAAGCCCGAGGGCGACCCCGGGCCTCCTCCGCTGTAGACGGGCCTAGTTCTCCCTGCGGGCGAACCTGTTGAAGATGCGCTCGCCGGCGCTGACGGCGCCCTCGGCCACGTCGCGCAGGACACCGATGAAGGGGTCCTGGGACTGGGACCACGACTCGCGATAGGAGTTGGCCGCCGCCTTGACCTCTTCGGAGATCTTCGCGTTGGCATCGTCCTCGCGGCGGGGGTAGTCGCCGCGGAGGATGCGGTCGTAGTCGCCGCCGCGGCGCCAGCGGTCCAGCTCGGCGACCCGGGACACCGCGAAGGGGTGGGTGGTGCCGAGCATGTTGAGGACCTTCAGCAGGCCGTCGCGTACGTCGCCTGCCGTGTCGTACTCCCTGGCCTGGTCGAGGAAGGCCTCGATGTTCATCTCGTGGAGGCGTGAGCCGCCGGCCAGCTTCATGAGCGCGCGCAGCGCGGCGTCGGGGTCCTGCCCGGCCAGCAGACCGCCGCGGTCGGCCGACATCTCCGCCTTGCGCTGCCACTCCTCGAGGGCGGCGACGATCACCCGCAGGCCGATGTAGCCCAGCGGGATCCACGCCACGCGGGTAGCGAGCTGGGTGAGGATGGCCAGCATGGTGCCGTACACTGCGTGGCCGGACAGGATGTGGGAGGTCTCGTGACCGACCACGAAGCGCAGCTCCTCCTCGTCCATCAGGTCGAGCAGACCTGTCGAGACGACGATGAACGGCTCGTCGAAGCCGATCGCCATGGCGTACGCCTTGGGATCCTGCTGGACGTACACCTCGGGAATCCGGGGCATGTCCAGGATGTAGGCGCTGTCGCGGCCCATGTCGTGCAGCGCGCGGAACTGGGTGTCGGTGCAGCGCACGGCCGACGCCAGGAACATCAGGCGTAGGCGGCGCTCGCTGAACAGCCCCGACATCCGCTTCAGGACCGAGTCGAAGCCGCTGAGGGAACGCATCGCCACCAGCGCGGAGCGATCAGCGGGGTGTTCATAGGCTCGGGAGCTGATGCCAGGCAGCTGCACGCGATTGCGGTCGGGAGTGGTCATGTTCCGCATGCTATGTCTCCCACGCTGCGTGCGCGCGGGCGAAGGCGACGAGGTCGAGACGAGGCGAAACCGTGACCGAGACGACCCGGTTTTCCACCGAACCCGGTACGCACGTTATGGTCCGTTCCATGAAAAATGGGGCCCCAACCAGGCGTCTGGGCGTCATGGGTGGAACCTTCGATCCGATCCACCACGGTCACCTGGTGGCGGCGAGCGAGGTCGCACACCACTTCGACCTGGACGAGGTGGTGTTCGTCCCGACCGGGCAGCCCTGGCAGAAGGCCGACAAGACGGTGTCATCGAGCGAGGACCGCTACCTGATGACGGTGATCGCGACGGCGTCGAACCCACGTTTCTCGGTCAGCCGGGTGGACATCGACCGTCCCGGCCCCACCTACACGATCGACACCCTGCGCGACATCTCCGCCGTCTACGGTCCCGAGGTCGACGTGTACTTCATCACCGGGGCCGACGCGCTGGCGCAGATCCTCAGCTGGCGCGACGTGGACGAGCTGTTCGCCATCGCCCATTTCGTCGGCTGCACCCGGCCCGGCCACGTCCTGCACGACCCCGGTTTACCCGCTGGCAAGGTCAGTCTGGTCGAGATCCCGGCCCTGGCCATCTCCTCGTCCGAATGCCGTCACCGCGTCGCCGCCGGTGAGCCGATCTGGTACCTGGTCCCCGACGGCATCGTCCAGTACATCAACAAGCGCGGCCTCTACCGCGATCTTTCGGACTGATCTGGGTCTCCGTCATTCGTCGATCACCACAGGGCACACCGAGGGCACATCGGCGAAGATCGCATCTCGACGGCTACCCTGGCCCGGTCGTCGGCGTCCGGCCATAGGTGCGCGTAGATGTTCAAGGTCGTCACGGCGGAGCCCTGACCCATCAGGTGCTGCAGGTTTTGACACTCTCGCCGTACCGGATCAATGCCGAGGCGTAGGTGTGACGGCAAACATGCAAGCCCGTACCCTGCGTCAGACCCGCCTCGTCGGCAGCCGGCCGCCAGATGTCGCTCCACGATCCCCGCTTGATCGGTGTGCCCCGAGAGGTGGTGAACACCAGATCGGCCTGGCGGCGGATCGGCTGACGAGGGTTGGTTCGATCGTCAAGATCGACTGTTTTCGCCGGAGATTCAGCGAGATGAGCAGCGAACATGGCCACAACGCTGTCTGACAGGGGAGTGATGCGGTAGCTCTTCGGAGTCTTCGGCGGCCGGATTGGTGGAGCCGCCCCGGCCAGGTGCGGGGATAGTGGAGTGGTGGATCTTTCCAGCCTGGAGCGTCAACGCCTGGTCGCGGTCACCGCGGCCCTGTTCACTCATGACTCCGATGCCCCCGAACTCCAGCACGTGTGGCTCCACCTGGAGGCGATGATCGTCCTGGTCTATGTCGCGTCCGACTGGGCGCTCCGGATCACGCCGGACGAGCCGGGGGAGAGCTACACGATGGAGGAGTTCGACAGCCGCGTCGACATCGTCCCTGCCCCTGCCGATGTTCCCTTCGTGCGGCATATCGGGGAGCGACTTGTGCGTGTGACCGAGGAGTTCGACATTATGGACCCGGCCCAGTGCGTGGAGGCGGAGTTCGTCTTCGACACGGGCTGCGTGGCCGCGCGGAGCTTCAGTGGTGACCTCCACCTCACCGGCGCCTAGGCCCGCCTCGTTCGGGGGCCCTTTAGCTCGTCTCGCCCAGGAGGCCGGCCGGGAAGGCGGCGCCGAAGGCCGTCCAGGGGCCCACCCACGGGGCGAGCAGGACGAGCGGCAGCGGTGCGATCCAGGTCAGCGCCGCGATCGGTGTCAGGCCGGTACCGAAGTAGAACAGTACGGCGGAGGCCGCCAGTGCGGCCGGGACTCTAAGGCTCGAGACCACGGAGGATCCTCCTCACGGTCCGGCGGCACAACTGGCGGAAGTCGTCCTCACCGAGGCTGATGCGGCCCCCGAGGAAGATCTGCACCAGCCCCTGGGCCGACGCGGTCTTCCACGTATACGGCGTGAACATCGGTATGGCCGGCCCGGTGTGAACTCGATCAGTGGCATCTGGCGATACAGGGTGTCCGTTGATCGAGAGAAAGGCCGACGCGATGCCGTGGTGCTCGGGATGACCACCCCATCGATGATCAAGAGCCTCGGCTCCCAGGAGCCCGCCGGGTCCGCGGCCGGTGTCGAGACGTTCGCCGCCCTCTTCGACCGGTATTCGGGAATGCTGTGCCGCTACGCGTCCCGGCGACTGGGACCAGAGGTCGCCGAGGACCTGGTGGGGGAGACGTTCCTGGTGGCCTTCGCCCGGCGGGAGAGCTACGACCCGGCCCACGGCGACGTGCGCCCCTGGCTGTTCGGCATCCTCACGAAGCTCGTCTCCCGCCATCACCGGACCGAGGCCGCTCGTTATCGCGCGCTGCTGCGTAGCCCGGTCGACGGCGCTGTGGAATCGCCCGCCGACAGCGTCGTGACCGACGTCACGGCAGAAGGCGCCAGGTCCGCGCTGATCGAGGCACTGGCGGTCCTGCCCCGGCGTGACCGGGACGTCCTGTTGCTGATCGCCTGGAGTGACCTGTCCTACGAGGAGGTCGCCCAGGCGCTCGGGATTCCCATCGGCACCGTGCGCTCCCGATTGAACAGGGCCAGACGCAAGGTACGTGCCGCGCTCGGAGAAACCAACCCGATGGACGAGGAGGCGTGACCATGGACGAAATGGCAATGCTGCGCGATCTTGGTCGCGAGTTGGAGACCGAACCTCCCGCCACGCTCGGCCGGCAGCGCCGTCGCCTGCTCGCCGCGCCGTCCAGACCGCGGCTGCGTTTTCGCGTGCGTGGATGGCCGGCGGTCGCCGTCGCGGCGACGGTGACGGCGGTCGCGCTTCTCCTTCCGGCCTTCCTGGTCTCCCGGCAGGTCACGTCACCGGGCGTCGGCGGCGAAGACCCGGGGGTGCCGGAGGGTCCGATCAACGTGTTGATCATCGGCACGGACGGCGAGATGGGCAAGCCCGCGTACCGCTTCGGTGCCCGCTCCGACACGATGATCCTGGCTCACCTGTCGGCCGACCGAAAGCGGACGACCATCCTCAACATTCCGCGGGACACGATGGTGATGATCCATGGTTGCGGGTCCGCGCCCGCCCGGCTGAACATGATCAACCAGGCGTACGACATCGGCGGCCTGGGCTGCGCCGTGAAGACGGTCGAGTCGGTGACCGGCCTCCGGGTCGACCACGGGATGGAGTTCGACTTCAGCGGATTCAAGTCCATGGTGGACGCGCTCGGCGGGGTCGAGGTCCACCTGCCACGGCCGGTCGATGACCCCAAGGCAAAGCTGACGCTGCCCGCCGGCAGGCACGTGGTGAACGGCGAGACGGCGCTCGCCTACGCCCGGCTGCGCTACTACGGCGACGGTTCGGACCTGCAGCGGATCAAGCGCCAGCAGTGGCTCATGAGCGCGATGGTGAAGAAGGCGCGGGAGAGCCTGACAGACCCCGCGCGGCTTTATGCCTTCCTGCGGGAGGTGATGGATTCCGTGAAGACCACAGACGGGTTCGACCTGGAGACGCTGGCGACGCTCGCGCGAAGTCTGGAGCGCACGGGTTCCGTCACCTACCTCACCGCTCCATGGCGGCCGTACCCCACCGACCGGAACCGGCTCATCCTCAAGCGACCCGAGGCGGACGAGGTGTTCGACGCGATCAGGAGGGACGACACCGCTTCGCTGTGCTCCGGCGGCGTGCGTGCCTTCTGCGAGTGACCACGCCATCGGCGATGTGGCCGGCAACCAGGACGCCGGCAACCAGGGCGTGGGCAACCAGGGCGCCGGAAACCAGGGCGTTGGAAACCGGGGTGAGGACGCCGATGGCGGTCGTACTCGGCCGGCCGGAGCCGGCTCATCCGCGCTCGCCACGCACACGCCGGGGGTGACCCGCGTCGCGGCGATCGTCGCGGCTTTTCCCCTGGTGGAATCTGCTGCCGGAAGTGGACGTTGAAATCCTGGTCCAGGCGATAACTCCGGATTGCCGACGCGTCTCCGGGTAGGGTCAACTCCGGGAAAGTCGGTTGTCCGGCCGGCCAGGACTGGGCACTGTTTGAAGGAGCCGTCAATGGAGGACAGAACCGCATCGTGACAGCAACCGAGAGATCAGTCCAGCTTGTGCGGATCGCGGCCGAGGCCGCCGCCGAGAAGCTGGCCGACGACATCATCGCGTACGACGTGAGCGACCAGCTCGTGATCACCGACGCGTTCCTGCTCTGCTCGGCGTCCAACGACCGCCAGGTGCGGGCGGTGGTCGACGAGATCGAGGAGCGCCTGCGCGTCGAGGCCGACGCGAAGCCGGTACGCCGCGAGGGCGAGCGGGAGGGCCGCTGGGTGCTCCTCGACTACCTCGACATCGTCATTCACGTACAGCACGAAGAGGACCGGAACTTCTACGCGCTGGAGCGCCTCTGGAAGGACTGCCCCGCCATCGAGCTGCCGGAGAGCGTGAAGCGGGTGGCCGCGCAGCGTGGGGCGGCTCGATGAGACGACCGGGTGAGGCGGCGCGGCGGTCCCTGCGCCGGCGGCGGGGGGAGCGCCGGTGAGCCGCCGGGTCATCTGTCTGCGACACGGTCAGACGCTGTGGAACGTGGAGAAGCGTTTCCAGGGACACACCGACATCCCGCTCGACGAGACCGGGGTGGCGCAGGCCGCACGGGTGGCGTCCCTGCTCGCGGCGCTGCGGCCCACGATGATCGTCTCGTCTGATCTGCGCCGCGCTTTCGACACGGCCTCCGCTCTCGCCCGGCTCACCGGCCTGGGCGTCACCGTCGACAAGGACCTCAGGGAACGCGGCGGCGGCGAGTGGGAGGGCCTCACCCGTGACGAGATCAGGACGGGATGGCCGGTCGAGTTCGAGGCATGGGAGGCGCCCGGCGGCGAGGACGTCGCCGACGTGGCCGACCGCGTGTCCGACGCGGTGCTCCGCTGGTCCGCGCGGCTCGACGAGGGCGGCCTGCTGGTCGTGGTCTCGCACGGAGCCGCGCTCCGGCTGGGCATCGCCCGGCTGATGGGTCTGCCGCAGGAGCTGTGGTCGTCGCTCGGCAGCATCGGCAACTGCTCCTGGTCTGTGCTGGAGGAGGGCCGCAAGGGCTGGCGCCTCATGGAGCACAACGCGGGCACGCTGCCGGAGCCCGTCAGCAGCGACGACAGCCCCGAGGCCACCACGGCCGGAAGCTGAGCGCGTCCCCGGCCGGGGGACTGAGTCGGCGGGGAGCCGGCCGGGCCGATAACCTACTGGCCATGTCCCCGACCTTCGACGGCGCCGTGTCCCGAGACGAGGTCCGATGATCGGCGCGTTCTCCGGCTGGCTGATCGGCGCCACGCTGCTGCTCGCACTGGTGGCCGTGATCACGGCGATCCGTGACCGGCCGATGGGCGTGGTGCTGCTGGCCGGACTGGCCGTGCTGGAGGTGGCGCTGCTCGTCCAGGCGGGACTGGCCCTCGCCGATCTCGGCCAGGTGCGGGAGAAGGCCACCTTCATCGGATATCTCGCTGCGACGGTCGTCCTCCCACCGGCCGCCGTGTGGTGGGGCCGGGCGGAGCGCACGCGCTGGGGCCCGGGCGTCATCGCGGTGGCCGCTTTCACCGTGGCCGTCATGACCGGGCGGCTTCTGCAGCTGTGGGACGCGACGGCATGACCTCGGGTGCGTCGGCCGAGCAGACGGTCGGGTCGGGGCCCGGCCGCGTGCTGGTCGCGTTGTACGGAGTGTTCGCCCTGGCCGCCTCCGCCCGTGCCGCCGTACAGATCGCGACGAAGTTCGCCGAGGCGCCGCTGGCGTACCTGCTGTCGGCCTTCGCGGCCGTCGTCTACATCGTGCTCACCGTGGCGCTGGCCCGCGGTGCCCGCCGGACGGCCCTGGTCGCCTGCGCGATCGAGCTCGCCGGGGTCCTGATCGTCGGCACGCTGAGCCTGGCCGACGCCCAGGCCTTTCCGCATGCGACGGTCTGGTCCGGTTACGGCAGCGGGTACGGCTTCGTGCCGCTCGTGCTCCCGGTGATCGGCCTGGTCTGGCTGCTGCGGCCACGTCGCTCCTGAGTCAGTCCTCCGGGCAGACAGTCCTCCGGGCAGACAGTCCACCGGGGCGATTGAGATACATTTGAGACGATTGTGACACCTGTTCGGGAACATTCGGCGATTCTGCTATGCTTCATCCGGTCATAGGATGTTTACATGATCGGATAGGAGTGTGTTGCCGGCATGGGTGCCGTCGCCGAATTACCGGGGAAGCGTCGCCGGGGCCTGATGCCCTGGCTCATCGCCGGGGGGATCGCCCTGGCGGCGCTGAACCTGCGGACCGCCGTCAGCAGCGTGGGCCCGGTCCTCGACCAGGTCACCGCCGGCCTTCGGATGTCCGCGGCGATGGCGGGTCTGCTCACGACGCTGCCGGTGCTCTGTTTCGCCGCGTTCGGTGCCGTGACGCCCGCGCTGTCCCGCCGCATGGGCGAGCAGCGGCTGATCCTGGTGGCGCTCGTCCTTCTCGGCGCCGGCATGGCGGCGCGCTCGCTGGTCGACAGCGCCGGGGTGTTCCTGGCGGCCAGTGTGGTGGCGCTGGCCGGTGGGGCGATCGGCAACGTGGTGATCCCGGCGCTGATCAAACGGCACTTCCCCAGGCGCGGCGGCGCCATGACGACCGTCTACACGACGGCCCTGGCCGCCGGGACGATGATCGCTGCCGCCGCGACCGTGCCCATCCAGCAGGCCGCCGGCGGAAGCTGGCATGTGGCCCTCGGTGCGTGGGCGGTCCTGGCCGCCGTCGCCGCCATTCCGTGGCTTGCGCTGTGGCGCGGTGAGCCGGAGCGGCGAAGCACCTCCCCGGGGCCCGCGGATCCCGCCGGGCGCAGCGGCAGGATGCTGCGCAGCCGGCTCGCCTGGGCGGTGGCCGGATATTTCGGCTCCCAGTCGATGATCGCCTACGTCATGTTCGGCTGGCTTCCCCTGCTGCTGCGGGACGGCGGGTACGGCCCCGGAGAGGCGGGGCTGATCCTGGCGGTGTTCACCGGCCTAGGGATCCCCGTCTCGATCGTGGTGCCGGTCCTGGCGACCCGCTTCCGCGACCAACGACCCATGGTGGCCGGTTTCGTCGTCTTCTACCTGATCGGGTTCGCCGGGCTGCTGACCGGTCAGGCGCTGTGGTTCTGGTCGATCTTCGTGGCCGTCGGCATGGGGTCCTTCCCCCTGGCGCTGTCCATGCTGGCGCTGCGCACCAGGACGGCGGCGGCCACCGCAGGACTGTCCGCGTTCGGGCAGAGCGCCGGTTACCTGATCGCGGGGGCCGGCCCGATCGCCTTCGGCGTCCTCTACGAGGTGGGCGGCGGCTGGACGCTGCCGTTCTGCCTGCTGTTCGCCGTGGTGGCGGCGCAGGCCGTCACCGGTTGGTACGCGGGGGCGGACCGGGTGCTCGACGACGAGATGCCGCTTTCCCGGCGGGGTGGGCGATTGCGTGCCCGATTCCGGGGCAGTGGCGTCCGAGTCGACGACGGAAGGGGGAGACATGAGCTCGATCGAGCACTCCGTCGAGGTGAAGGTCCCGGCCAGGACGGCGTACAACCAGTGGACGCAGTTCGAGAGCTTCCCGGAATTCATGGAAGGTGTGGAGTCGGTCAAGCAGATCGACGACACGCGAACGCACTGGATCGTCGAGATCGCCGGCGTCCGCCGGGAGTTCGAGGCGGAGATCACCGAGCAGCACCCGGACGAGAGAGTGGCCTGGCGGTCCCTCGACCGGCCGAGGCAGGCGGGCGTGGTGACGTTTCACCGGCTGAGCGACGACACGACTCGCGTGACGCTGCAGATGGAGCACGATCCCGAGGGGCTTGCCGAGAAGGCGGGCGAGTTGCTGCAGATCGTCCGCCTGCGCGTAAGAGGTGACATGGAGCGCTTCAAGGACTTCATCGAGAAGCGCGGCGGCGAGACCGGGGCTTGGCGGGGCGAGGTCCCCGGCCCACATCAGCGGAACGGGGACGGGGAGTACGGAGAACGACGGGGTTCCGGCACCGGATACGACATCGACGAGCCGATGCCGCCGCAGCCGGTGCAGCCCGAGTATCCGCCGCAGGTGCCGCTGCCGCCCCCGGGCGCCGGCCCGATCCCGCCGGTTCCGCCGAGCGGCCGGGGCTCGGTCCCCCCGCCCGGAGCGCCGGGGCCCGTCATCTAGTGCGGCTAGTGCGGCGCGGGTCGATGACCGGCCGTCTCGGCCCGTGCCCGCCGCGGCGGCCTCACCGCGTCCACGCGGCTTTTCCCGAATCGATGGAGGATCCGGCGCGGACGTCGGCCGGTCGCGCATCCGCGAATTCCCGTGGGCGGCGGAGTGGCACGCTCCAACGGTCTGGAATGGCAGCCCGAGGCGACCTGACCTCGCCTCGGGCTGCCGTGACGTAAGCCTAAGGCCTCGCCCCGCGTCGCCGCGCCCCGGGGCACCCCTTCGGCGAGAAGGTGTCGACCCGGCGGTCTCCCGGGCGTCGGCGGCCGGTCTCCCGCACCTCGTTCCCGCGGCCTCCCGCGCGCCGGCGGCGGGTCGAGCCGGGCATCGGAATCATTGAGAGTCTCGTCCATCCGCGTGAAGGGTGGGCCTTCGGGCAGAGAGCGAAGGACCAAGGTCCCTGATATCCGGTCTGTGCTTTCCGACAGGCTGGGACCGTGAAAGCGACGCTCGCCCCCCGGAGGGATGGAATGACCGCCGTTGCCGCCGCACCGGAGACGAGGAAGGGCGGCAGGACGGCCGCTCTCGTGCTTGCCACCGCCGGGTTCGCGGTGAACTTCTGGGCCTGGGCCCTGCTGAGCCCGCTCGGGCCGGCGTACAAGGAACTGCTCGGCCTGACGCCCTTCGAAGTGTCGGTCCTGGTCGCCATCCCGGTCATCGTCGGGTCGCTGGGCCGGATCGTGCTGGGCGCGCTGACCGACCGGTACGGCGGCCGCCTGATGTTCGGCCTGGCCAGCCTGGTCGGCGTGGTCCCGGTGGTCTTCCTCGCTTTCGCCGGCAGTTATCCGGCGCTGCTGGTCGGCGGGCTCGTCCTCGGTCTCACCGGGGCGACCTTCGCCATCGGCGTGCCGTACGTCAACGCCTGGTTCCCGCCCGAGCGCCGAGGTCTGGCGCTCGGGATCTTCGGCATGGGCAACATCGGCACCGCGATCTCCGGATTCGCCACGCCGTGGCTGGCCGAGGAGTTCGGCCGTACGGTCCCGTTCTTCGCGGTCGCCGCCGCGCTGGTGGTCGTCGGGCTCGCCTTCCTGGCGGTCGGCCGCGACGCACCGGGCACGCAGCGGGCCGCCGAGCCGTTCCTCGCCCGGTTCACCGCCGCCGCGCGGCTGCGGATCACCCGGGAGCTGGCCGCGATGTACGCGCTGACCTTCGGCGGTTTCGTGGCGTTCGGCGTCTACCTGCCGCTGTACCTCAAGGAGGTCTACGGGCTGAGCACGGCCGACGCCGCGGCACGCGCCGCCGGTTTCGTGGTGCTCGCCACCCTGGCCCGGCCGGTGGGCGGCTGGCTGGCCGACCGCGTGGGCGGCGCTCCGGTGCTCGCCTACTCGCTGGCCGCCGCGTTCACCTGCGCGATCATCGTCTCCTTCGCCCCGGCGATGCCGCTGGCGACGGTGGGCTTCCTGGCCCTGGCGGCCGCGCTCGGCCTGGGCAACGGCGCGGTGTTCGCCATGCTCGGCCGGAAGGTCCCCGCCGCCATGGTGGGCAGCGCCACCGGCGTGGTCGGCGCCGCGGGCGGCCTGGGCGGGTTCCTGCCGCCGATCGTGATGGGGCTGATCTATCAGGCCACCGGGTCGTACTCCATCGGGCTGATGCTGCTCGCCGCCGTCACCTCCGCCGCGTTCGTCTACTGCTGGTTCATCCTCAGGAGGTCCGGGCAGCCGATGGCACACGCGGGCGATACGACATGATCCGGCACAGACAATGATCCGGCAGAGAAAGAGGACATAGATGTCGAGGATAGACGGGCCGGTCGACGACGCCCTGGTGAAGCTCGGCCGGCACCTGCGGCGCGGCCAGGTCGGCGACGACCTGCGGACGCTGCACCAGATCGGGGGCCGCCGGGGCGACGTGTTCTACCGGGACCGGTGGAGCCATGACAAGGTGGTGCGCTCCACCCACGGGGTGAACTGCACCGGCTCGTGCTCCTGGAAGGTGTACGTCAAGGACGGGATCATCACCTGGGAGGCGCAGCAGACGGACTACCCCAGTGTGGGCGGCGACCGGCCGGAGTACGAACCGCGCGGCTGCCCGCGCGGCGCGGCGTTCTCCTGGTACACCTACTCGCCGACCCGGGTGCGCTTCCCGTACGCCAGGGGCGTGCTCGTGGAGATGTACCGCGAGGCCAAGGCGCGGCTGGGCGACCCCGTGGCGGCCTGGGCGGAGATCACCTCGGACCCGGACAAGCGCCGCCGCTACCAGTCCATCCGCGGCAAGGGCGGGCTGGTCAGGGTGACCTGGGACGAGGCCACCGAGATCATCGCCGCGGCGCACGTGCACACGATCAAGACCTACGGCCCCGACCGGGTCGCCGGGTTCTCCCCGATCCCGGCCATGTCGATGGCCTCCCACGCCGTCGGCGCCCGGTTCGTGTCGATGATCGGCGGCACGATGCTGTCGTTCTACGACTGGTACGCCGACCTGCCGGTGGCCTCGCCCCAGGTGTTCGGCGACCAGACGGACGTGCCGGAGTCGGCCGACTGGTGGGACGCCGCCTACCTGATGCTGTGGGGCTCCAACGTCCCGGTCACCCGTACCCCGGACGCGCACTACATGGCCGAGGCGCGTTACCGCGGGCAGAAGGTCGTCGTGCTCGCCCCCGACTACAACGACGCGGCCAAGTTCGCCGACGAGTGGCTCGCCCCGCATCCGGGCACCGACGGCGCCCTGGCCATGGCCATGGGACACGTGATCCTCAAGGAGTTCTTCGTCGAGCGGGAGACGCCGCGCTTCGCCGACTACGTCAAGCGGTTCACCGATCTCCCCTTTCTCGTACGGCTCCGCGAGCACGACGGGGGCGGCTACGTCCCCGGCAAGTTCCTCACCGCGGCGGATCTCGGCGAGGAGGGCGAGGAGGCCGCGTTCAAGACCGTGCTGCTGGACCGGGGGACCGGCGAGCCCGTCGTGCCGGGCGGCTCACTCGGCTTCCGCTACTCGGCCGAGGGGCAGGGCCGGTGGAACCTCGACCTCGGCGACGTCGACCCCACGCTGACCCTGATCGGAGCGGGCGAGGCCGTGCCCGTCTCGCTGCCGCGCTTCGACGCGGCGGAGGAGGAGGCCGGGGACGGCGGGGTGCTGCGCCGCGGCGTGCCGGTCCGGCGGGTGGGCGGCCACCTCGTCACCACGGTCTTCGACCTGCTGCTCGCGCAGTACGGCGTGGCCCGCGACGGGCTGCCGGGGGAGTGGCCGGCCGGATACGACGACCCGGCCGTGCCGTACACACCGGCCTGGCAGGAGAAGATCACTTCGGTGCCCGCCGCCGCAGCGGCCAGGATCGCCCGGGAGTTCGCGCGGAACGCCGAGGAGTCCGGGGGCCGATCGATGATCATCCTGGGGGCCGGCACCAACCACTGGTTCCACTCCGACACGATGTACCGGTCGTTCCTCGCTCTGGTGACGCTCACCGGCTGCCAGGGCGTCAACGGCGGCGGCTGGGCGCACTACGTCGGCCAGGAGAAGTGCCGCCCGATCACCGGCTGGGCACAGCTGGCCTTCGGCCTCGACTGGAACCGGCCGCCCCGGCAGATGATCGGTACGGCCTACTTCTACCTGCACACCGATCAGTGGCGCTACGACACCCACACCGCCGACGTGGTCGCCTCGCCGCTCGGCTCGGGCGTGTTCAACGGGAAGACGAGCGTCGACCTGCTCTCGCAGTCGGCCCGGATGGGCTGGATGCCGTCCTATCCCACGTTCGACCGCAACTCGCTGGATCTCGCCGACGAGGCCGAGGCGGCCGGCGGACAGCCCGGGCCGTACATCGCGGAACGGGTGAAGGCGGGCGAGCTCGGCTTCGCCTGCGAGGATCCGGACGCGCCGGAGAACTGGCCGCGGGTGCTGACGGTCTGGCGTGCCAACCTGCTCGGGTCCTCGGCCAAGGGCAACGAGTACTTCCTGCGTCACCTGCTCGGCGCCGACTCCTCCGTACGCGCCGAGGAGCTGGGGCCCGACCAGCGGCCCGTGGACGTGACCTGGCGTGAGGAGGGGCCGCGCGGCAAGCTCGACCTGCTGCTGTCGCTGGACTTCCGCATGACCTCGACCACACTGTTCTCCGACATCGTGCTGCCGGCGGCCACGTGGTACGAGAAGCACGACCTGTCGTCGACCGACATGCACCCGTTCGTCCACGCGTTCACCCCGGCGATCGATCCGCCGTGGCAGACCCGTACGGACTTCGCCGCCTTCCACGCGATCGCCAAGGCGTTCAGCGCGCTCGCCCGCACCCACCTGGGGGTGCGCAAGGATCTCGTGGCCGCTCCGCTGCTGCACGACACCCCGGACGAGCTGGCCAACCCGCACGGGACGGTGCACGACTGGCGGGAGACCGGCCAGGCGCCCACGCCGGGCCGTACGTTCCCCAAGATCGTGGTGGTGGAGCGGGACTACGGCGCGATCGCCGAGCAGATGGCGGCGCTCGGGCCGCTGGCCGACAAGCTGGGCGCCACGACCAAGGGCGTCACGTTCGACGTCGAGGCCGAGGTCGACCGGCTGCGCCGGACCAACGGGACCGTGCACGGCGGTGTCGCCGAGGGGCGGCCGTCCCTCGCCACCGACGTGCAGATGTGCGAGACGATCCTCGCGCTGTCGGGCACCACGAACGGCCACCTGGCGGCCCAGGGGTTCGCCACGCTCGCCCGGCGCACCGGGACCGACATGTCCGGCCTGGCCGACGAGCACCGGCGGATCACCTTCGCCGACACCCAGGCCCGCCCGGTCCCGGTGATCACCTCGCCCGAGTGGTCGGGCAGCGAGACCGACGGGCGGCGCTACTCCGCCTTCACGATCAACCTGGAGCACCGCAAGCCCTGGCACACGCTCACCGGGCGGCAGCACTTCTACCTCGACCACGACTGGATGCAGGAGGCCGGCGAGACGATGCCCGTCTACCGGCCGCCGCTGAACACGGCCGCGCTGGTCGACGCCGCCACCGGCGGCGACGGCATCGCCGTACGTTATCTGACGCCGCACTCCAAGTGGTCGATCCACTCCGAATATCAGGACAACCTGCTGATGCTGACGCTGTCGCGCGGCGGCCCGACCATCTGGATGAGCCCGGCGGACGCGGCCAGGGCCGGGATCTCGGACAACGACTGGGTGGAGGCGGTCAACCGCAACGGCGTCGTCGTGGCCCGGGCCGTGGTCTCCCACCGGATGCCCGAGGGCACCGTGTACATGTACCACGCCCAGGAGCGGGTCGTGGACGTGCCGAAGAGCGAGACCTCCGGCCGCCGCGGGGGCATCCACAACAGCCTGACCCGGCTGCTGCTCAAGCCCACCCACCTCATCGGCGGCTACGCCCAGCTCTCCTTCGCCTTCAACTATCTCGGCCCGACCGGCCACCAGCGCGACGAGGTCACGGTGATCCGCCGCCGTTCCCAGGAGGTCGACTACTGATGACCAGGGTTATGGCGCAGCTCGCCATGGTGATGAACCTGGACAAGTGCATCGGCTGCCACACCTGCTCGGTCACCTGCAAGCAGGCCTGGACCAACCGGGCGGGCACCGAGTACGTCTGGTTCAACAACGTCGAGACCCGGCCGGGCCAGGGCTACCCCCGCACCTATCAGGACCAGGAGAAGTGGAAGGGCGGCTGGGAGCTCGGCAAGAACGGACGGCTGCGGCTGAAGGCCGGCGGGCGGCTGCGCAAGCTGCTGACCATCTTCGCCAACCCGCTCATGCCGTCCATCAACGACTACTACGAGCCGTGGACGTACGACTACGACCGGCTGTTCTCCGCCCCCGTGAGCGAGGACACCCCGGTGGCCCGGCCCAGGTCGCTCATCACCGGCGAGCCGACGAAGATCAGGTGGAGTGCCAACTGGGACGACAACCTGGCCGGGGCCCCCGAGCTGGCGCCGGCCGACCCGGTGCTGCGCAAGGTGTCGGACGAGGTCAAGCTGGAGTTCGAGCGGGCCTTCATGTTCTACCTGCCGCGCATCTGCGAGCACTGCCTCAACCCCTCGTGCGTCGCCTCCTGCCCGTCGGGGGCGATGTACAAGCGCTCGGAGGACGGCATCGTCCTGGTGGACCAGGACCGCTGCCGCGGCTGGCGGATGTGCGTGACGGGCTGCCCGTACAAGAAGGTGTACTTCAACCACCGGACCGGCAAGGCCGAGAAGTGCACGTTCTGCTACCCGAGGGTGGAGGTCGGCATCCCGACCGTGTGCGCGGAGACCTGCGTCGGCCGGCTGCGCTACATCGGGCTGATCCTCTACGACGCCGACCGGGTCGCCGAGGCCGCCTCGGTCAAGGACGAGAAGGCGCTGCTGGAGGCGCAGAAGAGCGTCATGCTCGACCCGCACGACCCCGAGGTGATCGCCGCGGCCCGCGAGTCCGGCATCCCGGAGGACTGGCTCGAGGCGGCGCGGCGCTCGCCGATCCACAAGCTGATCTTCGAGTACGGCGTGGCCCTGCCGCTGCATCCCGAGTACCGCACGATGCCGATGGTCTGGTACGTCCCGCCGCTGTCGCCCGTGGTCGACGTGCTGACCAACACCGGTCACGACGGTGAGAAGGCGGGCAACCTGTTCGGCGCGATCGACGCGCTGCGCATCCCCATCGGCTACCTGGCCGAGATCTTCAGCGCCGGCGACCCGGAGCCGGTCCGCGCCGTGCTGCGCCGCCTCGCCGCGATGCGGGCCTACATGAGGGACATCAACCTCGGCCGGGAGCGCGACGAGTCGATCGCGGCGGAGGTCGGGATGACCGGCGCGACGATCGAGGAGATGTACCGGCTGCTGGCCATCGCCGCCTACGACGAGCGGTACGTCATCCCGAAGGCGCACGCCGAGCAGGGCGCCAAGCTGGAGGAGCTCGCCACCGGATGCAGTCTGGACTACGAGGGCGGCCCCGGCATGGGCGGGCCGTTCGGCGAGGCGTCCGGAGGGCCGGCGCCGGTGGCCGTGGAGAACTTCCACGCGCTGAAGGAACGCCAGGCCACCGACGATCTCGGCCGGGCGGACGAACTGCGCGGCCGGGTCAACCTGCTGAACTGGGACGGCAAGGGCACACCCGACGGGCTGTTCCCGAAGCGGAAGGAGAAGCCGTGAGCGGCGACCAGGCCATGCGAAACGTGCACATGGCGGCGTCGGTGCTGCTGGGCTACCCCGACGAGGGGCTCGTCGAGGCGCTGCCCGTGCTGTCCCGGACCGTGGCCGGGCTGCCGGCCGGCGGTGGGCCGGGGGAGGCCGCCGCCCGGCTGACCGCCTTCCTCGACCACGTGGCCGCCACCCCGCTGCCCGAGCTTGCCGCGCACTACGTCGCGATATTCGACCTGAAGCGGCGCTGCTGCCCGTACCTCACCTATTACACCTACGGCGACACGCGCAAGCGCGGCATGGCCCTGCTGCGCTTCAAGCACGCCTATCGGGAGGCCGGGTTCGAGGTGGCCGACGAGCTGCCCGACCACCTGGCCGTGGTCTGTGAGCTGTCCGGCCGGGGCGCCACCCAGGCGGCCGGGCGGCTGCTGCGTGAACACCGCGCCGGCCTGGAGACCCTGCTGCACGCGCTGCGCACCGAGGCCTCGCCGTACGCCGAGGTGGTCGCCGCCGTGCTGGCCACGCTGCCCGAGCCCACCGCGCGCGAGCGCGCGGCCGCCCTGCGGCTGGCAGCGGAGGGACCGCCGGCCGAGGAGGTCGGCCTGGAGCCCTTCGGCCTGGACGCGAGCCTGGACAGCGCCGGCCTGAACGCCGCCGGTATGGCACGGGGAGGAACCCGATGAACGCTCTCGACGTGACGCTGTGGGTGGTCGCCCCGTACGTGTCCCTGACCGTTTTCGTGCTCGGCCACGTCTGGCGCTACCGGTACGACAAGTTCGGCTGGACCACCCGCTCGTCCCAGATGTACGAGTCGCGGCTGCTGCGGATCGGCAGCCCGCTGTTCCACTTCGGCATCCTCGTGGTGCTGCTCGGTCACATCGGCGGCCTGGTGATCCCCAAGAGCTGGACCGAGGCCGTCGGGGTGAGCGAGGAGGCCTACCACATCGTGGCTGTCGTGCTCGGCACGATCGCGGGCGTCTGCACGGTCGCCGGCATGGTCATCCTGATCTACCGCCGCCGCACCGTCGGCCCGGTGTTCACCGCCACCACACGCAACGACAAGCTGATGTACGCCCTGCTCGCGCTGACGATCCTGCTCGGGCTGGCCGCGACCGTCATGGCCAACATCGTCGGCGGCGGCTACGACTACCGCACCACGATCTCCCCGTGGTTCCGGTCGGTCTTCTACCTCCAGCCGGAGGCGAGCCTGATGGCGGGCGCCCCGCTGCTGTTCAAGCTGCACGCGCTCAGCGCGCTGGTGCTGTTCGCCGCGTGGCCGTTCACCCGGTTGGTGCACATGCTGACCGCACCGGTCGGCTATCTGACCCGTCCGTACATCGTCTACCGCAGCCGCGAGGACGTGGCGGGCTCCCGCCCGCCGCGCCGCGGCTGGGAGCCGATCGGGCGTCCCTGACGCCCGCCGTGCCGTACCGGAACCCTGTCGCCGCTCACGCGCCGGTACGGCACGGCGGACCTGACCGGGCCCTTCCCCGGAGCCGCACGGGGAGGGGCCCTTCGCCTGCTTACAAGCGCCTGCCCGAGCGGCTCAGGCGGCCCGGACGCGGGGGCGCGCCGACAGCGCGGCCCGCGCGGCGGAGACCGCGCTGTTGATCGCGACCTCCCCGAGCAGGCCGGGAGCGGCGACGCCGTCACCGGCCAGCCAGACGCCGTCGCCGCGGTCGATGGCCGGCCGGTCGCGCCAGGTCGTCCCCGGCAGGTCGAGCGCGCCGGTCCGCCGGTTCGCCACACCGTCGCGGCGCCAGGTCACCCGCTCGCGCCAGCCCGGCATCCCGAGATCGGCCAGCCGTTCGAGCCGGTCCAGGGCCTGCGCCTTCGACTCGCCGGCCCGCATCGGCATGTGCGACTGCACGAGGCTCTCCCCGGGCGGAGCGAGCGTCGGGTCCGACAGCGAGCAGCGCTCCAGGAAACCGCCCTCGTCCAGGTCCGAGACCAAGAAGAGGTCCGCCCGCTCTCGCCGTACGCCCAGGTCGAGCAGGACGGCGCGGCCGCTCTCCCAGCGCAGGGTCTCGTCGCCGAGCAGCACCCGGGCGGCGTCCAGCGAGGTGGCGACGATGACCGGGCCGTCCGGGAGCCGGTCGACCCGGGAGCCGGTCTCGATCCGGACGCCCAGCGCGCGGGCGTGTTCGGCCATCCGCCCGATCAGGCGCCCCCACCCGCCGATGACGTAGCGGGCCTGCGGGGGCAGGGCGGTCACCCGCCGGAACCGCTCCCAGACGAAGGCCGCCGACAGCCTCCCGGGGTCGGCTTCGAAGGTCACCACGCCCAGCAGGCCGCCGACCGCCCTGGCCGCCTCGGCGCCGAAGTGCCGGGTGGCCCACTGGCCGAACGCCTCGTCGACCGGGGCCGTCATCCCCCGCCGGGCGATCATCCGGAACAGGCTCAGCGGGGGCCGCCCGATGACCCGGTCCGCGTGCCGGAACCGCACGCGGCGCAGTTCCCGTACGCCCGGGGTGACGATCGGGTGGGCCAGGCCGCGTTCCGCCAGCCAGCGGAGGGACGCGCCGGCGTAGAGAGCGTGCGGGCCGTCGTCGGCGACGTACGGCTCGGCGGACGACCGCGCGCGGCCGCCCAGCGTGCGGTGCGCCTCGTACAGGGTGACGCTCGCGCCGCCCTCGGCACAGGCGATGGCGGCGGTCAGACCGGCGAGTCCGCCGCCGACGACGGTGATGGTGTTGTTGTCGCTCATGCCCGTCCGGACGCACCCGGCTCCCGCGGATGTGACATCGACCGGAGACGACTCAGCTTCTCGGGGTTGGCGACCAGGTAGACGGTGGTGATCAGGCCGTCCTCCACGACCAGCGAGAGCATGGTGATCACCACTCCGCCGACGGTCACCAGCACGGCCGGACCGCCGTTCACATCGGTGATCTCCACGCCGAAGCCCGCCGGTCCGATCTCCGCCGCGAGCCCGCCGGATGGTGGGGCCGCGAACGCCCGCCGCAGTCGCCGCAGGCTGCGTTCGCCCGCAAGAGAGGCCATGAACCGGGCGACGTGGTCGGCGCCGTACAGCACGCGCAGCGGCGCCTTCGCCTTACCGCCGCCGTCACCGACCAGCGTCACGTCCCGGGCCAGCAGCGACGTCAGCCCTTCGAGATCGCCCTCGACGCAGGCGGCCAGGAACCGTTCGGTCATCCTCCTGCGCTCGCCCCGGTCCACGTCGAACCGGGGCCGGCGCTCGCGGACGTGCTCTCGGGCCCTGCGGGCGAGCTGCCGCACGGCCGGCTCGCCCCGTCCCACGACCTCGGCGATCTCGGCATGGGGGAGGCCGAAGGCCTCGCGCAGCACGAACACCGCCCGCTCCAACGGCGAGAGCGTCTCCAGGACGACCAGCAGGGCGAGCTCGACGCTGTCCGCCAGCTCGGCGCGCTCTGCCGCGTCCGCCGTCGTGATGATCGGTTCGGGCAGCCAGGGCCCGACGTACGCTTCGCGGCGGGCCCTGACCCGGCGCAGCCGGTCGATGGCGAGGTTGGTCGTCACGCGGATGAGGTACGCCTTCGGTTCGGTCACCTTCGCGTGATCCACCTCCGACCAGCGGAGCCAGGTCTCCTGGACCACGTCCTCGGCGTCGGCGACACTGCCGAGGATCCGGTACGCCACGCCCGTGAGCAGGCCGCGATGCTGGGTGAACAGGTCAGCGGTCATATGAGTGCAGACCTATCACGCTCGCTCGGATGTGACATCCCGGCGGCGGCTCGCGCCGATTACCGCACTCGCACGGACTCCTATACACTGGGCTCGCAATCGCAAGGGGCTATAGCGCAGCTGGTAGCGCACCTCCATGGCATGGAGGGGGTCTGGGGTTCGAGTCCCCATAGCTCCACACACATATGAACGCGGACGAAGAGCCGCCTCCGACCGGGGGCGGCTCTTCGGCGTCTTCGGGTGGTTCTCGCCCGTGGTCTTCCACCCGCGCTCTTCCGCCCCGTGGGGGACGGCCCAGGGCCGAAGGTCCCGGCCAGGTCGGGACCTCGGGTGCGCCGCGGACGAGCCGTACGGCTCTGCGATCCGGACGCCGGAAGCGATGTGATTAAGGCGTCGAACAAAGGAATCGCAAAGCGAAGGAAAGGGGCCGGTCATGGCCACCATCGAAGGACGTCGCCAGAGGAACAACGCCGGTGTCGTTCCCCCTGCCACCGAGACCGGCAGGCACACCGTCCCCGTCACCCGGATCCCGGTGGACCCGGCCGCCGGCCGTAAGCGTGAAACGGACGGAGCACGCACCGGACCCGCCGCCTACGCCTGGGCGCTCGCCCGGATCGCCCTCGGCTGGGTGTTCCTGTGGGCCTTCCTCGACAAGACCTTCGGCTGGGGGTTCGCCACTCCCGCCGACAGGGCCTGGGTCCAGGGTGGCAGCCCGACCACCGGTTTCCTGAAGGGCACGGCCGACAACGCGCTCGGCGGGTTCTTCGGCGGGCTGGCCGGTCAGGGCTGGGTCGACCTGCTGTTCATGCTCGGGCTGCTGGGCGTCGGCGGGGCGCTCATCGTGGGTGCGGGGATGCGGATCGCGGCGGTCGCCGGCGGTCTGATGATGGTCCTGATGTGGGCCGCGGCGCTGCCCCTGGTCACCAACCCCTTCATGGACGAGCACATCGTCTACGCGATCGTGCTGGCCGGTCTGGCCATGGCGAACGCCGGCGACACCCTGGGCATCGGCGCCTGGTGGGGCCGGACCGCCCTGGTCAAGCGGCTCCCGATCCTCAAGTGAGGCCGCCCGCGGCGACTCGGCCGCATGTGGCGACGCGCCCACCCCCAGCCCCCGGGGGTGGGCGCTTTTCTCTGCCGGCGCACCGAGTGGAGCAACGCGCAGGTCATGGAGGTGGCCGCGGAGTGACGCGGCGGAGGGTGACGTAGTGATCACTTGTCCTTGACAGTGATCTCTGACCGGAGAACTGGTTAAATATCAAACTAGCTGTGGAATGGCTTGACTTTGCCCGTCGAGGACCCCTATTTAAGAGAAGGTAAAGACAGCTGATCAGTTGGCGGCGAGGATGACAATCGAATCAGGGTCGGGCGGCCTCGGTCACGAGTACCGGGTGCTCCAGGCCGAGGCGTTCAATCGCATCGGCTCGCGGTATGACGAGGCCTTCCCCCACAAGGACGGCCAGGTCGCCGCCGGCGAGTGGATGATCAAGCAACTCAAGCCGGGCGCCCGCGTCCTCGACGTCGGCTGCGGCACCGGGTCGCCCACGGCACGGCAGTTCGCCGACGCCGGATGCGAGGTCGTCGGCATCGACATCTCGCCCGTGATGCTGGACCTGGCCAGGCAGAACGTTCCCGTGGGCACGTTCCTCGAGGTCGACGTCCTCGACCTCGACACCTCGCTCGGCACGTTCGACGCCGTCGCGGCCTTCTTCAGCCTGCTCATGCTGCCCCGCGCCGAGATCGGCAAGGCGCTCGCCAACCTGCGCACGGTGCTCGCACCCGGCGGTCTGCTCTCGCTGAGCATGGTGGAAATCGACCTCGACGACGTTCCTTTCCAGTTTCTCGGCGCCCCGGTCCGGGTGACCGGATATCTGCGCGACGAGTTGCGCGAGGTCGTCGAGGCCGCCGGTTTCACTGTGCTCTCACAGAATCACATTTCGTATGCCCCGGCGACCACCCAGGCACCGCCGGAAATCCAGCTGTTCCTCAATTGCCGCAGCGACGGATTCTGAACGGCGGGATGACCCGTGTCGTGGGACGGGGACACCTTCACCGAGCTGGCCTACCTCGGCCAGGCCGTACAGGCGATCGGCGACAGCCCGAGCCCGCAGGAGGCGGCACGGCTGCTGTGCGAGGTGGCGGTCCCCAGGCTGGCGGACGCCGCCGCGGTCTACGTCGAGGGCGAGGCGCGGCACCGCGTCGACCCGGCGCGAAGGTTGCCGCACCGGTGGTCCGGCGAGCTGCCGCGCGGTCCTGAGCTGCTCGATGAGCATCTGATCGCCGTGCCGCTGCGCGCGTACGGCAAGCCGGTCGGCTGCGCCCTGTTCGCCAGGGACCGGGCGCGCCCGCCGTTCGACGAGGGAGACGTGCTCGTGGCGGGCCAGTTCGGTGTCCCCGCCGCGCTCACGATCTTCCATGAGCGGCTGCACCGCCAGCAGCTCGAGACCGTGGAGATCCTCCAACGGGGGATCCGCCCCGAGAGCCCGCCCGATCTGCCCGGGGTCGACATCTCCTTCCGCTACCGGCCGGCGGCGGAACGGGTCGGCGGCGACTGGTTCGACGTGATCCCGCTTCCGGGCAGCAGGGTCGCCCTGGTCGTGGGCGACGTCATGGGCCACGGCCCGGCCGCCGCCGCGGTGATGGGCCGGCTCCGTACGGCGGTGCAGACCCTGGCCTCGCTCGATCTGCCCGCCGAGCAGGTGCTCCACTCGCTCGACGAGATCGCGCAGCGGCTGGCCGACCAGACGCTCACGACCTGTGTCTACTGCGTCTATGACCCCGTGCTGCGCCGCTGCACGATCGCCAGCGCCGGGCATCCGCCGCCCGTCCTCATCGGATCGGACGGCCGGACGGAGGTGCTGTTCCCGCCACGCTGCCCGCCGATCGGTCTCGGCCGCACGCCGTACGAGACGATGGAGATCGCGGCGGACGACGGCAGCATGCTCGTCCTCTACACCGATGGGCTCGTGGAGGAGCGCGGCAGGGACATCGGCCAGAGCGTCGAGGAGCTGCGCGGCAAGCTCTCCCGGCCCGCTCCGATCGAGGAGATGTGCGACCGGGTGCTGCCCGCGGTCCATGCCGACGACGTCACGCTGCTGGCCATCAGGTTCCGCGGGATCCCGAGCGAACACGTCGCCCAGTGGCTGATGGAACCGCAGCCGATGACCCCGGCGCGGGTGCGCGGCCTGGTCAGCCGCACGCTGACCTCCTGGGGGCTCGAACAGATGGTCCCGGTGGCGCAGCTCCTCGCGTCCGAGCTGGTGACGAACGCGGTGCGCCGGACCTCCCGGCCCATCACGATCAGGCTGCTGCGCACCGATGTGCTGCTGTGCGAGGTGAGCGACGACGACCACCGGATGCCCGCGCTGCACGAGCCCGGCCTGCTCGACGAGTACGGCCGGGGGCTTTACCTGGTCAGCCAGCTCGCCGAACGCTGGGGGACCACCAGGGTCGCCGGCGGCAAGACCGTCTGGTTCTCGATGCAGTTGCCGGCCGAGACCGCCTCCAGGGGACCGTGATCCGGCACGCGCACTTAATCACGTCCGGGGTCACGTCCGAGGCGATGTCCGAGGCCATGTCCGGGATCACGTTGGGATGCGGTCGCGAAGTCCTATACACTGGCGTGGCGCCGCGATCGCAGCGGTGCGAGGGGCTATAGCGCAGCTGGTAGCGCACCTCCATGGCATGGAGGGGGTCTGGGGTTCGAGTCCCCATAGCTCCACCGGTTCGAGGCGGGGAAGGTTTCGTTCCCCGCCTTTCATCGTGGTCACCTCCGGCGGGTCCGCCATTCTTCGGCGAGCATGGCGTAGACGTACTCGTCGCCCCACTCGCCCTTGAAGATCTCGTTCTGTACGAAGTGCGCCTCGCGTCGCATGCCGAGTCGTTCCATCAGACGCCAGGACGGCTCGTTGCGCGGGTCGCAGCGGCCGATGACGCGGTGCAGCCCGAGCTCCTCGAAGCCCAGGCGCAGCATGACCTCGGCCGCCTCGCGGGCCAGGCCCTTGCCGTGGTAGTCGGGGTTGAAGACGAATCCCGTCTCGCCCTGGCGGTTCTCCTGGCTGAGCCACTCGAGGTTGACCTGGCCGACCACGGCCCCGGCCTCGGGCCAGTAGACCGCGAGCAGCAGGAGTTGCCCCTCCTCGGTCAGCGTGGTCTGCGTCGTCATCCTCTCCAGCGCCGTGCGGACCTGTTCCCGGTCGCGGGCCTCCCAGTAGAGATAGCGGGCCACCTCGGGCCGCGAATGGTAGGCGTACACGTCGTCGAAGTCGTCGTCGGTGAACGGGCGTAGTACGAGACGTTCGGTGATCAGGGGATAAACGGGACGCAACACGTCGTGATCCTAACCTCGCGGGCGCGCAGGTCGCCCATCGCCGCCGGGCGTGTGGAAGGTCCGGCGATAGGCCTGCGGAGAGACGCCGACGGCCGTGTGCAGGTGCTGGCGCAGTGACACCGTCGTGCCGAACCCGGATCTCCTCGCGATCTCGTCCACCGGCAGGTCCGTCGTCTCCAGCAGGTGACGGGCGTGCTCCACCCGCTGCCGGGTGAGCCACCTGGTCGGGCTCAGCCCGGTCTCCTCGCGGAACCTGCGGGTGAAGGTACGCACGCTCATGCGGGCGTGCCCGGCCAGGGCCGCGAGGTCCACCGGCTCGGCCAGGTTCTCCAGCATCCAGGCTCTCGTCCGCGTCGTGGTGGTGCCCGCCGGGTCAGGCAGCGGACGCTCGATGAACTGGGCCTGGCCGCCTTCCCGGAACGGCGGCGTGACGCAGCGCCGGGCCACCCGGTTGGCGACGTCGCTGCCGTGGTCGCGCCGGACGACATGGAGGCACAGGTCGATGCCCGCTGCGACTCCGGCGGAGGTCAGGATGTCGCCGGCGTCCACGAACAGCACGTTGGGATCGAGCCGTACGCGCGGGAACAGCGTTAGAGCGGTGCATCGGGCCTGGATCGTGGCGGCCGTCGCCTTCGTCGCCATCATCGGAGCCGCCGGCTTCCGCGCCACCCCGGGTGTTCTGATCAACCCGCTGCAGGACGAGTTCGGCTGGACCAAGGGGACGATCTCGCTCGCGGTCTCGGTGAACCTCATGCTCTACGGGTTGTGCGCTCCGTTCGCCGCGGCGCTGATGGACCGGTTCGGCATGCGCCGGGTGGTCTCGGCCGCGCTGCTGCTGGTCTCGACCGGCAGTGGCCTGACCGTGCCGATGACCGCGAGCCGGCAGCTCATCGCGCTCTGTGCCTGCTCGCGGCGCTCATGTCGGCCCGGATCGTCTCGAACGTACGGCAGGGCCGTCCGGCCGCCGTCCCGGTCCCGTGAAGCGGTCCGGTGAGCCCCGTCCCGTGAACCCGTCCGTGAACCCACGGCCCCGTGGAGCCGATCCGGTGATCCGTGCCGCTGCGGAGACGGGCGTTCCCGAAGTGTGACAGGGATCGTGCCCGGACATAGGGGCATATGCCGTACGCTCCCGAACGTGGCACCTGGGGACTATGGGAATAAGGCTGTTCCCACTTACATCGCGGCCGAGGCGGAGACGACACCTCTCCCGAAGATCACGGTCCCTGAGGCTCCACCGCCGTCGAGTTCCGGCAGGGGGCTCGGCGATCTGCCGATGCGCGTGGTCTATCGAGTGATCGCCGGTGCCGCCGCCGTCGTGGTGGTGGGCGCGGCCGCGGCCGTCGTGCTGCTCAGCGGGGACGAGCCCGCTCCCCGCGCCGAGGCGGCGGACGTCATGGACGTCCGGCGCACCCCGGCCCCGACCAGCGGGCAGACCGCGGATCCGACGGGGGAGCCGACCGTGGGGGCCCTGGCCGCGACGGCCGGCCCGGACGGCACCACCTCGCCCACGACCTCCGCTACGCCGAGCCCCACGCCCTCGGCGGCCCGGTCGCCGTCCGGGGGACGCAGCGCGATGGACGCCGCGTTATCGGACCCGAGGGTGCCGGCGCTGTCCGCGAGTACCCGTAAGCTGCGTCGGCTGCCGGGCCGCACCACCGCCACCCGAGGCCTGATCAAGGACCAGCGCTCCGGCGTGGCCTTCCCGCGGTTCGCCAAGGCGTGGAAGGCCGCCAGGGGCAAGCCGTTCGCCTCCCGCCAGATGCTGCCCGCGATCCGGGGATCGGAGTTCCGCGGGATGCTGGTCTCCTGCCCCGTCCCCATCCCCGTGCAGGAGAGCCTGCGCGACACCGCCTTCCTCGCGGCGCGCTGGACGCTCAACCATCAACCCTCCGGGGCGACGATCGCCTGGTCGGCCTCCCAGCCGCTCAAGGTCGGCAGGCGGGACGGCTGGCTGCTGGGATACCGCGTGAACTACACGATCAAGGGCAAGAAGCGGACGTCGATGGCGGCGGTCGCCCTGGTCGACATCCCCGGCAAGAAACCCGCCCTCGTGTTCGTCTCGATCCCCGACAGTCAGAAGAAGTACTGGAAGGACATCTACAAGGTGATGTCCTCCATCCACGTGCTGCAGAAGAAGAAGGACTAGCGGTCCACCCGTGGCCGGTAGGCTGCCCGGTGTGACCGAGCTCGTGCTTGCCTCCGCCTCACCCGCCCGGCTCGGCGTGCTGCGCGCCGCCGGGCTCGACCCCAAGGTGATCGTCAGCGGGGTGGACGAGGAGGCCGTCACCGCCGACACCCCGGGAGACCTCTGCCTCGCCCTGGCCGAGGCCAAGGCCGCCGCCGTGTCCCGGACCCTCGGCGACGGCCTCGTCATCGGCTGCGATTCCGTGCTCGAACTCGACGGCGTCGCGTACGGCAAGCCCGCCTCGCCGGAGGAGGCGGTGCGCCGCTGGCGGATGATGCGGGGGAGGACCGGCAGGCTGCTGACCGGGCACTGTGTCATCGATGTGGCGGGAGGCGGCATGGCCTCGGCCGTGGGCTCGACCGTCGTGCGGTTCGGCACGCCGAGTGACGACGAGATCGCCGCGTACGTCGCCAGCGGGGAGCCGCTGCGTGTCGCCGGGGCGTTCACCCTCGACGGCCTCGGTGGTTGGTTCGTCGACGGCATCGACGGCGACCACGGCAACGTGCTCGGGATCTCGCTGCCCCTGCTCCGGCGCCTGTTCGCCGATCTCGGGGTGCCCGTCACGCGCCTTTGGCGGTAGCCTGCCCCGCGTGAACGGGAATGATCGGCACGGTACCGGTGCGTCCGGGCGGCGTGGTCTGGGTGGTTTCGCCGACGGGATCGGCTACTGCTTCAAGGGACTCGGCTGGATCGTCAGGCATCCCAAATGGTGGCTGTTCGGCCTGATCCCGGCTTTGATCGCGCTCGTTCTCTACGTGGTAGCGCTGATCTGGCTCGGCACGCACGCGGGTGACATCGCCGCCTGGGCCACGCCCTTCGCCGACGACTGGGGCTGGCGCGACACGTTCCGGGTCCTCGCCGGCATCGTCGTCTTCGTGGCCGGTCTCGGCCTCGCCGTACTGACGTTCACGGCGGTGACGCTGGTCATCGGGGAACCGTTCTACGAGAAGCTCTCGGAGAAGGTGGAGGAGGACCTCGGTGGGCTGCCCGACGGGCCGGACCAGCCCTTCTGGCGGTCGTTCTTCCGGTCCATCCGAGACAGCATCATCACGCTCGGGTATGTCCTGATGTTCACGATCCCGCTGTTCGTGCTCGGATTCGTGCCGGTGATCGGTCAGACCGTCGTGCCGGTGCTCGGCGCGATGGTCTCGGGCTTCTTCCTCACCGTGGAGCTCACCGCCCTGGCGATGGAACGCCGGGGCCTCGCACGCAAGGAGCGGTTCGCCCTGCTCCGCTCGAACAAGGCGGTCTCGCTCGGCTTCGGCGTCCCCATCTTCCTGGCCTTCCTCGTGCCGCTCGTCAGCGTGGCACTCATGCCCGCCGCCGTGGCCGGCGCCGCCATGCTCGTCCGCCTGCACCTGGCGCGGCCCACGCCGTGAGCGGTGTCCGCCGCGACGGCGGGCGTCGACGGCTCGTGGGGAGGTTCTCCACAGGGCGGGTGGATTCCGACCGATCTGTGTGGGTGGGGTGGCCGGGATTTTCCACAGCGGGACGTTCGGGGGGAGAGCGGGGGAGCCCGGCGGGCAGGCTTTGGCCCCATGACCGCTACACGGAAACTCGTGCTCTCCACTCCGGCGGACATCCTCGCCGCCGTGCCGTACCTCATCGGGTTCCATCCCGCCGACAGCCTCGTCGTCACCGGCTTCGCCGGGCGGGCGCTGCGGCTGAGCACGCGATGGGACCTGCCGTCCCGTCCCGGAGATCTCGACCCGCTCGTCCCGCTGCTGCGGCGCGAGCAGGTCACGATGGCCATCGTGGTCGGGTACGGCTCGGGCCGCCTCGTGACGCCCGCCGTCGACGAGGTCATGCGGCGGCTCGCGCAGGCCGGCATCGGCGTGGCCGAGGCGCTGCGAGCGGACGAGGGCCGCTACTGGTCGTACGCGTGCGCCGACCCGGCCTGCTGTCCGGCCGATGGCACGCCGTACGACCCGGAGTTCAGCCACGTGGCCGCCGAGGCCGTCGTGCACGGGCTGGTCGCGCTGCCCGACCGCGTCAGCCTGAGGCGCTCGCTCGAACCGTCCGGCGGAGCGGCCATGCGGGAGGCCACCCGGCGCGTCGTGGCCGACCTGCGCACCAGGCTGGCCGGAGCGGGCACGCCCACCGACGGATTCGCCGCGGTGTTCGTCGCCGACGGCCTGGCCCGGGTCCGGGCCGCGATCGAGAGGTACGCCTCCGGCGGCCGGTTGGACGACGACGAGGCGGCCCGCCTCGGCTTCGATCTCGCGGTCATCCGGATACGGGACGAGGCGTGGGCGCTGTTCGACGACCGCGACGCGCATTCGATCCTGTGGCGGGACCTCACGCGCAGGCTGGAGCCGTGCTGCGTCGCTCCCGCCGCCTCACTGCTGGCCGCCGCTGCCTGGCGCGCGGGAGACTGCGCGCTGGCGAGCATGGCCCTGGACCGGGCGCTCGCCGCCGACCCCGGCTACTCCATGGCGATCCTGCTGCGGCAGGCGCTGGCGCATCTGCTGCCGCCGGACGCGTTACGCGACCGCATGCCCTCACCCGAGGACATCGACATCGAGATGGGCCCGCCCAACTCGGGATGGCTGGCGCCGCTGTGCGCTCTGCTGGGGGAGGAACCGTCCGCGCTGGCGGGCTGAGCCGGCGATGCCTAGGCGGGTTCCCCGCTCTCGGCCTGGCGACGCCGTTCGTTGTAGGCCCGCATCCGTGCAGGATAGCCGGTGAGCTGCACGTCGTAGACCGGCAGCGCGAGATCTCTGGCGACCTTGCCGATCACCGCCGGCGCTCCGACACGGCGGCGGGTCCATTCCCCGTCGTGCGCCACGGCGACGGCCGTGGTCTCGGTCGCGAAGGTCTCCGGTTCGACGTAGAACTCGACACCGCGCCGGGTCTTGGCGAACTCGATGAGCGCCTCGATGTCCTCATCGGTCGCCGAGCGGTCGAACTTGGCGACACGTGGTCCGCGCCGTCGTCTCAGGCCGTAGCGATCTCGCCATCCCATATCGTTTTTATACCTTCCCGCAATCACGAACGCGTTAAGGACTTCTCCGGGCCATGTCGGGGATTTCCCTGATGCCGGCACGCTCCGCCTCGCCGAAGATGGAGGCAGACTCGAGATAGGGCCGGTCACGACCATTGACGGCCACTGACGGAAGGCGATGCTTTGATGCCGGCGGCAGCGAAACCACGGTGGCAGGGGCACGGGCCCGTGCCGCACCCGCAGCTACGCGTGTCCGACGCGGACCGTGATCAGGTGGTCGAGCACGTGAAGGCGGCCTTCGCGGCGGGCAGGATCGACAAGATCGAGATGGACGAGCGGCTGGATCGGGCCATGACCGCGCGCACGCACGCGGACCTCATGCCGATAATGACCGACCTGTACGGCTCACGCCCCGCCTACGTGCCGCCCCCGCCGACCTATCCCGGGCCGGCCGCCGAATCCCGCGACCGCCTTCTCGGGGCCGGGGCGCACCTGCTGGCGCTGACCGGCCTGGTCGTGATCGGCCCGCTGATCATGATGCTGGTGGCGGGCAGTGGTTCGCCGTATGTCAGGAGGCAGGCGGTGGAGGCGCTGAACTTCCAGCTCACCGTGCTGGGCGCCACGATCCTGCTGCCGTTCACCGTCGTCGGCATCATCCTGATCCCGGTCATCTGGGTCCTGTGGTTCGTGCTGTCCATCGTCGCGGGGGTGTCGGCCGTCTCCGGCACCGAGTTCCGCTATCCGATGACGCTCCGCCTGGTGAAATGAAGCCGATGCGGTGAGCCCGTGAAACAGGTGGCCGCTCAGGGCAGGAGCGCGCGGACCGCCTCGACCGTGTCGGCCTCGTCGGGCCGCTTGTCCGGCCGGTAGCGCAGCACGCGGGCGAATCGCAGCGCCATCCCGCCCGGATAACGGCTCGACCGCTGGACGCCGTCGAAGGCGATCTCCACGACGAGCTCGGGTTTGACCGTGACCACCCAGTCGTCGGCCGGGCCTTCGGCCAGCCGCAGAAACTGCTGGGTCTGCCAGGTCAGCAGCTTGTCGGTCAGCCCCTTGAAGGTCTTGCCGAGCATCACGAAGCCGCCGTTCTCGGGGTCGAGGGCGCCCAGATGGAGGTTGGACAGCCACCCCTGGCGCCGGCCGCTGCCCCATTCGGCGGCCAGCACCACGAGGTCCAGGGTGTGCCGCGGCTTGACCTTGATCCAACCGGCTCCGCGCCGCCCCGCCGCGTACGGCGTGCGCGGCGACTTCACCACGACGCCCTCGTGGCCGCGCCGCAGGGCGTCGGCGAAGAACTCCTCGCCCTCCTCCGCGTCGGCCGTGACGAGGCGCGGGGTGATCAGCTCCGCCGGCACGGCCGCCTCCAGCGCGGCGTGCCGCTCCTCGTCCGGCAGATCGAGCAGGTCGGCCCCGCCGACGCGCAGCGCGTCGAAGAAGAAGACGCTGAGCGGCACCGCCGCACGCAGTTCGTCGCCCCCGGTCTTGCTCGCGACCCGGCCGGAGGTGACCTGGAAGGGCTCCGGGCGGCCGTCGGGCCGCAACGCGATCACCTCGCCGTCGAGCACCAGGTCGGTGTGGGGCAGTGCGGCGACGGCCTCGACCAGTTCGGGGACCTGAGCGGTGATCTCGTCGAGCGTCCGGGTGAACACCGTCACCTGTTCGCCTCGCCGGTGGGCCTGCACCCGCACCCCGTCGAGCTTCCACTCGATCGCGGCCGGCCCCCCGATCTTCTCCAGCGCGGCGGCGACGCTCGGCGCGCTCTGCGCGAGCATCGGCGCGACCGGGCGCCCCACCTCGAGGCGGAACGCGCGCAGCGCCGCGACGCCGCCGCGCAGCGCGGCCGCCCCCACCGCGGGCAGCCAGCCGCGCAGGGTCAGCGCGCGGCGGACCTCGGCGGCGGGGACCTGCGCGGCCTTGGCGATCGCCTCGACCATCACGCCGCCCTGCGCGCCCTGGCGGAGCTCTCCCGTCAGCAGCCGCTTCAGGAACGACTGCTCCTGCCGGGTGGCCGCGGCGAAGAGCTCGGTGAGCAGCCCCCGGCGTGCCGCCTGCGAGCCCGGGCCGGCCTGAGATCCGATCCGTTGGAGCAGCGCGTCGACCTGGTCGAGGGTCATCGTGGCGACCTGGCGCGGCTCGGGCAGGTCACGCAGGCTCCGCCAGCCCACGCCGATCTGACGCTGCCGCAGCTCACCGGCGAGGTAGGCGATCGCGATCTCCGCCTCGTCCGGTCTTACCCGGCTCAGCAGCTCGGCCAGGTGCCCGATCTTGGCCGTACGGGCCCGGTCCACGGCGACGGCCGCCGACGTGCGGGCGAGGTCGATCAGCAACACACCGTAATCCTGCCTCACGACCGCCGGGTCCGGCCACGGGAGGGTGGTGTCAGCTGTAATGGCGCATGTCCGGCCACAGCCCGGCCCAGGGCCGGAGGGGCTCGCGGCAGACGGTGAGCGGCCGGCCCTGTTCCTCGCCAGGCAGCCCGTCGAGGGTCGCGGCGAGCGAGCAGTCGGCGAACGCGCCGGCGAGGGCACGGGGCGGGACACCGACGAAGACGGCGGTCCGGGCGCTCTCCGGCGGCGGCCCCCACCACCACAGCTCGTTGTGGGGACTGTGGACGGGCGGCAGCCCGAACTCCTCCGCCCACCGGTCGAGCGCTCCCGCCTGCCCGTAGTTCGACGCCACCAGCACGGCGCCGGCCCGCTCCGCCGCCGCAAGCCCGTCCACCACCCGGCCGACCTGCCGGGCGAGATCGTGCATCCCGACGGACTCGCGGGCCACCTCGTTCATCTCGGCGACCGGGGTGCCGCCGATGGACCCGGCAGGGATGACGGGCAGCGCCGTCACGATCGCGGTCACCGCGCCGACCGCCAGCGCGGCCGCCAGCGTCCGCCGCCGAAGCGGCCGATCCCGCTGCCACCGGGCGGCGGCGACGCAGCCGGCCGCGAACAGATAGAGCAGGAACCCCACCGTGTAGTCCGGCCGGCCGCCGGACAGCAGCGTCAGCGCGCAGCCCAGCGGGTAGGCGATCGCGAACGCCCGCGTCGCCCGGCCGCGCCACAGCCCGATCCAGCCCGCGACACAGAGCACCGCCTGGGGCGGGCCGAGCAGCACGAGCTGCAGCGGCACGAAGGCGATCCGGTTGTCCGCGCCCTCGTCGATGCGGAGGGCCTCGGCCATCTGCAACTGGGGCCAGTCATGGGTCACCTGGTAGACCAGGTTGGGCGAGGCGATCACGATCGCCAGCAGCGCGCCGAGCCACAGCCGACGGTCCCGCAGCACCTCGCGCGGACCGGCCGCCAGGAGGCCCACGCCGACGCCGCCCAGCAGCATCACGATCAGGTGCCGGTTGTAGGTGGCCGCACCGGCGATCACACCCAGCGCGATCCAGTAGCGCCCGTCGCCGCGCAGGAGCACACGCGCCAGGCACAGCGCGGCGGCCGCCCACAGCGTCATGTCCGGGGTCAGCGTCAGCAGCGAGTGCCCGGCGACCAGGGGGAAGACTCCGACGGCGGTGCCGACGGCGGCCAGGAGCTGTGCCGTACGGTCCCCGCCGAACTCCCGCGCGAGGAGGGCGACGAGCACCACGAGGAGCCCGGCCAGCAGGGCGGGGACGATCCGCAGGGCGACCACCGTGTCGCCGAAGACCGCCGTGGACACCCGGGCGATCGTCGGGGTGAGCGGTGGGGTATCGAAGTAGCCCAATCGGGGGCGCTCGCCCAGCAGCCGGAAGTACAGCTCGTCGCGGTGGTAGCCGTACCAGGGGCTGACGGCGAGCAGCACCGCGACGACCGCCAGCGCGATCGCCGCGATCGGACGCCGGGCGAGCGGCGGGGGGAGCCGGGTGTCGGGGGTGGATTCGGCGACCGAGATCACCCGACCATCATCGACGCCGGCGGCCCGCCGCGCCAGACCGGTAGGTCAGCCGACGCCGAGCAGGTCGACGACGAAGATGAGCGTCTCGCCCGGCTTGATGACGTTGCCGGCGCCGCGGTCGCCGTACCCGAGGTGCGGCGGAATCGTGAGGCGGCGCCGCCCGCCGACCTTCATGCCGACCACGCCGCGGTCCCATCCGGGGATGACCCGGCCGCCGCCCAGCGGGAACTGGAACGGCTGGCCGCGGTTCCACGACGCGTCGAACTCCTCGCCGGTGGAGAAGGCGACCCCGACGTAGTGCACGGTGACGTCCTGTCCCGCCCTGGCCTCGGGCCCGTCCCCCTCGACGAGGTCGACGATCTGCAGGTCGGCGGGCGGCTCGCCCTCGGGGAAGTCGATTTCGGGCTTCTCCGCTGTCACGTGCGTCTCCTGTCCTCTCACGCCGGGGCTTCCGGCCGGTGATCGACTCTACCGGTCGGACCCGTCGTACCGTGCCGTGTCCCGGCTCGCGCCCCGATCCGTACCCATCTCCGTGCCCATCTCCGGGCCCGTCGCCGTGCCCTTCGCGCCCGCCGCCGGGCCCGCGGTCGGCGGGCGTTCGACGACGACGGTGTCCGCGGGCGCCAGCCCGCCCTGCAGCAGGGCCTGGGCCCGATCCAGTACGGAGGCACCTACCAGCACGTCGTACCGTCCCGCCACGATCGAGCTGCGGGACGAGAAGTCGCGTACGCCGCCCGTGAACGCATGGCTGACGAAACCGAAGGCGGCGCCGGCGATGGCGCCCCAGAGGATCGACCACAGCACCAGCCAGATGAAGGAGGTCGTGGTCGTGGTGAACAGCCCCAGGAAGAGACCGACGACGAAGCCGAAGACCGCCCCGGTGATCAAACCGGTCAACGCGGCCCTGCCGTTGGTGAGCCGCCCGGTGACGGTCTCCTCCAGGCGCAGGTCCGTGCCGACGATGGTGGCCGTCTCCACCGGGAAACCGGCGTCGGACAGGGTGTCGACCGTGCGCTGGGCCGCCGCGTAGTTGTCGTAGCTGACCAGCAGTCGCTGGTCGGCCGCCGAAGTGAGCCGTCCCCTGGCCGGGGAATCCAACATTTTCGCCTCCGCGGGTAGTGCGGTCGTTGCATGACCGCACTACCCGCCGGACAGTGGATATGCCTGTCCGGGCGGCGACGGCGGGCTCACCAGCTCTGGTGGAGCGGCATGCCCTCGCTGTATCCGGAGGCGCTCTGCACGCCCACGACGGCCCTCTCGTGGAACTCCTCCAGGTCGGTCGCGCCCGCATAGGTGCAGGACGACCGCAGCCCGGCGACGATGGCGTCGATCTGGTCCTCGACGCTCGGCCGCGCGGGGTCCAGATACATCCGCGACGTCGAGATGCCCTCCTCGAACAGCGCCTTGCGCGCCCGCTCGAACGGCGAGTCGTCGGCGGTGCGCAGCCGTACGGCACGGGCCGAGGCCATGCCGTAGTTCTCCTTGTACGCGCGGCCGTCGGGCGCGATCCGGGTGTCGCCCGGCGACTCGTACGTCCCCGCGAACCACGAACCGATCATCACGTTGGACGCGCCGGCCGCCAGCGCGAGCGCGACGTCGCGCGGATGGCGCACACCGCCGTCGGCCCACACGTGACGTCCCAGGGCACGGGCCTGCGCGGCGCACTCCAGCACGGCCGAGAACTGCGGCCGGCCCACGCCGGTCATCATCCGGGTCGTGCACATCGCGCCGGGCCCGACGCCGACCTTGACGATGTCGGCCCCCGCCTCGACCAGGTCGCGGACCCCCGCGGCGGTGACCACGTTGCCCGCGGCGACCGGCACGGCCGGGTCGAGCGCGCGGACCGCCCGGAGCGCGGTCATCATCTTCTCCTGGTGGCCGTGGGCGGTGTCGACCACGAGCAGGTCGGCGCCCGCTTCCACCAGTTCCTTGGCCTTGGCGGCCACGTCGCCGTTCACGCCGACGGCGGCGCCGATGCGCAGGCGGCCCTCCGCGTCGACGGCGGGCCGGTAGAGCGTGGAGCGCAGCGCTCCCGTACGGGTGAGGATGCCGACGAGGGCGCCGTCGGCGTCGACCACCGGGGCGAGCCGGTGCCGCCCCTCGTGCAGCGCGTCGAACGCGGCCTGCGGGTCGATCCCGCGCGGCAGCGTCTGCGGCGAGGCCGACATGACCTGGGAGAGCTGGGTGAACATGTCCACCCCCTGGCAGTCGGCCTCGGTGACGACCCCGACCGGGCGGTTCTGCCAGTCCACGACGATGATCGCGCCGTGCGCCCGCTTGGGCAGCAGACTCAGCGCCTCGCCGACCGTGTGGTGGGCCGTCAGCGTGATCGGGGTGTCGTGGACCAGGTCGCGGCCCTTCACCCACTGGACGACCTCGGCCACCACGTCGATCGGTATGTCCTGCGGAAGCACGGCGATGCCGCCGCGGCGGGCCACGGTCTCCGCCATGCGGCGCCCGGCCACGGCGGTCATGTTGGCGACCACGATCGGGATCGTGGTGCCGGTGCCGTCGTTCGTCGAGAGATCGACGTCCAGGCGCGACCCGATCGCCGATCGGGAGGGCACCATGAAGACATCGCTGTACGTGAGATCGTAGGGCGGCGTCACATCATTGAGGAATCGCACGTTTGTCCAGCCTATGCGGTGAGTGGTCATAGTCGGGCATTCCCGGCCCGGGACGAGGGGAGACCCGGGCACCGGATACATTGACCTCGCCTGAGAGGAGAAGCTGTGATCATCGTGGACCGGCCGGAGGTGCTCGTCGTCGGTTACGCCGTACGGACGACAAACGCGGCGGAGGCCGACCCGGCGCGTGCCCAGCTGCCGGGACTGTGGACGCGCGCCGGATCTCCCGGGGCGTTCGCCCATGTGCCGGGCCGGGTCGACGAGAACCTCTACGCGGTGCTGACGGACTACGAGAGCGACCACACCGGGGCCTACACCCAGATCGTGGGCATCGCCGTACGCACGGCGGCGCGGCTGCCCGAGGGCATGGTCGCCGTACGGGTCCCCGGTGTCCCGGCCATGCTGTTCGAGGCACGGGGCCAGATGCCGGGCGCGCTGCTCGAGACGTGGCAGCAGGTGTGGAAGCACACGGAGTCGGGCGGCACCCCGGTGCGGGCCCACACCACCGACCTCGAGGTGCATCACCCGGCCGGGGTCGACCTGTACGTGGCGGTCCTGCCGTCGTTCGGAGAATCCTGATCAGGCCAGCACACCGGCCTCGCGCAGCGCCTCGGCCTCGTCCTCCGGCAGGCCCCACTCGGTGAGGTCGTACAGGCGGGTGGCGGGCGCCAGGTCGCCGGGTCCCCGTTCGACGCCGAGCAGGCGCGGGGCGGGGGCGGGCTGCGGCACACCGCCGATCTCCAGGAACGTCTCCCGCGCCCGGTTGTGCGGATGCGCGACGGCCTCGTCCACGTCCAGCACGGGGAAGACGCAGGCGTCCGATCCCTCGAAGACCCGCTCCCACTCCGCCCGGGTCCTGGACCGGAAGATCGCGGTGAGCCGATCACGCAGCAGCGGCCAGCCGGCCGGGTCGTCCCGGCTCGGCAGGTCGGCCACGTCAGCCACCCGGCCCATCCGGTCGAGCATCTCCGTCCAGAACCGCGGCTCCAGCGGCCCGACCGCCAGGAACCCTCCGTCGGCCGTCTCGTACGTGTCGTACATCGGCGCGCCGGTGTCCAGCAGGTTGGTGCCGCGCGGACCCCAGTGGCCGTCGGCGATGCCGGTGTAGAACATCGCGAACAGCAGCGCCGCGCCGTCCACCATCGCGGCGTCGATCACCCGGCCCCGCCCGGTGCGCTCGCGTTCGAACAGGGCGAGCAGCACGCCGTAGGCCAGCATGAGGCCGCCGCCGGCGAAGTCACCGAGGAGGTTGACGGGGGGAGTGGGTTTGCCGCCCGCCCGGCCGAGCCGCGACAGCACACCGGAGATCGCGATGTAGTCGATGTCGTGCCCGGCAGCCGACGCGAGCGGCCCTTCCTGGCCCCAGCCGGTCATCCGGCCGTAGATCAGCCGTTCGTTCACCGCGTGCAGGTCGGCCGGACCGATCCCCAGCCGCTCGGCGACACCGGGCCGGAACACCTCGATCAGGACGTCGGCGCCGGCGGCCAGCCTCTTGAGCGCCGCGACGCCCTCGGGTGACTTCAGGTCGAGCCCGATCGTGCGTTTGCCGCGGTCCATGACGTCCCGCCGGGGCACGTCGGTGACCGCCTCGACCCGGTCGATCCGCAACACCCGCGCGCCGTGGTCGGCCAGCATCATGCCGGCGAACGGTCCGGGCGCCAGACCGGCGAGTTCCAGCACCTTCACCCCGGCCAGCGGGCCGTTCCGGGGCTCCTCCATGATGTCCTCCGCGATGTCCTCCGCGCTCGACCGCACCGGGTCGTGTCCGGGACGCTCCCCACGCGGAGAGTAGAACATGCTTCGGTTGCCGACGTCGTGCGAATTGCCGGAAACAGACCCCCGGCTCGGTCGAGGAATCGAAAAGAGATACGATCTACCCTTCGACGGCGTCGTTCCCCCGGCGTCGCGGACGATCCGGAGAGTTTTCACGGGCGTAACGTGTCGGCTCTGGTTTGCGACGTTCTCGGGGGATAGCGTGCAAGGGAGTGTCCGGTGGATCTTTGCCGTAGCGAGGATCGGCCAGACGAACGTGCCGCAGGTAGGCAGGGAGATCGGCCGGACACGGCCCGGAGGCGATCTCACGATCCAGGGGGTGGTTCCATGCCAGAGCGCACGGCCAGTATGACCGCCCATGCGAAGGCGGTCGAGCAGATCAGGGAATCTTATGCGGCGATCCCGGAGGGCGCCGCGCCCCGCCTCGCCAAGGCCACCACGAACCTGTTCCGCTTCCGCGCACCCGCCAAGACGGCCGCGCTGTCCGCCCGCGACCTCGACCAGGTGATCCAGGTCGATCCCTCGACGATGACGGCCGAGGTTCAGGGCATGACCACGTACGAGCACCTGGTCGACGCGACCCTGCCGCACGGGCTCATGCCGTACGTGGTGCCCCAGCTCAAGACGATCACGCTGGGCGGCGCGGTCACCGGACTCGGCATCGAGTCGACCAGCTTCTCCCGCGGCCTGCCGCACGAGTCCGTGGAGGAGATGGAGATCCTCACCGGGGACGGCCGCGTCGTCGTGGCCCGGCCCGAGGGCGAGCACGCCGACCTGTTCCGATCCTTCCCCAACTCCTACGGCACGCTCGGGTACGCCCTGCGGATCCGCATCAAGCTCGCCAAGGTCAAGCCGTTCGTGCGGCTGACCCACATCCGGTTCACCGAGGCGGACAAGTGCATGCTGGCCATGCACGAGATCTGCGAGAACCGCGCGTACGACGGCGAGCCCGTCGACTTCGTCGACGGCACCTACTTCGGGCCGAACGAGATGTACATCACGGTCGGCACGTTCTCGGACCGCGCGCCCTACACGTCCGACTACACCGGCATGCGGATCTACTACCAGTCCATCCGCAGCCGCTCCCGCGACTGGCTGACCATCCGCGACTACCTGTGGCGGTGGGACACCGACTGGTTCTGGTGCTCGCGGGCCTTCGGCGTGCAGCAGCCGCTGGTCCGCTCGCTGGTGCCGCGCCGCTGGCTCCGCTCGGACGTCTACCGCAGGCTCGTGGGGCTCGACCAGCGGTACGGCGTCACCGCACGTGTCGACCGATGGCGCGGCAACCCGGTGCAGGAGTCGGTCATCCAGGACGTGGAGGTGCCGGTCGAGCGGGGCGCCGAGTTCCTCGACTTCTTCTCCGGCGAGGTCGGGATGACGCCCGTGTGGATGTGCCCGCTCAAGTCCACGGCCGAGTGGTCGCTGTATCCGCTCGAGCCCGGCCGCCTCTACGTGAACTTCGGCTTCTGGGGCATGGTCCCGTTGCCGCGCGGCCAGTACGACGGCTACTACAACCGGCTGATCGAGCAGGCGGTTCACCGGCTCGACGGCCACAAGTCGCTGTACTCGACCTCGTTCTACGAACGGGAGGAGTTCTGGCGGCTGTACAACGGGGACGCCTACTGGCCCGTCAAACGCACGTACGACCCGGGCGGACGGCTGCTCGACCTGTACGACAAGTGCGTCCGGGGTAGATAGGCGGTACGCGACAGCCGGGAGAGGTGCAGATTGTCTCTTGCGAAGATCTTCGAGAAGATCGTTGGTACCGACACGGGCATCCGCCTGACCGCCTATGACGGCAGCGCGACGGGCCCGGAGGACGCGGACGTCTCGATCGAGGTGAAGACCCCCGCCGCGGTGGCCCATCTGGCGCAGGCGCCCGGAGAGCTCGGGCTGGCCCGGGCCTACATCTCGGGCCACATCGATGTCCACGGCGACATGTACACCCTGCTCGACCACATGTGGTCGCTCACGCTGAACGACCTGCCGCTGCGCGAGAAGATCGACGCGGTCCGGTCGCTCGGCATCAAGCCCCTGATGATGCGCGTCGACCTCCCCCCGCAGGAGATGCGCCGCAGCACGCTGGCGAAGCTGGGCAGCCGTCACGCCAAGGAGCGCGACGCCGAGGCGATCCAGCACCACTACGACGTCTCCAACCGGTTCTACGAGTGGGTGCTCGGCCCCTCGATGGCGTACACCTGCGCGGTCTTCCCCGAGCACGATTCCACGCTGGAGGAGGCGCAGTACACCAAGTTCGACCTGGTGGCCAAGAAGCTGGACCTCCGGCCGGGGATGCGGCTGCTCGACGTCGGCTGCGGCTGGGGCGGCATGGTCATGCACGCGGCCAGGGAGTACGGCGTGAAGGCCCTGGGCGTCACGCTCTCCCGGCAGCAGGCCGAGTGGGCGCAGAAGGCGATCGCCGAGGCCGGGCTGACCGACCTCGCCGAGGTCCGCCACATGGACTACCGCGACGTGACGGAGACCGGCTTCGACCGGGTCAGCTCGATCGGCCTCACCGAGCACATCGGCAAGGACAACCTGCCGGCCTACTTCTCCTTCCTGTACGGCAAGCTCAAGCCGGGCGGCCGGCTGCTCAACCACTGCATCACCCGCCCGACGGGGACCGAGAAGACGTTCAACAAGGGCGGCTTCATCAACCGTTACGTCTTCCCCGACGGGGAGCTGGAGTCGGTCGGCCACCTGATCCGCCAGATGGAGGACATCGGCTTCGAGATCCGCCACGAGGAGAACCTGCGCGAGCACTATGCCCTGACCCTGCGCGAGTGGTGCGCCAACCTCGACGCCCACTGGGACGAGGCGGTCGAGGAGGTCGGCCAGGGGACGGCCCGTGTCTGGCGGCTCTACATGGCCGGCTGCGTCGTCGGTTTCGAGCGCAACAAGGTGCAGCTCCACCAGGTGCTCGGGGTCAGGCTCGACGACCGGGGACGGTCGCAGGTCGCGCTGCGCCCGTCCCTCCACTGGCCGTAGCGGCCGCCAACGCCGAAGCAGCCGCAGAGGGCCCTTTCGGAGTCCCGGCGGCTGTGAAAGACCTACCGCAGCTCCCGCTTGAGGATCTTTCCGGTCGCGGTCATCGGCAGGGCGTCGCGGAACTCGACGATCCGCGGATATTTGTAGGCCGCCATGTTCTCCCGGCACCAGGCCACCAGCTCCTCCTCGGAGACGGTGGCCTCCGGGGTGCGGATGACGTACGCCTTGATCTCCTCGCCGTGGGAATCGTGGGGCACCCCGACGACCGCGGCGAGCGAGACGGCCGGGTGGGTCATCAGGACCTCCTCCAGCTCCCGGGGATAGACGTTGAAACCGCCGCGGATGATCATGTCCTTGGCCCGGTCGACGATGAAGTAGTAGCCGTCCTCGTCGCGGCGGGCGAGGTCGCCGGTGCGGAACCAGCCGTCCCGCATGACCTCGGCGGTCGCCTCGGGCCGGTTGTAGTAGCCCTTCATGATGTTGTGCCCGCGGATGGCGATCTCGCCGATGTCGTCGGTGGTGTTCCAGTCGGAGTCGATGAGGCGCATCTCCACGCCCCAGATCGGAGTGCCGATCGAGCCGGCCTTGGCGGGCCTGCCCGGCTGGTTGAACGAGGCCACCGGCGCGGTCTCCGAGAGACCGTAGCCCTCCAGGATGCCGACGCCGAACGTCGCGGAGAAGTCCTTGAGCACCTCGACCGGCAGCGCCGAGCCGCCGGAGACCGCGGTGGCCAGCGACGTCGGCACCTCGGCCTGCCCGGCGCGTACGGCGGTGAGCATGGCCCAGTACATGGTGGGCACGCCCGCGAACGACGTGACGTTCTCCCGATTCATGAGCTCGAGGGCCGCGACCGGCTCGAACCGCGGCATCAGGACGATGGTCGCGTGCCGCCGGAACCCGGTGTTCATGACCACGGTCTGGCCGAACGAGTGGAACAGCGGCAGCGTGGCGAGGTAGACGTTCTGTTCCTGCCGGGCGAACATCTCGTCGCTGATGATCGCGTTGAGCAGCATGTTCTGGTGGCTGAGCTCGGCGCCCTTGGGCTGCCCGGTGGTGCCGCTGGTGTAGAGGATCACCGCGGTGTCCTCGGCCGAGGTCGCCACGGTCTCGAAGGTCCCCGGCACTCCGTCGAGCGCCGCCCACAGGCTCTCGCCGTACGGAGACTCGGTCGCGAGCGGCGTCGCGGGCAGCACGAAGAAGTGCTCGGCGCCCGCGGCGCCCTCGAAGCCCTTCCGTCCGCGCTCGCCGAGCGGCAGCTCCGGCGTGCCCTCGAAGCAGAAGAACGCCTTCGCCTCGGAGTCGTCCAGGTGATAGGTGATCTCCCTGGCCTGAAGCAGCACGTTGAGCGGCACGACGACCGCCCCGGCCTTCAAGATGCCGAAGTAGACGAACGGGAAGTACGGCAGGTTGGGGCAGGCCAGCGCGACCTTGTCGCCCCGGCCGATCCCGCGCGAGACGAGCAGGTTCGCGACCTGGTTGGCCATGGAATCGACGAGGGAGTAGGGCAGACGCAGGTCTTCGTAGACGACGGCCGTATGGTCGGGGTGCTCCCTGGCGCTGTCCTCCAGCACGACGGACAGGTTCAGCATCTGCCCCTCCTCCGTTGTTCGGGGTGTGGTGACCCGTATTTCCGGTGACATGTGCCAAGGCACATACCTACCGGTAGGTATCACATTTTGTGATTCAGGTCACCTAACGATCTGGAGTAGGCGAAGCTCACGTGGCCGCGCGGACTCAGCGGGCCGGCGCGGCCGTACACGCGGGATCGCCGGGCGGTCCTTCCGGGACGTGACGTACGGCCGGACGGCCGCAGGAAGGCCCGCCTCGGCGGTCGCTCACTGCTGCTTGAGCGGGCGGATCGACCGGAAGACCGTGTTGACGTCGGGGAGCAGGTCGGCCTGGTCTCCGGGGACCGCCATGTAGACGACCGCGGGCAGGTCGCCACCGGTGTCCAGCGCCGCCACCACGATCGTCGTCTCGTCCACGCCCGAGGTGATCTTGTATGCGGACAGCAGACCGGTCTTGCCGTTGCGCGTCAGCTTCTGCTGTGCGATCTTGGTCGCCTTGTTGCCCTTGGGCAGCAGCGCCTGCCGCGCGTAGATGGCCACCGCGTTGACCACCGGGCCGAGCTTGTCCGGCGTCGTGTACTTCGCGGCCAGCGTCTGCGACAGCGGGCCCCACATGAGCTCGGCCTCCTGCGCCCCCTGGATGCCCTGGACGTGCTGCCTGCCGGCGAAGCCGTACTTCGTCTGCACGGTCTGGCCGTCCGGGTCGAGCTGCCACTTCCCGCCGAGCCTGGGCACCGTGATCCGGCCCGTCTGGTCGGCGATCGTGCCGTTGACGGGTGAGGCCGTTCCCTTGAACTTCGGCAGTGTGGGGTAGCGCGACTGCGGCTTGGCCACCACGGATTGGGACGGCTTGGCGGACGGCGTGACCGGGTCGGCGTCGGCCTCGCTGGACGAGCTGAGTGGACCGGCGACGAACGCCCACACCAGCACCCCGACCAGCGCGACGAGCACCGAGCCGCCCAGCGCGAACAGCCAGACCGGCCGGCCGCCCTCGTCGTCCTCGTACTCGTCGATGGCGTCGTAGTTCTCCCCGAAGACCGTGTTCCACAGCTCCTGCTGCCGGTGCGCCGGCGGTGTCTTCGGCCCGCTGATCTGCCCCGCCGTCACGAACGGCTTGTACGGATCATCCGGCGGTGGCGGGGGCGGTGGTGGCATCGGCGGTGCGGCCGCCGTCTGCGGATGGGCGGCGGAGGGGTGCGGACGGGGACGTGTGGCCTGGTGGTCGATGTGGGCCGTACGGTGGTCCGGGTCCGGGCCCCGTCCCGCACCGGCCTGGCCCGGGTCAGGCCCACGGTGGCTCTGGGCGCGCTGTTCTGTGCTGCCGTATCCCGTGCCGCCGAGTCCTGAGCCGCCGTATTCCCTGCCGCCGTGTCCCGGGCCGTCGTATCCTGAACCGCCGTGTCCTGAACCGCTGTGTTCCGGGCCGCCGTGCTCTGGAGCGTGGTGCGGCGAGGCCGCCATGAACGACCGGACCGTGGGCGTGAAGGGCGAGCCTCCGGACTCCGGCCGGGTGGGCGGGATCTCCGGCCAATCGGGTGCTCGCTGCGGCTCGCTGGGGTCCGGCGGCATGCTACCTCCCGCGATCATGCCCGGATTGGGGGTGCCTGGCATGGTCTCACGTGACGCGGGGGGTGTCGCAGGGAAACCGGGGAATGCCCCGCGAAACTGCTCGCCCGAGGGGTCGGTGGGCGGGTCCTGCATCGGCAGGCCCGACGGCGGGAAGGTGTCGGCCACAGCGAAGACAGTAAACTAACGGGACATAAGAGGTCACAACGGATCTGTCACCATCGGGTATCGTAGTTTGACTTGCGACGTCAGCCCGGGTTGGGCGTCGGCGATCCGGTTGCCGTCTGCGCTAACCTTTATTGGCGCTCCGCCACCCTGTTCGGGCCCGCGTTCCCGGCCGCCCATCTGATCCCGTGCGGAGCGGGGGACCCCGCGGAGCGGGGATTCTGATCATGTACCAGCCGCCGGGCGAGGAGTGGAAGTGGACGAACCGGTGTATGACCCCCAGGCACTGCAGGCCAAGTGGCTGCCGCGGTGGGAGGAGTTGGACACCTTCGCCGGCGTAGAGGACCCCGAGGACCCCAGGCCGCGCCGGTACATGCTCGACATGTTCCCCTACCCCTCCGGCGACCTCCACATGGGACACGGCGAGGTGTTCGCCATCGGCGACGTCCTGGCCCGCTACTGGTTCCAGAAGGGCTACAACGTCCTGCACCCGATCGGCTGGGACTCCTTCGGCCTGCCCGCGGAGAACGCCGCCATCCGGCGCAACCTCCACCCCGCCGAGTGGACGTACGCGAACATCGACACCCAGGCGAACTCGTTCAAGCGCTACGCGGTGTCCTTCGACTGGTCGCGCCGGCTGCACACCAGCGACCCCGAGTACTACCGCTGGAACCAGTGGCTGTTCATCCGCTTCTTCGAGCGTGGGCTGGCCTACCGCAAGGGCGGTCTGGTCAACTGGTGCCCGGTCGACCAGACCGTGCTGGCCAACGAGCAGGTCGTCGCCGGGCGCTGCGAGCGCTGCGACGCCGAGGTGGTCCGTCGCGAGCTGACCCAGTGGTACTTCAAGATCACTGACTACGCCGACCGGCTGGTCGACGACATGGCGCAGCTCGAGGGCGGCTGGCCCGAGCGCGTGCTGACCATGCAGCGCAACTGGATCGGCCGCTCCACCGGCGCCGACGTCGAGTTCCCGATCGAGGGTCGCGACGAACCGGTCACCGTCTACACCACCCGGCCCGACACGTTGTACGGCGCCACCTTCTTCGTGGTCGCCCCGGACGCCGCGCTGGCCGAAGAGATCGTCGCGCCGGAGCAGCGCGAGGCGCTGGCCGCCTACAGGGCGCAGGTCGCCAAGCTGTCGGACATCGAGCGGCTGTCCACGGAGAAGGAGAAGACCGGCGTCTTCCTGGGCACCTACGCGATCAACCCGGTCAACGGCGAGCGCATCCCGGTCTGGGCGGCCGACTACGTGCTGTCCGACTACGGCCACGGCGCGATCATGGCGGTGCCCGCGCACGACCAGCGCGACCTCGACTTCGCGCGGAAGTTCGGCCTGCCGGTCAGGGTCGTCGTGCACACCGGCCTGGCCGACCCGGGGGAGACCGGCGTCGCCACGCCCGGCGAGGGCACGCTGGTGAACTCCGGTCCGCTGGACGGCCTGGCCAAGGCCGACGCGATCAGGAAGATCATCGAGATCCTGGGCGAGCGGGGCACCGGCCGGGCCGCGGTCAACTTCCGGCTGCGCGACTGGCTGCTGTCGCGGCAGCGGTTCTGGGGCACCCCGATCCCGATCATCCACTGCCTCGACTGCGGCGAGGTCCCGGTCCCCGACGACCAGCTCCCCGTGACGCTGCCCGACATGCGCGGCGAGGCGCTGGCGCCCAAGGGGATCTCCCCGCTGGCGAGCGCCGAGGAGTGGGTCAACGTCGCCTGTCCCAAGTGCTCCGGCCCCGCCAAGCGGGACACCGACACGATGGACACCTTCGTCGACTCGTCGTGGTACTACCTGCGTTACTGCGACCCGGACTACACCGACGGCCCCTTCAACGTGGAGCGGGTACGCAAGTGGGGTCCGATCGACCAGTACGTCGGCGGCGTCGAGCACGCGGTGCTGCACCTGCTGTACTCGCGGTTCTTCATCAAGGTCCTCCACGACATGGGCATGGTCGACTTCACCGAGCCGTTCCTGCGTCTGCTCAACCAGGGCCAGGTGATCAACCAGGGCAAGGCGATGTCCAAGAATCTGGGCAACGGCGTCGACCTCGGCGAGCAGATCGACGCGTACGGCGTGGACGCGGTCAGGTTCACGATGCTGTTCGCCGGCCCGCCGGAGGACGACATCGACTGGGCCGACGTCTCCCCGGCCGCCTCGCAGAAGTTCCTGGCCCGCGCGCTGCGCGTGATGGTCGAGGCGGGCGCCGCTTCCGCCCCCGGAGCCGACTTCGCCACCGGCGACCTGGAGCTGCGCAAGGTCACCCACCGCACCATCGATGAGGTCACCCGGCTGCTCGATTCGTACCGCTACAACGTCGCGCTGGCCCGCATGATGGAGCTGACCACGGCGGCCCGCCGGGCGATCGACTCCGGCACGGGCGCCGCCGACCCGGCGGTACGCGAGGCCGCCGAGACCCTGGCCGTCATGCTGTCGCTGGTCGCGCCGTACACGGCCGAGGAGGGCTGGGAACGGCTCGGCCACACGCCTTCGGTGGCGAAGGCGGGCTGGCCGGTCGCCGACCCCGCGCTGCTGGTCCAGGAGTCGGTCACCTGCGTCGTCCAGGTGGCGGGGAAGGTGCGCGACCGGCTGGAGGTTTCACCGGACATCGCCGACGCCGAGTTGGAGTCACTCGCCCTCGCCTCCGAGAAGGTCCAGCCGTACCTCGACGGAGCGCCGCGCAAGGTGATCGTACGGGCGCCGAAGCTGGTCAACATCGTCCCGTGATCCGCTGGGCCGTGTGACCCGCTGAATCGCGTGGCCGCGCCGTACCCGGGAAGATCCGGTACGGCGCGGCCACGGACGTCACGGCAGCCGGAAAAGGGTGCTGCCGGACCCGCCCCCGCAGCGTAAGGTGCGCATGTGGGAAATGGTGCATATTTGAGATACCCCCATCTGAATGGTGACCTTCTCACCTTCGTGGCGGATGACGACGTCTGGCTGGCACCCGTGGCCGGCGGTAGGGCCTGGCGGTTCACGGCCGACCGGGTCGCGGTCTCTCACCCCCGGTTCTCTTCGGACGGCACGCGTATCGCGTGGACGAGCAGCCGCGAGGGCGAGCCCGAGGTGTTCGCCGCCGATCTGGAGGGCGCCGAGAGCGAGCGGCTCACGCACTGGGGCAACGCCATGACGGGCGTGCGCGGCTGGACCGAGGACGGGCACGTGCTGGCGGTCACCGCCGCAGGCCACGGCTCACCCTCCCAGCTGTGGGCCTACGCGGTTCCACTGGACGGCGGCCCGGCGACGGCTCTGCCGTACGGCAGGATCAGCGAGGCCGCGGTCGACGGCCCCAAGGTGGCGGCCGTCTCGGCGATGTGGCGCGAGCCGTCGCAGTGGAAGCGTTATCGCGGTGGCACCGCGGCCAAGATCTGGGTGGACGCCACCGGCGATGGCGAGTTCACCCGCCTGTTCGCCGACAACCCCGCGCAGCACTGGTCCGTCATGTGGGTGGGGGAGCGCCTGGCCTTCCTCGCCGACACCGACGGCGACGGCAACCTGTACTCCAGCCTGCCCGACGGCTCGGACCTGCGGCAGCACACCACGCACCGCGGCTTCTACGCGCGCCATGCCGCGACGGACGGCTCCCGCGTCGTCTACAGCCTCGGCGGCGATCTGTGGCTGCTGGAGAACCTGGAAGCCGAGCCGTACAAGCTGGACATCACACTGAGCGGGCCGCGCCCGGCCCGGGCCAAGCGCCCGGCGCCCAGCAAGGTCGGCTGCTTCACGCCGGACCGCACCGGGCGGGCCAGCGTGGTCGAGATCCGCGGCACCGCCCACTGGCTGCCCCACCGGGACGGCCCCGCGGGCATGCTGCGCGCCGAGCCCGGAGTCCGGGTACGGCTGCCGCAGCCGCTCGACGACGCAGGCCGGGCCGTCTGGGTGTCGGACGCATCCGGCGAGGACGCGTTGGAGATCGGCACGCCCGGCGGTGAGATCCGCACGCTGGCCGCAGGCCGGCTCGGGCGGGTGCTCGATCTGGCCGCCGCGCCGGACGGCAAGCACGCCGCGGTCGCCACTCACGACGGGCGGCTCCTGGTGGTCGACCTCGACTTCGGGAACGTCCGCGAGCTGGACCGCACGACCCACGGCAACGTGCAGCATCCGACGTTCTCGCCGGACTCGGCCTGGCTCGCGTGGGCGCACGCCTACCAGGCCTGGCGCAACCACCTCAAGCTGGCCCGTGTGGACGGCAGCACCGCGATCGAGGTGACCTCCCCGCGTTTCAACGACTACAGTCCGTCCTTCACCAAGGATGGCAAGTATCTGGCCTTCCTGTCGGACCGGACGTTCGACCCGGTCTACGACGCCCACGTCTTCGACCTGTCCTTCCCCGGCAGCTGCCGGCCGTACCTGGTGCCGCTCAAGGCCACCACGCCCTCGCCGTTCGAACCCGCACTCGCGGGTCGTGGCTTCAACCGGGAGGACGACGCCGCTTCGGATGCCGGGAACACCGCCAAGAACGCCGCCGAGAAGGACGGAAAGCCGGACCCGCCGCCTGTGACCGAGGTGGATGCCGACGGGCTGACGGCGCGCATCGTGCCCGTGCCGGTACCCGCCGGCACCTACTCCAACCTGCGTGCCGCCAGGGACGGCTTGCTGTGGCTGCGCCACCCGCTCAACGGGCAGCTCGGTGACGGCACCGAGCCAGGCGCACCGGTCCTGGAACGCTACGACCTGGTCAAGCGCAAGGTCAGCGAACTGGACGGGGAGATACGGGCCTTCGAGGTCAGCGGCGACGGCACGCGCCTGGTGGCGACCGGAGGGAACGGCCTGCGAACCCGTGCCACCGGAGAGGACGACGAGGTCGTCACCATCGACCTGGACCGGGTGGCCGTGACCATCGATCCCGTCGCGGAGTGGCGGCAGGCCTACGACGAGGCCGGGCGGCTCATGCGCGACCACTTCTGGCGTGCGGACATGAACGGTGTCGACTGGCCGGACACGCTCGCCCGGTACGCCCCGATCGTGGAACGGATCGGCGCCTACTCCGAGCTGATCGACCTGCTCTGGGAGGTCCAGGGAGAGCTGGGCACCTCTCACGCGTACGCGCGGCCCATCGGCGCCGCCTGCGACTCCAAACGTCTCCAGGGCCTGCTCGGCGCCGACCTCGCCCGGGACGAGAACGGCGTGTGGCGGATCAGCCGCATCCTGCCCGGGGAGTCCTCCGACCACGAGGCCCGCTCGCCGCTGCTCGCGCCCGGCGTCGCGGTCGGGGCGGGCGACGCGATCGTCGCGGTGGGCGGGCGTCCGGTCGATCCGATCCGCGGGCCGCTGGCACTGCTGTCCGGTACGGCGGGGCTGCCCGTGGAGCTGACCGTCCAGCCCGGCTCCGGCGGCGAGACCCGTCGGGTCGTCGTCACGCCCATCGCCGACGAGACGCGCCTGCGGTACCACGACTGGGTGGCCGGACGACGGGCGTTCACACGTGAGGCGTCGGGCGGGCGGCTCGGCTACCTGCACGTGCCGGACATGACGTCCACCGGGTGGGCGCAGTTCCACCGGGACCTGCGTGCCGAGATGGGCTTCGACGGGCTCATCGTGGACATCCGCGACAACGGCGGCGGCCACGTATCCGAGCTCGTGCTCGAGAAGCTGCAGCGGCGGGTGACCGGGTGGGTGCTGGCCCGGGGATACGAACCGAGACGGTACCCGGACGATTCGCCTCGCGGGCCCATCGTGGCCGTCACCGACGAGTTCGCCGGATCGGACGGGGACATCGTCAGCTCCGGGATCAAGAGCCGCGGCATCGGACCGCTCGTCGGCACGCGGACCTGGGGCGGTGTGATCGGCATCGACCTGCGGTACTCGCTCGTGGACGGGACCGTCGTCACCCAGCCGCGGTACTCGTTCTGGCTGGAGGGCGAGGGGTGGGGCGTGGAGAACCACGGCGTCGAACCGGACGTCGAGGTCATCGTGACGCCGCAGGACTTGGTCGCCGGGCGGGATCCGCAGCTGGCGCGGGCGGTGGAGCTGGCCTTGGCTGCGCTGGAGGAGAGACCACCGGCGACCCCGCCGCAGATGCCGCCGCTGTCGTGACGAGTGGTGGCTGGAAGTTTCACCGTCTGGCCAGGCGTCGTCCCTCTGATCAGTGCGTGATCAGCACTGATCAGATTCAGGTCGGTTGACGCTGCCGAGCCGTACGGACAAAATGGCCTGCGAGCCATAAGCGTTCATATTGTTCAGGCGTGCGGTCAGGGCATGCCGCGACCATCCACCGCACAAGCGGTGGTCCTGGGGCGTGCGCCTGACCGGTCGGCTCACGTCGGCGTGCCCCCGGGCGGGAGGCACGTCTTGTCTCGACGGATTCTCGGCGGGCTGGCCTCGGTGGCGGTGACGGCGGCCACCGTGCTCGTCGTCACCGGAGTCACCGGGTCGCCGGCCTACGCGGCCGGCACCGGCACCGGGTACCTGCACACCAATGGCAACAAGATCGTTGACAGCACGGGCGCGACCGTACGGTTGACCGGCATCAACTGGTTCGGCATGGAGACCGACAACAAGACCTTCCACGGGCTGTGGTCCGGCAATCCGTGGAAGGGCCAGATCGACCTGATGGCGAGCCTGGGCTACAACACCCTCCGGGTGCCGTTCTCCGACGACGCGCTGAAGCCCGGCGCCACCGCGACCAGCGTCAACACCTACACCAACCCCGACCTGGTCGGCCTGTCTCCGCTGGAGATCCTCGACAAGGTGGTGGACTACGCGGGCCAGAAGGGGATGCGCATCATCCTCGACCGGCACCGGCCGACCAGCGCCGGGCAGACCGCGCTGTGGTACACCTCCGGAGTCCCCGAGAGCACCTGGATCGACAACTGGAAGTCGCTCGCCAGGCGGTACGCGGGCAACTCGACGGTCATCGGCGCCGACCTGCACAACGAGCCGCACGCCGAGGGCACCAACCCGAACGCGAAGGGCTCCTGCTGGGGCTGCGGCGACGAGTCGCGTGACTGGCGGCTGGCGGCCGAGCGAGCGGGCAACGCGATCCTGTCGGTGCAGCCCAACTGGCTGATCTTCGTCGAGGGCGTGAGCTGCCCCAGCGGCGGAGAGTCCAACATCTGGGACAACGACCCCAGCAACGACGAGGACTGCGGCTGGTGGGGCGGCAACCTGACCAAGGCCAAGGACTTCCCGGTGCGGCTCAACGTGGCCAACCGGCTGGTCTACTCGCCGCACGAATACGCCACCTCGGTCTATCACCAGAAGTGGTTCGACGACCCGGCCTACCCGGCCAACATGCCGGCGATCTGGGACAAGTACTGGGGTTACCTGTACAAGCAGAACATCGCGCCGATCATGGTGGGCGAGTTCGGCACGACGCTGGCCAACAACATCGACAAGATCTGGCTGCAGGAGCTCATGAAGTACCTGGGCACCGGCGTCAACGGGATGTCGTTCACCTACTGGTCGTGGAACCCCAACTCGGGTGACACGGGCGGCATCGTGAAGGACGACTGGACGACGGTCGACCAGGCCAAGCAGAGCATCCTCCAGCCGTACCTGATCCCGCCGGTGGGCGACGGCTCGACTCCGTCCCCGACGCCGACGCCGACCCCGTCGCCCTCCCCGACCCCGTCGCCGTCGCCGACCCCGACCCCGTCGCCGTCGCCGACCCCGTCTCCGACCCCGTCTCCGTCGCCGAGCCCGTCGCCCAGCCCCTCGCCGAGCGGATCGGACAAGGCCTGTACGGCCACGTACAAGGTGGTCAACGAATATCCCGGTGGTTTCCAGGGTGAGGTGACGGTGAAGAACAGCGGGACGGCCGCCATCAGCGGCTGGACCGTGCGCTGGAACTTCCCGAACGGCCAGACCATCGGCCAGCTCTGGAACGGCACCGTCTCCAACAGCGGCGCCGGAGTCACCGTGACGAACCTCGGCTACAACGGCGCGCTCGCGCCGAACGCCTCGACCGCGTTCGGCTTCAACGGCACCTGGAGCGGCACGAACGGCGTGCCGTCCCCGGTGAGCTGCACCGCGTCCTGAGTCCGGAGAAGGTCGCAGAGCCGCGTGTCGGCTCTGCGACCTCGACTCTGTGACCTCGACTCTGCGGCCCGGCCCTGTCACCCCGACCCTGTGACCCCGGCCCGGGCGCTCGGCTCAGCGCTGTGCGCCGAGCGCGGAGGAGATCCTGGCCAGGATCTCCTCCAGGATCTCCTCCGACGTCGCGAAGTTGAGACGGACGAAGGCGCCGCCGCCGCCGTAGAGGGGGCCCGGGCCGAGCTTGACCCGGGCCTCCCGCTCAAGGAAACCGGCGGTGTCCGCCGCCACCGGCGGCCCGTAAGCGGACAGGTCCAGCCACGCGAGGTAGGTCCCCTCCGGCATCCGGTAGCCGACCTCGGCGGGAAGCCGTTTTGCGATCAACCGGCGATTGCGGTCGAGGATCAGCAGGATCTCCTCCAGCCAGGGGTCGCCGTGCCGCCAGGCGGCGACCGACGCCTCGACGTCCAGCACGCCCGGCGCGCCGTAGATGTGCGGAGGCTGGCCGTCCAGGGCCGCCCGTACGGCTCGCGCCCCGATATGCGCGACCGCGCAGCGTATCCCCCCCATGTTGAAGGCCTTCGACGCCGACGCGAGCGTGACCGTGCGATCGGGCAGGATCGTGGCGAAGGGGATGTGGCGCCCGGGGGAGTAGACGAGATCGGCGTGGATCTCGTCCGAGATCACGAGTGCGTCGTGGCGCTCCGCGTACTCGGCCAGCGCGTCCAGTTCCGAGCGGGTGAAGACGCGCCCCGCGGGATTCTGCGGATTGATCAGGAGCAGTACGGGCGCGGGCTCGGCCGGCACCTCGAACCGCCCGTCCGGCCCGATCGGGATCGGCAGCATCCGCCTGTCCATGTCCCGGAGCGTGTCGAGGAACGAGTTGTAGGCCGGCGTGTGCAGCGCGATCGGGTCGCCGGGCCGGGTCGTCAACTGCAGCAGCACCTGCAGTGCCTGATTGAGGTCCGTGTACGTCCGCACCTGACCGGGATCGGGGTGCCAGTCGTACCGGTTCGCCATGCGTTCGGCGAACGCCTCCGCCAGCGGACCGCAGCCGGGCTGCTCCAGCCAGGTGGGGTAGCCGAGGTCGGCGGCGGCGCGGCGCGCGATGGTCTCCCTGATCACGGGGGCGATCGGAAAGTCCATGTCGGCGACCCAGGAGGGGATCACATCCGGGGGGACGGCCGCCCACTTGATCCCGTCACGGGCTCGGCAGGCGGTCAACGTGAGCGAATTCAGTTCATTCCGAACATCACTCTCATAAGTCACCGAACCACCTTAATCTGTGGCTCCGCGGTACAGCCGACCGCGGAGCCGCCAGACTTGAATGTGCGTGTCAGAGCTTGCGCAGGACCGCGGTGACCTTGCCGAGGACGGTCGCCTCGTCGCCGGGGATCGGCTCGTAGTTGGGGTTGTGCGGCATCAGCCACACATGCCCGTCCTTGCGCTTGAACGTCTTGACCGTGGCCTCACCGTCGATCATCGCGGCCACGATGTCGCCGTTGTCCGCGACCGGCTGCTGCCGTACGACGACCCAGTCGCCGTCGGCGATCGCCGCCTCGATCATCGAGTCACCCGAGACCTGGAGCAGGAACAGCGTGCCCTCGCCGACGAGCTGCTTGGGCAGCGCGAACACGTCTTCGATGCTCTGTTCGGCCAGGATCGGTCCACCCGCGGCGATCCGGCCGACGAGCGGCACGAAGGCGGCGGTGGGACGGCTGTAGCCGCCCTCCTCCTGCTGAGCGTCCGGGTCGACCCACAGGACCGGCTCGCCGGGCAGCCGGACCTCCAGGGCCCTGGGGCGGTGCGGGTCACGGCGCAGGTACCCCTTACGCTGAAGCGCCGTGAGCTGGTGTGACACGCTGGAGGTGCTGGTGAGGTGGACCGCTTCTCCGATCTCCCGCATCGACGGCGGATAGCCGCGCTGTTGGACCGAATCCCGGATCACCTCAAGGATCTTGCGCTGCCTCGGGGTGAGGCCAAGCGCGTCACGCCTGCGAACCGCGAGGTCGCCGGCGTCATCCGCCTTGGCGCTTCGGTCACTCACGATGCCACCTCTCAATCCCTGTTTCCTGTATCACTTGTCTTGGACGCCAGGCCACCGGCGCCGCGTCGCTTCGTGTCGTTACGTGTCGCTCCGTGTTCCCCGCGTCGCGCAGGGTTTCCGCACTCCTCAGGGTGACCGTACCGCGATTCAAGATCATCTTCAAACAATTGTTCGATTTTCCGTTAAATCGCAGATCCTGGCGTTCCATCACATCGTACGGGAGTTCGATCGACATCGTGTTCGACTTTCCAGATTTTTCTCCTTATGGGGATTCGGTGGAGTGTGCACGTGATGTCGCCGATCGAGAAAAGGGCGCCGTGATTTCCGGCATGAACCCAGAGCCTTCACGCTCTGGAACACCGGACCGTACATATCGCCGGCCGCATCCTGGTCCGTGCTCCCGCCTGTGCCTCCGTCCGTGCCCCCGCCCGGGTCCCCGTTCAGGCCGCCGCCTGTGTCGCTGCCTGTGTCGCGGCTCGTGTCGCGGCTCGTGTCGTGGTTCGTGTCGCGCGGACCGCGGCATCTGTCGGGGTTCGGTGGTGAGGTCCGATGAGGGTCCCGTCGAGCGCCCTGCCGGGAGGCCGGTCGCGACACGCCGGGTGAACAGGGAACTTCTCTCCCGCTGCGGCTCCCAACTTGCGTTCAAGGTCGGGCGCTCCTACGGTTGGACCACAACATCTAGTAGTCACATCGGTGTAAGTTCCCTAGACCTTGTGGTCAAACCCATGGTTTCAGACCTGTGGTTTTCGTGCTTCGCCGTGTCAAGAGACGCGTTGAGGGAGGCGATGGCGTGTACTGCCCGTTCTGTCGTCATCCGGACACGCGGGTCATCGACAGCCGGTCGACCGAGGACGGAGCGGCCATCCGACGGAGGCGCTCCTGCCCCCAATGCGGGCGCAGGTTCACCACTCAGGAGACCGTGCTGTTGATGGTGAGCAAGCGTAGCGGGGTCACCGAACCGTTCTCACGCGACAAGGTGATCGCGGGGGTACGGCGGGCCTGCCAGGGGCGGCCGGTCGGCGAGGATTCCCTCGCCAAGCTCGGGCAGCGGGTGGAGGAGACGATCCGGGCCACGGGAGCGGCCGAGATCCCCTCGCACGAGGTGGGACTGGCCATCCTGGGCCCGCTGCGGGACCTCGACGAGGTCGCCTACCTGCGCTTCGCCTCCGTCTATCGGGGATTCGAGACGCTCGCCGACTTCGAGACGGAGATCGAGCAGCTCAGGGCGGCGCGAACCGGCGCCGAAGGGTGACGGGGGCCGAACCGGTCCCCGCTCTGCGGCGCGACGATGTGGTTATGCAGCGTGGTCGAGTAGTCCGAACAGGTCAGGCACGTGGTTCGGCACATGGTCCGACACCTGGTCCGACACGAAGGGGCTTCACGGTCCCTAGAAGGGGGAAGTCATGACGGAGATCGCGAACGGCACCGCGACAGGCGCGGGGGATCGCGGAAGCAGACGTTCGCGGAAGGGTCTGAAGGTCAAGCGCGTCTTCACGACTCCCGGAGTGCATCCGTACGACCAGGTCCGCTGGGAGCGCCGTGACGTCGTGATGACGAACTGGCGCGACGGCTCGGTCAACTTCGAGCAGCGCGGCGTGGAGTTCCCCGACTACTGGTCGGTCAACGCGGCCAACATCGTGACCACCAAGTACTTCCGCGGCGCGGTCGGCACCCCCCAGCGCGAGTGGAGCCTGAAGCAGCTCGTCGACCGAGTGGTGGGGGTCTACACCAGGACCGGCGTCGAGCACGGCTACTTCGCGACCGACGAGGACGCGGAGATCTTCGATCACGAGCTCAAACACGCCCTGATCCATCAGATCTTCAGCTTCAACTCCCCGGTGTGGTTCAACGTCGGCACCGCCTCCCCTCAGCAGGTCAGCGCGTGCTTCATCCTCGCCGTCGACGACACGATGGAGTCGATCCTCGACTGGTACAAGGAAGAAGGAGTGATCTTCAAGGGCGGCTCGGGCTCGGGGGTCAACCTCTCCCGGATCCGGTCGTCCAAGGAGCTGCTGTCCAGCGGTGGCACGGCCAGCGGCCCGGTCTCCTTCATGCGCGGCGCCGACGCCTCGGCCGGCACCATCAAGTCGGGCGGCGCGACCCGCAGGGCCGCCAAGATGGTCGTCCTCGACGTCGACCACCCGGACATCGAGGAGTTCATCGAGACCAAGGCGCGGGAGGAGGACAAGATCCGCGCCCTGCGCGACGCCGGTTTCGACATGGACCTCGGCGGCAAGGACATCGTGTCCGTGCAGTACCAGAACGCCAACAACTCGGTACGCGTCTCGGACGAGTTCATGCGGGCGGTCGAGTCCGGTGACAAGTTCGGCCTGCGGGCCCGCCTGACCGGCGAGGTCATCGAGCAGGTCGACGCGAAGGACCTCTTCCGCAAGATGGCCCAGGCCGCGTGGGAGTGCGCCGACCCGGGCCTGCAGTACGACGACACGATCAACGACTGGCACACCTGCCCGGAGACCGGGCGCATCACGGCCAGCAACCCCTGCTCGGAGTACGTCCACCTGGACAACTCCTCGTGCAACCTCGCCTCGATCAACCTGCTGAAGTTCCTGCGCGACGACGACACCTTCGACATCGCCACGTTCGTGAAGGTCACCGAGCTGATCATCACGGCCATGGACATCTCGATCACCTTCGCCGACTTCCCGACCGAGAAGATCACCGAGACGACCCGGGCGTACCGGCAGCTCGGCATCGGCTACGCCAACCTCGGCGCGCTGCTCATGGCGACCGGCCACGCCTACGATTCCGACGGCGGCCGGGCCATCGCCGGGGCGATCACCTCGCTGATGACGGCCGTCTCCTACCGCCGCTCGGCCGAGATCGCCGGGATCGTGGGACCGTACGACGGCTACCGGCGCAACGCCGAGGCGCACAAGCGCGTCATGCGCAAGCACGCGGCGGCCAACGACGACCTGCGCACGATCGAGGACATGGACGAGGCCATTCACGCCGAGGCCACCCGTCAGTGGCAGGACTGCCTCCGCACCGGGGAGAAGAACGGATACAGGAACGCGCAGGCCTCATTGTTGGCGCCCACCGGAACCATCGGGCTGATGATGGATTGCGACACCACGGGCATCGAGCCCGATCTGGCGCTGGTCAAGTTCAAGAAGCTCGTCGGTGGCGGGTCCATGCAGATCGTCAACCAGACGATCCCGCGGGCGCTGCGGAAGCTGGGTTACCAGAAGGAGCAGATCGAGGCGATCGTCGAGTACATCGCCGAGCACGGCCACGTCGTCGAGGCCCCCGGCCTGAAGCGGGAGCACTACCAGGTGTTCGACTGCGCGATGGGCGAGCGGGCCATCGCCCCGATGGGTCACGTCCGGATGATGGCGGCCACCCAGCCGTTCCTGTCCGGCGCGATCTCCAAGACGGTCAACCTTCCCGAATCGGCCACCGTGGACGACATCGAGCAGGTCTACCTGGAGGGCTGGAAGCTCGGGCTGAAGGCGCTGGCCGTCTACCGGGACAACTGCAAGGTCGGACAGCCGCTGTCGGTCGCCAAGAAGACCGCTGAGGAAGTGGACGAGAAGGACGAGAAGCAGGTCGTCCAGGTCGTCGAGGTGCCGCGTCCGCGCCGCCGTCGGCTGCCGAACCAGCGGCCGAGCATCACCACGCGCTTCACGGTGGGTGGCGCCAAGGGGTACATGACCGCCTCCTCCTACCCCGACGACGGCCTCGGCGAGGTCTTCCTCAAGATGTCCAAGCAGGGCTCCACCCTGGCGGGCGTCATGGACGCGTTCTCCGTGGCCATCTCGATCGGCCTGCAGTACGGCGTGCCGTTGGAGAGCTACGTCCAGAAGTTCGTCAACATGCGGTTCGAGCCGGCCGGCATGACCGACGACCCGGACATCCGCATGGCGCAGTCGGTCATGGACTACATCTTCCGCAGGCTGGCCCTCGACTACCTGTCGTACGAGGACCGCGCAGCGCTCGGCGTCCTGTCGGCGGCCGAGCGTACGGCACAGCAGCGCGGGGAGGACCCGGCCGCACTCCACGAGGTCGTGGACACCGCGGCGCTCGCGCAGTCGGCCCCGATCGAGGAGAAGAAGCCGACGCAGGAGGTGGCGGCTGACGAGACGTCCCGGTCCGCCGAGATGTCCCTGACGCCTCTGGAGAGCCATCAGGGTCGTACGGCCGACGCCCCGCTGTGCATGACCTGTGGGACGAAGATGCGTCCGGCCGGAAGCTGCTACGTCTGCGAAGGCTGCGGCAGCACCAGCGGCTGCAGCTGAGCGAGATGACGGCGGGGGAGTCGGCGATGGCCGGTTCCCCCGCCCTTCCGCGGGGTCAGCGCGGCTGGCAGCCGGGACACCAGAAAAGGTTGCGCGACTCCAGGTCGGCGGTGTGGATCTCGCCTCCGCAGACATGGCACGGCCGCCCGGCCCGGCGATAGACGTAGACTTCGCCACCATGGTCGTCGACCCTGGGCGGCCGGCCCATGGCCTCGGGCATGTGCTCGGGCCGTACCGTGTCGATCCTGCCGAGCCGTACGCCCTCGCGCATCAACACGACCAGGTCCGCCCAGATCGCGTCCCATTCGGCGCGGCCCAGGTCGCGTCCGGGGCGATAGGGGTCGATACCGTGCCGGAAGAGCACCTCGGCCCGGTATACGTTGCCCACTCCCGCGATCACCTTCTGGTCCATGAGCAACGCCGCGATCGGGCCCCTGGACCGGGAGATCCGTACCCACGCCCGTTCCGGGTCGTCGTGTCCGCGTAGCGGGTCAGGGCCGAGCCGGTCGTGCACCGCCTGCTTCTCCTCGTTGGTGATCAGCTCGCAGGCGGTGGGGCCGCGCAGGTCGGCATAGCTCGTGTCGTTCGTCAGGCGGAGCCGTACGGCACCGACGGGCGCCGGAGCGGGAGCGGGGCCGAAGGCGACCCTCCCGTACAGGCCGAGGTGGATCCTTACCCAGCCCAACGGGCCGAAACCGAGGAAGAGATGCTTGCCATGGGCGTCCGTGTCGTCCATGTGCTGTCCGTCGAGTAGCGCGGCGCCATCCGAGAACTTGCCCTGGGGACTGCTCGCGCCGACAGGTGTTCCGGCTCCCGAGAAATGGCTGCCGTATTCGGCGGCGAGCCGGTGAATGATGTGTCCTTCAGGCAACCGTGTCGCTCCGGGCGGGTCGTGTGGGGGATCACGTGGAGCACCACACTATCGATGCGGTGGGTCGGTCGGGATTTCGGGCGCTGAGGGGGACCCGGTGATGCGGGACGGTGATGCGGGGATGGCGACGGGACGGTGATGCGGAAGAGCGCTATCGGAGGGGCGATATAGGAAGCTGAGTCCGCGCGGGGCCTCAGTCGAGCTGGTACGCGAGGCGATCGGTCAGCCAGCGATGGAACTTGATCGCGAACCTCACCCAATGTGTGATCACCGTGGTCAGGTGCTCCCTGGTCACCCCGGCCCCGATGTAAAGGTCGCAGTCGCCGACGACCCGGGTAATGCCGTTGTCGCGGGTGAACGTGTAGACCTTCGGCCACATGTTGTCCGCGTTCCACTCGTTCAGGGCGGCGAGCAGGATCCGCTTGTCGTCCACCGAGTAACGCCGGGTGTAGAACGTGCGGACCGTGAACATGTCACCCGCGGATCCGAAGAGGAAGTAGATCGTAAGCGGGGGAGTGGTTATCGCAAGATCACCCTCGGAGTCGAAGGCGGGATCGAGTTCCAGCTCATCGAGGATCTCCTTGACGAGATGCTGATCCGGCTGCAGGACCGAGGTGAAAGGCGCCACGTGTACATCCTGCACCATCACACCGGGTATGGGGTGGCAGACGCCGAAGAGGAAGCCCCGAACCCATCGTTTCCGGCCGTCCACCCCAACACGCCCTTACCTCTCCTCATCCCTCCCCCTCCAGCCCGTGATCTTGCAGTTTCTCGCCCGCTTCTCTCGTGAGCTGGGCGAACACATCCCGTGGTCTTGCGGTTTCTCGCATCGATTGCCGTTCGCCTCGACGGATGGGATTCTCGATCTTGCATGACTGCTCATTGCAATCTTTCATTCCATTTCCGGCATCACGGGCATTAGGGGTGAGCGTCATTTAATTCTCATATTTACTTTGGAATTCTTTCGAGAGGGTGTTGTCATTTCCGGAGGTCACGTGAGAGAATTCAGACAGACTTTCGAAATGAAGGGCGCGGGAAGGGGGACGTGTGGAGTCGGCAGAGTTGACCCAGCCGCTCGGATTGTTCGATCCGGGTCCTGCGCGTTCCCGGGAGCGGTCGTTGCTGGGTCCTGAGTGGTGGGCTGCGGTGCGGGCCGAGGCGTCGGCGCGTGCTGCTGCTCGTTCCTCCGCTGGTCGGGAAGGTGCCGCGTCGTGGTCCGGCTGGCCTGACTGGCTTGCCGCCGCTCCCGCCGTTCCCGCCGTTTCCCTCGACCGCGCGCTCCTGGATGGTGTGTCTCTGGGCCGAGTGGTGGATGGTGGCTCCGGTGATGCCGGCTCTGTCGATGCCGCCTTTGCCGGTACGGCTCCTACGGCGGATGCTCCTCCAGCGCGCATCGACGACCGCGACGATGACGCCTGTCTGCGGCGTATCCCGGAGACTGCGGATGTCTCTTCCGGTGGCTCCTCAGATGGTGTCGCGGGTGATGCTCCGGATGTTTCCGAGGGCGGCGCCTCGGGTGTCCCTGCAGAGGGGTCCCCGGGTGGTTTTCCGGGTGGTTCTTCGGGTGGTCTGAGCGGTGCGTGCGCGGCGGATTCCGCAGACGCGGACGGGGTGTTGTCGTGGCCGTTGGTGAGCCAGGTGCGGGAGGCCGCGCTGGCGTTGGCGGTGACGGCGCTCCCAGGCTCGCCGGAGGTGTGTCTGGCGCAGGTGGAGGAGTTGGCGTTCGCGCGGGATCGGCTGGAGGCGGCGATCGCCCTACGGGCCGCGCGGGTGCACGCGGCCGGAGCGGCCCGCCAGACCGGGCACGCCTCGACGCGGACGTGGTTGCGGTCGGTGTGCGGGATGAGCCGCCGGACGGCCTACCGCACCGTCGCCCTGGGCATCGAACTGGCACGCCTGCCCGACGTACAAGCACGGTACGCCGCCGGGAACCTGACCGAGGCGATGGTGGCGGCGATCTGCGCGGCCACCACCGGACTCAGCGATGAGGACGCGGCCAAGGCCGAGACGATCCTTGTGGAACTGGCCGATTCCGCCGGGCCGCAGGAGATCACCAAAGCGGGACGGTATCTGCGGGCGGTCCTGAACCCCGATGGGGAGGTCAAGGACGCCGCCGCCGACTACGACGCCCGCTTCCTGCTGTTGCGGGAGACCGAAAGCGGTGGGGTGGAGGGGGAGTTCCGTCTGCCGCGGGAGGCCGCCGCCCGGCTACGGGCCCTTTTGGACGCCTACGCCAAACCCAGGGCCCAGGGAGATGACCGGCCGCTTCGAGTCCGTAACGCCGACACGCTGATCGCACTTTTGGAGCAGCAGATCACCACCGAACTCCTGGTGTTGATCAACGCCGAATCCCTCCCCGACGACCCCACCCCCCACGATTCCGAACACGGCACCGCCCCCGGGCAATCCACCCACCACAGCACCACTCCCCGCGACGCCACTCCCGGCGATATCGCGCCCGAAGACAGCGCATCCGAAGACAGCGCATCCGAGGGCACCACGTCCAGTGACACCGAGCCTGAGGACGCCACGCCCGGCAGCACCGCATCTGACGACGTCACTCCCGGCAAGACCGCGCCCGACGACACCGCGCCTGAGGACACCATGCCCGGCGACGCAGTACCAGGTGACATCGCGCCCAGCGGCACCATGCCTGATGACACCATGCTCGACAGCACTGTGCCCGGTGACATCACGCCCGGTGATGCCACGCCCGACGGCACCATGGCTGGTGACACCGTGCCCGACAGCACCGTGCCTGATGTCACCATGCCCGAGGGCACCATTCCCGACGGCACCGTGCCCGAGGGCACCGCGCCTGGTGACGCCGGCCGGAGCGACGGCCCGGCGCGTGCGACCGGCAAAGGAACCGGCCCAGCAACCCGCGATGACGCCGGTGACGACCTCGATCCTGATCACACTCCCGGCGCCGCTTCTGCGCCCGCGCCCGCCCCCGAATCCACTCCCGTTCCCGACGCCGCTTCCGATCCTGTTCCCGGGTTCCTTCCCGGAGCTTTTCCGGGGGCCGGCCGCAGAGACGACCGAGGGGACGACCGGGGGGACGCGGCGCCAGGCGGTGATCCCAGCGGCGGCCGGGGTCCTGAGTGGCCCACCGAGAACTCACGCGAAGACCGCACCCCCATCCGCCCGGCCACCACCGGTGACGACGAGCCCAGCCCCGCGGCCGAGGCCAGCCCAGCGATCGAGCTCAACGCTGCGGCCGGGACCGGAGGCACTGACGAGCCCGGAAGCGCTGAGGAGCCGGAGACCGAGAGCGGCTCGGGGACCCGCACCGGCATCCACAACCGGGCCGGTGAAGACGACCACACCGCGGACACCACTCCCACCGGTGCCGACCTCGGCACGCACCGATCCATCCCCGCCGGTGCCGACCTCGGCACGCACCCAGCAGCCCCCTCCACCGGCGACCCCAGCAGGGACGACCCCGGCAGGAGCGACCCCGGCGACCCCAGCGGAGGCGATCCCGGCAGGAGCGATCCCCGTGGGGGCGTGGACCCCGGGGGTGCGACTTCCAGGAGCACGAGCTTCTGGAGCGTCGACGGTGGGTTCGGGGACAGCGGCCTCGGGGCCGGGGACTGGCGGTGGCAGTCGGTGCTGCGCACCCTGCCCGGGCTGCTGCTGTCCACCGGACACCTGCTGCCCATCACCGACATCCACCGCCTGGCCCGCACCTCCACCCTCGTCCGCCTGGTGATGAACACCGAGGGGCAGGTCCTGGACATGGGCCGCAAGACCCGCCTGGCCACCCCCGCCCAACGCCGCGCCGTCGCCGCCCGCTACGACACCTGCTGGGTGAAAGGCTGCCCCCTCCCGGCGAGCATGTGCCAGATCGACCACCTCGACAACTGGAGCGAAGGCGGCCGCACCGACCTGGCCAGACTCGGCCCCGCCTGCCAATTCCACAACCGCGACCGCTACCTGCACCCCGACCGCTACCAACGCCGTAAGACCGGCCCCGACCGCTGGGAGTTCATCTACATCGGCCCCTCACCCACCAGAAAACACCGACGTGACATGCCGACAGCCGGTGGGTCTCGAGACGAAACCGAGCAGGAGCCCGTAGTGGAGCGTGCGGAACGAACCAGCCGGGCACCCGGGAAGGTTCCGCGCCCGTGAGGAGCTACGGCAGGCCGAACGCTTCGCGGGTGGGCCGACAAGACAGACGGCAGGCCGGCCTACGCCGAGGCCGGCCTGCCGAGATAGATCAGACCAAAAGATGGAAGAGTTCAGGCGGTCGAGGCGGGACCGGAGGGCCGGGGGAACCGGATCACATTGGCACCCCGGTAGGCCCGCAAATCGACGACCTTCTTGTCGCGGATCCGGTCGGGCCTGCGGCGGAGCGCGGACCTGATGTCCCTGACCTGGCCAGTCGGCGGTACCTTGAGCATTCTCATCCCCCGAGCGTGATGGTTTCGTTATCTAGGTGAAGATAACTATCGAGGTTCGGGTAAAACCAGCGTAAAAAAGCGATCAGTAGGGGAGAGGGCGGCCAGAAGGGGAGCGTAGATCGAGGTCGCCGGGCAGTGTCGGACTGTCTGCCTCGTGGGGACCGGAGGCCTTCTTCCGATGGGGGAAGGGGCCGACGGGGTCTGTGGTGTCCTTGGTGCGGCGCGTGCTGCGGGTCCTGGTGATCCTTATGTGTCTCATGTTGCTCCTCCTTTCCGTGACGTCAGCAGATTATGCGCCGCACCGCCTGCTGTCTCCTGGTTTTCCCTTTACAACTGCTTGACTTCCTCGCTTCCGCCCCCGGTTCTGCCGGTCGGGTCGAGATCAGCGGAGGGAGCCGGGGACCACCCGGGTGGTCACGGCGATCCTGTTCCAGGCGTTGATCGTCGCGATGGCCACCACGAGTGCGGCGAGTGTTTCGTCGTCGTAGTGTTTGGCGGCCTCCGCCCACACATCGTCGGGCACCGCGTCCGGACGGTCGCTCAGCCGGGTCGCCTCCTCGGCGAGCGCCAGCGCGGCCCGCTCCGCCTCCGTGTAGAAGGGCGCCTCGCGCCACGTGGCCACGGACCACAGGCGCTCGTCGGTCTCCCCGGCCTTCTTGGCGTCATGGTTGTGCATGTCCACACAGAACGCGCAACCGTTGATCTGGCTGACCCGGATCTTGATGAGTTCGAGGGTGGGGTGCGGAACCCCGCTCTCACGCTGGAATCTCTCCAGCGCGTGCATCGCGCGGTACGCCTCGGGGGCGAGTCGGCTGACGTCGATTCTCTGCATGTTCGATCTCCTTTTCAGATGGTTCGTTCCGTGAGGCTCACACGTGCGAGCTTGTCCGGGTTCAAGACCATGTCGATGGTGGTGATCCGGCCGTCGACCGATTCGAGCCCCAGGACGGCGTTGAGCCGCCCATCGCGGAAGCGCAGCAGGCCGGGCCGTCCGTTGACCGGAGCGGGGGTCATGGTGAACTCCCCGAAGCGGCGTACCCCGAAGAGCAGCCTGGCGACCTTAATGGCACCGAGGACCGGACGCCTGGCCGCGGTCACCACGCCGCCGCCGTCACTGCGGAAGACGACGTCCGGGTCGAGCAGCGTGAGCAGCGCCTGGATGTCGTCGCCCACGCATGCCCGGGCGAACGCGTTCACCACGCGTCGATGCTCGGACGGATCGACGTCGAAACGGGGAGCCCTGGCCGCGAGGTGCGCCCGCGCCCGGGCGGCCAGTTGCCGACAGGCGGCCGGACTGCGCCCGACGACCTCTCCCACCTCGGTGAACGGCAGGCCGAACACGTCGTGGAGGACGAAGGCCGTACGTTCTGCCGGGCTGAGCGATTCCAGCACGACCAGCATGGCCATGCTCATCGACTCGTCGAGTGTCACCCGCTCCAGGGGATCTCCAGACCAGAACGACCCGGACCAAAGCGATCCGGACCCGAGTGACCCTGACCGCGATGATCCGGAAGGAACAGACCCGAACCGCACCGATTCGGACACAACTGGCTCGGGTAGCCACGGTCCGACGTACTCCTCCCGCCGGTGACGGGCGGATCGGAGTACGTCGAGCGCGAGCCGGGAGACGGTGACGACGAGCCAGCCGGTCACGTCGAGGATCTCGCCTCCGCCCGGAGCCGCCACGGCCGTGCGCAGCCGAAGCCAGGCGTCTTGGACGACGTCCTCCGCCTCGTCGAGCGTGCCGAGCAGGCCGTAGGCCACGCCGAGCAGTCGCGGACGCAGCAGGTGGAACTCCGCCGCGATCGCGTCTTCGGTCCCGGTGCCGCCCGTTCCGGCCCTGTCCGTCCCGGCGTTGCCCGTCCCGGCCTCGGTCAGTACGACGTCGTCCGGTACGGATTCGTCCAGCATGGCGTCGTCAACGTCATGGTCGTTCACATCTTGAGGACGAGACACCCGTCCAGTGTGTGACAAGCCGGGTGATCCCCGATGTGAAATCTCGCGTGACCCGCCCCGTCCCGGCTCCGGTCCCGTCCCTCGTCCCGGCTCCGATCACCGGTCCTCTCGGAGCACGGCGAAGCCTCCGGGCGGCAGGTCGACGCCGTCCAGGCGGGCACCGGTGAGGAGATCGACCCCCTGGATCGGGACGAGGTGGCGTTCGGAGGTGTGGTTGATGGCGAACAGCATCCCCGAGTCGCGCCGGACGATCTCCACCCCGGGCGCAACGGCGGGGGCGGGTCGGCCGGAGGCGGAGGGCCGCCGACTCCCCGCGGTCAGCACTCGTCTCTCCGTCAGCACTTGGGCGTCCGCCAGCACCCGGGCGTAGCCTTCGTCGCCGAGCCGGGTCGAGACGTACCATGCGCTGCCGGCGCCGAAGGAGTTGCGGGTGATGGCCGGACGGCCGTCCGGGTAGGCGGAGACCGCCTCGGCTCCCTCCAGATGGACGTGCTCGCTCCAGATCGTGGCGTGCCGCCCGTCGGACAGCCGTACGGCTTCCGCCAGCGGGAGGAACTCCTCGACCCGGATGCCGAGGAAGTCGCGGAAGGCGGCCGGATGACCGCCGAGCCGCACCCGCGCGTGCTCGTCGGCGACACCGCTGAAGAACGAGACGACGACCGTGCCGCCCCGCTCGACGAAGCCGCGCAGGTTCGCGGCGGCGGCGTCGGAGACGAGGTAGAGGCTCGGGACGAGTACGGCCCGATAGCGGGAGAGATCGTGTGAGGGGTGGGCGAAGTCAACGGTCAGGCCCCGGAGCCACGCCACCCGGTGTGCCTGCCGTACCGCGTCGAGGTAGTCGAGCTCGGCGGACGGCAGGCCGCGTGACTGGAGGGCCCACCAGGCGTCGTAGTCCCAGAGCACGGCGACGTCGGCCTCGACGGCGCCGGAGACCCCCGTGCCGCCGAGCCGGTCCAGCACCTCGCCCAGCTCGGCGATCTCACGGAAGATCCGGGAGTCGGGTCCGGCGTGCGGGACCATCCCGGCATGCCACAGCTCGGCGCCGCCGCGTGAGGCCCGCCACTGGAAGAACATCACGCCCCTGGAGCCTCGGGCGATGTGGGACAGGCTGTGCCGGGCCGTCTCGCCCGGTTCCTTGGCCGTCATCCGCCCGTTCGTGTAGATCACCCCCGGGGCCTGCTCCATCAGCAACCAGGGGGCGCCGCCCGCCCAGGAGCGGGCGAGGTCGGCGGCGAACGCGGTGTGCTCGGCCGCGGCCAGGCCCGGCTCCGCCGGGTAGTCGTCGATCGCGACCAGGTCCACCTCGCGCGCCCACTTCCAGTGGTCCACCGGGACCCATCCACCGAAGACGAAGTTCGTCGTGATCGGCACGTCCGGGGTCAGTTCGCGCAGCACGTCGCGCTGCCGCCGGAAGTGCGCCAGCATCTCGTCGGACACGAACCGCCGGAAGTCGAGGACGTGGGTGGGATTCGGCAGGTACTGCGTGGCCCGGGGCGGCGTGATCTGCTCCCAGGCCGAGTAGCGCTGGCTCCAGAACGAGGTCGTCCAGGCGTCGCCCAGCGCGTCGAGCGTGCCGTACTTCTCCCGCAGCCAGGCCCGGAACGCGTGGGCGGCATGGTCACAGTGGCAGGCGGTGCCGTACTCGTTGTGCACATGCCACATCGCCAGGGCGGGATGGTCGCGGTAGCGCTCGGCGAGCGTGGCGGCGATCCGCCGGGAGGCCTCTTGGTACGGCGGGGCGCTGACGCAGTAGGTGTCTCTGCTGCCGTGGGTCAGCCGGACACCCTCCGCCGTCATGTTGAGCGCGTCCGGATGCGCCAGGCCGAACCAGGGGGGAGGGGAGGCCGTGGGGGTGGCCAGGTTCGCCTTGACGCCGTTCGCTTCGAGCAGGTCGAGGACGCGGTCCAGCCAGCCGAAGTCGTGGCGGCCCTCCTCCGGCTCGATCCTCGACCAGGAGAACACCCCGACGGTCACCAGGTTGACGCCGGCCCGCCGCATCAACGCGACGTCCTCTTTCCAGACGTCCTCCGGCCACTGCTCCGGGTTGTAGTCCCCGCCGTAGCAGAGCCCCTCGACACCCCTGGGCCACCGCATCCCGCGCTCCCATCGTCCCGGCCGCACCGCAATTAGTCTGGGGGCCAAACTAAGTGGACCGGATCGCCGAGTCAACGGGGATCACATCCCAGGGATCGCGACCGGAGGGAGTGTGGCCGGAGGGAGTGCGGCGCGCCGGAGGGAACCCGGTCGGCGGCCCCGGCCACGAGAGCGCTTCACACGCCGGCGGCCACCAGGCGCCGAGTCCGCCTGATCAGAGTCCGCCTGATCAGAGTCGGTCTGATCAGATTCTGTCTGATCAGGCCGACCCGATGGCTCCCATCAGGCCTCGGGGACCGCCTCCCACTGGCGGCAGGGCGTGAGCGCGTAGTGGCGGTAGATCACCCCGATGGCCGGGGTGGACCACCCCGGGCCCAGGCCGTCGGGCTCGTCGAGATCGGTGGCGGTGACCGGCTCGCCGCCGGGGCCGCAGACGCAGTGCGGCGTACCCTCGTGGCTGATCACGTCATCCAGTGGGATCACGTGCACGAACCGGTCCATGCGACCTCCAGTTGCGCCGGGGCATGCCAGGGGTGTCGGGGATATTGCCGCCACATTACCTGAATAAGGTACAAACGGGAATATATCGCCCCAAATTGCCTCATGGCGGAGTTTTGCGGAACCTTCCATCGATCTTCGGAACCGTTGACCTTTGTTGGGATACTCGGCAAACTAATTCCATACCTCTAGAGCCGGATGGAGTCTCCCGATGCCGTACCGTCCCCCTCTGATCGCGCGCGAGTACTTCGTGGCGGACCCTCCCGAGCTTCCCGTGCGCGAGCGCGGCGAGGAGGGGCTGTCGGCGCTGACCCGAGCGGAGGTGGTGGCCTCCGACGGGCAGGGGGTGACGCTCAAGGGCGACACCTCGGCCGACGAGACGCTCATCGTCCAGCTGACGGTCGCCGGCGAGGGCGTGATCAGGGTACGGCTCGGCCAGGATCCCGACGCGCGCACCCGTTCTGCTCGGGCGATCACGCTTGTCACCCCCGGCCGGTACGGCGGTGCGTCCGTGGAGGCCGGACACAGCCGGGTGGTGATCGATGCCGGGTCGCTGCGTGCCGAGGTCCGGCTCGATCCGTGGAACCTGAGGTTCACCGACCGGGCCGGACGGACGCTGGTGGAGCAGGCCCCGGCCCGCCCCGACATCAGCGGCCGGGTGCGCACGCTGCCGTTCGGCCGGTCGACGGCCGACGGAGTTCCGGTGGCGTACCATGACACGTTCGTCGCCCCGGCCGACGAGGCGTTCGGCGGGTTCGGGGAGTCGTTCACGCCGCTGGACAAGCGCGGTCAGCGGCCGCTGATGTGGAACTTCGACGCGTTCGGCGCCGAGTCGCAGCGGGCGTACAAGAACGTGCCCTTCTACCTGTCGAACCGGGGATACGGCATCCTCGTCGACAGCGGCGCACCGGTGGAGTTCGACATGTGCCAGTCGACCCACAGCGCCGTGCAGATCGTGGTCCCGGACGACCTGATCGACTACTACGTGATCGCCGGGCCGGCCCCGGCCGAGGTGCTGAGCAGGTTCTGCGCCCTCACCGGCAAGCCGGTGCTGCCGCCGAAGTGGGCGTTCGGCACGTGGATCTCCTCGGGTTTCTTCCGCGACAGCCAGGAACGCGTGCTGGAGCGTGCCAGGAAGATCAGGGAGCGGGGCATCCCCTGTGACGTGCTCCATCTCGACTGCTACTGGCAGGCCGACGGGCACTGGTCCGACCTGAGCTGGGACCCCGAGGCGTTCCCCGACCCGGCGGGCATGCTGGCCGTGCTGCGCGAACAGGGATTCCGGGTCTGTCTGTGGATCAATCCGTACGTCTCGCATCTCAGCCCGGCCTTCGCCGACGCGGCGCGGCAGGGCTTCTTCCTGAGACGGCAGGACGGCGAGCCGTACGTCGCGGACGTCTGGCACGGCTCGCACGAGCCCTCCGGCATCGTCGACTTCACCAATCCCGCCGCCGTCGAGTGGTTCCGGGGATTGCTGCTCGATCGCCTGCGCGAGGGCGTCGCGGTGTTCAAGACCGACTTCGCCGAGGGGGTGCCCGCCGACGCCGTGGCGTTCAACGGCATGTCGGGCACCGACCTGCACAACGTCTACACGCTGCTCTTCAACGACACGGTCGCGGAGGCCACGCGGGAGGTCGCCGGACACGGGATGGTCTGGGCGCGTTCGTCCTATCTGGGTGGTCAGCGGCATCCCGCCCAGTGGAGCGGCGACGTGGACGCCGTCTATCCCGCGATGGGCAGCACGATCCGCGGCGGCCTGTCGCACGGGCTGTCGGGCGTCCCGTTCTGGAGCCACGACGCGGGCGGCTTCACCGGCACGCCGACGCCGGACCTCTACATCCGCTGGTCGCAGTTCGGCGCGCTGTCCCCGCTCGTCCGGTTCCACGGCACCACCAGCCGGGAGCCGTGGGAGTTCCCGCCGCACGCGGAGATGGGCGCGGTCGAGGCGATCCGGCTGCGCTATCGGCTGATGCCGTACATCTATTCGGCGGCGGTCACCGCGGCCGAGACCGGCGCCCCGATGATGCGGGCGCTGTGCGTGGACCATCCGGACGACCCGGTGGCCTGGCAGGCGGACCTGGAGTATCTGCTCGGGACCGACCTGCTCGTCGCCCCCATGATCTCGGCCGACGGAACCAGGAAGGTCTACCTGCCCTCGGGGGTGTGGGTGGACTACTGGACCGGTGAGCCGACCGACGGCGGCCGTTATGTGACGGTCTCGCCGCCGCTCGACCAGATCCCCCTGTTCGTACGGCACGGCGCGCTGATCCCGGTGACCGAGCCGAGGGACACGGTGACCGAGGACCCGCTGATCACGCTCGTCGTGTACGGCGTGCCCGAGCGCGAGAGCCGTACGACGATCCGCGACCTGGACGGCGACACGATCGTCACCGCGGTCAGGGACGGCGACCGGCTGGTAGTCGGCGCCGACGGCCCCAAGCGGATCGCCGGCGTCGAGTTCGCCGGCCCCGGGATCCCGGTCGTCATCGAGTAATACGAAACCCCCCGGGAGAAGACCATGAAGATGGGCAGGAGCACGGCGGTGGCGGTGCTCGCCGCTGCCGCGCTGGCACTCGCCGCGTGCGGTGGCGGACGGTCCGGTTCCGGTGACGGTTCCGGCGACGGCTCATCCGGCCAGGCCAGGACCCTGACGCTGTGGCACTACGAGGGCGCCGACAGCGCGATGGGCAAGGCCTGGGCGGAGGCCGTCAAGCAGTTCGAGGCGAGTCACCCCGGCGTGCAGGTGAAGTTCGAGGAGAAGGGCTTCGAGCAGATCCAGAAGACGGCGGGGATGGTGCTCAACTCCGACGAGGCGCCCGACCTGATGGAGTACAACAAGGGCAACGCGACCGCCGGTCTGCTGTCCAAGCAGGGCCTGCTCACCGACCTGTCCGACGAGGCCGCCAAGCGCGGCTGGGACAAGCTGCTCAGCCCGTCCCTGCAGACCACGGCCAGATACGACGATCGCGGCATCATGGGCTCGGGCAGGTGGTTCGGTGTGCCGAACTACGGCGAGTACGTGATGGTCTACTACAACAAGGACCTGTTCGAGAAGCAGGGCGTCGAGGTCCCGACCACGTTCGACGAGCTCACCGCCGTGCTCGACGCGTTCGCCAAGGCGGGGACGACGCCGATCGCGATGGCGGGCGCCGAATATCCGGCGCAGCAACTCTTCTACCTGCTCGCGTTGAACCAGGCCGACCGCGCCTGGGTGAACTCCTTCCAGCTCTACCAGGGCAAGGTCGACTTCCATGGGCCGCAGCTCACCTACGCCGCGCGGACGTTCGCCGACTGGGTGGGCAAGGGCTACATCGGCAAGGACTCGGCGGGCATGAAGGCCGAGGACATGGGCGTGGCGTTCATCTCCGGCAAGTTCCCGATGATGGTGTCGGGAAGCTGGTGGTACGGCCGGCTCCAGTCCGAGATCAAGGACTTCGAGTGGGGCTCGTTCCTGTGGCCCGGCAACCTCGCGCCCGGCTCCAGCGGCAACCTCTGGGTGGTCCCGGAGAAGGCCGAGAACAAGGACCTGGCCTACGACTTCATCGACATCACGATGAAGAAGGAGATCCAGAACCTGCTCGGCAACTCGGGCGGCATCCCGGTCGCGGCCGACCCGTCGGCGATCACCGACGAGAAGAGCAAGGAGTTGATCGAGAACTTCAACGAGCTCTCCTCGCGGGACGGTCTGGCCTTCTATCCCGACTGGCCGGCGCCCGGCTACTACGACGTGCTCGTCGCCGGGCTGCAGGAGCTCATCAACGGCGGCAAGAAGCCGGAAGCGGTGCTGGACGAGATCGCCCAGCCGTACGAAGACAACCTCGCCGACATCGGGAACTGATCATGGCACGCCCGGCGAGGCGGGGCGGCGGCTACTGGGTCTACCTGATCCCGAGCCTGGTGCTGTTCCTCGTGGTGATCGTGGTGCCGTTCGCGATGAACGTCGCGACCAGCTTCACCCGCTGGTCGGGGGTCGGCACCCCCACCTGGGTCGGCCTCGGCAACTACGCGAAGCTCCTGCGGGACGAGCGGTTCTGGGCGTCGTTCCAGCACAACGTCGGCCTGATCGTCGCGATGGCCGTGGTGCCCACGATCATCGGGCTCGTGCTCGCCGCCGCGCTGTTCGACTACATCGGCAGGCGGTTCGGGACGCGTACGGCGTCCGCGCTGCGCGCGGCGTACTACCTGCCGCAGGTGCTGCCGGTCGCCGTGGCCGGCGTGGTGTGGGGCTGGATGCTGCACCCGTCGTACGGCGCGGTGAACCAGATCTTCGGGCTGAAGGTCAACTGGCTGGGCGACTCCGACATCGCGCTGGCCACGGTCATGGCGGTCATGGTGTGGTTCCAGCTCGGCTATCCGGTCGTCATCTTCATGGCCGGGCTGCAGCGGGCCGATCCCGCGCTGCACGAGGCAGCGGAGATCGACGGGGCGTCGTGGTGGCGCAGGTTCTGGCACATCACGATCCCGCAGATCCGGCCGGAGATCTTCGTCGTGTTGCTGACCTGCACGATCGCCGCACTGAAGGTGTTCGGCCCGATCTTCGTGCTGACCAGGGGAGGGCCGGGCTCGGCCACGATGGTGCCGTCGTACTTCTCCTACCTGAACTTCTTCCAGAAGGCCGACGTCGGGTACGGCTCGGCCATCGCGACCGTGCTCGCATTGATCATCGTGGTGGTCACCTTCCTCTTCCTCCGCCTTCAGGAGCGTGACTCTTGAGAACCCTCCGCGCTCCGGGCGGGCCTCCCGGAAGATGGGCCGTGCTCGCCGCGCTGGTCGTGCTCGCGGTCGTGATGCTGTTCCCCTTCGTGATCGTCACGTTGAACGCGATCAAGTCGCCGGCCGAGTATTCCTCCGGCGGCCCGCTGAGCCTGCCGCAGGGCGTCTATCTCGACGGGATCGTCGAGTTCTGGCAGCGGGTGGACTTCGGCCGCAAGCTCTGGAACAGCTTCCTGATCAGCGGCACGGTCGCGCTGGCCGCCGTCGTGCTGTCCGTGCTGAACGCCTACGCGATCGGGATCGGCCGCGTCAGGGGCAGGCTGTGGATCCTCGTGTTCTTCCTGGTGGCCAACACGCTGCCGCAGGAGGCCCTGGTGTATCCGCTGTACTACCTGGCCAAGCAGGCCGGGCTGTACGATTCCACGCTCGCCGTGATCGTGATCTTCACGGTGATCCAGGCGGCCTTCGGCACCTATCTCCTGTCGGCCGTCCTCGGGCAGTTCCCCCGGGAGATCCTGGAGGCCGCGGCGCTGGACGGCGCCGGCAGGTGGCGGACGCTGTGGCGGATCGTCGTGCCGATCAGTCGCCCGACCCTGTCCGTGCTCGTCATCTTCTTCTTCATCTGGACCTGGAACGAGTTCTTCCTGCCGCTGATCTTCCTGATCTCCAACGACAACCAGACCGTGCCGGTCGCCCTCGGCGTGCTGCAGGGGGACAAGATGATGGACGCCACCATGTCCAGCGCGTCGGCGCTGCTGGGCATCGTGCCGGCCGTCGCCTTCTTCCTGATCTTCCAGCGCACGCTGACCCGGGGCATCACGGTCGGCGCCGTCAAGTGACCCCGCAGCGCTTCGAAGTATCCGAAGTCCCTGCATCTGAGCCATCCACCTGACCTGGAGGCGACATGTCCCTTCGACGACCCCTTGGGGCGGCGGCCGCGCTCGTCCTGGCCGTCGGATTATGCACCACCCCGGCGCGGGCGGCCGAGGATCTCCCGTTCCGCGACCCGGGGCTGCCGCTCGCCCAGCGGATCGACGACCTCCTCGGCCGTCTCACGCTCGACGAGAAGATCTCGCTGCTGCACCAGTCGCAGGCCGCGATCCCGCGCTTGGGCGTGCCGTACCACAAGAACGGCACCGAGGCCCTGCACGGCGTGGCCTGGTCCAACGACGACAAGAACGGCTGGGCGCAGACGTTCGCGAGCGGCACGGTCTTCCCGCAGGCGGTCGGCCTCGCCAGCACCTGGGACCCCGAGCTGATCGAGCGGGTCGGCTCCGCCGTGGGCGACGAGGTACGCGGGTACAACTCCGCCGACCCGGTCGCGTGGGGCACCCAGGTCTGGGCCCCGGTGGTGAACCTGCTGCGCGATCCCCGATGGGGCCGCAACGAGGAGGGCTACTCCGAGGATCCGCTGCTCACCGGCGCGATCTCCACGGCGTACGGCAGGGGCCTGCGGGGCGACGACCCCTTCTATCTGAAGACGGCCCCGGTGCTCAAGCACTACCTGGCCAACAACAACGAGTATCGGCGCAGCCTCACCTCCTCGAACCTGCCGCCACGGGTCAAGCACGAGTACGACGAGGCCGCGTTCAAGCCCGCGATCTCGGCCGACGCCGCCACCGGTGTGATGGGGGCCTACAACCTGGTCAACGGCCGGCCCAACACCGTCAACCCCGACCTGAACGACGTCGTGCGGTCCTGGACGTCGAAGGATCTCTACAACGTCAGCGACGCCTGGGCCCCGCACGCGCTCACCGACCCCGAGCACTACTTTGACAACGAGACCGAGGCGTTCGCCGCCACGCTGAAGGCGGGCATCGACAGCTTCACCGTCGACGACAATAAGCCCGAAACGATGGCCGGGCTGATCAAGGACGCGCTCGGCAGGGGGCTGCTCGCCGAGGCCGACGTCGACCGGTCGGTGCGGCACGCGCTGTCGATCCGGTTCCGGCTCGGCCAGTTCGACCCGGACGGCGGGCCGTACGCGAAGATCACCAAGGATGTGATCAACAGCGTGGCCCATCAGCGGCTCAACCGCGAGACCGCGGGCAAGGCCATGGTGCTGCTGAAGAACTCGGCGCCGAAGAAACAGCCTGCGGCGAAGGACTCGGCGAAGGACTCGGCGAAGGGCTCAGCGAAGGGCTCAGCGAAGGACTCAGCGAAGGACTCGGTGAAGGGTTCGGTGAAGGGTTCGGCGGAGAAGAAGCCGGCGCCGATCCTTCCGCTCGACCCGGCCACGATCAAGAAGGTCGCCGTCGTCGGCCCGCTGCAGGACACGCTGTTCACCGACTGGTACAGCGGCAGGATGCCGTACCAGGTGACGCCCCTCGACGGGATCAGGGAGCGGCTCGGCGGCGGGGCGACCGTGACCGGCGCCGACGCGCTCGACCGGGTCGCGCTCAGGGACGTGGCCAGCGGGAAGTACGTCACGGTGACCGGCGCCGCCGACGCGGTCGTCGTGTCCGACGCCGCTCCCACCGAGTCGTCGCAGTTCGACGTCGCCGACTGGACCGACGGCGTGTCCACGCTGCGCAACGTGGGCAACGGCAAGCTGCTCACCGGCAACTGGGGCACGTTCCTCGCCAACTCCGACAATCCGGACGGGTGGTACGTGCAGCAGCAGTTCCGGCTGGAGCGGCAGAACGACGGGACCTACCTGATCCGGTACGCCGGATACGAGGTCGACGAGTCGTGGTGGTGGATCCCCGAGCACTACGTGACCGTCGGCGCCGACGGCACGCTGGGCATGGGGTCCAAGGCCGAGGCGGCCCACTTCGCCAAGGAGATCGTCACCAGCGGCGCCGACACGGCGGCGGCCGCCGCGAGGGACGCGGACGCGGCCGTCGTGGTGGTCGGCAGCCACCCGTTCGTCGCGGGCCGGGAGAACCACGACCGCGACGGCCTCGAGCTCGGCGAGGCCCAGCAGGATCTGATCGCCGCCGTCGTCGAGGCGAACCCGAACACGGTGGTGGTCCTCGAGGACAGCTACCCGACGACCATGCGGAAGGTGGAGGACGAGGTCGCCTCGCTGCTGTGGACCACCCACGCGGGCGCCGAGACCGGCCGTGCCCTCGCCGACGTGCTCTTCGGCGGCGTCAACCCGTCCGGGCGGCTCACCCAGACCTGGTATCGGTCCGACGCCGACCTGCCGGACATCCTCGACTACGACATCACCAGGACCGGCCACACGTACCTCTACTACCGCGGCACGCCGCTCTACCCGTTCGGCCACGGACTGTCGTACACCACGTTCGGCTACCAGGGGCTGCGGGCGACGCCCAGCGGCGACGGCTGGGAGGTCAGTGTGATGGTGACCAACACCGGCGACCGGGCCGGTGACGAGGTCGTCCAGCTCTACACGCATCAGCGGACCTCCCGGGTGACGCAACCGGTCAAGCGGCTCGGCGGCTTCCAGCGGCTGACGCTGGCCCCCGGCGAGACGAAGACGGTCACCTTCCGGCTCGACCGGGCCGACCTGGCGCTGTGGGACGTCACGCGGAACAAGTGGACGGTCGAGACCTCCCCGCACGATGTGATGGTCGGCTCGTCGTCGGCGCGCATCCGGCAGCGGACGACGATCGCCGTCAAGGGCGAGCGGATCCCGCCGCGCGACCTGTCGAAGACCACCAGGGCGATCGACTTCGACGACTACTCGGGCGTCGACCTGGTCGACGAGACCAAGACGCGCGGTGACGCCGTCGGCGGGGCCGCGGGCGACTGGATCGTCTTCCGGGACGCCGACCTGAGAAGCCGCCCGGCCCGGGTGACGATGGGTGTGGCCGCGGCAGCCGGCGGCGGGTCCGTCGAACTGCGCGCCGGCTCGCCGACCGGCAGGCTGATCGCCACGGTCCCGGTCGCCGCGACCGGCGGCGTCTACGGCTGGGGTACGGCGACCGCTCCGGTGTCCGGCGCCTCCGGCGTCAAGGATCTCTACGTCGTGTTCCGGGGCGACCTGAGGATCAAGGACCTCACCCTCCACTGAACGTCCGCCGCTTCCCGCGGCCCGATCCCGACGGCAGTGCCGCCAGAACTCGCTCTTCCCGGCAGGCACTGCCGCCCTCTGTCAACCCCGATGTAAGGGGCGTGACTCAAACGATATGAGAGCGGTCCAATGGGGGGGCGATTCGATCGGCTAGCTTCGTGGGTGTTCGTCGAAATCACACATCTGCGAGGCTTCGTGATCCCGCGTGGCCAGGGCCCCTTGAGGAAGCTCTCTCTCGTCAGACAGGAGTCGCGGTCGAAGGCCGCCGGCTTCGGTCTGCGGGCGGCGGTCGAGTCCGTCATCGCCGGCTGGGGCGAGGCCGCCGCCGTCCCCGTCGAGATCTGGGCGCTGCCCGACCCGTCGAGTGTGGTCACCGACGAGGTCGCCCAGCTCGTCTGCGAAACCCTGGTGCTGGCGCTGTCCGCGGCGCGGGATCCCGGCCACGTGTCGATCGCGCTGACCGTCGGCGGCACGGTCCGGCTGACGGTCAGCGACGACGGGCGCGGCTACAGCCCGCACGAACTGCCGAAGGCCGACGGCCTGCGCCGGCGGGTGGGGAGCCTGGGCGGCGTCCTCACCTTCGCGTCGGAGCCGGGCAACGGGAGCACGGTCTCGCTGGAGCTTCCGACGGACAAGGGTCGGGCAAAGGGGAGGTAACGGAAAACCCCTCCGAGAGCGAGTCGATTAAAGGTTCGCTATTCTCCCCGATATGGCCGAATCGCTGGGGGAGACGCCGGCCTCGCGATATCACCTGCTGCGGCCCCTCGGCTCCGGTGGCATGGGCACGGTCTGGCTGGCAAGGGATGTTCTGCTCGATCGCGAGGTCGCGGTCAAGGAGCTTCGGGTGCCCGACGGGCTGCCCGAGCGGGAGCGCGCGGAACGGGTGGCGCGGGTCATGCGGGAGGCCGAGGTCACCGCGCGTATCCGCCATCCCGGGATCGTCGCCGTGCACGACGTGCTCGTACACGACGGCAAGCCGTGGATCGTCATGGAACTGCTGTACGGTCACGACCTGTCCGAGGAGATCTCGACCTACGGGCCGATGGCGCCCCCGCTGGTGGCGGACATCGGCGCACGCGTGCTGGAGGCGCTGTCGGAGGCGCACTCCCGTGGCGTACAGCACCGGGACGTCAAGCCGGGGAACGTGTTCCTCGCCGACGGGGGCCGCGTCGTGCTCACCGACTTCGGCATCGCCCGACCTGCGGACCAGACCGCGCTGACCGAGGCCGGACTGCTCGTCGGCTCCCCGGGCTTCATCGCCCCGGAACGGCTGTCGGGCGAACCGGGCGGGCCGGCCGCCGACCTGTGGTCGCTCGCCGCCACGCTCTACGCCGCTGTCGAGGGCGGCTCGCCGTACCGCTCCTCCTCGCAGGAGTCGCCCGCGGAGGTGATCGCGGCGACGCTGACGCGCGATCCCCGGCCGCCGCGGCTGGCCGGCCCGCTCGGGCCGCTGCTGATGTGGATGCTGGCCCGGGACCCGGCCGCCCGGCCGGACGCCGCCACGGCTCTGGACCTCCTCCGGCGGATCGCGGCCGGCGGCGCCCCGGAGATCCGGCCGGTGCCGATGCGGCGGCCCGGCGGGAAGCGCGCCCGACGCTGGATCGGCGTGGCCGCGGCGGCGACGGCCGTGGCGGTGACCGCGACCGCCGCCGTCCTCGTCCTCGACGACGGCGGAAACGACGGCGGGGCCGAGGCGGCTGCCCGGCCGCGCCCGGTGTCGCCGACCTTCTCCCGGAAGGTCGACCTGTGCCGAGCGCTGACTCCGGAGCAGGTCGGGCGGGTGCTCGGCACCGACACACCGCCGAAGGGCCGGGCGTCGGGCGACGAGTGCCAGTGGACCGTCACCGGCGCCGGGATCTCCCTGAGCGCCCAGACCGACTCCGACACCCCCGAGCCCTGGGCGCTCACGCTCGACTCCGCCCGAACCCTCCTGGCCGGTCTGCGCCGGCAGTACGGCTCGGCCCCCCGCGACGGCAACTGGATCTGGTACGAGGTCGGCGTCGACCGCAGGACCGCCGTCATCGTGTCCGCCGCCCGGCCGGCCGCCGGCGTGGGCGACGAGGCGTTCACCGCCGACATCACCAGACCGGAGGGAGCGGCCCAGGCGTCCGAGGTGTACTTCCGCCTCGGTGATCTCGTGGCCCGCTTCCAGTACGCCGACCTCGACGCCGGATCGGTCGAGGACCTGCGGCAGCGCGCGATGGAGGCGGCCGGAATGGCCGTCGAAGGCCTTCGAGGGCTGGCCTGAATGGACCTGCTGGCCGGCCGTTACCGCCTCGTCGAAGCACTCGGCGAGGGCGGCGGCGGCACCGTCTGGCGGGCCACCGACGAACTGCTCCGCCGTGAGGTCGCGATGAAGCAGGTCCGCATCCCGTCGGGGCTCGGCGGGGCGGAGCTGGCCGAGTTCACCGACCGGGCGATCTACGAGGCTCGGGCGGCGGGCCGGCTCAACCACCCGTCGATCGTGATGATCCACGACGTGGTCCGGCACGAGGGGCGGCCGTGGATCGTGATGGACCTGGTGCCCGGCCGATCGCTCGACAGGGTGATCCACGAGGACGGGCCGCTCCCGGTGCGGCGGGTGGCCGAGATCGGGCTTTCCGTCCTCGACGCGCTGGAGGCCGCGCACGCCCGCGGGATCCTGCACCGTGATGTGAAGCCCGCCAACGTGCTGATCGCACCGGACGGTCGCGCGCTGCTCACCGACTTCGGGATCGCCGCCCGGCTCGGCACGGCCGGAGCGGTCTCGTCCAGTTCCGCGGGATCGCCCGCCTACATGGCGCCCGAGCGTTTCCGCGGCGAGCCCGACGGGCCGCCCTCCGACCTGTGGTCGCTGGGCGCGACGCTGTACGCGGCGGTCGAGGGCCGGCCGCCGTTCGAGCGGGATCTCGCCGCCGCGCTCGTCGCCGCCGTGCTCCTGCACCAGCCGCGGCCGATGGCCCTGGCCTCGCCCGAGCTGGCCTGGCTCGTGCACGGCCTGCTCGACAAGGACCCCGCCCGCCGCCTGCCGCCACAGGTCGTACGGCAGGCCCTGCACGCGCTGGCCGCCGCGCCGGGGCCCGCCGACGTACGGCGGGGCCGTACGACACGGCTCGTGCTCGGCATCGCGCTGGTGCTGGTGGTGGGTGTGACGGCGGGGCTGGGGGCCTGGTGGCTGGCCGGTGGGCCGGGGGCGGGTTCCGGCTCGGACGGGGGACGGTTCACGGCCGCCCCCGACCCGTGCCGTAGCCTTACCACCGCCGCGGTCCGCGAGCTGTTCGGCGCCCAGGCCGCGCCGGATCAGATCACGGATCACTCGTCGGCGGAGTCCGCCGGAGGGCCGGGACGGCTCGCCCCGAGCTGCCAGTGGCGGGAGCGCACGAGCGGCCGGGATCGGACGATAACCGTGACCTACCGGCTCGCCGACTCCGGCCGGGGGGAGGCGGCGGCCGATGCCGCGGCCCTGGAGCTCGCCGGGCAGCGTGCCGCCCAGGCCGAGGCGGGCGCCGCGCTCTACGACCAGCCGGGCATAGCGGACGAGGCGTTCTCGCGCGACGAGTCGGATCCGAGCGCCGGGACCGCCGGGGCATCGGTCTGGTTCCGGCTCAGCAACCTCGTCGTCGAGGTCGCCTACCGCCGGGCGGGCGACGCGACGGTCACTCCGGACGACCGGCGAACCGCCGTACGCGCGGCGGAGCTCGTCGATGTCGGGCTCGGATAACCTTTCGAACGTTCAGGAGGCGATATGTCCAGCGGTGACGACGGATACCCCGGGCCCGGCGGCCCGGCGCCCCTGCCCTGGCAGTCGTCCGGTCCGGTCCCTCCTGAGGCGTCGCCCGACGGCCGGCCCGCCCCGCCGCCCGCCGGCCCGAATGCTCCGCAACCCCCGCACCAACACCCCCGGCGGTATCCACAGCAAGATCATTGGGGACAGGGACAGCCCCAGGGGCAACCCCAGGGACAGCCCCAGGGACAGCCCCAGGGACAGCCGTATCCCCAGCAGTACGGCCCGCCGCCGCACGGACAGCCGCCCCATGGACAACCACCGCAGGGGCCGTCGCCCCATGGACAACCGCCGCTTGGACAACCCCTGATCCAGCCGCCGCCCGCTCAGCCGTACGGCCAGGGCCCGTACGGTCAGAGTCCGTACGGTCAGGGCCCGCATGGCCAGGATCCGTACGGCCCGCCGGGCGGACCTGCGCCGGGCGGGGCGTGGCAGGGCTCCGGCGGCGGCTGGCAGGGGCCGACCCCGCCGGCTCCCGCCCTGTGGCAGACGCCGACGCAGCCGTCCCCGTCCCGGCGCCGGGGCTGGGTGATCCCGAGCGTGGCGATCACGGCCGTGCTGGCGGTGGCGGGCGGGACGTTCGCGGTGATGAAGGTGCGCGACGTCGGCGCGAGCCCCGTGCCGACCGCGACCGCGGCCGCGGCCTCTCCGGCGGCCACGTCATCGGCCGCCGCCGACGCGTCGAAGACCGACGCGTGCGCGATGCTCGACCCGGCGGAGACCGAGCGGCTGGTGCCCGCCGCGAAGATCGACTCGTCGATGCGCGACAACCGCGACGACGCCATCGTCAGCTACGTCAAGTGGACCTGCAGCTGGGTCAACCGCGACATCTCCTACAAGGACAAACGGCGCAGCCGTGAGATCACCGTGAACGTGTCCCGATATGAGGGGGTCGGCAACACCACGGCGGAGAAGGCCGCGCGCATCCAGTTCGACGGTGAGCTGAAGCAGTACAAGTACCAGGAGAAGGTGTCCACCAACGAGCGCTACTACTCGAAGGCGAAGGAGTTCGCCGGGATCGGCGAGCAGGCCGCCGCCCAGTATCAGTGGACGCGGGAGAAGGACTACTGGTACTCCTTCGGGCAGGGCGTGGGCCGCGTCGGCAACGTGGTGTTCCAGGTGAAGTACGAGGCGAACCAGAAGGACAAGGAAGCGGCCATCTTCTCGACGGACACCACCCAGTCCATCACCGAGGAGAACGCGCTGCGCGAGGTCGAGAACCTGCTGGGCCAGCTCGGGAAGTCGGTCACCGCGTGGCAATCCGGGCAGGCGATGCCGTTCAAGCCGCGGCCGAAGCCGAGCCCGAGTCCGTCGCCCAAGCCCACCCTGATCGCGCTGCCGGAGCCGTGCGTGAGCGTGCAGTCGCTGGTCAAGACGCTGGTGCCCAAGACCGAGGGAGTGGCGGCCCGCAGCGTGGAGGACGGCGCCACGGTCACCCAGTGTCAGTGGTGGAACGACAAGCTGCCGATCGGTCAGGGCAAGGTGCGGTGGCGGAACCTCCGGATCAACATCTACGCCTTCGCCGACGCGGATTCCGCCCGCTACCGCTTCATCGACGAGCGGGCCAAGGCCAAGACGACGGCGGCGAGCAGGATCGGCGGCATCCGGTGGGGCAAGCTGCGCAAGCTGCCGGGGTTCGGCCAGGACTCGTTCGGCCAGGCCATCCGGCAGCGCACCGACACCGCGCAGTCGAACCGCTACGAGATCTACATCCTCGACGGCACGAAGGTCGTCTGGGTGCTCTTCTCGGGCAGCGACCGGCCGGAGAACACGCCGATCAACGCGCCGGACTCGCTGCTGATGGACTCGAAGGAGGCGGCCGCCGGGGCGAGATCCGTGGCGCGGACCGTGCTGGGAGCCCTGTAGCAGGGTGTTCGCCCTGAACAGGGCGGGTATGCAACCCCTCGACTACCTGCCGATGGAGGGACCATGGCTACCTGTGAGGTCTGTGGCAACGACTACGACATGGCCTTCGAGGTCCACAGCCAGGGGGCGGTGCACGTCTTCGACAGCTTCGAGTGCGCGATCACGCGGATGGCGCCGATCTGCGAGCACTGTGGATGCCGCATCGTGGGCCACGGTGCCGAGGTGGACGGGCGGTGGTACTGCTGCGCCCACTGCGCCCGCGAGTCGGGGGCGACCACCATCGTGGACAAGGAGGTCACGGCGGCCGGCAGCCGGTAGTGCGCCGTCCTCCGACGTCAACGGGGGATCCGCCGAGCTCACCCGGTGCAAGGGAGCGAGGACCGCACGCGAAAGCCCGCCGGAGCGGGCTTTCGCAACCGGAGCCTCCTCCCGGCGCACCCCCGGGGTGGAGGGACCGGGCTCCCGGAAAGTGGTCAGCCCTTGATGGCGCCGATGATGACCCCCTTGGTGAAGTGGCGCTGGACGAACGGATAGATGATCAGCGCGGGCACCACCGCGACCATCACGATCGCCATCTTGATGGCCAGCGTCGGCGGGGCAGCCTGGCCGTAGGCGACCCCCGCGGTGCCCGCCGGCAGCGCGGCGGCGTTGACGACGTACTCGCGCAGCACCAGCGCGAGCGGCCACTTGGCCGAGTCGTCCAGGTAGAGCATGGCGTTGAACCAGGCGTTCCAGTAGCCGACCGCGTAGAACAGCGCGATCACCGCGGTCACCGCCTTCGACAGTGGCAGCACGATCCGCCACAGGATGCGGAACTCGCCGGCGCCGTCGATGCGGGCGCTGTCGAGCAGCTCATGCGGGATGTTCATGAAGAAAGCCCGCAGCACCACGATGTTGAACGCCGACACCGCCGACGGCAGGATCAGCGACAGGTAGTCGTTCTTGAGCCCGAGCGAGGCGACCAGCAGATAGGTCGGGATCAGGCCGGGGAAGAACACGAACATCAGCAGCACGCTGAACAGCAGCGGCCGGTGCAGGAACGAGCCCGGCCGCGACAGTCCGTACGCGCCGAGCACGCTGACACCGAGGCTGAAAGCGGTGCCCACCACGGTCACCCCGGTGCTGACCAGGATCGCGTGGCTCACCACGGTGTCGGAGAAGATCTGCCGGTAGGCGTCGAACGTGATGCCGTCGGGCACCAGCACGAGCCCGCCCGCCTCGTTGACGGTCTTCGAACTCGACAGGCTCGTCAGCAGGATCGTGTAGAGGGGGAAGAGCACCAGCAGCAGGACGACCACTATCGTGCCGCCCTTGCCGAGCCGCCCGGCGAGCGACCCCGGCTCCTCCCACGGCGCCCGTCCGGGCTTCCGCGCGATCGCGCTCACTTGGAATACACCCCCCGCTCGCCCAACGAGTGGGCCACCCGGTTCGCCACCAGGATCAAGATCAGGCCTACCAGTCCCTTGAACAGACCGGCCGCCGCGCCGTACCCGAAGTCCCCGGTGCGCAGACCCGAGTAGTAGGCGAACGTGTCGAACACCTCGGACACCGCGCTGCCGACGGCGCTGCGCTGCAGCATGAACTGCTCGAAACCGACGTTCAGCGCGTCGCCCAGGCGGAGGATCAGCAGGAGCACGATCACCGGACGCAGTCCCGGCAGCGTGACGTGCCACATCCGCCGCCACCGCCCGGCACCGTCGACGGCGGCGGCCTCGTAGAGGTGGGGGTCGATCGTGCTGAGCGCCGCCAGGAACACGATCGACCCCCACCCCGCGTCCTTCCAGACCGTCTGCGAGGTGACGAGCAGGATGAACGTCTCCGAGTGCGTCATGATGTCGACGCCCTCGTGGCCGTGCTCACGCAGGATCTGCGCGAGCAGGCCGGCGCCGCCGAGCATCTGCTGGAAGATCGCGACCACCAGCACCCAGGAGAAGAAGTGCGGCAGGTAGACGACGCCCTGCACGAAGGCGCGCAGGCGCGGCGACATGATGCTGTTGAGCAGCAGTGCGAGCGCGATCGGCACCGGGAAGTAGAAGACGAGCTGGAACGCGGTGATGCCGAGGGTGTTGACCACCGCGTGCCCGAACTGCGGGTCGCCGAGCAGCTGCGCGAAGTTGGTGAAGCCGATGATCGGGCTGCCCAGGATGCCCCCGCTGTAGGGGTTGTAGTCCTGGAGCGCGATCACGTTGCCGAGCGTCGGCACCCACCAGAAGGCCGTGACGAGCACGACCATCGGCGCGGCCATCACCAGCAGCGGCCAGTCCCGCCGCAGCCTGGCCCGCCGGTCGGCGGAGCGTGGTGCGGAGGGTGCGGAGGAGGGCTCGGCCCGGGTCAGGTCGGGCCGAGCCCCGTCTCTGCGATCCCGGGCTGCGCGGCCCCCGGCTCCGCGAGCCTTGGATCCGGTCGTCATGCTCACAACCGGCCGTTCTCCCGGGCGACCTTCATGTAGAACTCCCGCGCCTCGTTGCCGCCCTGCTCCTGCCAGTCCTTGACGACCTGCTTCCATTCGGAGATCGGCCGCTTGCCGCGGAAGATCTCCTGCATCTTGTCCTCGGTCGGCGTGACCAGCCCCGACATCTTCGCCGGCATCTCCACGCGGATGCCGACGAAGGGGTCGCTCTCCAGGTGGGCCGCCGCCTTGGACTGCCAGCCGTGATAGGCCTGCACGTAGTCCGGGTACTGCGACTCCGTGATCGCGCCGGGACGGCCGGACAGGAACATGTAGGTGGGCTGGGCCTCCTTCTCGCCGAGCGCGGTCCGCTGCACCAGCCCGTCCTTGATCGTGTAGTGCTCGCCCTCGACGCCGTTGGCGAGCAGGTCGGCCTCCATCGTCCCGAACGGCGCCGAGCACCAGTTGGCGACGCCGAGGATCTCGTGCATCCGATCGTCGGGCAGGCCCTTCTTGATGAAGCAGAACATGCCGGCCGGCTCGTTGCGCCAGATGATGACCTTGCCGCCGGCATGCGCGGGGTACGGATCGACGGCGGCGATGCGCAGCTTGGGGTTGTCGGCCAGGTAGGTGCCGTACAGCTCGTGCCAGGCGCCGGGACCCTCCCGGTAGATGACGAGCTGACCGGAACCGAAGAGCGGCTTGTGGTCGGCGTCCTTGTTGGCGACGACATCCGGGTGCACCCAGCCGCTTTCGAACAGCTTGACCACGAACTCGATGTGCTGCTCGAACTCGGGGGTCTCGTACTTGTAGACGAGCGTGCCGTCCGGCTGCTTGCGCCACTCCCTCGGCACGCCGAACGCCCGCTGAACCTCCTGGTCCATGCCGCCGAACGCCCAGCGCTTCTTCTTGGGGTCGGTCAGTTGCTTGCCCAGCGTGAGCAGGTCGTCGGCGCTGGCCGGCATGGGCAGGCCGAGCTCGTCGAGGATGTCCTTGCGGGCCAGGGTCAGCAGTACGTAGGGTGCGTTCTGCCACGGGATGCCGTGCAGCACCCCGCCGTACACGCCGAACTGCCAGGCCGCGGTGTCGTAGGCCGCGAGCATGGGGTAGGCCTTGGCCTTGTCGCCGGCCAGGTAGGGGGACAGGTCGGCGAAGAGCTTGTTGGCCGCCTCGGGGAAACGCGCGATCTTGTTGGCCTCCCAGCCGGGGATCTGGATCATGTCGGGCACCTCCCCGCTGGCCAGGATCGCGGTGAGCTTCTCGCCGTAGGTGTTGCCGTCCTGGATGTTGAACCGTACGACCCCGCCGAGCTGCTCGTTGACCGCGTCGTAGTAGGCGTTGTCGCCCAGCCCCGGAGGCACCTTGCCCCACAGCGGGGTCATCGCGGTGATCTCCTTGCCGCTGGTGATCGGCTTCTCGGTGATCGCCTGCACGAACGTGGCGGGCCGGGACAGGAAGCCGGGCTCGACGAAGTCGCCGCCCGGGAGGTCGGGGGTGAGGCCCGGTACGCTGAACGGGATCCGGTTCGGCACGAGCGTCTTGAGCTTGTCCGCCGCGACGGCCGTGCCCTTGGACACTTCCTTCTTCGCGGCGCAGCCCGTGAGACCGCCGGTGGCGGCCAGCACCGCGCCGGCGCCCACTATGCCGAGAAAACCTCGTCGGCTCGTCGTCGCGCCTTCGGGGGATGGTGACATGGCGCGCTCCCTTCACTGGATTCGGATAGAGTTTCCGAGTTAAAGTTAGTTAGTCTGGCAGCCAAACAAACTAGTCGAGGGGTCCGGTTGCCACAAGGGAGTGACCCGTTGATCTTTGCCGTGGCGAGGCGCCACCCCGGCGACCACGGTAGGTAAGAAGATCTATGGGAAACGACCGGAAGATGAGGCCGAGCGGGAACGGGGACGACTCTTGATCACATCGCACAACGGGCCCCAACCGGCCGACTTCGCCGACGTCCGGGCGACCAACCTGGCCGTCGTGCTGCGGTTCGTGCGGGAGAACGCGCCGTGCTCACGCGCCGACATCGCCGCCTCGACCGGGCTCAACAAGGCCACCGTGTCGAGCCTCGTCGCCGACCTGATCGACCGCAGGCTGCTGCGCGAGACCGGGCTGACCGAGCACCGGGTCGGCCGGCCCGCCACCATGCTCGTCCTGGACGGCTCGCCGTACGCCGCGATCGGGGTCGAGGTCAACGTCGACTACATCAGCGCGGTCGCCGTCGACCTCAAGGGCGAGGTGCTGGTGAACTGGCGGCGGTCCTTCCCCGGCACGACCTCGACGGCGGGGCAGGCCGTGGTCGCGGTGGCGGCGATCGCCCGGCGGGTGATCAGCCGGATGGCCAAGGAGGCCAGGCAGGTCCTGGGCCTGACCGTGGCCGTGCCCGGGCTGGTCGACCTGAACGGTTCGGTGCGGGTGGCCCCCAACCTCGGCTGGCGGGACGCCGACCTGTGCGGCGACCTCACCAAGGCGCTGCGCGACCCGGGCTTCCCGGTGCTGGTCGACAACGAGGCCAACCTGGCCGCGCTCGCCGAGCACCGGTTCGGCCGGCACGGGAACGCGTCCGACCTCGTCTACCTCACCGGCGAGGTCGGCGTCGGCGCCGGGATCATCCTGGACGGCCGGCTCAGGCGCGGCGGGCAGGGCTACAGCGGGGAGATCGGCCACATCGAGATCGACCCGGGCGGACGCCCGTGCCGGTGCGGCCGGCGGGGCTGCCTGGAGGCCGTCGCCGGAGTGGACGCGATCCTGTCCCTGACCGCGCCCGACGCCTCTCCCGCCGAGCTGGAGCCGGAGATCGACGAGGTGGCGCAGCGGGCCGGCAACGGCGAGCCGGAGATCCTGGAGTTGCTGGACGACGTCGGCCGCCACCTGGGCAGGGGCGTGGCGGTGCTGGCCAACCTGCTCGACCCCGAGGTGATCGTCCTCGGCGGCTACTACATCCCGCTCGCGCCGTGGCTGGTCGCCCGGGCCGAGGAGGAGATGCGCCGCCGGGTCATCGCGCCCGGCGGAGGCGGCTGCCGGCTGGAGGTCTCGACCCTCGGGTACGGCGCGGCCGCCCTGGGTGCGGCCGCCCGGGTGCTGGACTCGGTCGACTCCGGCCGTCTTCCGTCCCATCAGTGAAGCGGACGCCGAATGGGTCTTGACCGAGGGCGGTGCAGGGGGCACTCTTCCGGATAAGCCCGAAACGACACCCCCCGCAAGCCTTGGAATCCCTTCGAAGCGCTTCGACGAACGGCGAACGCCCGGCGCTTCCCCCCCAACCTCATCAACCCGAAACTTCGGCGCAACCGGCATCGAAGCGCTTCGACACGAAGGGCAGGTCTTCAGATGAACGAACCGCCGGCCTTCCGGAACCCCGGCCTGCCCACCGCCGAGCGCGTGCGCGACCTGCTCGGCCGGCTGACGCTGGAGGAGAAGATCGGCCTGCTGCACCAGTACCAGGCCCCGGTCGAGCGACTCGGCCTGCGGCCGTTCCGCACCGGCACCGAGGCGCTGCACGGCCTGGCCTGGCACGGCCCGGCGACCGTGTTCCCCCAGGCCGTCGGGCTGGCCAGCACCTGGGATCCGGAGCTGGTCCGGCGGGTGGGCTCGGCCACCGGGGACGAGGTGATGGCCTTCCACCACAAGGATCCCCAGGCGGTCGGCCGCAACGTGTGGGCCCCCGTGGTCAACCCGCTGCGCGATCCGCGGTGGGGCCGAAACGAGGAGGGCTACTCGGAGGATCCCTGGCTGACCGGCCTCATGGGCGCCGCCTACTCCCGCGGCCTGTGCGGCGACGGCGGCCCGGACGGCAGCGGCGTGCTGAAGACCGCGCCCACGCTGAAGCACTTCCTCGCCTACAACAACGAGACCGACCGGTGCGTCACCTCCAGCGGGCTGCCGCCCCGGGTGCTGCACGAATACGAGCTCAAGGCGTTCCGCCCGGCGATCGAGGCGGGCGCAGCGGTGGCCGTGATGCCGTCGTACAACCTGGTCAACGGGCGCCCGGCCCACCTGTCGCCGCTGATCGAGTCCGCGCTGCGCACCTGGGCACGCGACGACATCATGGTGGTCAGCGACGCCTACGCCCCGGCGAACCTGACCGGGATGCAGGCCTACCACCGGGACCTGCCCGAGGCGTACGCGCACGCGATCAAGGCCGGGCTGGACAGCTTCACCCAGGACGACGACGATCCGGCCGCCACGCTCGGCCACATCCGCACGGCGCTCGACCGCGGACTGCTCACCGAAGGCGACATCGACCGGGCCGCCCGGCACCTGCTGTCGATCCGGGTCAGGCTCGGCGAGTTCGACCCGGCCACGCCGTACGACCAGATCACGCAGGACGTCGTGAACAGCCCGGAGCACCGGCGCCTGGCCAGGGAGGCGGCCCGGAAGTCGATCACACTGCTCAAGAACGACGGCATCCTCCCGCTCGCCTCGCCCAGGACGGTCGCGGTGATCGGCCCGCTGGCCGACCTCCTCATGGAGGACTGGTACAGCGGCACGCTGCCGTACCAGATCACGGCGCGCGGCGCGCTGGCCGAACGGTGCGAGGTCGTCCACTGCGAGGGCGTCGACCGGGTGGCGCTGCGCGCCGAGAGCGGCCAGCTCGGCGTGTTCGACGTGTTCGACTGGGGTGGCGGGGCGCTCGCGTTCCGGTCGGCGGCCAACGGGCTGCACCTGTCCGTGGGGGAGGACGGCGTCCTGGTCAGCGACCAGCCCGGGCCGAACGGCTGGGAGGTGCGGCAGACGTTCCGCATGGAGGAGCGGCCGCGCGGCGTCGTGCTGCGGCACATCTCCACCGGCCACTACGTCGCCGTCGACGGTGACGTCGCCCGGATCACCGAGGACCCGGACGCGGCCGCCGTGCTGACCGTCGAACTGGTCGACTCCGGCACGGCCAGGGCGGCGGAGGCGGCGGCCCGGGCCGACGTCGCCGTCGTCGTGCTGGGCGACCACCCGCTCGTGAACGGCCGCGAGACCGAGGACCGGGCCGATCTCCGCCTGCCCGCCCGCCAGGAGACGCTGCTGCGGGCGGTCCACGCGGCCAACCCCGCGACCGTGCTCGTCCTCAGCAGCGGCTACCCGTTCGCGGTGACCTGGGCCGATGAGCATCTGCCCGCGGTCGTGTGGTCCGCGCACGGCGGGCAGGAGTACGGCAACGCCCTCGCCGAGGTGCTGTTCGGCGACGAGGACCCCGGCGGGCGGCTCACCCAGACCTGGTACCGCTCGGCCGCCGATCTGCCCGACCTGCTCGACTATGACATCGTCACGACGGAGGCCACCTATCTCTACTTCCGGGGCAGGCCGCTCTACCCGTTCGGGCACGGCCTCAGCTACGCGAGCTTCGCCTACTCGGATCTGACCCTGTCCGCCGCCGAGGTGGCCGAGGGTGACACGCTGACCGTGACGGTCACCGTGACCAATACGGGGGACCGTGAGGGCGAGGAGGTCGTGCAGGTCTACACCCGTCAGCAGCGCTCCCGGGTCAAGCAGCCGCTCGCGCGGCTGTGCGGGTTCGGCAGGGTACGGCTCGCGCCCGGCGAGAGCCGTACGGTGTCGGTGGAGATCCCGGTCGCCGAGCTGGCGATCTGGGACGTCACCCGCGGCCGGTTCGTGCTGGAGGACGCCCCGCACAAGGTGCGGGTGGGGCGGTCGTCGCGGGACATCCGCCTGTGCGCGCCGCTGCGGGTGAACGGCGAGACGATCCCGCCGCGCGCGCTGACCGCGCCGACCGGACGGGGGGGTCTGAGCGCGGCCGACAACGACGAGTACGAAGGGGTCGTGCTGTGCGCCGCCGCGATCGACGTCGGAGACGCGGTCCGGGCCGCCGAGGCGGGAGCCTGGATCGTGTTCCGCGACGCCGATTTCGGAGACGCCGGCACCGGTCCGTCCGGATGCGTGCTGAGCGTGTCGAGCGCGGAGGGCGGCGTGCTCACGCTCCGGCTCGACGACCCGCTGTGCGGGGAGGCGATCGGGGCGGTGACCGTGCCGCCCACGGCGAACCGGCACGATTTCGTCCAGGTCGGCACGCCGCTGGCGGAGACCGCCGGAGTGCGCGATCTTTATGTCGTGTTCGAGAGCGAAGGGGTGACGGTGAGCACGTTGGAGTTCGCCCGGTGAGGACGGTCACGATCGCCGACGTGGCCAAGCACGCGGGGGTCGCGGTCAGCACCGTGTCGTACGTGCTGAGCGGCAAACGGGCCATCTCCGCCACCACCCGGCAGCGGGTGCTCGACAGCGTGCGCGCCCTCGGATATCACCCCAACGCCGGTGCGCGTGCCCTGGCCAGCAAGCGGGCCAACGTGATCGCCCTGGTGCTCCCGCTGCGCGCCGGCATGAACCTGCCGGTCCTCATGCAGTTCGCGACGTCCGTGGTGACCACCGCCAGGCAGTACGACCACGACGTGCTGCTCATGACCGCCGACGAAGGGCCGGACGGGCTGCACCGGGTGGCGGCCAGCGCCCTGGTCGACGGGCTGCTGCTGATGGACGTGGAGATTCACGACGCCCGTGTGCCGCTGCTGCGTGAGCTGGTCGAGCCGAGCGTGCTGATCGGTTTTCCCGCCGACCCGGCCGGGCTCACCTGTGTCGACCTCGACTTCGCCCGCGCGGGCGCGCTGTGCGCCGACCATCTCGCCGATCTCGGTCACCGGCGGATCGCGCTGCTCGGCGCCCCGAGTGTGGTCTACGAGAGGGGCACCGGCTTCGCCGAGCGCACGCTGGCGGGGTTCACCGAGGCGGCGCGGCGGCACGGGGTCGAGGCGTGGGCACGGCCGTGCGAGGAGTCCTTCGATGAGGTGCACGCGACCGTGAAGGTGCTGCTCGACGAGCACCCCGGCCTTTCGGGGCTGGTCGTGCACAACGAGGCGGCGGTCGGCCACGTGCTGGCCGCGCTGCGCATGCTCGGCAGGCGGGTGCCCGGCGACATGTCGGTCGTGGCGATCTGCCCCGACGACGTCGCCGAGCGGGCCAGCCCGGCGCTGACCTCCGTGCTCATCCCCGCCGAGGACGTCGGGCGTCAGGCGGTGCGGCTGCTGATGGCGAAGCTGGACGGCCAGGCCGTACCGGAGTCGACCCTGCTCGAACCCCGCCTGACGGTCCGGGACAGCACAGCCTGATCACGGCGCTGATCAGGGCTCGCCTCCCTCACCGCCGGCGCGCCTGTTCTTCCGTACGCGGGCCTTGGACCCGGCGGGCGGCGTGCCCGCCCCTGGCTCGCCGTTCGCGGGCTCGCCGTTCGTGGATTCGGCGCCCGCCGGTTCGGTCTTCGCCGACCCGGTCTTCGGGGGTTCGGTGTCGTCCGACCCGGCCGTGCCGCGGGGTTCCTTCCCACGGGGCTCGCTGTCCCGGAGCCCGCTGTCCCGGGGCTCGCGCAGCGAGGCGATGACCGCGTCGGCCTCGGTGTCCGCCGCGAGGTCGTCGGCCTCCGCGGCCTCGCGCCGCTTGATGACCACCATGTGATCGACGGAAGCGCGCCCGCCGCCGGTCACGGCCAGCAGCACCGACGCCGCCCCGAGGGCCACGATCAGCCGGATGTCGCCGCCGGTGAGCGGAAGCGCCGGGTCACCGGCCGTCAGCACGAACACGGCCAGCGCCTCGGCGAACAGCAGCAGCCCGACCGTTGGTACGGCCAGGCCCGCGATCAGGAGCGTGCCGCCGACGAGCTCGATCAGCATGGTGGCGGCCGCCCACAGTCCGGGCATCGGGGCCTGCAACTCGGCGAACTGCGCCCCGGTCGAGGTGAGGCCGGCCTCGAGCTTGTGCCAGCCGTTGACGAAGAAGATCCCGCCGACGCCCAGTCGGGCGGCCAGCGCGGCCAGGTCTTGCAGGCTTCTCTTCACGATGGTCGTCCCTGGGGGTGAGGGGGGTCGCCCTTGGGTTGCGCGTCCTACACGGGAACCCGTTCCGGCTCCTCGGCGCCGGGTGGGCGGGGGATGAACACGGCCACAGCGAGCGCGGTGAGGGCGAGCATCGCCACGCTGACGAGGACCGTGGAATGCAGGGCGGTGACGAACGCGGTGCGTGCCGCGCTCAGCAGGGTCTCTCCCGTGGCGCCGTCCCCCGTCTCGTGCGCCACGTGGGCGGCGGAGGCGAGCGATTCACGGGCCTGGGCCATCAGGCGCTCGGGCACTCCGGCGACGGTGCCGAGGGCCGGCGCGTAGATGATGGTGGTGATCGTGCCGAGCACCGCGATGCCGAGCCCGGCGCCCAGTTCGTAGGCCGTCTCCTCGATGGCGGCGGCGCCGCCGGCCCGTGCCTCAGGGGCGGACGCCATGATCACGTCGGAGGCGCCGAGCAGTGCGACCTCGACGCCGAACCCGATGCCCACGAAGCACAGCGTGAGCACGACGGGATGCGGTTCCGTCCCCCAGGTCAGGACGGGGGTGAGGGACAGGGCGGTGAGCGCCAGCCCGCCGCTGATCGTGGCCCGCACGCCGGCGCGCTGCAGCACGTGCGCGGCGGCCAGGCCCCCGACGACGGCGGCGACCATCAACGGCAGCATGCGGACGGCGGCTCCCGTCGGCGACAGGCCGAGCACGAGCTGGAGATACTGGGCGAGCATGAGCTCCAGCCCGACGAGCGCGAAGATCGCCAGTGCCACGCAGGCCACGCCGGTGGAGAATCCCCGCTGCCGGAACAGCCGGATGTCGAGCAGTGGGACCGCCAGCCGGCGCTGGCGCCGTACGAACCAGACCAGCAGCGCCACGCCGCCGAGGAGCACGGCGATCGAGGCGTCGCGCCCGATCGTGTGACCGGTCCCGGCCTCCTTGAGCCCGAAGGCCACGGCCAGGATGCCGAGGGTCGACAGGGCCGCGCTGGTGGCATCCCACGGCTGGTCCGGCCGCCGCGGCGACGGCGGGAGGATCCGTACGGCCACGGGCAGCAGGATGACGAGCAGCGGCACATTGATGAGGAACACCGCGCCCCACCACAGGTGCTCGACCAGGACGCCGCCGACCAGCGGGCCGACTGCGGCTCCCGCCGCCGCCACGGCACTCCAGACGCCGAGCGCGATGGCCCGCTCCCGCCGGTCGGCGAACACCTGTCTGATGATCGACAGCGTGGCCGGCATGATCATGGCGCCGCCGACGCCGAGGAAGGCGCGGGAGACGATGAGCGCCAGCGGGCTGCCGGCGAACGCGGCCGACAGCGAGGCCAGGCCGAACACCACGTAGCCGGCAAGCACGAAGGGCCGTCTGCCGTACCGGTCGCCCAGCGTGCCGAACGTGATCAGCAACGGCGCGACGACCAGGGAGTAGCTGTCGATGATCCACAGGAGTTGCACGGCGGACGGTTCCAGCGCGGCGGTCAGCGCGGGCACCGCGATGTGCAGCACCGTCGCGTCGACGGCGATCAGGAGCAGGCTGAAACAGAGCAGCACAAGGACCGACCACCGGTTCACCCGGCGTTCGCGCACGACGCCTCCAGTGCGGACAGCGCCGGACTCGGTCTCAACCCCGACTATGATCATAGGCCGTTCAGTGCTCCTCCTCCCGTATCTGAGAGGGCCCGCTGGGACATGCGTCCGCAGCTTAGGCCATCGGAAGGGGATCTCTCAGCCCTTCCGGTGATGTCCGGTACATATCGCCGGGCCGGGGGCGGGGCCGTTCCGGCGCGCACACGAGCACGCCGGATCCAAGCATTCCGCCGTTGCTTGCGGTATAACCGGGGGGCGAAGCGGGGAGGCAGCGATGCGGGACTCCGACAGGGCACGGGCGGCGGGTCGGTTGAATCGGACCGCGGCCCATGAGCTGTTCGAACGGGTGCGCTTCCGCTATTTCCATCTGCCACCGTTCGCGCGGCGCGCCGTCTTCGCCGTGCTGCTCGTCGCGACCATGGGCGTGGCCGCCGCGCTCAACTGGTCGCTGGTCCCGACGTTCGTCAGCGCCGTCGTGGTGCTGGGTTTCCTCGCGCTCTCGCTCAGTTTCCCGCGCGCCGCGGCCACCGTGCTGGTGGTCGGGGCCTGGGGGCTCATGGTGCCGGCGCTGCTTCCCCTGGTCGGCGGCCAGCGGCTGGTGCCGTGGCTGATGACGCTGGCCATCCCGGTGGCGGTGGCCGCACACCTGATCCGATGGGTGCCGCCGTGGCTGACCACGCTGTCGGCGTTGCTCCCGGCGGGGGTGGTGGCCATCGCGATCGCCCCGTGGTCGCCGTCCGGCGCGCTCTGGGGCGCCTGCGGCGTGGCGGCCGCCGTGCTCGTCTACCGCCTCGTGCTGGCGCACCGGGTCCGCGCCGAGATCGAGCGTCAGCGGCCCGGGGACGCCGTCCAGCCCCAGCAGTGGACCGCCCAGCAGCGGCCCGGGCAGCAGAAGACCGTCCAGCAGCGGGTGCGGGCGGGCGGCCATCAGTCGGCCGGAGGCGACCCGGGGCCACCGCCGCCGATCACCGTCGAGCAGGCGCTCGGCGAACTCGAGGCGATGATCGGGCTCGAACCGGTCAAGGAGCAGGTACGGGCGATCGCCGCGTCCATCGAGGCGGCGCGCCTGCGCCGAGAGGCGGGTTTCGCCAATGAGCGCCCGATGCGGCACTTCGTCTTCGTCGGCCCGCCCGGGACCGGCAAGACGAGCGTGGCCCGTACGGTAGCCAAGATCTTCTACGCCTTCGGGCTGCTGGAGACGCCGTTCGTGGTCGAGGCCCAGCGGGCCGACCTGGTGGGGGAGTACCTGGGGGCCACCGCCATCAAGACCAACGAGCTCATCGACAGCGCGCTCGGCGGTGTGCTGTTCATCGACGAGGCGTACGGCCTGATCAACTCCGGGGACGGCCAGCCCGACAGGTTCGGCGCCGAGGCGGTGCAGACGCTGCTGAAACGGGCGGAGGACGACCGCGACCAACTGATCATCATCTTGGCCGGTTACGAGCGGGAGATGAACGAGTTCCTGTCGTCCAACCCCGGGCTGTCGAGCCGGTTCGCCGGCCGGGTGCGCTTCCCGAGCTATCTCCCCGACGAACTGCTGGAGATCACCGAGGCGCTGCAGGAGCGGCGGGGGGACCGGCTCGCCGCTGACGCGCGTCCGGTGCTGCGCGGGATGTACGAGGACGTCCGGCGGCGCGGTCTGATCGACGAGCTGGGCAACGCCAGGTTCGCCCGCAGCCTGGCCGAGGCCGCGGCTCAGGCGCGCGACGTACGGGTGGTGAGCGCGGGTGGCGCTCCACGCGGCGAGGACCTGGTCACGATCACGACGGGCGACGTCGTCAAGGCCTTCGACGAGATCACCGCGCGGTACCGCGGCTATCAGGCGACCCCGACGCTGGAGGAGGCGCTCGCCGATCTCGACCGGATGGCCGGGCTCGAACCGGTCAAGCGGCAGGTGCACGCGATCACGGCGCAGCTCAAGGTCGCGCGGATGCGCCAGGAGCAGGGCCTGCCCGTCCAGGCGCAGATGCGGCACTTCGTGTTCGTCGGTCCGCCGGGGACGGGCAAGACGACCGTGGCCCGCATCCTGGGCCGGATCTTCTCCGCGCTGGGCCTGCTGGCCCGTCCCGACGTGGTCGAGGCGTCCCGTGCCGACCTGGTGGGCCAGCACCTCGGGGCGACCGCCATCAAGACGAACGAGCTGGTCGACCGGGCGCTCGGCGGCGTGTTGTTCATCGATGAGGCCTACGGCCTGGTGAACGCGGGTTACTCGGGCGGCGACGCCTTCGGGGCCGAGGCGGTGCAGACGCTGCTGAAGCGGGCGGAGGACGACCGCGACCGCGTGGTGATCATCCTGGCGGGCTACGAGCGGGAGATGGACGCGTTCCTGGCCACCAACCCCGGGCTCGCCTCCCGGTTCAACCAGCGCGTGTCGTTCCCCTCCTATAGTCCGGCCGAGCTGACCGACATCGCCAGGTTGCTCGCGGCCGGGGCCGGCGACCGTTTCGACCCGGCGGCGGCGCGTGACCTCGCCGACGTCTTCGACTGGGTCTGCCGCGAAGGGCTGATCGACGGTCTGGGCAACGGCCGTTTCGCCCGCTCGCTCTACGAGAGGGCCGCCCTGCGGCGGGACGTACGGCTGGCCGACCAGGGGTCGGCCAACGCGGCGGAGCTCACGACGATCACCAGCGCCGACGTACGCAGCGCGGTGGACGAATTGTCGTGAAACCTGGGTAGTTGTGCGGAACCTCCGGTTTTGCCTGGTGAAGTGTCTCGATGGCCAGGGATGATTACACTCAGCTACTGATCTAATGCATAAAGTGGCTGACTGGATCGGAGACGCAAGTGAGAGCACGATGGCCGCTTGCCCTGGTCGCACTGATCGCCGTGGTGGCCTCCGGCGCCTGCAGCGGCACGCCGGCCCGGGACGGGCATGACGGCGCTCTGCCTCCGTCTCCCGTCAAGGCACTGGACATCAACCCGCTGGCCCGGGAGAAGGTGAAGGACGGCGGCACGCTGCGGTGGGGGATCATCGACTTCCCCGTCCAGTGGAACCAGAACCACATCGACGGCGACACCCACAGTGTCGACGTGGTGATGGACGCGCTGATGCCGCGCGCGTTCCGGTCGGACGAGCGGGGCCGGGTCTCACTCGACACCGACTATGTGACCAACGCGCGGGTCACCGCCACCTCGCCGCGCCAGGTCATCACCTACACCCTGAACCCGAAGGCCCACTGGTCGAACGGCAAGCCGATCACCTGGGCGGACTTCGCCGCCCAGTGGAAGGCGATGGGCGGCCGGGACCGGGCCTACCGCGTCGACTCCCACATCGCCTACGAGAACATCCAGAACGTGACCAGGGGAGCGAGCGACCGGGAGGTGGTGGTCACGCTCACCCAGCCGTACAACGAGTGGCAGTCGCTGTTCTCGCCGCTCTATCCCGCCTCCACCAACTCCTCTCCCGAGGCGTTCGGCGCCGACTGGATCAACAAGATCCCGGTGTCGGCCGGGCCGTTCCGGGTCGAGCGGCTCGACCGGAAGGGCGGCCTGCTCACCCTCGCCCGCGACCCGGGCTGGTGGGGCGACCGGGCCAAGCTCGACAAGATCGTCTTCCGCAGGGTGCGGCCGGAAGGCCTGGTCCGGGCGTTCACGAAGGGCGACGTCGACGTCTTCGACGTGGGCCCGTCCCCGGACAACTACGCCCAGGTGCGGGAGGCGTGGGACGCCGTCGTCAGGCAGGCCGCGGGCCCCGAGTACCGCCAGTTCACGTTCAACGCCGAGAGCGGGAACCTCTCCGACCTCAGGGTCCGTCAGGCCGTCGCGATGGGCCTCGACCGCAAGGCCCTCATGGAGCTCGACCTGAAGGGGCTCGGCTGGCCGACCGTGACGCTGGACAACCACTTCCTCATGAACAGCCAGCGGGGCTATCGCGCCAACGCCGGCGAGCTGGGCGTCTACAACCCGCGGCGGGCCGGTGAACTGCTCGACCAGGCGGGCTGGAAGATCCCCGTCAAGGACGGCAAACCGGGGAAGATCAGGATGAAGGACGGCAAGCCGCTGACCCTGCGCTTCGTCGTCCCCGCCGGGGTCAAGGCGACCGACTCCGAGGCACAGGTCGCCCGGCTGATGCTCCAGCGGATCGGGGTGAACGTGGTCGTCCAGGCCGTGCCGTTCAACGACTTCTTCGGCAAGTACCTCATCCCGGGGAACTTCGACATCACCGCGTTCTCGTATCCGGGCACTCCGTTCCCGATGTCGAACTCGTTCGACGTCTTCGCCGACGGCGAGAACATCAAGGGTGACGACGTGAAGTGGTACTCCAACCTGGGGCGCAGCGGGAGCCGGCAGATCGACCAGGCGATGTACCGCGCGGGCAGCTCGCTCGACGACGAGCAGGTGACCGACCTGCTGAACGAGGCCGACAAGCTGGTCTGGCAGAAGGTGAACGTCCTTCCCCTCTACCAGGTCCCGCAGAACGTGGTCGTACGGTCCGGACTCGCCAACATCGGCGCGAACGGTCTCTACGACCTCAGGTACGAGAACATCGGCTACGCCTCCTAGAACCCCGGCCCCGGCTTGCGATGAGCTGCCCCCCGGCCATCTCGGGATCGAGGGGGCGCAGCTCCCGATGTCACATCGGTGGTTCGTCCGGGATGTCGGCGATGTCGTCGAGGGCGGCGGCGAGCTCGCCGGGGTGGTCGCCGATCCGTTCGGCGATCTCGATCAGCACGTGCAGCACGTCGTGCCGGTCGTGGCCGAGATCGATCAGACGCTGGGCGGCCTCCCACAGCTGCGGGGGGTCGCCCACCCACAGCCGGCCGGCGATCTCCTCATGCCAGGCCAGGTGCTCCTCCAGGTCGGGCCGGTCCAGCTCGCCCGCGTGGTCGATCTCCAGGAGGATCCGCCGGTCCGCGTCGTCGGCCGGGTTCAGCAGGTCGAGCTTGGTCGAGCCGCGCATGCCCTGCAGCAGGGGGAAGGCGAAGGCCCGCCGGGCCAGGGCGGACAGGTCGCCGTCCGGGAGCAGCCGCTCGACGAGCGCGCGGTCCAGGCCGAAGGTCGTCGGGTCGCGGTAGGCCTCGGTGAAACGCGACATCGCCTCCCAGACCGCGTCGAGCGTGGCGCGGACGCCCTGCTCGGGCAGTCCGATGCGCGGCGCGGCGAACCGTACCCACGCCGACAGCACATGCGGCATGGCGTCCTGCTCGGCCGGGGTGAGCAGCACCTTGCGCGGCAGCCAGTCCAGCAGGAACGTCTCGCACTTGGCGGGGCTCACCCGCAGCGGCCGGCCGAGGTCGCGGTCGCAGCCGTAGTCGATGATGTGGTCCGCGCATCGGGAGGCCGCCGAGGGGTCGGAGAGGTTCTCCGCCGCGTCGGAGGCGAGGAACTCGGCGGCGAGCATCGCCCGCCGGTCCCGGCTGTAGGGGGCCTCGGCGTGCGCCGGCGCCGGACGCATCCGACCCGGCGGCAGCGCCTTGATCCGCGCCCGGGCGAACGCGTGATAGGCGCTGTAGCCCTCGCTCACCAGCCGGGGGCCCTTGCGTCCGTGCGCCGCGGCGGCCGCCTTCATCGCGAACTCCAGCAGCGCCCGCGCCTGCTGCGGCTCGATCTCCTCGAACCGCAGCAGCGGGTTGCCCGCCGCCTCGGCCCCGGCCTGCTCCAGCAGCTTGTCGACCTGGGAGGAGACCCAGGCGTCCCGGGCCATGCCGCCCATGTTGTAGTCGACGACCACGACCAGGGCGTGCGTGTCCTCCCCGTTGTAGGCGAACGTGCACAACACCGTGTCCTGGTCGCCGTAGACGTCCCTGGACACATAGCAGCCGGCCGGTTTCACCGCGCCGACGCGCTCGGCCCACCGGGGCCGGGCCACGTCTGACTCCATCAACGCCAGGGCGGCGCCCTCGGCCTTGGCGGCCTGCCGGGCGGTGCCCAGGTAGGCGATGGAGATCAGCAGGGTCAGCGCCGCCGGAGTGCCCGCCTTGGCCGCGTAGTCCACCAGGCCCTCGCCGAGGACGTGCTCGACGTCGCCGCCGCGCAGCCGCTTGCCCCACCAGGCACCGAGCATGTCGGACACCATGAGCTCGGCGTCCAGGGGGCTGCGCATGGCGAGCAGTTCCCGGGCCGCCAGCAGCATCTCCGCGAACACGTCGTCCGGCGGCCGGGTCGCCCGGGGGTCTCGTCGATGCCTGCGACTCACGGCATCTCGTTCCGCTCGCTCACGGACTCCACCTTCTCGCATTCCCGCGGGAAACCGCATCAGGAACGCGGGCCGGTGACTTCCCCGTTATGGACGCCGGCCGCCGGTGCCGTCCCGATCACGGGGCGGCGTGGAGTTCACCAGGCCGAGCAGGCGTTCCCGGGCGACGCGTTCGACGAGCTCGGGGGTGACGTCGAGCCCCAGATGCTCGGCGCACGCCCGGACGTCCGCGACGAGACGGGACAGGACTGTGGCGGGAACGGTCGCGAACTCGGCGGACAGCCGGGCGATCACGAGGTCCACGAGATCGCGCCGCGGCTCCGGGCGCCGGTCGCCACCGATACGGACTGCGAGTGCGGGCATGGGCTGCATCCTCGCTGTATGGGGACCTGCCGCCCCTTATTCCACAACTTTCCCGGCGGCTGTCAACCCTCCGTCTCCGGTCCGTTACGCTCGCGATCTTTAGACCGAATCGTGTTCGAGTGGCTCGCGGCCTCGGCTTCTGGCGCACTACGATGGCCCGACCGGAAAGGTATGGGAAGATGACCGCGGCGACGCCGGGTCGTACGGTGAGGAGGGGATGCCCGCGCCACCGAGCGGGAAGCGAGGCGGGCGACCGGGAAGTTGGCCGGACATCTTCCTGCGCGAGATGCCGGTCTTTTGACAGGATGCGTTGACCGCATGGCTGGCGGGGCTTCCGTCCGCCTATGCCGATCGCCGATGATGTAGGGCAGATCTGCGCTACCAATCACAGTTATGGAGATGTGCCTCGTGGGAGAGCCTGGCACGCGACGGAGGTGCCGACCATGAGCGCCGAAACCTCCGTGCCCCGGCCCCGGGAGTCCGGTTTGGACATCTCAGACTCCGACCTCTTCAGAGGCCTGATGTCGGAGGCGCCGTTCGCCTTTGCCTTCTTCGACTCGTCCGGTCGCTTCGTCCGGGTCAACGCGACCTTCACCGAGATGACCGGTCACCCCGTCGACCGGCATCTGGACCGTCTTCCGGCGGAGCTGCTGCCGGCCGACCTTACCGCCGTCATCGAGGCGGCGCTGCGCCGGGTCGGTGAGGACGGGCTTCCGGTCACCGACCAGCGGATCAGGACCCGCGAGGAGAACGGCGACAGCCGTCACTGGGCGGTGTCCTTCTTCCCGATGCGCGGCGGAGAGGACGGCGAGCCGGGCGTCGCCCTGTTCGGCGTCGACCTGACTGAGCAGCAGATGGCCAGAGAACTGCTGCAGCGCAGCGAGGAGCGTTACCGCTCGCTCGTGGAGTCCCAGCAGCAGCTCGTCTGGATCACGTCGCCGAGCGGCGCGGCGGTCGAGGACGCCCCGCAGTGGCGGGCCATCACCGGCCAGGGGCTGGAGGAGTACCTCGCACACGGCTGGCTGGCGGCGGTCCACCCCGACGACCGCCCCGGGGCGGAGGAGGCGTGGCGCGAGGCGCTGCGCGGCCGCACCATGTTCGAGTGGAGCTACCGGGTGCGCACCCGGGCGAGCGGTTACCGCCATTTCGAGGTCAGAGCCGTACCCATCACGAGACACGGCCGGGTGGTGGAGTGGGTCGGCGCCAACACCGACGTCACGCCGCAGCGCGAGGCCGAGGAGATGCGGGGCCGCCTCACCGACCAGCTCGGCGCCGCCGCGCTGCGCACCGCGCGGCTGCAGGGCGCCACGGCCATGCTCGCGGAGGCGCTCACGGTCGAGCAGGTGGTGCAGGTCATCATCGACGTCGGCCGTACGGCCCTGGCCGCCGACCATTCCGCCGTGGCCCTGCTCGACCCCGAGCGGGGCACGCTCAAGCTGAGCAACAGCGGCGGCCTCCCGGACGTGACCGGGGACGAGATCGAGCTGTCCCACTCCAACGTGATGACGATGGCGGTCAACAGCCGGCGGCCGGTCTTCGCCGAGTCGCCCGACAGCCTGCGGACCCAGCTTGTCGACGCGGGCGCCGACGAGGCCGGCGTCGCCGAGTTCCTCGCCCACACCGATGAGCGGGCCTGGGTGGGCCTGCCGCTGCTGGCCGCCGGTCGCGCCCTCGGCGCGCTGCGGTTCTCGTTCCTGCGGCCGCAGAAGATCTCTCAGGAGGACGGGGTCTTCTACGAGGCGCTGGCCGGCCAGTGCGCGCTCGCGGTCGAGCGGGCCACGCTGTTCGAACGGGAGCACCGCACCGCCGAGACGCTGCAACGCAGCCTGCTTCCCGAACGCCTGCCGGACGTCAACGGCCTGAAGCTGGCCAAGTTGTTCCTGTCGGGCTCGCGGCACGTGCAGGTCGGCGGCGACTGGTACGACGGGTTCGTCCTGCAGGACGGGCGGGTGGCCGCCGTCGTGGGCGACGTGATGGGCAAGGGCGTCAAGGCCGCCGCGGGCATGGGCCGGATCCGCAACGCGATGCGGGCTCTCGCGCTGACCAACCCGCCTCCGGCGGCGGTCCTCACCGGCCTCGACCGGGTCTTCGAGGCGACCGAGGAGGAAGAGCAGGTCACGACCCTGGCGTACATGGTCGTCGAGCCGGGCACGGGAGAGGGCACGCTCGCCCTGGCGGGTCATCCGCCGCCACTGCTGGTCTCGCCCCAGGGTACGGCGATTCTGCACGACACCGAGCCGGGCACGCCGCTCGGCTGGGCCACCAGCCGCAAACAGTTCCGTTTCTGCGTGCCGCCCGGGCACACGGCCGTGCTGTACTCCGACGGTCTGGTGGAGAACCGCAAGCGCGGGCTGGACGCCGGTCTACGGGAACTCGCATCCGTCGTGTCCGAAGCATCCCAGGAGGTGCTGAACAATCCGAGTATGCTGCTGGATTTCCTGGTGGAGCGCATGCTGGGCGGGTATGAACAGGATGACGATGTAACGGTTCTCGCGGTGCACGTGCCGCCGGCCACGAAGAGTGACTGAATGAATCAGTCATAACGGTTGCTTTCGGGTATCAGTGACCGCCTTTCGTACGCAGCAGTGTCTCAGGCGGCCTAGGGTGGAGGAGCAACCGGCGGGACGCGGCCGTATCACGTGCCGTGGCGTGCCACAATGGCATGTCGCGGTCCGCGCGACCTCACCACCGGAAAAGAAGAAACACCTGGGTCCATTCTCGCCATGCGTTCGTTCGAGAGGTGTTCGTGTCGCCTGCAAGTTCGACTCGCTCGAAGCCGTCGGAGCTGAACGAGCCAGTGATCCAGCAGCTCCTCGAGCGTGGGCGCTCGCAGGGTTTCCTCGAGTCCGAGGATGTCCGCAAGGCCTTCGAGGAAGCGGACATCCCGCTGTCGCACGCCGCTGGATTCCTGCGCAGCCTCAGCAAGGAGGGCGTCACCGTCGTGGTGACGGCGGCGGACTCCGCGGCGCCCAAGCGATCCCGAGGCCAAGCCAAGCGCCGTTCAGCCGCGCCCGTCAAGAAGACCACCAAATCCGCGGCCGCGAAGGACTCGCAGCCGGAGACGGTCACCGCCGTGGTGACCGAGTCCGCGCCGGCCGCCAAGCCTGAGGCGAAGCCCGCGGCCAAGCCCGCCGCGAAGTCGGCGGCCAAGCCCGCGCCGGCCAAGCCCGCGCCGGCCAAGTCCGCCTCGAAGAAGGCTCCGGCCAAGCCCGCCGCGGCCAAGAGCGCCGCCGGGAAGCCGGCGGCCAAGGCCGGGCCCGCCAAGAAGGGGGCGCCCGCCGCCCAGGACGCTCCGGCGGCAGGCCCCGCGCCGAAGGCGCAGAAGGCGGACCCCAAGCCCAAGTCCGCTGAGCTGGCCGAGGACGAGGACGACATCGACCTCGAGGCCGACGTCGACATCGAGGACTTCGAGATCGAGGTCGAAGACGACGAGGTCGAGACCGAGACCGAAGCCGAGGCGGAGACCGAGACCGAGGAGGAGTCCAAGGACGGGGCCGCCGCCCAGTCCGAGGACGAGGTACTGATCCTCAGCGACGACGATGACGACGCGCCCGTCGCCCAGGTGGCCGCGGCCGGCGCCACCGCCGACCCGGTCAAGGACTACCTCAAGCAGATCGGCAAGGTGCCCCTGCTCAACGCCGAGCAGGAGGTCGAGCTCGCCAAGCGGATCGAGGCGGGCCTGTTCGCCGAGGAGCAGCTCGCCGGCGACGGCGACGGCCTTCCCGTCGACGTCCGGGCCGAGCTGGAGTGGATCGCGGAGGACGGCCGTCGCGCCAAGAACCACCTGCTGGAGGCCAACCTCCGGCTGGTCGTCTCACTGGCCAAGCGGTACACCGGCCGCGGCATGCTGTTCCTGGACCTGATCCAGGAGGGGAACCTGGGCCTGATCCGCGCGGTCGAGAAGTTCGACTACACCAAGGGCTACAAGTTCTCCACCTACGCCACGTGGTGGATCCGGCAGGCGATCACGCGGGCCATGGCCGACCAGGCGCGGACCATCCGCATCCCGGTCCACATGGTCGAGGTGATCAACAAGCTCGCCCGGGTCCAGCGGCAGATGCTGCAGGACCTCGGTCGTGAGCCGACGCCGGAGGAGCTGGCCCGCGAGCTGGACATGACCCCCGAAAAGGTCATCGAGGTTCAGAAGTACGGCCGCGAGCCGATCTCGCTGAGCACTCCTCTCGGTGAGGAGGGCGACAGCGAGTTCGGTGACCTGATCGAGGACTCCGAGGCCATCGTCCCGGCCGACGCCGTCAGCTTCACGCTGCTGCAGGAGCAGCTGCACTCGGTGCTCGACACACTGTCGGAGCGCGAGGCCGGCGTGGTGTCCATGCGGTTCGGTCTCACCGACGGGCAGCCGAAGACCCTCGACGAGATCGGCAAGGTCTACGGCGTGACCCGCGAGCGGATCCGCCAGATCGAGTCCAAGACCATGTCGAAGCTCCGTCACCCCTCCAGGTCCCAGGTGCTGCGCGACTACCTCGACTAGCCCGACCATCGACCCGGGAATGCCGTCCGCGGGAGCGGGCGATTCCGAGGCCCGATCACCTCGGGAGGCGGCGCGGTCGGTCACGCGCCGCGATCGGCCTCGGAACCCCAGAACCTGGAACCTGGAGCCCGGAACCCCCTAAGATCCCCCGATCACGACGTCAAGTGTCCACGGCCTGCCCGGTGAGGGCGGGCCCGACAGCTCGGTCCGGTGCCCCAGACCGGCCAGCGTCTCCGCGAGTTCCCGCGGGCTCCCCGGCCTGTCGGGGCTCTCCACGAGCGAGCGGGCCACCGCCCCTCGGGTCGCCTTCGCCATGTGGCTGACGACCGTCCGCTTTCCGCCGGACTCCCTCAGGACCCGTACGGCGACCGCCCGTTCGCCCGGCTGCCACGCCGCGGCGTAGGGGGCCGACCGCATGTCCACGACGAGTCCCTTCACCGGCTGGAGGGCGGCGGTGATCGAAGGCCGCCAGAACGCGGCGAGGTTGCCCATGGGCGGCAGCCGTACGCCCATGGCGAGCCGGTAGGGCGGGACCCGGTCGGACGGCCGCAGCAGGCCCCACAGCGCCGAGAAGACCACGATCCGCCGGTTGGCCCGGCGGCGTGCCTCGGGGGAGAGCGTGGCCAGGCCCAGGTTGTCGTACAGCACGCCCGTGTAGAGCTCGGCGACGGGCAGGGATCGCGCGGTGTGCAGCCCGCGGTTGCGTTCGATGTCGCCCACCTGCCCGTCGGACAGGTCGAGCACCTCCTGGGCGCGCGGCGAACGGCACAGCGCGACCAGGGCGTCGAGCACTTCGTCGCGCGGGGACGCCAGCTCGGGGAAGCTCAGGCGCCTGCGCTCGGCGGTGCCCCAGGCGGCCTTCCCCTCCGACGGCGGAAGCAGGATCAGCACGAACTCCGACCCTATAGGGCGCGTGGGCCGGTCCCGCCGCCGGTCCCGCGTCCGGTTACCCTGTCGCGGTGGATCTCGAGCGATCGCCGTTCGACCGGCTTGTGGACGAGGGATGGCCGGCGCCGGGCCGGGTGGCGGCCGGTGGTTGGATCTACCGGCACGCGGGCGGGGTGACCAAACGGGCCAATTCGGTCCTGCCGCTGGTCGCGGACGGAGCGGGGACCGGCCTGGCCGGGGCCGTGGCCGGGGCGGAGAGGTTCTACGCGGAGCTCGGCCTGCGCTGTGTCTTCTCGATCGGGCCCGGCGCGGTCCCGGGCCTCGACGCCGAGCTCGATCGCCGGGGCTACCGGGTGGCGGACCCCACGCTGATCATGACGGCGGCGTCGGTGTGGCAGGCCGTACCGGACGGGGACGTCGCGCCCGGAAAGGTCGCGCCTGGGCCGTCGGAGCGGTGGCTGCGCACCTGGTGGCGGGTGGACGGCGGGCGGCATCACGGCGAAGGGGACGTTCCGGCGATGGAATGGGCCCGGCGGATCATGACAGGCGTCCCGGCGGGCTACGTCCGTCTTGAGACCGACGCGGGCGCAGGCGTGGGCAGAGGCGTGGTGCAGGGGGATTGGCTGGGCGTCTACTGCATGGCCGTGGAGCCCGGGGCCCGGCGCCGGGGGCTCGGGCGCTCGGTGCTGCGGAGATTGCTCGCCTGGGGGCGCGAACGCGGCGCGGAACGCGCCTACCTGGTGGTGACGGAGGGCAACGCCGGAGCCCGCGCGCTGTACGAGCGAGAGGGCTTCACCGTCGCCGGTCGTTATCACTACCGCGTCGCGCCCTGACGGCGTCTCCTCCGAGTACGGCGACGGCGCGCCGGAGGACCTCGGCGGTCGCTCCGGCACGCCGCGCTATGGTCAGCGACCGCTCTGGGCGGACGTCGGTGATTGGCTGAGTCGGGCCGACTCGTCCTGGATGTCAGCGCCTCTGTCGCGCAGTACGGCTGCGTGCTGACGCCCGTGGTGGGCGCAGAACAGCAGCTCCCCACCCACGGGCAGGGTCGCGCGGATGTAGGCCTGAGCACCGCACCGGTCACACCGGTCCAGGGCGGTCAGCGGCTTGGCGGGGGCGAGAGCTCCAGTCACGTATCGCCTTTCGGGTCGCCCCACCGTGGCGGGGACGTTGGCGTCAGTCACTTGGGACAACATCTAACCGGATAAAGGCGTTCCCAATCACCCCCCGACTACGCCGAGAGCGGAATGCGCCCGAAATGCTTCGTTACCCTGTGATGCGGATCACGTTGCGAGTCCGTGGTATGCAGGTGCACCTGGCAAGCTGTTACGCGTACAAACATGAGTGGCGATAAGCTACGTACGCGTGTTCGATTGATGGGCAGCAGGAGTCTTGAACGGTAGCTTGAACGGCAGTAGGAGTTGGGCGTGACGGCGGTTGGCGCGGAGGCGGGGTACACGGCTCGTCATCTCTCGGTGCTGGAAGGCCTGGAGGCCGTGCGCAAGCGCCCGGGGATGTACATCGGGTCCACGGACACCCGGGGTCTCATGCACTGCCTGTGGGAGATCGTGGACAATTCCGTCGACGAGGCCCTCGCCGGGTGCTGCTCACGCGTCGAGGTCGAGCTGCACGCGGACGGCTCCATCGAGGTACGCGACGACGGCCGCGGCATCCCCGTGGACATCGAGCCCAAGACGGGGCTCGCCGGAGTCGAGCTCGTCTACACGAAGCTGCACGCCGGCGGCAAGTTCGGCGGCGGATCGTACGCGGCGTCCGGCGGCCTGCACGGCGTCGGCGCCTCGGTCGTCAACGCGCTGTCCTCCCGGCTGGACGTGGAGGTCGACCGGAACGGCCGCGTCCACCAGATCAGTTTCCGCCGTGGCGTTCCCGGGCACTTCGACGGTGACGGGCCGACGGCGAAGTTCCGCAAGAAGTCGGGTATGCGCGACGGCGGCGAGGCGCCGGCGAAGGCCACCGGCACCCGGGTCCGCTGGTGGGCCGATCGGCAGATCTTCCTGCCCGAGGCGGAGGTCTCGGTCGACGAGATCCACGTACGGCTGCGCCAGACGGCGTTCCTGGTCCCCGGGCTGACGCTGGTGCTGCGCGACAGCCGCGGCGAGGAGCCGACCGAGGAGACGTTCCGGTTCGACGGCGGCATCGGGGAGTTCACCGAGTTCCTCGCGCGCGACGAGGCCGTCTGCGACGTGCTCAGGCTGCAGGGCGAGGGCCGCTTCCACGAGACCGTGCCCGTGCTCGACGAACAGGGCCACATGACGTCGACGCGGATCGAGCGGGAGCTCACCGTCGACGTGGCGGTCCGCTGGGGCAAGGGCTACGAGACGACCGTGCGCTCGTTCGTCAATGTGATCGCCACTCCCAAGGGCGGCACGCACGTGGCCGGGTTCGAGAAGGCGCTCGTCCGCACCATCAACGACCAGTTGCGCGAGACGCGCCTGCTCAAGAACGGCGACGACCCCGTCACCAAGGAGGACATCCTCGAGGGGCTGACCGCCGTGGTGACCGTACGGGTGTCCGAGCCGCAGTTCGAGGGCCAGACCAAGGAGGTCCTCGGCACGGCGGCGGCGGCCCGCATCGTGGGCCACGTGGTCACCCGGGAGCTGAAGGAGCTGTTCGCGAGCCCCAAGCGCAGCCAGAAGCAGCAGTTGCGCGCGGTCCTGGAGAAGGTGGTGGCGGCGGCCAAGGCGCGCATCGCCGCCCGGGAGCACCGCGACAACCAGCGGCGCAAGTCGGCCCTGGAGAACTCCGCGCTCCCCGCGAAGCTGGTCGACTGCCGCAGCGACGACGTGGACCGCAGCGAACTGTTCATCGTCGAGGGCGACTCCGCGCTCGGCACGGCCAAGCTGGCCCGGGACTCGGAGTTCCAGGCGCTGCTGCCGATCCGGGGCAAGATCCTCAACGTGCAGAAGGCCTCGGTCGCCGACATGCTCAAGAACGCCGAGTGCGCCGCCATCATCCAGGTCGTCGGGGCCGGGTCCGGCCGGACGTTCGAGATCGACTCGGCCCGCTACGGGAAGATCATCCTGATGGCCGACGCCGACGTCGACGGCGCGCACATCCGCTGCCTGCTGCTCACCCTGTTCCATCGGTACATGAAGCCGATGGTCGAGGCGGGCCGGGTGTTCGCCGCCGTGCCGCCGTTGCACCGCATCGAGATCACCAACCCCGGCCGGGGCAAGGACAAGTACGTCTACACCTATTCGGACGCCGAGCTGCACAGGGTGCTGCGTGACCTGGAGCGGCGGGGCAAGCGCTGGAAGGATCCCGTGCAGCGCTACAAGGGTCTGGGTGAGATGGACGCCGATCAGCTCGCCGAGACCACCATGGACCCGCGCCATCGCGTGCTCCGCCGGGTCAGGATCGAGGACGTGGAGGAGGCCGAACGCATCTTCGATCTCCTCATGGGCAGTGAGGTCGGCCCCCGCCGCGAGTTCATCGTCAGCAGCGCGTCCGACATCGACCGCGACCACATCGACGCCTGACCCGCGGCGAGGCCCGGTCCCTCACCCCGGCGTGATCAGAAGGATTCGATCTCCAGGGTGCTGAGCCGGGAGCGGGCCTCCGCCATGGCCTCCCGGTAGCGCTCGTCCCAGTTCGGGTCGTCGTCCGCGATCGCCCGGACCGTCTGCCGGGTCAGCTCGACCGGTCCGTCCCGGCCCGGGCGGACCTTCCGTACGACGACCAGCGTCCAGCCGTTCTCCATCACCGTGTCGATCTCCCAGCGAGGGCGGGTCGCCGCGGTGTCGCCGCCGCGCGCCCGGCGGGTGTCGCGCAGCAGCAGCATCAGCAGATAGATGAGCACGGCGACCACGATCAGGGTCACCGGGAGGGCGAGCAGTCGCATCGGTCCACATCCCTCACCTGGTGGGAATGGCGATCCCTCCGCCATTGCCCGGAGCGTACACGGTGATGCCCTGGGGCAGGGCCTTCAGCTTCTCGATCTCGGCGCACGTCGGGCACTTGTTGTACCCGTCCTGGCGGGCCTTGTTCGCCTCGGCCTCCGCGCGGGCCTGCGCGACCTTGGCCTGAGCCTCGGTGACCTTGGCGAAGGCGGCCTGCGCCTGGTCGACGGCCTCCTGGACCTGCTTGGGCAGCGTGACCTTGGAGAGGTTGAAGTGGATATCGGTCAGGAAGTCGGCGCCGAGCGTCGACTTCAGGTCCGCGGCGAGGCTGGTGTTCACCGCGTCCTGGATCTTCGCGATGTTCGCGTTGTTGCCCTGGGGCTGCAGCCCGGCCTGCTGCGCCGAGCTGTTGTTCTGCACCAGCGAGCAGGATGAGACCAGCTCGGCGCAGCGGAAGCTGTTGATCTGGGCGCGGAGATCATTGTCGATCACCGGGCGGATGATCTGGTCGAGGAACGCCGACCAGCCCTCGTCGCCATCCCAGGGGTAGTAGGTCTTGCCGTCGATGCTGCGGAACTTGCGGGTGCCGAACTTGTCGTCGAACGCCTTGAGCGTGTCGTGATCGAGGTTGAGACCGAAGTAGAGCGTGCCCTCGATGCCCATGTTCACCCCGTCGCTGCTGGGCACGACGACCACGTCGACGCCGGTGCGCTCGCCGTGGCCCGAGTCGGAGGTGATGGTGTAGTAGCGCTGCTGGGCGGGATAGCGGTGAACCTGGGACCACCACCCGGTCCACGTCACGCTGGAGCCGGGATCGATGACCTGGCGGACCTGGTTGTCGTCGAGCGGCCCGCCGTTGCGCACGACGGCGACCTCACCGCCGGTGGTGCGTTCGAATCCGCCGAAGGCGCCGATCACGGTCGGTACCGCGGCGACGATGAGCGCTAGCACCGCCAGCACGAGTATCTTGCGGAACGAGCCGGATCTGGCGGGGGTGCGGGTGGACATCTGCGAAATCTCCTCGGGGGGCGGCCGCCGGCGGGGGACGGGCCGCGGAGTTTAGGTGCCGATGTGACAGCAGAGCAACGTACGGCCGGCCGCACCGGGTTCCTGACCCCGTGCGGTCGGCCGTGATGTGTGACCGGTCAGAGATCTACCGGCTGCAGTCTCCCCGTCAGCACGTCGTACACCGCGCCGCCGACGGCGAGCCCGTCGGGCAGGTAGGGGCTGGCCTTGATCCGGACGAGGTCCTGCCGCAGGGCCTCGGCCTGGTCGGGCACGGTCTTGAAGACGAGGCTGCGGGTGTCCACGCCGTGCTCGTCCGCGATCACCTTGTGCACGTCCGCGTCGGTCGACTTGGACATCCGGCAGTCGGTGTGCGGCATGACCAGCACGCGGTGGACGCCGAGCAGGTAGACGGCGAGCACGAGCGTGCGCAGCACGTCGTCGGTGACCCGGGCGCCCGCGTTACGGAGGATCTTGGCGTCGCCCGCCCGCAGCCCCAGCAGGCCCAGCGGGTCGACGCGCGAGTCCATGCAGGTCACCACGGCCAGGCCGCGGCCGGCCTGGCCGGACAGTCCCGAGTGCGAGAACGTTGCGGCGTACTTCTCGTTCGCCGCCAGTAGATCGTCGAAGGCATCACTCATGAGATAAATGCTGCCGTACGGCCGCGGGCTCGATCACGACGGGGCACCCCGACACGCCCAAGACGGCTCGACGAGAACGCGGCGGGGCGCCATCCGGCCTGGTCGGAGGCGGAACCCATGCCATGGCAGAGGGCGCCGGAGCGGCACGCACGGCCACTCCGGCGCGATGCCACCCGGCTTCGGCCCGGATATCCGCGAGCCAGGCGCTCCCCGAACGACGGGCACGCGTCTGCCTGTGAAGCATGCGCGGATATGCGGATGTCGCTTCTGATTTCCGCTGCAATTGCTCGTCCGAATCATGCCGACCCGTGTCACTCGACCGCTCGTAGCGTGTTCAGCGAAGAGGCATCCGCTTTTTCCAATGGAAACCAAGATGAGAGAAGAGATATGGATCTCCAGCTTTCCGGCCGGGCCGCGGTCGTCACCGGTGCGTCCAAGGGGATCGGCCTGGCCGTCACCCGTACCCTCCTCGCCGAAGGCGTCCGTGTGGTCGCCGCCTCGCGGAAGAGCAGTCCCGAGTTGGCGGAGCTCAGCGGGGATCTGATTCATGTTCAGGCCGATCTGATGGACGCCGAGGCTCCAGGGCGGATCGTGGAAAGGGCCATTTCGGAGTTCGGCGGGCTCGACATCCTGGTGAACAATGCCGGCGGTCCGCCGCCGGGTGTGGCCCTGCCACGCTTCTCGTTTCTGACCCCTACCGACGAGGACTGGCGGGTGATGTTCGAGTTCAATCTGTTCTCGGTCGTGCGCGTCATTCGGGCGGCCATCACGCCGATGCTCTCCCGCGGCGGTGGCTCGATCGTCAACGTGTCCTCGGGCGGCGCCCGTCTGCCCGCTCCGATGAACGTCGACTACAACGCGGCCAAGGCGGGTCTCAACAACCTGACCAAGGCCCTCTCCGAGGAGTTCGCACCCCAGGGCATCCGGGTGAACACCATCTCCCCAGGTCCGGTACGTACGGCATGGTGGACGGAGAGCGGCGGCGCGGCGGACATCATCGCCGCCCAGACCGGAACCGACCGTGACAGCGTCCTCAACCAGGTGGCGCCCGAAATGATGAAGCTGTCTACCGGCCGTCTGGTCGAGCCCCAGGAGATCGCCGACGTGGTCGCCTTGCTCGCCTCACCTCGCTCGGCCAGCACGACCGGTGCGGACTTCGCCGTGGACGGGGGGTTCCTCAAGCAGGTCTGACCGCCGATCTCCGGGTCCCCGGCCGTGGGTGACGATGACGAGCGAGCCCTCGTAATCGGGCAGGGCATCCTCCGGGTCGTCTGCCAAGGCCGGGGACAGGTGGTCGGTGGGGTTCATCGGCCGAAAGCGGCGGTGTCGGCGCCGGTCAACCGGCGGTTTCCGGGGCGGGTACGGCGTGTTCGGCGGCGCGGCTGACCTGCTCCCAGGCGGCCCAGGTCCGCATCCGCCGCCGGGAGATGTCGAAGGCCAGGTCGTAGACCATGCTGCCGAGCAGCAGCCGCAGCGGCGGGTCTTCGCTGTCGACCAGCTTCAGCAGCGCCTCGGCGGCCAGACGCGGCTCGCTGTCGATCGAGCCCTCGGCCCACTGCTTCTCCAGTTCGGCGCGCAACGGGCCGTACTCCTCCAGAGGCGACGTCGCCGTCATGGCGGTGTACAGGTCGGTCCAGTAGCCGCCGGGCTGGACGATGCTGAGCTTGACGCCGAACGGCGCTGCCTCCATCGCCAGTGCCTCACTCATGCCCTCCAGCGCGAACTTGCTCGCGCTGTACATTCCGGTGCTCGGGAAGCCGCCCAGAGCGGCGATGCTGGAGATCTGCACGATGTGACCGGATCCCTGGCCGCGCAGGTGCGGCAGGACGGCCTGGCAGACCCACATCGCCCCGAAGAGATTGACCTCCAGCTGGGCGCGCGCCTCGGCCTCGGTGAACTCCTCGATCATTCCGGAGGACATGTTCCCGGCGTTGTTCACCACGATGTCGAGCCGGCCGAAGTGCTCCACGGCGGTGTTCACGGCCATGAACACCGCGTCGCGGTCGGTCACGTCCAAGGGAAGGACGAGCAGCCGATCGCCGTACCGGTCGTCGAAGTCCTGTCGCGTGACGGTGCGGGCGGCGGCCACCACCTGATCACCTCGATCCAGCGCGGCGAGAGCGAACGCGCGGCCCAGGCCGCGGCCGGCTCCCGTGATGAACCAGGTGCGGGAAGAGACGGCAGTCGGGGTGCGCATACGCAGAGCTCCAATCGGTCGTGTCCATCATCAGACGAGACGGTTCGTCTCGCTTGATGTGGAGAAGGTATCGACACTTCTGCTCTGCGTCAAGACGGTCCGTCTCGTCTCGACATTTGATAGCTTTGGCGGCATGACGACACCGCGCAAGCCCCCCTCCAACACGGCTCGCCGGAATGAGGCATCCCGGCGGGCCATCCTCACCGCGGCGTTCGACCTGGTGCAGGAGGTGGGATACGCGAAGCTGAGCATCGAGGGCATCGCGGCCCGGGCCGGTGTCGGCAAGCAGACGATCTACCGCTGGTGGCCCTCCAAGGGGGCGGTCCTCTTCGATGCCTTCCTCATGCTCAGCGAGCAACCGGACGGCGGAGGGGCAGCCCTGCCCGACACCGGTGATTTGGAGGCGGACCTGAAGGCGGTGTTGCGAGCCACGATCGAGGAACTCAACGATCCGCGATACGACGAGCCGATGCGCGCCCTGAGCACTGAGATCACGCATGATCCGACGCTCGCGGCTCTTTATTCGGAGCGTCTGGACGGCCCGATGAGAGAACTGAAGAAACAACGACTGCGCAGCGCCCAGCGGGCCGGGCAACTGGCCGACGACCTCGACCTCGAGGTGGCCGTCGACATGATTTGGGGACCGCTGCTCAACCGATGGCTCCAGCGCGGTGGACCGCTCACCCTCGACTATGCCGACAGCATCGTCGAGACCGCTCTCAACGGTCTGCGTCCGCGCCGCTGAGGCTTGTGCGCCATCCATTGGGCTCGGCACGGTGGGCCAGGTCGGCACGGGGCGGCTGTGGGACCGCCGTTGCGCATCACCGGTCTGGACGTTGTTCCGGTTCTGGTGTGGAGGACTTCGCGGGCCTGTCCGGCGACGCGGGTGATGCTTTCGCCGAACCGGGGGTCATTCCGCTCCGGCAGGACCCCCGAGAGTCATCTCGCCGGTCTCCGTTGCGGCGATCTCGGGGGTCCGAGGTCTTCGCGTCTAAAGATCCGAACTCTCCGCCGGTCCCAGTCCGCCGCCGATGGCGGCGACGGCGTGCACGAGCCGTACGCCCGAGCCGTCGCGGCGGCCGAGCTCGTCGGGGAGCGGCACCGGCTTGCCCGTCGGCGACGCCGCCTTGGCGGGAGCCGGTCCTGCCCACGCGAGCAGCAGCGCGTCCTCGCCCTTGAGGAAGCGCTGGGCGCGCACCCCGCCGGTGGCCCGGCCCTTCGGCGGGAAGTCGGCGTAGTCGGAGACCTTGCCCGCGCCCATCTGGGTGCCGGGCAGCGCCGTTGAGGAGCCCGCGACCGTCACGACCACAGACTCGCGGGCGGGGTCCACGGCGCCGAACCAGATCACCTTCGCGTCGTCGCTCAGGCGCACGCCGGTCATGCCGCCCGCCGGCCGGCCCTGGGGCCGTACGACGGAGGCGGGGAAGCGCAGCAGCTGGGCGTCGGAGGTGATGAAGACCAGGTCGTGGTCGGGGGAGGACAGCTCGACCGCGCCGACCACGACGTCGCCCTCGCGCAGGCCGATGACCTCGAACTCGTCGCGGTTGGCGGGATATTCGGGGACGACCCGCTTGACCACGCCCTGCGCCGTGCCGACCGCGAGCCCCGGGCCGTCCGGGTCGAGCGAGCCCAGCCCGACCACCTTCTCCTCCGGCTCCAGGGTGACGTACTCGGACACCGGATGCCCGCCCGCCAGCGACGGAGGGTTGGCGGTCGGCGGCAGTGTGGGCAGGTCGACCACCGACACCCGGATCAGCCGGCCATTGGAGGTGATCACCCCGACCTCGCTCCGGACACTGGAGCGGACCACCGACACCAGCACGTCGTGGACCGAGCGCTCGCCCTCCGCCGGGATCGGCGAGGCGTCGCCCGTCCGGGCGAGCAGGCCGGTCGAGGAGAGCAGCACCAGGCAGGGGTCGTCGGCCACCTCAAGCGGCACCGTGGCCGCCTTGGCCGCCTCGGACGACTCCAGCAGCACGGTGCGGCGCGGCGTGCCGTACGTCTTGGCGATCTCGGCGAGCTCCGCGGACACGACCTTGCGCAGGCGGTCCTCGGAGCCGAGGATCGCGGACAGCTCGTCGATGTCGGCCTGCAGCGTCTCCTTCTCCCGGTCGAGCTCGAGCTTGTCGTAGCGGGTGAGGCGGCGCAGCGGCGTGTCGAGGATGTACGCCGCCTGGATCTCGCTCAGCTCGAAGGTCTCCATCAGGCGGGTACGCGCGTGAGTCGAGTCGTCGGAGCCGCGGATCACCTGGATGACCTGGTCGATGTTGAGCAGCGCGATGATGAGGCCGTCCACCAGGTGGAGGCGTTCCTCACGCTTGCGCAGCCGGAACGCCGACCGTCTGCGCACCACCTCGATGCGGTGGTCGACGTAGACCTTCAGCAGGTCGCGCAGGCCCAGAGTGCGCGGCCGGCCGTCGACGAGCGCGACGTTGTTGATGCCGAAGGTCTCCTCCATCGGCGTCAGCCGGTAGAGCTCGGCCAGCACGGCCTCTGGATTGAAACCGTTCTTGATCTCGATGACCAGGTGCAGGCCCTTGTGCCGGTCGGTCAGATCCTTCAGGTCGGCGATGCCGGTGAGCTTCTTGGCGTTCACCAACTCCTTGATCTTGCCGACCACCCGCTCCGGACCGACGTTGAAGGGCAGCTCGGTGACGACGATGCCCTTGCGTCGCGGGGTCACGGCCTCGATCGTCGCCTTCGCCCGGATGCGGAACGTGCCGCGACCGGTCTCGTATGCGTCCCGGATGCCCGACAGCCCGATGACGATGCCGCCGGTCGGCAGGTCGGGGCCCGGGACGAAGCGCATCAGCTCCTCGAGCGTGGCGTCCGGCTTCTTGATCAGATGCCGTGCCGCGGCGACGACCTCGACGAGGTTGTGCGGCGCCATGTTGGTGGCCATCCCGACGGCGATGCCGCTGGCGCCGTTGACCAGCAGGTTGGGGAACGCCGACGGCATGACCGACGGCTCGGTCTCCTGGCCGTCGTAGTTGGGCTTGAAGTCGACCGTCTCCTCGTCGATCGACTGCACCATGAGCATGGCCGCCGGAGCGAGGCGTGCCTCGGTGTACCGCATGGCCGCCGGCGAGTCGTCCGGCGAGCCGAAGTTGCCGTGCCCGTCGACCAGCGGCAGCCGCATCGAGAACGGCTGCGCCAGGCGCACCAGCGCGTCGTAGATGGCGCCGTCACCGTGCGGGTGCAGCTTGCCCATCACCTCGCCCACCACACGAGAGGACTTGACGTGTCCCCGCTCCGGGCGCAGGCCCATCTCGCTCATCGAGTAGAGGATGCGGCGCTGGACCGGCTTGAGTCCGTCCCGTGCGTCCGGGAGCGCGCGCTGATAGATCACCGAGTACGCGTACTCCAGATAGCTGGCGCGCATCTCGGCGGACACGTCGATGTCGACGATCCGTTCCTCGAAATCCTCGTCGGGCGTGCGTGTGGTTGTGCGTCGGGCCATATCGAACATTGTGCCGATGACGGCGACCGGTCGCGACCGCACGTGCTTTTCCGCCCGGGTACGTCCTGGAGAGAGGGTGAATGGATCGTTTCTGGCGATTCGCGAATTTCGGGATCGGTTGATCCGTCTCTTGCCGTGATCCCGGTAGTGTGGCACTCATCTGCGAGAAGGGGGGATTCTCGCGATGCCTGACGTCGTTGACCGGCTGATCGGCGCGCTCAACGCCCATGATCTCGACGCGGTGATGCGCTGCTATGCCGGAGACGCGGTCGTCGTAGGGCCGGAGATGGAGGCGGAGAACCTCGACGAGATCGCCTCGTACCACCTGCACGTCTGGCAGGGCTTCCCGGACCATCACCTGACGGTGTGGGAGAAGATCGTCTGCCGGGACGCGATCGCGGTGGAGACGCTGGCGACGGGCACACATACCGGCCCCTACCTGGTGGCGGGCGGAGACGTCCTGGAGGCGACCGGCCGGAGCATCAGCGTGCGCTGCTCCTGGATCTTCACGGTGGAGAGCGATTTCATCCTCACCCAACGCCTCTACTTCGACCAGTTGGAGTTGTACAGCCGTCTCGGCGCCCAGCTTCCCCTCAAGTTCGCGCCCGTCGTCTGGTGACTCGAACGGGGGGAGACGGCCGGGGACGCGGTCGGGGGGAAACCGTCGGCGAGACCTGGTACCAATGACGGGTGGGTGAAGAAGAGACGCTGCGGGAAGAGGCCGAGGCCCGGCTGAGGGCGCTCGCGGGCGACGAGGCGCGCCTGCGTGACGATCAGTGGGCGGCGATCAAGGCGCTGGTCGTGGACCGCCGCCGTGCGCTCGTCGTGCAGCGCACCGGGTGGGGCAAGTCGGCCGTCTACTTCATCGCCACCGCGCTGCTGCGGGAGCTGGGCGAGGGGCCCACGGTCATCGTCTCGCCCCTGCTCGCGCTGATGCGCAACCAGATCGCGGCCGCTGAGCGTGCGGGCATCCACGCGGCGACCATCAACTCGGCCAACCCCGAGGAGTGGGAGAAGACCTACGGACAGGTCGCCGAGGGCGTGGTCGACGTGCTGCTGGTCAGCCCGGAACGGCTGAACAATCCCGACTTCCGCGACCAGGTGCTGCCCGAGCTGGCCGAGACCGCCGGCCTGCTGGTGATCGACGAGGCGCACTGCATCTCCGACTGGGGTCACGACTTCCGTCCCGACTACCGCAGGCTGCGCACGCTGCTGGCCGATCTCCCGCCCGGGATACCCGTGCTCGCCACGACCGCGACCGCGAACGCCCGCGTGACGCGCGACGTCGCCGAGCAGCTCGCCGCCGGGCCCGAGTGGGACGGCCCTCCCGATGCCCCCGACACCGCCGGCGGCTCAGACGACGGCGTGCTCGTCCTGCGCGGCCCGCTCGAGCGGGAGAGCCTGCACCTCGGTGTCGTACGGCTCGGCGGTTCCGAACAGCGGCTCGCCTGGCTCGCCGGGGCGCTGCACGAGCTGCCGGGGTCCGGCATCGTCTACACGCTGACCGTCTCCGCCGCACAGGAGATCGCCGCGTACCTGAGGGAGCAGGGGCATCAGGTGGTCGCCTACACCGGGCAGACCGAGCCGGCCGATCGGCTGGCCGCCGAGGAGGACCTGCTCGCCAACCGGGTCAAGGCCCTGGTCGCGACCTCCGCCCTGGGCATGGGGTTCGACAAGCCAGACCTCGGGTTCGTCGTCCACGTCGGTGCGCCCGCCTCGCCCGTGGCGTACTACCAGCAGGTCGGCCGGGCCGGCCGCGGGGTACGGCGAGCCGAGGTGATCCTGCTGCCCGGAGCCGAGGACCGGGCGATCTGGGCCTATTTCGCCTCGCTCGCCTTTCCCCCGGAGACGGTGGTGCGGGCGACGATCGAGGCGCTGGCGCAGGAGGGCGTGCTGTCCACCGCCGCGCTGGAGAGCAGGGTCGACCTCAGCCGCGGCAGGCTGGAGATGATGCTGAAGGTCCTCGACGTGGACGGCGCGGTCCGCCGGGTCAAGGGCGGCTGGGAGGCGACCGGCGAGTCGTGGAGCTATGACGCCGACCGCTACGCGCGGGTGTCGGCCGAGCGCGCCGCCGAGCAGGAGGCCATGCTCGGCTACCTGACGACGACCGAGTGCCGGGAGCAGTACCTGCGGCGGCACCTGGACGACGAGGCGGCACGGCCGTGCGGGCGCTGCGACAACTGCACGGGCGCCCACCGGTCCGCCGACGTGGCGGCGGAGGCCGTACGAGCCGCCCTCGACCGGCTGACCCGGCCCGGCGTCGAGGTGGAGGCGCGCCGACAGTGGCCGACCGGCCTGCCGGACCTGAAGGGGCGGATCAAGCCCGAGCTGTCGGCCGAGCCGGGACGCGCGCTGGGCCGCCTCACCGACATCGGCTGGGGCACGCGGCTGCGTGAGCTCCTGGCGGCGGGTGACGGCCCGGTCCCGGACGAGGTGTTCGACGCCATGGTGGCGGTGCTTCGGGCATGGGACTGGGCGGAGCGGCCCGTCGCGGTCGTCAGCGTGCCGTCGGCGACCCGGCCGACCCTGATCCGCGGCCTCGCCGAGGGGATCGCGCGAATCGGCCGGCTGTCCTATCTCGGCGAGCTGGGATATCGGCAGGGCCCGCCGGGCCGGCAATACAACAGCGCCCAGCGGGTCGCCGCGGTCCGCGGGACGCTCGCGATGCCGAGAGAGCTCGCCGAGAGGATCTCGGCGGCGGGCGGGCCGGTGCTGCTCGTCGACGACCAGATCGACACGGGCTGGACGATGACGCTGGCCGCGGCCCACGTGCGCAACGCGGGCGCCCGCGCGGTCCTCCCCCTGGTCCTGGCGACCGTGAGCTGAGACGGGTCAGAGCAGGGGCGGATCAGAGCCGGGGGCGGGCGCCGAGGTTCGAGATGCACTTGGCGGCGAGCGCGTTGCCGGCCGCCAGGGCCTCGGTCGGCGGCTTGCCCGCCAGCCAGGGCGGCAGGAAGCCGGCGGTGAAGGCGTCCCCGGCGCCGGTGCCGTCCACCACCCGGTCGATGGTCTCGGCGGGGACCCGGATGGGCTCGGCGCGGCTGTTGGTGTACCAGAGCGCGCCCTCGGCGTTGAGCTTGATCACGACCTGGGGGAACCAGGCGGTGAGGACCTTCGCCGCCGCTGTCGGCTCGTCCCGGCCGGTCAGCACCTTGGCCTGGTCGATGTTGGCGAACAGCAGCTTGGCGCCGTGCGTCCACTCCAGGAACGGCTCGGCGCCGGTCCGCTCGACGGGGGCGGCCGAGGCGCAGTCCACCGAGATCGACATGCCGGCCCGGCGGGCCAGGTCGAGCGCGGCCAGTCCCGCGTCGCGCGATCCCTCGTTGAGCAGGGTGTAGCCGGACATGTGCAGGTGGCCGCTGGAGGCGAACAGGTCGCGCGGCAGGTCCTCCGGGGACAGCGCGGCGTTGGCGCCCGGGTCGGAGAGCATCGTCCGCTGACCCTTATGGGTGACCATGACCACACAGGTGCCGGTGGGCCGCTCCGGATCCATCACGAGGCGGGCGTCGACGCCGTAGCCCATGAGCTCCATGTCGCGGTTCCGGCCGGTGATGTCGGCGCCGCGTCGCCCGATGAAGGCGACCTCCGACCCTTCGACCGCAAGCCAGGAGGCGATGTTCGCACCCGAGCCGCCACCGTGCATGGTCACGACGGCCGGGGTGTCGCTCGCCCTGGCGAGAGGGAACTTGGCGCGGGCGAGTGCGTCAGTCATGAGATCGCCCACCACGACGACCCGCGTCATGATGTCACCACCTTGCCAACGTGCGATGAGGCCGACCCCAAGAAACCTAACAGTTCCCGGCCACATCATGGGAGGTGGATCAGACAGCCCGATGGAGTCGATGCACAAGCGTTGCCCAATTCGCCCCCGTAAGGGCGGTAAATCCCGTACCGTAGCCGCCTCGGGCGGCTACGGACCACAGCCGTGAAGGGGCGAGGCGTGAACGACCACGAGAGGCCCCTCACGTCACATGGTTCTCCGGCGGTAAGGAACATCTCAACCCATACCGGGTCGGGCGGCGCTAACCTCGGGATCGTGCGACCTCAGTACCCCGCTCACTGGGAGGCGGACGTCGTGCTGGCCGATGGCGGCACGGCACACCTGCGCCCGATCAGGCCGGACGACGCCGGCCTGCTGCGTGCGTTCTACTCACGTCTCTCCGCGGAGTCGATCTACTTCCGTTACTTCGGCCCCCGACCCCACCTCACCGACCGGGACGTCACCTGGTTCACCAACGTCGACTACGACAACCGGCTGGCGCTGATCGCGACGATCGGCGCGGAGATGGTGGCGGTCGTACGGTACGACCGGGTGGAGCCGAAGGACCACGCCGAGGTCGCGTTTCTCGTGGAGGACGCCCATCAGGGCAGGGGCGTGGCCGCGGTGCTGATGGAGCACCTGCGGGCGGCGGCCCGCGAGCACGGGATCCGGACGTTCATCGCCGACGTGCTGCCCGGCAACCATCGCATGCTCCGCCTGTTCCGCCAGGCCGGATACACCGCGCAGAGCCAGTTCGAGGACGGCGTCGTCCGGATGACCCTCGACCTGTCCAGCACCGAGACCGCGCTGGAGGTGCGGCTCGCGCGCGAGCACCGGGCCGAGGCGCGCTCGATCGCCCGCCTGCTGACACCCGACTCGGTCGCGGTCATCGGAGCGAGCCGCGAGCCGGGCGGGATCGGGCAGACCGTGCTGCGCAACCTGCTCTCCGCCGACTTCACCGGACCGGTCTACCCCGTGCACCGGCAGGTGCGGGCCGTCGCGGGAGTCCGGGCGTACCGGAGCGTCTCCGCGATCGACGGGGAGGTGGATCTGGCGGTGCTGGCCGTTCCCGCCGAGGGTGTGCTCGAACTCGTGGAGGAGTGCGCGGAGAAGGGCGTCAAGGGCCTGGTCGTGGTCTCCTCCGGGTTCGGCGAGACCGGCCCCGAGGGCCGCGCCAGACAGGAGGAGCTGGTCCGCATCGCGCGGGCGTACGGCATGCGCGTGGTGGGTCCCAACTGCCTGGGCATCGCCAACACCGACCCGGCCGTACGGCTCAACGCCACCCTCGCGGCGACCCTGCCCGGGCGGGGAAGGGTCGGCTTCTTCAGCCAGTCGGGTGCGCTCGGCACCGCGCTGCTGCAGCGGGTGGCCCAGCGGGGCATGGGCATCTCGACGTTCGTCTCGGCCGGCAACCGGGCCGACGTGTCCGGGAACGACCTGCTGCAGTACTGGGAGGAGGATCAGGCGACCGACGTGATCCTCCTCTACCTGGAGTCCATCGGTAACCCGCGCAAGTTCACCCGGCTGGCCCGCCGGATCTCGCGGCGCAAACCGATCGTCGTCGTCAAGAGCCGCGGAGCGCCCGACGGCCACGCCGCCCCGGTGCTCGGCCTGCCCGAGACCGCCCAGCGCTCGCTGTTCGAGCAGGCGGGGGTGATCCGCGTGGACGACCTCACCCAGCTCTTCGACGTCGCCCAGCTCCTCGCCCATCAGCCGCTGCCGTCCGGCCCCCGGGTCGGCGTCGTGAGCAACTCCGACGCCCTCGCGCTGCTGGCGGCGGACGCCTGCCTCGGCGCCGGCCTGGAGCCGCGCGGCCCGGTGAACCTGGGCGCGCGGGCGGGGGCGGCCGAGTTCGCCGCCGCGTTGGCCGACACGCTCCCCGATGTGGACGCGGCAGTCGTCGTCTACATGCCGCCGATCCCCGGGGACGCCACTCAGGTGGCGGCCGAACTGGTGCGGGTGGCGCGCGACTGCGGCAAGCCGGTGCTGGCCACCTTCCAGGGCGAGATGGGCATGCCGCCGGAGCTGCGCGTCGACGGAGAGGGCTCGCCCGCGCGCGGATCCATCCCGTCCTATCCCGCGCCGGAGGAGGCGGTCCGGGCACTCGCCCACGTCGTCCGGTACGCCTGCCGGAGCCGGGAGCCCGCCGGCCTGATCCCCTCGCCCCCGGGAGTGGACCTCGCCGGGGCCCGCCGGATCGTGGCCGACGCCCTGGCCGGGTCCGAGGCGCCTGACGACCACCATGAGCGTGAGGTGGAGATCGACGCCACCGGGCTGCTGGCGTGCTACGGGATCGAGGTGTGGCCGGCGCAGATCGTGCTCTCGGCCGACGAGGCGGTGGCCGCCGCGAGCCGTCTGGGGTCGCCGGTCGTGATCAAGTCGGCCGATCCGGTGGACGCGAGCCGGGCGGGCACCGTACGCATGGGGCTCACGGAACCGGTCGCGATCCGGCAGGCGTACGCGGACCTGGCCGCCCTCCTCGGGCCGGGCGCGCGGCTCGCCGTCCAGCGCATGGCCCCGCAGCCGGCGGTGCCCACCGTCGTCGGCGTGGTGCAGGACCGGCACTTCGGCGGCGTCGTGTCGTTCGGGCTCGGCGAGGTTGCCGCCCGCCTTCTCGGCGACCAGGCCTACCGCCTCGCCCCGCTCACCGCCGAGGACGCGTCGACCCTGGTGCGGTCGCTGCGCGCCGCGCCGCTGCTGTTCGGCCGGTACGGCTATCAGCCGGTGGCGGTCGAGGCGCTCGAGGATCTTCTCGTCCGGGTCGGGCTGCTGGCGGACGCGCTGCCGGAGGTGGCCGGGATGACGCTGGATCCGGTGCTGGCCGGCACGTCCGGTGTGGTGGTGCTGGGCGCGCGTGCGGTCCTGCGGCCCGTCACCGGGCCCCGTCCCGACGTCGGGCCCCGGCGGCTGCGTTGATCATGGGCAGGGCCGCGGCCGGTCGGGCCGTCGTCAGGGAAAACCATCCGGTCCGGGTGTGAAACAGGTGTCCCTTACAGGGCAGGATGGACCCATGAGGGAAACCCGAGTCTCGGCCGCGGGCTTGCGCGAGGCCATCGACCGCAGCGGCTACTACCCGGACCTGGTCGCCGACGCCGTCGACACCGCGCTCGGCAGTGAGCAGGTCATGGCGTTCGTCGTGCATCACGAGGCCACGTTCGACCCGGCGATGGAGGTGCGCAGGCACGTGACGGTGCTGGTGCTGTCGCCCACCCGGCTCATCGTCTGTCACACCGACGAGCACCCGCCCGCCGAGGGCATGCCGGCCTCGCACGCCTCCACCACGACCGAGGCCGTACGGCTCAGCCGCATCCAGTCGGTCGCGGTGACGCGAGTGGTCCCCGATCCGGCGGCGTACGTGCCGGGGGTTCCTCCGGTCGAGGTGACGCTCACGATCGGCTGGGGCGCGATCTCCCATGTCGACCTCGAGCCCGCGACCTGCGGCGACGAGAACTGCGAGGCCGATCACGGCTACACCGGCGCGATCACCGCCGACGATCTGTCGCTCCGGGTGAGCGAGGCGGCCGACGGCCCGGAGGCGGTCGGTCACGTGCTCGCCTTCGCCAAGGCGCTGTCCGAGGCGACCGCCCGGGCCGCGTCCTGAGTCCAGCCCGGAGGCGATGTGATCGATCCCGACCCCGCCGGGCCGACCGTGCCCGAAAGCGCGCCGGAGGCCCCATCCGGCGCCGTTCCGTTCGTGCCGGCGTACGGCGAGGCGTCGCTGGCGGATCTCCCCGGATCCCTGCTCGCCTCGCTCGGCGTGCCGACCGGCAACACGCTGGGCCTCGGCCCGGCCCGCCGGGTGTGCCTCTTCCTCGTCGACGGCCTGGGGGCCGAGCTCCTGGCCGCGCACCCGGACGTGGCGCCCTTCCTGTCCGCGCATCTGCGGCGGACGCTCACCGCTGGCTTCCCGTCCTCGACTCCGACGAGCCTGGCCACGCTCGGCACCGGGGCGCCCCCGGGAGAGCACGGCATGGTGGGCATCCAGATGGCCGTGCCGGGGGAGGGCCGGCTGTTCAACTGCCTGCGCTGGACCGCGCCCGGCCTGACCATCGACCCCGAGGTGTGGCAGCCGGCCGAGACCGTCTACGAACGGATGGCGGCACTCGGCGTCGATCCCGTCTACGTGGCGCCCGCCCTGTTCGACGGCAGCGGCCTCACCCGTGCGGTCTACCGGGGAATGCGCTACTGGTCGGCGGAGACGGCGGACGAGCGGATCGAGGCGGTACGGCACGCGCTGCGGGAAAGCTCGTACGTCACGGTCTACTACGGCGACGTCGACCACATGGGGCATGTGAAGGGATGGGGCAGCCCCGAGTGGCTGGACCGGCTGGCGGTCGTCGACCGGATGGCCGAGGCCATCGCCGAGGCGCTGCCGCCGGGGTCGGCGCTGTACGTGACAGCGGACCACGGCATGATCAACGCCGGGGAGAAGGTCGACTTCGACCACCGGCCCGACCTTCGCGAAGGCGTGCTCATGCTCGGTGGCGACAGCCGGGCCCGGCACCTCTACACCGCGCCGGGTGCCGCCGAAGCCGTGCTGGAGACCTGGCGTGAGGCACTGCGTGGCCGGGCGTGGGTGGTCACGCGGGAGGAGGCGGTCGACCAGGGCTGGTTCGGCCGATCCGTCCGGGGCGAATGGCTCGGGCGGATCGGCGACGTGCTGGCCGTGCCGTACGGCGACTGCGTGATCGTCGCCTCCGAGGCGGAGCCGCTGGAGGCCGCCCTGATCGGCTGCCACGGCTCGCTCACTCCGGCGGAACAGAACGTGCCCCTGCTGGAGATCCGCCGATGACGGGCACGAAACGGCATGACGACCGCACGGAGGCGCCGATGAGCCCGAGTCCCGCGAGCCCGCTGATCCGGCCGGAGGAACTGGCCGCGCTCGAAGGCGACGTCACGATCCTCGACGTGCGATGGCGGCTCGGCGGCCCACCGGGGATCGAGTCCTACCGGGAGGGGCACATTCCGGGCGCCGTCTTCTGCGATCTCGACGCCGACCTCGCCGCCCCGCCCGGTCCTGAGGGACGGCATCCGCTGCCGCCCGCCGCCGCGTTCCAGTCCGCGATGCGCCGCCTCGGTGTGTCGGACGCCCGACCGGTGGTCGTCTACGACGACGCGGACTCGACCGCCGCGGCCAGGGCGTGGTGGACGCTGCGCTACTTCGGACACGGCGACGTGCGGGTGCTCGACGGCGGGATGCGCGCCTGGACCCAGGTGGGTCTCCCCGTGGCGGGGGACGCGGAAGCCGGGGAGCCGGGTGATTTCACCGCGAGGCCGGGCGGCATGCCCGTGCTCGACGCCGACCGGGCGGCCGAGCTGGCCACATGCGGGGTGCTGCTCGATGCCCGGGCCGCGGAGCGATACCGCGGCGAGGTCGAGCCCGTCGATCCGGTCGCCGGTCACATTCCGGGGGCCGTCAGCGCCCCCACGGCCCAGAACGTCGAGCCCGGCGGTCGGTTCCACGACAGGGAGTTCCTGCGGGAGCGGTTCAACGTGCTGGGCGTCGTCGAGGGCGTCCCGGTCGGCGCCTACTGCGGCTCCGGCGTGACCGCCGCCCACGAGGTGCTGGCGCTGGAGATCGCCGGGTTGCCGGCCGCGCTCTATGTCGGCTCGTGGTCCAACTGGGTGGCCGACCCCGCCCGGCCCGTCGCCACCGGCTAGGTAGGGCGGCGGCCGTACGGGTCGCCGAAGCAGACGAAGCCGCCGACGGCGGTCTTGGCCGCCGCGACGCCGAGGGCCTCGGCGGGGGAACGGCCCTCGGCCAGCACGGCGTGGAAGACCGTCATGAGCGTCAGGGCCTCGTCGTCCCGGACCGGCACCACGCCGGCGATCACGCAGGCGGCGCCCCGGTCGAGGAAGGTCCCGGCCAGACCCAGCGCGGCGCCGTCCACGGGGGCGTGGGCCATGCCGGCGTCGCACGCGGACAGCACGACGAGCCGCGGCACCCGATCGGCCCGCAGCAGGTCGTACGCCATGAGCGGCCCGTCGTCGAGCGTGAGGCGCGAGAGCATCGGGCTGCGCGGGGAGGACATCCCGTGCGCAGCGACATGCAGCACGTCGGCGCGTTCGAGCGCGGTGAGCACCTCCCGCCGCGTGGCGCCGACCCGCTCGGCGCCGGCATGGGTCATGACGACCATGTCCGCCTCGTCGCGGGCGTGCCGCAGCCCCGGCCCGGCGACCGCGAGCACCAGCGGCCTGCCCGCCCTCCCGCCCCCTATCGGACCCTCTTCTGCCGGACTCCCTCCCGACGGCCTCCAGGAGGTGGCGTCGGGGGCGACGGACACCGGTCGTCCGACCAGCGCGGGCAGCAGCGGCCAGGGGAGCGTGCACAGCGCGCCCGTGGGCACGATCACGACCGGGCCGCACGAAGCGCCAGGGCCGTCGACGGCGAACGAGCCGTCGAGGGCGACCCGGCCGTCGAAAGTGAACGGGCCGAGCAGCCGTTCGCCGAGCGCGGCGAGCTCACCGTCCATGATCTCCGAGACCGTGCCCTCGCGGTGGTCGGCCCTCTCGCCGCAGTGGCCGAGGTCGCGCAGGTTCCGCCGGCGCAGGCCGTACCGCACGCGCACCGTCGCCTCCACCGCCGACCGGTAGGAGCCGAGCGGCCGCAGCACGCACCGAGTGCCCCCGGCCCGTGCCCCGGCCGGCGCCGGGGCGAGGAGGACGCCCCACAGTTCGTCCCCGTTGCGCACCAGCTCGATCAGCGTTCCCGGACCGTTCTGCGGCGCTTGCCGTGGGCCGGACAACGCTCCGGGGCGTAACGGAGCGGGAACCGGCCTGCCCCGCACCAGCGCCCGCCAGCGTTCGGCCCAGTCCAGGACCGTCCACGCGTCCCCGGTCTCCAGCGCGAGATCCAGCCCGAACGCGGCGAGATCCTCGGCGGGGCGGACGGCGTACGCCCTGAGCTCCGCGTCGCGCCCGGCACTCCCCGCGGCGGCGAGGGCCTCCACACCCACGCGAGCCGATTCGAGGGCGCCGGGCAGGTCCCCGTCCAGTCGGCGGAGCATCGCCAGGGCATGCCACCTGACCATCGGCGGGGTGACGGTCTCGGTGAGGAGATCGAGCTGCGCCCGGGCGACGGCCCGATACCCGGCCGGCAGGGCGGCGCGGGCCGCCGTGAGCCGGAGCGCGGCAGCGGCGCCCGGTCGGCCGTGTCCGTCCAGGTCGGCCGCGCAGGCCAGGACGCGGGGCAGCAGAGACGCCACCTCCGCGTCCGTCGGCGGCTTGGCGAGGCGGGCGCGCAGCACCACCTCGGTGGCCAGCGGGGCCACGGCCGCCCTGCCCTGCGCCTGCAGCTCCGCCAGGGCGGTCCGCGCCGTCGCCGCGGCCTGTTCCGCTTCTCCGGCCAGCAACTGGGCCTGGGCGAGCAGCAGCCGCGCGTCCGGGATCGCCGCGCGGGCTCCGCAGGCCACCAGATCGGGGAGGGCCTGCTCGAGCAGCGCCCTGGCCTCTCCCGGCAGGTGGGCGGCCACCAGCGCCTCGGCGAAGTCGGCGCGCATCGCGGCCAGCCGCTCCGGATAGCCGGTCATGCCCGCCTCCGCCACCTCATAGCGTGCGAAGGCGGCCGCGATGTCGCCGCGCCGGGCCGCGACGAACGGCAGATTGCCCTCCGCGAGCATGGCGACGTGATCGAGGCCCGCCGCCCGGGCGATCCTCGCGCACTCCGACAGGTTCGTCTCGGCCGCGCCGTACTCCTCCAGATAGGTGAGGGCGACTCCTCGGTTGAGCAGCCCGCCCGACTGGAACCAGGGGTCGTCGCCGAGGCGGCTGACCGCCCGGTCGCAGTGGCGCACCGCCTCCCGATATCGGCCGAGCAGCGTCAGCGCGACCGAGCGTTGCACGTCCAGCCGGGCCGGGTCGGTCCCGGTGAGATGCCGCTCGGCCAGATCGGCGAGGCGCAGGCCGCCTTCGGGATCTCCGAGCAGTGCCCGGACCGCGACCAGGGACATCCGTGCCTGCGCCACCCGCACCGGAAACCGGCGTCCGGCCTCGATCGCCTCCCGCAGTCTCTCGTCGGCCAGCCGCAGGTCGCCGAGCTCCCGTGCGGCCAGCGCGGCGGCGCGCAGCGCGACGGACATGGCCTCGCCGTACGCCCAGGCGTCCGGGCCGACGGGTCCCCTGCCCACGGTCTCCATACCGGCCCCGGCCTTGGCGAGCATGGTCCCGGCTTCGGCCGGTACGGCCCTGGCCTCGGTCAGTACGGCCCGGGCCCGGACGAGTGCCAGGCGGGGGTCGGTCCCGGACAGCCGTACGGCCTCCTCGGCCCGGGCGACGAGGACGGCGGGCGATACCGAGATCATGGGCATCCCTGTTTCAGCGGCGTGAGCGGGCAGCGGGATGAGGGGAGCAGGGGCGTGAGCGGGTCAGGGGTTGCGGAGGTCAGGGGCGTACGTGCGTCCAGCGGGTGAACACGGGCGGGTGTCCGGGCCGGTGGCAGACCACGCTGATCCATCCGGCGGGCAGCCCGGTGACCACGAAACGGCCGCCCTCGGAGGGCACGCGGCTGTCGCTGACGTGCGGCGTCCGCACCTCGACCAGTGATCCGGCGCCGGGGGCGGGGGAGATCTGCCCGGCCACGTCCACCCGGCCGGCCGCGACGACCGGCTCGATGTCGATCGTGAGACCCGCGGCGGCGTACCGGTGGGCGTGCGGCCTCTCGTGGGGCTGCGCGGATCGGGCTCCTTCTCCGGCCGCCGTCGCGAGTGGGACGGCGGCGATACCGCCGGGCAGGTGAAGCGCGAACACGGACCGCGCGTCGGCCGAGACACGGTCGGGCACAGGATCGGTCCCGGCCGCGATCCGCAGCGCGGCCAGGAGATATTCGTCGGCCGGTGCCGTCACGAGGGTTCCTCCAGCAGGGCTCTGAGCCGGGACAGGCAACGGGCCCGGGTGGGGCCGATGCTGCCCACGGGCAGCTCCAGACGCAGGGCGATCTGGGCATAGCGGGCTTCCGGGTGCAGCGCGCAGAGGCGCAGCAGCGATCGGCACGGCTCGCCGAGCAGATCGAGCCGTCGCCACACCTGACGGCCGTAGTCGGCGTCGACCACGGCCGCCGCCGGGTCCGGCGCGCTGGGGTCGGGGACGTCGGCGACCTCGTCGGCGGGTCCCGATCCTGCCCGGGACCGGCTCAGCCGGGCCGCCTCGTGCCGGGTGGTGGTGATGAGCCAGGCTCCGATCCGATCGGGATCCCGGATGGCGCCGAGACCTTCGACCAGCCGCAGCCAGGCGCCCTGGACGGCGTCCGCCGCGTCCGCCGGGCTCAGCCCGAACGCCCGGGCGACCGCCCACATCCGTCCGTCGAACCGTGCGACGAGGTCGTCCCAGGCCACCCGGTCGAGCGGCGGCCCGGACGGTGGGCGGGGTGAGATGTCTGGGGGCATGCCTGGTCACAAAGAGTGTCGGAGTGTCACTGTGAGTGTTCGACACTCTAGCGATCTCACCGGACGCATACTCCGAGATCGGGGATTCGCCGGCCGCCGGAGAGCAGGAGCCGTACGGCCTGCGCGGGCGGCAGTTCGCGGCTCAGCCGGGCGACGGCCCCCGTGACCGTCGCACAGGCGAAGGAACTGCCGCTCCATGTGGCGTAACCGCGGAACTCCCCGAACTCCACGAAGCTGCTCGTCAGGCCGACGCCCTGGGCGCAGGCGTCGACCCACGGGCCGTACGCCGAGAAGGACGCCCTGGCGTCCCCGTCGAGCGCGCCCACGGCGACGACGCCGGGCAGGGCGGCCGGCCAGAAGGGGCGGGACCGCCCGGTGTTGCCGGCGCAGGCCACCACGGCGGGAAAGCCGGCCAGCGCCTCGGCCAGCCCCAGCGGCGGCCGGTCGTCGAAGGTGTAACCCCCGAAGGACAGGTTGAGAACGTCGACGCGCTCGGCGCCGAGCCGGGTGAGCGCGCGCAGCAGCGCGGCCTCGTCCGCGACGCCGTCGCTGTCCAGGAACCGCACCGGGCACAGCCCCGCCCCGGGGGCGCGCCGCAGGATCAGCCCGCAGACGAACGTGCCGTGTCCCGCCTGGTCGTCGAGACCGCCGTCCCCGTCGGCGTCCGGGGTGTCGGCGGCGTCGTCCCGATACCAGCGCGCCAGCCACGGATGGGGGACGATCCCGGTGTCCAGCACGGCGACCGTCACGCCGGAGGGCGGGCCCGGCTCGTACGGCACCGCCGGAGCGGGCGACGGCGCGCCCCGCGGGCCGCCGAAGAACAGCGGCTGCCCGGCGAGGACGTGGTTGGGCGAGGCCGGAAGCCCGCGGTCGCGCAACGTCGCGACGAGGTCGAGCACGTCGGCGTCCGGCGAGAGCCGGACGTGATGGACCACGCGCGCGTGATGGGCCGGGGAGTGGACGGGTGAGGCGTCGAGGGTCCATCGGGCGACCCTGGCCGGCGCGGTGGTGAGCAACTCGCCGGGCCGGATGAGAGCGGGCCTGTCCGGGAGGGGCTCCACCAAGCGCGCGCGCATCACGACACCCTTCCGATCTCCTGTTTACGGACCGTATCCTTCCCGTTCCATTACGTTTCCATGCGTCAATCGGTATGACCCTGCTCTGGTGTCGCGTTACGACGGACGGTAGTCTCTCCTACTAGTCATCCAATCGTGATCATCCCTTGTATGAGGCCGTTGGGGAAGGCGCACCTCATGCGATTTGGGAGGTCCGGTGGCTGCTGCTCGTGGCGTCCTGTACGTCCACTCGGCTCAGCCTGCGCTGTGCCCGCACATCGAGTGGGCCGTCGCAGGTGTTCTTGGCGTGCCCGTCGACCTGACGTGGACCCCTCAGCCCGCCGCGCCCGGGACCCTGCGGGCCCAGGCCGAGTGGGAGGGCCGTCCCGGTACGGCGGCGGCGGTCACGTCTTCTCTCATGGGCTGGCAGCGCATCCGCTTCGAGATCACCGAAGACGCCTCACCCGGCGTCGACGGGTCCAGACATGCCTACACGCCCACCCTGGGCGCCTTCACCGCCGTCGTCGGCGCGAACGGGGACATCCTGATCCCCGAGGACCGGCTGCGCAACGTGATGCTGATGGCCGCGCAGGGCCGGGTCGTCCTGGAGGAGGAGCTCGACCGCCTCCTCGGCAAGCAGTGGGACGAGGAGCTGGAGTCGTTCCGGTACGCGGGGGAGGGCGCACCGGTCCGCTGGCTGCACGCCGCCGTCTGAGCCGCCCCCTCCCGGGGCGCCGGCCCCGTCGGTCCCCTCGGTCCGGCGGGTCGCGAACACCTCGGGGCACGCCGCGAACGCGAAGAAGCGCCGATCCCGGAGGACCGGCGCTTCTCCCGTCGTTTTGACCTGGGACTTCTCAGAGCGGGATGTTGCCGTGGGCGCCGCGGGCCGGTGTGGCCTGCGCGAGGACCCTGGCGATGGCGCCGCGGGTCTTCGCCGGGTCGATCACCTCGTCCACGACCCCGAGGTCGACGGCCCGCTCGAGCCCGCCGGCGGCCTTCTCGTGCTCCTCGGCCAGCCGGGCCTCCAGCGCAGAGCGCTCCTCCTCCGGCGCGGCGGCCAGCTCGCGCCGCTTGAGGATGCGGACGGCCGCGACCGCGCCCATCACGGCCACCTCGATGTCGGGCCAGGCGAACACGCGGGTCGCGCCCAGCGCGCGGGAGTTCATCGCGATGTAGGCGCCGCCGTACGCCTTGCGGGTGATCAGCGTCACCCTCGGCACCGAGGCCTCGGCGAACGCGTGCAGCAGCTTCGCGCCGCGCCGTACGATGCCGTCGTGCTCCTGGCCGACCCCGGGGAGGTAGCCGGGGACGTCGACCACGACCACGAGCGGCACCCCGAAGGCATCGCACATCCGGACGAACCGGGCGGCCTTCTCCGCTGAGGTGGAGTCGAGGCAGCCGCCGAGGCGCAGCGGGTTGTTGGCGATGACCCCCACCGTGCGGCCGCCGAGGCGGCCCAGCGTGGTGACGATGTTCGGCGCCCACTTGGGGTGGAGCTCCACACCGGGCTCGTCCAGCAGCCCCTTCACGAGCGGGTGCACGTCGTAGGCACGGCGCCGGTTCTCCGGGAGCAGGCTGTTGAAGTCCACCTCGTCGACGTCGCCGCGCACCCGGCCCTGGTGACCGAGGAGGACGGCGAGCTGACGGGCCCTGAGCAGGGCCTCGCCCTCGCTCTTGGTGGTGACGTGGACGACCCCGCTGCGCTTGCTGTGCGGCTCGGGGCCGCCGAGCGAGGCCATGTCGGTCTCCTCGCCCGTCACGCTGCGCACGACGTCGGGCCCGGTCACGAAGATGCGGCCGTTGTCGGCGAGGATCACGATGTCGGTCAGGGCCGGGCCGTACGCGCCGCCGCCGGCCACCGGACCGACCACGACGGAGATCTGCGGGACGACGCCGGAGGCCTTGGTCATGGCGGTGAACACCCGCCCGACCGCGTGCAGGGACTCCACGCCCTCGGCCAGGCGCGCACCGCCCGAGTGCCAGACGCCGATGATGGGGACCCGCTCGCGTACGGCGACGTCGTAGGCGTGGACGATGTGCTCACAGCCCTCTGAGCCCATCGCGCCGCCCTGGAACCTGGCGTCGCTGCAGAACGCCACGACGGGGACGCCCTCGACCCGTCCGGACACGGCGAGCACGCCGCTCTTGTCCTCGGGGGAGATCAGCCGGATGGAGCCTTCGTCGAGGAGATGTCCCAGGCGTACGAGGGGGTCTCTGGGATCGACGGCCTCCGCGTCGGAGGCATCGTTCACCACCCGGTTGTCAAGCACGGTCATGTGGGACTCCTAGTCACACGGTGGTGAAGGCCACGGCGACGTTGTGTCCGCCGAACCCGAACGAATTGTTGATCGCGGCGAGCTGGTCGCCGTCGAGCTTTCGCGGCTCGCCGCGCACGAGGTCGACCTCGATGCCGTCCGCGGGATCGTCGAGATTGGCGATGGCCGGCACGATCCGTTCGTGCAGCGCGAGAATGGTGAAGATCGATTCGACGCCGCCCGCGCCGCCGAGGAGGTGGCCGGTCATCGACTTGGTCGCGGTGACGATCGCGTGGCCGCCGATGGCCTCCTTGATCGCACGGGCCTCGATCTCGTCGCCGAGCGGCGTCGAGGTGGCGTGGGCGTTGACGTGGACGACGTCCGCCGGGGCGATGTCCGCGTGCTTGAGCGCCGCCAGCATGGCGTTCTTGCCGCCCTGGCCGTCGGGGTCGAGGCCGGTGATGTGGTAGGCGTCGCTGGTGTAACCGACTCCCGCGGCCGCGGCGTAGATCCGGGCGCCGCGCACCCGGGCGTGCTCCTCCGACTCCAGCACCACGATGCCGGCGCCCTCACCGAGCACGAATCCGTCCCGGCCCTTGTCGAACGGGCGCGAGGCCCGTTCCGGTTCGTCGTTGCGTGTCGACATGGCGCGCGCCGCGGCGAACGACGCCAGGTTCAGGCCGTGGATGGCCGCCTCCGTGCCGCCCGCCACCACCATGTCCGCCCGGCCCGAGCGGATCATGTCGATGCCGTATCCGATGCACTCGGCGCCGGTGGCGCAGGCGCTCACCGCTGCGTGCGCCCCGGCCTTGGCGCCCAGCTCGATGCTGATCCAGCCGGCGGAGCCGTTCGGCATGAGCATGGGCACGGTGAACGGCGAGAGCCGGTTCCAGCCCTTCTCACGGTAGAGGTCGTAGGCGGACAGGATCGTCCCGATGCCGCCGATGCCGCTGCCGACCACGACGCCGAGCCGCTCCCCGTCGATCTCCGGGGCCCCCGCGTCCTGCCAGGCCTGCCTGGCGGCGATCAGCGCGAACTGCTCGGCGCGGTCGAGCCTCCTGGCCTCGGGCCGGGGAAGCACCTCGCCGGGGTCGACGGCCGCCACGCCGGCGAACTTCACCGGTACGGTGTCGACCCAGTCCTCGGTGAGCGTCCGGATGCCCGACCGCCCGTCGAGGAGCGCCGACCAGGTGGATGCGACATCTCCACCGAGAGGCGTCGTCGCGCCGAGCCCGGTGACGACGACACGTACCCGGTCCTTACTCACTTGTCCGCACTCCTCTGGTTGTTCTTCAGTGACCCGCCGTGGTCCGGGAACCCGGCGTTCAGGCCTGGATGAAGTTGATGACGTCCTTCACGGTCTTGAGGTGCTTGAGCTGGTCGTCGGGGATCTCGACGCCGAACTCGTCCTGCGCCGCGACGGCGATCTCGACCATGGAGAGCGAGTCGATGTCGAGGTCGTCGACGAAGCTCTTCTCCGGGGTGACCTCCGCCGCAGGGACGCCGGTGATCTCGTTGACGATCTTGCCGAGGCCGGCGAGGATTTCCTGCTCGGTCATTGCCATGGCGCGACTTCTCCTTGATTTTTCTGATTTTCCGATGTTCCGGAGCATTTTTCCGGATCTGTACGGCGGTCCGTACAGGTGTTGGAACACAACCTAAGGGATCTCGATCACCTGCGAGGCATAGGTGAGACCGGCGCCGAAGCCGAGCAGCAGTGCGAGGCCGCCCGAAGGCACCTCGCCGCGCTCGATCATGCGGGACAGCGCGAGCGGGATCGACGCGGCGGAGGTGTTGCCGGCGAGGACGATGTCCCGGGCGACGACCGCGTTGTCCGCGCCGAGCTTGCGGGCGATCGACTCGACGATCCGCAGGTTCGCCTGGTGGGGGACGAAGGCGGCCAACTCGGCCGGGTCGACTCCGGCCCGCTCGCACGCCAGCGCGGCCACCGGGTGCAGCGCGGTGGTGGCCCAGCGGAACACGGACTGGCCCTCCTGGTACAGGAAGGACCGCCGGTCCTGGATGGCGACCACGTCGGCCTTGTCGCCGGCGCTGCCCCAGGCGACGGGCCCGATGCCGGGCGTGTCGGACGGACCGACGACCGCGGCGCCCGCGCCGTCGGCGAAGATGACGGCGGTGGCCCGGTCGTCCCAGTCGACCCACTGGCTGAGCTTCTCCGAGCCGACGACCAGGACGTTGGTCGCGGAGCCGGCCCGGATCGCGTCACTGGCCGCGGCGAGCGCGTAGCAGAACCCGGCGCACGCCGCGTTCACGTCGAAAGCGCCGGGGGCCTGGATGCCGAGCCGGTGGGCGACCCGGCCGGCGGCGTTGGGGATCTGCGCCTCCAGCGTGCACGTGGCGACGATGACCAGGTCGATGTCGGCACTGGACAGGCCGCTCGCGGCCAGGGCCTTGCCGCCGGCCTGCACGGCGAGGTCGATCTCCGACTCGTTCGGTCCCGCGATGCGGCGCTCCTGGATCCCGACGCGGGTGCGGATCCAGTCGTCGGACGTGTCGATCCGCTTGGACAGAGCGTCGTTGGTCACGATCTCGGCGGGCTGGTAGCCACCGAACGCGAGCACCTTCGCGCCCGGAGCGCCTTGACTGATCCTCACTTGAGCACCTCTCGCGCCGTGTCCAGATTGTCAGGGTTCTTCAGGGCCACGGTCTTCACGCCGGGCAGGCCCCGCCGGGCCAGGCCGGTCAGCGTGCCGCCGGGCAGCAACTCGATCACCGTGGTGACGCCGCGCTCGGCCATCGCCGTCATGCAGGCGTCCCAACGGACCGGGCTGGCCACCTGGCCGACGAGCCGGTCGACGAACTCGGCTCCCGTGGCGACCGCCGCGCCGTCCGCGTTGGACAGCACGGTGATCTGCGGGTCGCGAGGGGTGAGGCCGGCGGCCGCGTCACGCAGGTGGTCGACGGCCGGGGCCATGTGCACGGTGTGGAAGGCACCGGCGACCGACAGCGGGCGCACCCGCGCACCCGCCGGCGGGGCGGCCTTGAATGCCTCGACCTGCGCCAGCGTGCCGCCCGCCACGATCTGGCCGGCGCCGTTGATGTTGGCGGCGGTGAGCCCGTGCGCGGCTATCGCGGCGAGGACCTCGTCCTCGGCCCCGCCCAGCACCGCGAGCATCCCGGTCTCGGCGACCGAGGCGGCCTTGGCCATCGCCCGGCCGCGCTCCCTCACCAGGCCCAGGGCCTCCTCCGGGGTCAGCACTCCGGCGATCGCCGCCGCCGCCAGCTCTCCCACGCTGTGGCCGGCGACGAGGTCGGGCCGCACCCCGAGTGCCTCGTAGGACGCCAGTGCGGCCGCCACGAGCAGGGGCTGCGCGACCGCGGTGTCACGGATCTCGTCGGCGTCGGCGGTCGTCCCGTACGAGACGAGGTCGAGCTCCACGATTTCGGACCAGGCGGACAGCCGGTCGCGGAATCCGGGGAGTTCGAGCCACGGAGTCAGGAAACCTGGAGTCTGGGCGCCTTGGCCCGGAGCGACGATGACGAGCACGTAGTCCACCCTGCCCTGTAGGAGTTCGCCACACCGATGGTGATCCGAACGAACTTTGCCGCGGGTAGTTTGTGTGGTCCCTACAGTTTCGGTGTCACCCAGGTTACGGCCGCCCGGAACCGCCCGCACATCCGCGCCGACCGTCTCAACCCACGGACAGGCGGCCGAGAATGAGCCCCACCTGGAGGGTGAACGCCGAGCGCCCCTCGGTGGGCTGGTAGCCGGTGAGCTCGGTGATCTTCCGCAGCCGATACCTGACCGTGTTGGGGTGGACGAACAGCAGCCGCGCCGTGGCCTCGAGCGAGGTCCCCTGCTCGAGGTAGGTGGCGAGCGTGTCGAGCAGCGGGGTTCCGGCGAGTGGCTTGTAGACGTTCTCCACGAGCTGGGCTCTGGCGTCCTCGTCCCCGTCGAGGGCCCGCTCGGCCAGCAGGTCCTCGGCGAGCACCGGCCGCGGCGCGTCCGGCCAGGCGGCGGCGGCGCGCAGGCCCGCGATGGCGGCCCGCGCCGAGCTGGCCGCCGCGTGCAGATCGGGGACCTCGGGGCCGATCACGATCGGTCCCGGGCCGAAACGGGGCACGACGAGGCGGGCGGCGTCCTTGATGCTGTCGGCCCCGCCCACGATCACGATGAGCCGGTCGCCCTGCACGCCCGCGAGGAGTTCGTGCCCGACCCGGCGGCCCTTGTCGCGCAGCCCGTCGATGATGCTCTGCGGGTCCTCGCCGGAGGTGTGGCCGGCGAAGACCACGACGGGCACGGACGTCCAGCCGAGCGCCGCGGCCCACGAGTGCAGGCCGTCGTCCACCTGACCGCGGACGAGCGCGTCGACGATGAGCGCCTCCAGCCTGGCATCCCAGGAGCCGCGCGCCTCGGCCTCCCTGGCGTACACCTGAGCGGCGGCGAACGCCACGTCACGGGTGTAGCGGAGCATCGCGTTGCGGAGCAGTTCCGCGCCGCCGGGCGCGGCCAGCTCCTCCACCTGGGCCTCCACCACCTCGACGACGATGCGGACCAGGTCGACGGTCTGCTGGAGCGACACGCTGCGCTTGAGCTCGCGCGGGGCGGTGCCGAAGAACTCGATGCTCGGCGTCGGCCGCCCCTCGCCGGCGTGGCCGAACCACTCCACGAACGCCGCGATGCCCGCCTGGGCCACCAGGCCGACCCACGATCTGTCCTCGGCCGACAGCGCGCGGTACCAGGCGAGCTGATCCTCCATGCGGGCCATCGCCGCCGTGCCCAGGCTGCCCATCGCGCGGTCGAGCCGCCGCGCCGTGTCTTCCCTGATCTTGTCGCCGATCCGGTCTGTGCCCCGCTCACTCACGCCCTCTAGCGTGCCAGGTCATCCCCTCGGCCGCGCTTTCCGCATCGCGCTTTTCCGTCAGCGCGGCCGAGCCGTACCGGGGTCAGATGACCGCCACGGCGGTGATGAGGCCGATCACGAAACGCGTCACCGACAGCAGGATCGCGGCCGGTTGCAGCGTGCTCTCGCGGACGAGCTCGGCCACGGAGAATCCGGCGATCTTGTCGAAGGCGAACATGCCGAGCGTCTGCGCGGCGATGCCGACCAGGCCGAACGCCAGGGTGACGAGCAGTCCCTCACGCAGCGCCCCGCCCGAGGACCAGATGGACGCGGCGACGATGAGGCCGACGCCGGCCATGCCCGAAGCGGCGATCAGGGTCGCGTTCGGGTTGCGGTCGTTGCGGATCACTTTGCTCAGCCGCCCGGGCGTGGCGAGGTCCACCACGTAGAACCCGGCGGCGAGCAGCAGCACCCCCAAAATCGCGTAGGCCATGATCGCCAGGGCGCCGTTGCCGAGCACCTCGGCGAGGGTGAGGGTGTCAGGGGTGTCGATTCTGTTCACGGAGAGCCTTACATCTGGATTCTGTGGGGGACGAACGAGGAGGTGTCGTCGGTGATCAGGCCGGAGGTCTCGCGGATGCCGAGCCCGGCGGACTCGTCGCCGACCATCCAGGCGCCGAGCACCGGATGCCAGCCGTCGAAGTCGGGGAGCGGCGCGAACTCCTGGTGGACGTAGCCCTCAGCGCCGTACCCGCCGTCGGTGCTCACCTCGACACCGGGCGCGACGATGCTCATGGACGCACCCTCACGGCCGAGCAGCGGCTTGCTGATGTAGCCCGGTCCGTCGGCCAGCTCGCGCGGGCCGTCGAGGTAGGCGGGAAGCAGGTTCGGATGCCCCGGGTACAACTCCCACAGGATCGCCAGCAGCGCCTTGTTGGACAGCAGCATCTTCCACAGGGGCTCGATCCAGGCCATCGAGGGCTGCAGGGCGAGGGCGTGCGACCCGAACGGCTCGGCGACGATCCACTCCCAGGGATACAGCTTGCACAGCGATCTGACGATGCGGTGCTCCATGTCCACGAAACGGTGGTTGAGCACGTCCCAGCCGATGTCCTCGACGGCGATGGCGACCGTGGCCAGGCCGGCCTGCTCGGCGGTCTCCTGGAGGTAGCCGATCGTCATCGCCTCCTCGCCGGTCTCGTCGGCGTTGGTCCACCCGAAGTGGACCGGGCCGGTCGGCAGCGCGAAGGACTTCCAGCGGTCGATCAGCCGCTCGTGCACGGAGTTCCACTGGTCGTCGTCGGGGTGTACGTCCCGCAACCAGAACCACTGCACGATCGAGCTCTCGACCAGGCTCGTCGGGGTGTCGGCGTTGTACTCCAGCAGCTTGACCGGCCCGGTCCCGTCGTAGTGCAGATCGAAGCGGCCGTACAGGTACGGGTCGCGCCGCCGCCACGACTCGGCGACGGCCGCGCGGCAGGCGGGTGGGATGGCGAGGTCGGCGAAGCGGTCTTCGGCGACGATGTGGTCGGCGGCGGCGAGGCACATCCGGTGCAGTTCCTCGACCTGGGCCTCCAGCTCCAGCACCTCGTCCATCGTGAACACGTAGTGGACGCTCTCGTCCCAGTACGGCCTGGCCAGGCCGTCCGGATGGGCGGACCGGTGGAAGGCGAGGCCCTGTGACTCGACGATGACCGGCCAGTCCTCGCGGGGCGGCGATGTCTGCCTGCGCATCCGGTCAGCCTCCGCGTCCGCCGACATGGAAGCCGAAGCCACCGCGCTGGATCACCCGGCCGGATCTGGTGGTGATCTGCGCGTCGGCCGGCTTTGCCGTGGTCCCGCCCCGGACCCGGCCTCCGTTGCGGCTGCCGCCGTAGTACCAGCGATAGGCGCCGTGGGAGCCGTGGTAGCGGTAGGAGGAATCGTCGCAGTGGTCGTCGTCGACGACGGCGTAGGACCCGTCGGGCAGGGGCCTGGACGTGTCGACGCAGTCGGCGTTGACCTTCTGGGTCCGCTGCGCCGTGCAGAAACCGACGACGAGGATCGAGAGCACCCCCACGGCGCCCAGCTTGACCACGGTGGACGACTTGGGGCCGCCCCCGGACGACTTCGGTTGAGGCGGTGGTGACGGGTGTGCCGGGGGGACGGCCATCAGGCTCCTGATATCGGATTGTCGAGAAAGGACACGGTCGGTTGGAAAAACGAGGACGACCGGCGAAGGGTTCCCTTTGAGGTGATGGGGGTGTGTCGGGTGAGTTAGGGGATTTAAGAGTGGTTTTACCGGGAAGGTCGACGTAGTTTCAAATCATGAAGCGCCGTGACGCACTGGTGGAGGAGCTCAGAAACGCCGGATGCCTGTCCGCCCGGCAGTTGGCGTCACGGCTCAGGGTCAGCAAGAGCACCGTGGTGCGGGATGTGGCGAGGCTCCGGGAGGCGGGCGTGCCCATCCGGCTCGGTCAGCCCGGATACGCGCTGGCCGGGCCCGAGATCGTGCGGCGGGAGATCGACCGTGCGCTGCTCGGACGGCGGGTGCTGCGGATCGAGTACCGCGGCGCCGACGGCGCGGTGACCTCCAGGGAGGTCGAGCCGAGCATCTGCCTGGGCGGCCGGGGCGGCCGCTGGTATCTGGTCGCATGGTGCAGGCTGCGCGACGACGTACGGGTCTTCCGGCTCGACCGGATCGTGTCGGCGGCCGTCACCGACGAGCGCCACCCGGAGCCCGATCAGGGCCCCCTGGAGACGCTCGCCGGGTTGACGGAGGGCTGAGCGGCCGATCCGGCCGGTGGGCGTCATGCGCCCGGCGGGCGCTGATCCAGCCGGCGGCGCAGTTCGGCGATCTCCTGTTCGAGGGCCGCCACCGACTGGGGCTGACCGGTCTGGGGCTGACCGGTCTGGGGATGGCCGGCCTGCGGGTGGCCAGGTTGTGAATAGCCAGGTTGTGAATGGCCGGGCTGTGGCTGGACGGGGTGGGGCATGGTCGGCGGCATCGCCTGCGGACTCCCCGGCTGCGGGTATCCGTACTGCTGACCGCCCGGCTGGAATCCCGTCTCCACGACCGGCGGCTGCCCGGCCTGCTGGGCCTGCTGGGGATGCTGAGGGTGGTGCCAGCTCTGGGCGGGAACGTTCGCCTGCTGCCATTCCTGCGCCGATGCGTACGCGGGCGCCTGGACGGGCGCGGCCCCCCGCGCGCTCCTGCGGCGGCGCAGCAGGAGCACCGCCACCACGACTCCCGTGACCACCACGAGGCCCCCGGCGCCGATCGCGATCCACACCCACAGCGGCTGGGGGGTCTCGTCCTTGCCCGACGAGATGGCCTGCTGGGAGTCGGTGATGTACTTCGCGACGTACGGATGGTTCGGGTGCAGCGCCTGGACCTCGCGGAACTTGGGCAGCGCGTTCTTGTAGTGCCGCAGGAAGAAGTCGTTCAGCGCCTCGTCGTACCTGATGCTGGTCAGCGACTGCGTCGGCTTGATGTTCTTCTCGTTCAGCTTCTCCTTGATGATCGAGACCGGCAGCACGAAGCTCTCGCTCTCCGAGGCCTCGCCGGTCTCGCTGACGGTTCCGGCGATCAGCATGCCGATCACCTTGCCGTCCCTGCTGAACACCGGTCCGCCCGAGTTGCCTTGATAGGACGGCGCCTGCGTCTGGATGTACGGCACGCCCTCGTGCGTGGTCCGCTTCGCGTTGTACGGACCCTCGGTCAGCGCGGGTTCGAGCTTCGACTCCAGGCTGAAGAACGGCGTGTTCGTCACCAGGCCGGGGAACCCGCTGATGTAGAGCGTGCTGCCGGTCGTCACGTCGGAGTCTTCACCGAGTGGGACCGTCGGGAGGTTCTGCTGGCCGTTGACCTTGAGCAGGGCGAAGTCCTTGCCCGGATAGCTCTCGCCCACCGACACGAGCTCGGCCGGAACCGGCTTGGCCGTCTTGTCCACACCGCCGCCCGGCAGGCTCTGCACCACAGAGAGGTCCCTGCTCAGGCCCTGGATCTTCAGGTGGCCGGTGTTGAAGTTCACGTAGACCTGCTGGGCGAGCTGGATCAGCTCGGCGTCCGCCTCGATGCCGCGCAGGCCCGTGATGATCTCCTTGGCGTCCTGCTCGTTGAGCTCGGCCAGGGCCTGCTGGGCGAACGCGTTCGTGAGCTGCTGGTCGGACAGCTCGACGCAGTGCGCGCCGGTGACCATGTAGCCGTCCGGGGTCACCCACCAGCCGGTGCACAGCCCGCCGACCTCGGCCTTGACCGTACGCTGCGGGCCCGTCGGCTTGAGATAGCGATTGACGTCGGCGGCCATCCGCTGGAACAGGTACTTGGCGATGCTGCGCTCGTCCGAGGAGATCTTGCCGTCGATCACGGCGGCGGTGGCCTGCTGCACCAGCTGGTTGAACGGCCCCTCCTTGATCGTGCCGGTCGGGACGACGACCTGGCCCGAGTAGGTCAGGGTGGTGAGCTGCACCGCCGGATGGGTGCGCGCGGCCAGGCGTGTCCCGACCGAGACGTCGTCGCCCGCATCCGCGGACGCCGGAGCCGCGGTCGACGCCGCCAGGGCGACCGCGGCGGCGATCAGCATCCCGCGTATGCGGTGTTTCGTGGATGTTCCGTTCACACGGGCAATGGTGCGCTTGGCCTCTTGTCTGCCACTTGGAGGTGACTTGGGACGTTCCAGTGCGTCTCGGAACGTTCCTCATTGAAATGCCTCACGGCGAGCGGGACACGTGGAGGGTGTGAGACAGAGACGCGCCGCCGTGGCGTACCGGGAGAGGAGCGAATCGTTGGGGCCTCCCGACAGAAGAAGGCAGCTCTTCGAGGAGATCTACCGGAAATATCATGACGCGGTTCTCGCCTACCTCTTACGCCGCACCGAGAGCGGCCACGACGCGGGCGACGTCCTCGCCGAGACGTTTCTCGTCGCCTGGCGGCGGCTCGACGACATCCCGGACGGTGAGCGGGCCCGGCCGTGGCTGTTCGGCGTCGCCCGGCGCACCCTCGCCAACCACCACCGGGGCGCGCGGCGGCGTAGCGCGCTGAGCGACAGGCTGCGCGCCGAACTCGCGAACGCTCCCTGCGAGGCCGCGAGCGAACCGTCCGCCCTCGCCGCCGCCTTCCGGCGTCTTCCCGAGCCGGACAGGGAGGTGCTGTCGCTCGCCGGCTGGGAGGGCCTGGACTTCGGGGAGATCGCCGTTGTGCTCGGTTGCTCCCGCAATGCCGTACGGATCCGCATGCATCGAGCGCGCAGGCGCCTGGCCCGCGAACTGCGCGGCGAGGAAGAACACGGCGAGACGGCGGGAGAACGAATGGCGAATGCGTCAGAAGGAGGCGTCGCGTGAACATCGAACGGCTCAATCCGATCTCCGAAGAGGAGGTCACCGCCATGGTGAGCCGCCAGACCAGGGACGACCTGGCCGAGCGCATCATGATGACCACGCCGGACGACCCCCCAACGGCCCCACGACATGGCAGGCGGCGGCTGCTCGTCGGCATTCCCCTGGCCGTGACGGCGGCCGCTGCGGCGGTCGTCGTGACGTCGGTCGCCGGTCCGGGCCAGCGGGTCGGCCCGCTGCCCGTCGGCCCGGACCGGGCCGAGGCCGCCGCGCTGTCCTTCCAGCGAGAGGGCGGCTACCTCATCGTCACGGTCAAGGACCCGATCGCCGACCCGGAGCGCTACCGGAGGGAGTTCGCGGCATACGGCCTGGACATCGACCTCAGGCTGGCGCCCGTCTCACCGCGGAAAGCCGGCACCGTCATCTTCATGGAGACCCCGGAGGGCGGCGACCTGGAGACGATCCTCGCCCCGGGCAGGTGCGGCAGTGAGGTCTGCGGGGTCGGCGTGAAGGTCCCGGTGGACTACAGCGGGCACGCCAGCATCGTGTTCGGCCGGGCCGCCCGCCTCGGTGAGAAGTACGACGTCGGTGAGGGCGACGCACCGGGCGAAGGCGTCGACCTGCCGGGCATCTCCGGTCGTACGGTGGCCGAGGCATGGGCCGTTCTGAAGGAGCGGAACATCACCGACGTGCTGTACCGCTATGAGTTCAGGGGGTCTGACCGGCCCTACCCCCACGGCCTCCGCCGTGACCAGGTGAAGCCGGAGTGGTACGTCCACGACGCCGTCGCCGGAACGGGCGATCGGATGATCCTGTTCGTCGGTCCCGAGAAGCGGTGAACGGGCCGGACCCCGGACGGGAGTCCGGGGCCCGGCGGGCCGATCCGCGGCGAGCCCGAGGGCTCGGGCGTCAGACGCCCATCGACTGGGTGTCGTTGGTCTCCGGCGTGGCCTGACCGGAGACCTCGGTCACGCCGTTCTTCAGGTGGTAGCGGGAGATGGCCTCCTGCAGCACCTCGGGCTTGAGCTCGCCCCGCTTCACGAGCCGGGTGAGCACGGCAAGGGTGATCGAGGCCGCGTCCACGTGGAAGTGGCGGCGCAGCGCCGAGCGGGTGTCGGACAGGCCGAACCCGTCGGTGCCCAGTGAGGACCAGTCACCCGGCACCCACTGCGCGATCTGGTCCGGTACGGCACGCATGTAGTCGCTCACGCCGACGAACGGCCCGGCGACCCCGGACAGCTTCGCCGTGACGTACGGCACGCGCGGCTCGGCGTCGGGGTTGAGCAGGTTGTGCTGCTCGGCGGCGAGCGCCTCCCTGCGCAGCTCCGACCAGGAGGTGGCCGACCACACAGCGGCCGAGACACCCCAGTCCTCGGCGAGCAGCCGCTGCGCTTCCAGCGCCCACGGCCCGGCCACACCGGAGGCCAGGATGTTCGCCTTCGGCCCGTTGCCGGCGGTGTCGGCGGCCGGGGCGTAGAGGTACAGGCCCTTGAGGATGCCCGCGACGTCGACCCCCTCGGGCTCCGCCGGCTGCGGGTAGGGCTCGTTGTACACCGTCAGGTAGTAGAAGACGTTCTCCGAGTCCTCCCCGTACATCCTGCGCAGGCCGTCCCGCACGATGTGCGAGATCTCGAACCCGTAGGTCGGGTCGTACGCCACACAGGCCGGGTTGGCCGAGGCGAGCAGCGGGCTCTGGCCGTCCTCGTGCTGCAGGCCCTCGCCGTTCAGCGTGGTGCGACCGGCGGTCGCGCCGAGCAGGAAGCCCCGGCCCATCTGGTCGCCGAGCTGCCACATCTGGTCGCCGGTCCGCTGGAACCCGAACATCGAGTAGAAGATGTAGACCGGGATCATGTGCTCGCCGTGCGTGGCGTACGCGCTGCCGGCGGCGGTGACCGAGCCCATGGAGCCGGCCTCGGTGATCCCCTCGTGGAGGATCTGTCCCTCGGTCGACTCCTTGTAGGACAGCAGCAGCTCGCGGTCGACCGCCTCGTAGGTCTGCCCGTGCGGCGAGTAGATCTTGGCGGTCGGGAACATCGCGTCCACGCCGAACGTGCGGGCCTCGTCCGGGATGATCGGTACGAACCGCGCGCCGATCTCCGGGTCCCGCATGAGGTCCTTCAGCAGGCGGACGAAGGCCATCGTGGTGGCCACGTTCTGCTTGCCGGAACCCTTGCGCAGCCCGGCGTAGACGGCGTCGCCCGGGAGCTTGAGCGGCTTGGCGCGCACCACCCGCTTGGGGAGGTAGCCGCCGAGCGCCGCCCGGCGCTCCTTCATGTAGGCGATCTCCTCGTTGTCCTCACCCGGGTGGAAGTACGGCGGGAGATCGCCCTCGAGGTCCTTGTCCGGGATGGGGAGGTAGAGCCGGTCGCGGAACTCCTTGAGCTCCGCCTTGCTCAGCTTCTTCATCTGGTGGGTGGCGTTGCGGGCCTCGAAGTCCTTGCCCAGCGTCCAACCCTTGATCGTCTGGGCGAGGATGACGGTCGGCTGGCCGACGTGCTCGTGGGCCGCCTTGAACGCGGCGTAGACCTTGCGGTAGTCGTGGCCGCCGCGCGACAGCCTGCGGATCTCGTCGTCGGACAGGTGCTCGACCATCTTGCGCAGCCGCGGGTCGCCGCCGAAGAAGTGCTCGCGGATGTAGGCGCCGGACTCGACGGAGTAGGTCTGGAACTGCCCGTCGGGCGTGGTGTTCATCTGGTTGACGAGCACGCTGTCGACGTCGGCCGCGAGCAGCGGGTCCCAGTCACGGCCCCAGACGACCTTGATGACGTTCCAGCCGGCCCCGCGGAAGAACGACTCCAGCTCCTGGATGATCTTGCCGTTGCCGCGCACCGGGCCGTCGAGCCGCTGCAGGTTGCAGTTGATGACGAAGGTGAGGTTGTCGAGCTCCTCGCGGGCGGCCACGCCGATCGCGCCGAGCGACTCGGGCTCGTCCATCTCGCCGTCGCCGAGGAAGCACCACACGTGGCTGCGGCTGGTGTCCTTGATCTTGCGGCTGAGCAGGTAGCGGTTGAACCGCGCCTGGTAGATCGCGGAGAGCGGGCCGAGGCCCATGGACACCGTGGGGAACTCCCAGAAGTCCGGCATGAGCCGCGGGTGGGGATAGGAGGGCAGGCCCTTGAAGCCGTGCGACAGCTCCTGGCGGAACGCGTCGAGCTGGGCGGTGGAGAGCCGGCCCTCGAGGAAGGCGCGGGCGTAGATGCCGGGGGCGGCGTGGCCCTGGATGAAGATCTGGTCGCCCGACTCCCCGTGGTCCTTGCCGCGGAAGAAGTGGTTGAAGCCGACCTCGTAGAGCGAAGCTGCGGACGCGTAGGTGGCGATGTGGCCGCCGACGTTGGTCCGCGCGTTGGCCCGGTGCACCATGACGGCCGCGTTCCACCTGATGTAGGCGCGGATGCGGCGCTCGACGTACTCGTCGCCCGGGAACCAGGGCTCGCGCTCGGGCGGGATCGTGTTGATGTAGTCGGTGCTGCGCAGGCCCGGCACCCCGACCTGTCGTTCCCGGGCACGTTCGAGCAGCCTGAGCATCAGATAGCGGGCGCGGGTGCGCCCCTCGGTCTTGATGACGTTGTCGAGCGATTCGAGCCATTCCTGGGTCTCGCTCGGATCGACATCAGGCAACTGGCTGGGTAGGCCGTCACTGATGATCGAAAAACGCTGGCGTCCGGAAGCCACTGGGTCTCGCCTTCCGAGAATGGACATGGTCACGTCGGTCTGATGGGTCTTGCCTGTCGGCTGCGTCCTGCCGGATCGCGGTGTCTTGTCGGGTGTGCTGGTCGTCTTCCATCCTGTCTCTTCGTACGGGAAAGTGCATCTCTACTGCCTGGTAACCAAGGGGTCCCCGCTGGCAGCGGGATTCAGCTGGCTTAGACCTCCAATGATAGGACGACTTCGATCGCCCTGTTTGTTCCAGGGTGCACTGAGCCCGCCCCGGCTATATGCGCTGGTTAGGCATGCCCCGGCCGACACGCGGGTAACCTCCTCGACGCGGGTGATCATGTCTGGTTGGTCGGTAACGTTTTGGTATGAATTGTCCCTTCCTCTGTCGGGGGAGGGGTTTCTCCTCTCTCCAGCGGGCGATAGCCGTACCAGGCTCTGAGAGGAGGGATCGAGATGCACGCCGCGGTAGGAGACCGGCTCTTGGTGCGCGGTGCCGTCGTGGGAGAGCACGACAGGCAGGGCGAGATCATCGAGGTGCGCGGGCCCGGCGGTGAGCCGCCGTTCATGGTCCGGTTCGAGGACGGGCACCAGGCGCTGGTGTACCCGGGCCCCGACGCGGTCGTCGTTCCAGCTCACGGATCGACTCACGGAGGCTCGTAGTATCGCGCTGTGAAATCGAGGGTGATCGAGGTGCGCACCGGCTCGCGCGAGCGGGTGCACGACCTGACGCGGGAGTGCTCCGACTTCGTGCGGGAGTGCGGGGGAGACGGTCTGCTGCACGTGTTCGTTCCGCACGCCACCGCGGGCATCGCGCTGATCGAGCTCGGCTCCGGTAGCGACGAGGATCTGCTCGCGGCGCTGGAGGAGCTGCTTCCGGCCGACGACCGGTGGCGGCACGCGCACGGGTCCCGCGGCCACGGCAGGTCGCACGTCATGCCCGCGCTGATTCCTCCGTACGCCACGGTGCCCGTGCTCGACGGAAGGCTCGCGCTGGGGACCTGGCAGTCCGTCGCGTTGGTCGATCTTAACGTCGACAACCCGGACAGGCGCGTGCGTTTGTCATTTTTGTCCGATTAACAGATAACGGTGCGGGTGCCTGGACGTGGCGACCGTTGACGACGGCGGGTCGCAGCGTGTGGACTGTGCCGAAACATGGCTCTCAGGAGCCGGACGACCGCGATTATTGGCGGGGTCACCCGAGCAGGAGGGATGAACGTGAGCGCGACCGCGGGCCAGGCGCAAGGTGAGCGCGGCCTGGCCGAACGACTCGGCCTCAAAGCTGGTCAGGTGGTGCAGGAAGTCGGCTGGGACGAGGACTGCGACGAGGCGCTGCGCGAGTCCATCGAAGAGCTGACCGGTAACGAGCTGGTGGACGAGGACTACGACGACGTGGTCGACGTGGTCCTGCTGTGGTGGCGCGACGGGGACGGGGACCTGTTCGACGCGCTCAGCGACGCGATGACAGCGCTCGCCGACGGAGGCCAGATCTGGCTGCTGACCCCCAAGGCGGGGCGTGACGGTCATGTCGAGCCCAGTGACATCGGCGAGGACGCGACCACCGCTGGACTGTCCCAGACGAGCAGCGTGAGCGCCGCCAGGGACTGGTCGGGGACGCGGCTCGTCGCGCCCAAGGCCCGACGCTGAAACGCCGTGGAGCGCCGGACCGCTGATCTGATCTGCTGACCCGTTCCCCTGCCGTACGGCTCGGCGACGCCGTACGGCAGGATGGTGCGCGGACCAATAGCGGGAAGGACTTGACTGCTCATGGCGGTGGAGGCGATCGAAGCGGCGCAGGTCGGCCGGCCGGCTCCCGACTTCGAGCTCAAGGACCAGCACGGCACCCCGGTCAGGCTCGCCGACCACCGGGGCAGAAAGGTCGTGCTCGTCTTCTATCCCCTGGCGTTCAGCCGTGTCTGCCACGGCGAGCTGAGCGCCATCCGTGACGAGTTCGTCCCGTCAGCGCCCGACGACGTCCAGGTGCTGGCGGTCTCGGTCGACTCGATGTTCGGCCAGCGCGCCTGGTCCGATCAGGAGGGCTTCGCGTTTCCGATGCTGGCCGATTTCTGGCCGCACGGTGAGGTCGCCCGGGCGTACGGTGTATTCGACGAGGAAAAGGGCGTAGCCCTCCGAGGCACATTCATCATCGACGGCGGGGGCGTCGTACGGTGGAAGGTCGTCAACGAGATCGGGTCGGCGCGGGATGTCGAGGAGTATCGCAAGGCGTTGGCGCGGCTTTGATCGTACGGCTCTGATCGTTTCGCCCACTGGGCGTTGACATATCCCTACCTGTTCATCCCGATCTGCCTTCAGGGGAGGGGAGATGCCCTGCTACCGATGCGGGGCCCGGCAGACCGACCCCGTCCGCGGCGCCAGTCCGTGGAAACGTGGGGTGCGCCACGAGGCGCAGGTCCTGGTCTGCCCGGACTGCCAACGCGCACACGACCTCGATCTGGACACCTGCGCGTCCTGCGGCTCCGTCGCGCTGATCTGCCGTCTCGGCGAGGTCGAGTGCCGCTCATGCGGAGCCGTACGGCTCGCCAGGTCCAATGACCCGCTGGTGCCGGCCGGGTCTCCCGGTCTCGCCGGGCCTTCCGGTGTCACGGGCACGCCGGAGAGCTCGCCCGGCTTGGCGGCCGAGGTCGAGGCCGCGCTCAACCGGGTCCTGGGCCGCTCGTGAGCTCCGACTTCAAGAGCTCGGAGCCGGCGAGCACAGACGAGGAGCATGCGGCGGACCCGCGCTACGTGGTCGCGCTCGACGTGGGCGGCACGTCGATGAAGGGCGGCCTGGTCACCCGGTGCGGTGAGGTGACCTCTCTGGAGGGTCGTCCCACCGGCCGGGACAGCGGCCCCGAGACCGTGGTGACGGCCGTCCGCGGCTACGTCGACGAACTGGTGGAGCTCGGCGTCACGCGGTACGGCGCGCCCCCCGCCGGGGTCGGTCTCGCCGTCCCCGGCATCGTCACGGCGTCGACCGCCGTCTACTCGGCGAACATCGGCTGGCACGATGTGCCGGCCACCGCGTTCGTGCCGCCGGGGATCCCGGCACGGCTCGGGCACGACGTACGGACCGGCGGTCTGGCGGAGAGCGTGCTCGGGGCCGGGCGCGGCGTGACCGACTTCCTGTTCCTGGCCATCGGCACCGGCATCGCCGGCGCCGTCGTGATCGGCGGCGAGCCGTACGGCGGCGCCGACGGCTGCGGCGGCGAGATCGGGCACGCTCCCGTGTGGCCGGCCGGGGAGAAGTGCGCCTGCGGCCAGATCGGGTGCCTGGAGACCTACGCCTCCGCCTCCGCCCTGGTGCGGCGGTACGAGGCCAGGTCGCCGAGCCGTACGGCCGCCACCGCCAAGGACGTCGTCTCGCTCGCCGTGGCCGGGGACCCGGTGGCCGGTGAGGTGTTCGGCGAGGCGGTCGAAGCCCTGGCGATCTCGCTGGCGTCGTACGTGATGGTGCTCGACCCCGCGGCGATCGTGATCGGTGGAGGTCTCGCCGAGGCGGGCGAGACGCTGCTCGACCCCCTGGGGGAGCGGCTGTCCGCCCGGCTGACCTTCCGTCAGCGTCCCCCGCTGCTCGTGGCGGCTCTCGGCATGCGGACCGGCATGCTCGGCGCCGCCCTGCTGGGCTGGCAGGCGGCCGGAGTGCCCGACGCGGGGCGCGACTGGTCGCTCGATGTGCTGAGAAGGGGTGCTGTGTCGTAAGGTGTAGTCCGGTCCGGGCGGTTAGCTCAGCGGTAGAGCACTCGCCTTACAAGCGAGGGGTCACTGGTTCGAACCCAGTACCGCCCACCTGGTGAAACGGCGTGTTGCCGATCTTGTTTTCGCGGACCTAGTGACCATCTGAGTGACTATGCCTCGAAGAGGCTGTCCATCTTCTCCGCGCCCTGCGTGAGCACCGGGCGGATCTGCTTGCGGTAGACGGTCTCGGTGACCACGGTGTTCCGATGGCCGACGAGGCGGGAGATGTCCTCGATCGGAACGCCGGAGTCCGACAGCAGCGAGACGAAGCTGTGCCGCATCTCGCGTGGGGACCAGTCCTTGCCGGGGAGGTCGGCGTCGTCGAGGATCTTGCGGAAGTCGGTCGTACGTTGTGCGCGGTGAGCGCCGTTCCGTTCTTGGTACGGAAAACGAGATCGGACTCAGTGGAAGTCCGCTCGTCGGCCAGGGCGTGAAGGGCGTCGACGCATAGGCGGGGCAGCTTGAGGGATCGACGGGACTTGACGGTCTTGGTGTCGCCCTTCTGCCGGACCGAGCGCCAGACGTGGATGGCGAACTCCTCGTGGTCCCAGCCGGCCTCGGCGACGGGCAACCACGCCTGCCGCTCCTCGTCGTACGCGACGACGTGCGACCAGGTGAGCGCGCGAAGCTCCTCGGTCCGAGCGCCGATCAGCAGCGAGAGCACGATGTACGCACGCATGCGCGGCGTGGCCTTGGCCGTCTCGTCGAGGATGGCCTGAGCCTGTGCCAGGGTGAGCGCCTTGGACGGGCGGCCCGCCCGCCCTTCGGGGATCTCGCAGAGATCGACGACGTTCCGTTTCACCTTGTCGCGGCGCATCGCGCTCTTGACCGCACGGTTCAGGATGCCGTGGATCAGCTTGAGCGACCGTGTGCTGAGTTCTCCTTTCTTGCTGGCCAGCCAGGAGTCCACGTCCTCCACGGACAGGTCACGCAGCTTGCGCGCGCCGAGCGCCGGGAGGACGTGGGTCTCCGCGAACGTCGTGTACATCCGGACCGTGCTGGGGGACCGGCCGCCCAGGCCGTGAGCGAGCCAGTAGGTCACGGCGTCGCTCACGGTGTAGTTGGTAGGTGCGATGGTCAGGCCGTCTTCGTGGTCGCGGATGATTTCTTTGAGCTTGGCCTTGGCTTCGGTCTTGGTCTTGCCGCTGGCCTTCTTCACGATGCGTTTCCCCGCAGGGGAGTAGCCCAGGGTCACCGAGGCGATCCAGCGTTGCCGCTGTTCGTCCCAGTGCAGGCCGCCATCTCCTTTGCTGCGTCGGGCGGTCATGATGCCTTCCTTGCCTCCTTCTCCAGTAGCCGGATGTAGTCGTCGATGGCCGAGGCCGGGATGAGCCGGGTACGGCCTTGGCGGACGGAGTGGAGCCGCCCCGAGCGGATGAGTTCGTAGATGACGCTGCGGCTCAGGCTGAGCAGGCGCATCGCGTCAGGGATGCGGTAGAGCCGCCGATCGGCGGATGGGGGTGGGGTCATCCGCCCTCGCGCTCTGCCCTGATGGCGCGGGCGGTCTGGACGCGCTGGCGGATGTGCTCGGCCATGATCGCCTCACCGGGCGTGTGGCCGATCCCGGCCAGGCGCCAGTGGCCGAGGACGAGCGTGGTCGCGTCGCCGAAGGCGGGCAGCCCGTGGCATTCGCGTGCTTCGGAGGCCCTGTGCTGGGCGCGAGCGCCGCGCAGGTCGCCGAGCTTGAGGGAGTAGGCGCGGCTCTTGCTGGAGAAGTGGCCCCGAAAGCCGAGCATGTGCGCCCAGGGTCGTAGGCGCAGGGCGGCGAACTCCGGGCGTCCGCCGAGGTCCCAGCAGGTGCGGATCATGCGCCGGGCGTGGTCGGTTACCGACAATGCGTCCAGGTGAAGCCCGGCTTTGAGGCCGGTTCCGTGGCAGCGCCCGCAGGTAGCAGTCAGCGTGGTCCGCCCACGACCGCCGCAGGCCGGGCACGACACGCGGTGATCGACGGTGCCGGAGGCTTCCGCACCTTTCGTGGCGTACTTGGCGATGTAGCCGCCCACCGCCCGTTCGCTGACTCCTTCCGCTCTCGGGTCGAGGAGGATGGGCCGGATGTCGAGCTGGTCACCCCAGGTCAACTCCCACCGGCCGAGGTTGCTGTCTGGTGAGGTGAGGCGGACGCGAGCGACCGCAGGCGGGACCGCCCGTACAAGTAGGCCGTGGTCGGCCCACGGAGGAGGGGGCTCGTGGGCCCCTGCCGGGCCGTCGAGACGAATGACCGCGTGGAAGTAGACCAGGCCGCGCCGTTGGTACTCGGCGACCTTGGCGAAGGAGACGCGTACCTCCTTGCCGAAGGGGACGCTGCGGATGCATTCGCCTATCGTGGCCATGAATCCATGCTAAAGACGGTTGTCTCGCTCCGCTGGTATCCGACCTCGCTATGTGGGGTACGGGCGCCAGGTTGCCTGGGGCGGATCTGTACCGGAAGGAGCGTCTCCGACAGGATCGTCAGCATGGTCTCCTCCTCGTCCGAGAGCACAGCGATGGTTGCTAATGGCAGAGTGAAGATTTGGTACCGCTTCGTACCGCGTGAGGGGTGGCCGCAGTTCGACCAGGAAGGCGTGTGGGCGACCCCGCTCGGCGGGGATCTCGCACAGGTAGACAACGTTCCGTTCTTCGTTGATGGTGCTGCCGAGGGCGACATCGTGCGATTCACCATGGACGCCGAGGGCGTCCGATGGGTTAAGGATCGCGTCGAATGGTCCGGTAGGTGCACGATTCTCGTCTTGCCGGTTCGCGGAGGGCCGAAGGCGACGGCCAAGGAGGTGCACGAGGTATTCGCCCCGTTGGGCATCGGAGCAGAGGCGTACAGCGCGGAATTCCCACTCGTTGCTCTCAGCGTGCCTCCTGATGCCGACGTCCGCGCCACTAAAGCCCTGCTGAACCGAGGCGTGGAGGCAGGGTGGTGGTTTTACCAAGAGGCATGCGTCGGAGACGCCTGGTGTACGGCGTAGCAGCTCTCTTCCGGATCGCGCTGCTGAGCGGCTTCATCAGCGGGTGTTGGTTCGGCCCCTCTTCGGTGTCATAGTGCGGGAGGGGGGTTGGAGGTGCGTCGTTGGCAACTCGCCGAGAAGATCCATGGCCGTTGGGCACGTTTCTGGCCCGGTTACCCCAAGGGATGCCGACTGACCTCATGGAGCTCGGCGCCATTTGCCGGGTCGCGGACGGCACCGCGTTCATACGTCAAGGCGAGCCGGGCACGCTCGTCTATTTGATCCTCCAAGGGCTCGTGAAGATCACGGCCCGGGCTGAGAACGGGGAGCAGGTGTTGCTGGCCGTACGCGTGCGCGGGGATCTCATCGGTGAGATGGCGGTGCTGGGAAGAGGAACCCGTAGTGCCGACGTGACGGCCTGCGGCGCGGTGAACATCCTCTCTATCCATGGAAACGCTTTTCTCAGCTACCTGCAGCGCAATCCCGTCGCAGGGTTCGCCATTTCAGGCTCCCTAAGCGATCGCCTGAAATGGGCCAACCAGCGGCGTCTCGAATTCGCCGGGTTCGGCGCTGATGTCTGCCTGGCCAGAATCCTTCTGTCGCTTGCCGCCCGGCATGGCCACGACACTGCGCTAGGCAGGGACATCGGCGTGCCGCTGACCCGTGCTGAACTCGGCGGGCTGATTGGGATCAAGGAGCCGACCGTGCGGAAGGCCATCAGGACACTGTCGGATCTCGGGCTGATCATGCGTGGCAAGCGGCGAGTGGTCATCAAGGACCTCCCCGAGTTAGTGAGGTTCGCGGAACTCCTCCCGCTCAACCGATAAAAATCGCGGTCGCTTCTCACAGGTGAGGTTCAGCCTTCTCCAGAAGGCAGGCACGCGTAAGGAGTGAGATGAACGACAGGCCGGAATATCGCGCAATGCTGAGCTACGACATCGAAAGCTACAGCACGCGCAACAATGCTGATCAGTACGCGCTGCAGTCCGCCATGATCCGCCTGCTCGACCTCGCGGCGGGAGCGGCTGGCCTCGGCCTGCTTGAATGGAAACGGCAGCCGCAGGGCGACGGCGAGTTCGTAGTGCTTCCCTCCACCATCCATCCGGCGCGGCTCGCCGGTGCTTTCGCCGATGCGTTACGCCAGGCCCTCGACGACTACAACGCCTTGTCCAAGCCGAGGCTTCGCCTGAGGCTGGCGGTTCACGTGGGACCGATCCATGTAGACGGCCCTGCAGGCTCCCCTGGCCGACATGCCGTGGCAAGCGGTCGGTTGGTGGACGCAGGACCCCTGCGGGCCGCACTTCGGATCGTTCAGGAGGCGAATCTTGGAATTGTCGTCTCCGATGACTTCTACCGTGATTACGTCGGTCAAGGCTATGACGGCCCGCCAACCGACCAGTTCCGGCGCGTGATCGTGAAGGTCAAGCAGCAGCAGTACACCGCACACATCTACCTGCCAGGACACAACGTCCATGCGATCGGGGAGCTTGAGACCCCGAGTGAGAAAGCTGACGATCAGCCGCAGCCGCCCGGCCAGGTGACGGTCGGCGGCGACTGGTACGGCGGGAACGTGGTGAACACCTCGGGTGAGGGCGTCAGCTATGTGGCCGGTCGCGACCTCACGCTCCCGGAGTGGAAGCCGCGGGGATGACCGAAGAGAACGCCCCTGCCCCTGCCGCAAGCGACGAAGGCTCTGCCGGCGATGAGTCGCTTGCCGAGAAGATAGAGCGGGAGCAGAAGGAACGCCAGCTCCGCGCTGAGATGATCGGCGTTGGGCAGAACTGGTACGGAGGCTCCGAATACCGAGCCGAAGACGGTGGCACCGTCTTCGGAGCCGGCCGTGATCTCTACATCCAGCAGCCCGAGGAGGATGTCTTTACGATTCCTATCCCTGCCAAGAGCGTGGAATGCATTCGCGCGTGCTTCGTGGAGACAGCCTCGCAGCGAGAGCTTGTGGCGCGACTGGCCAGCGGATCGGTGGCCTTGCTGAGAGGCGAACCGCGCAGTGGGAGGTGGACCGCTGCTTCGTCCGCGCTCCTGGAACTGGGTCTCACATGTCACACCCTGGGCGCCAAGGACCTCAAGAAGGTGAGGCCATCACACCTGCGCGCGGGCCACGGCTACGTCGTTCGGGCCGATGACGCCACGTGGCACCGTCATCCTGAGACCGTCCTCGATCAGCTTCGTGCCGTTGCGGTCGCGAGTGACGCCGTGATCGTCGCTCTGGTGCCAGCGGACTGCGTCGTCACGAAATCCGTTGTGATACATGAGCCGCCGGCGGCGATGGATGTCTTCCACAAGAGGATCAACTATCTGGCCGAGGGACTTGTAAGTGAACTCCACGCATATCTCCGGCATCTGCAGGAGCACATCGTCGGCTGCAGGCCGTGGGAAGCCGTGGAGATCGCGCAGCAGTTCGCGGAGGGGTACCGCCAAGGACGGGCTCTCAGCGACATGATCGACAATCTCCCGTACGCGGCCCTGACCCAGCTTGAGAAGAACCTTGAGAAGGAGGACGCCCCTAGTCTGGCGCGGCACTTCCTGATTAGCAGTTCTGTGCTCTTTGGTCTCCCCGAGGCGGTGGTGTCCGAGGCCGCGCTGGCTCTGGCCGACCGCATCAGGCAGGAGGAACAGAAGAAGGAGGAGGACGCCGAGGAGGAGCGTGTCCTGCAGGTGTGGGAGCGCCTGAGTCAATGGGTCGACTACTCGCGTTTGAGCGAGACGGAAGGAGTTCGGGGTGGACAAGGGCGGCGCATCGATGTACGCCCCGGCCTCGCCACCCGGCTGCTGCCCTCGCTCTGGGCGCAACTGCCGGCGATTCGGCCGGCGCTGTACGACTGGCTCGCCGATCTCGTGGAAGCCGAGGACTGGCGGGTCCAGGTCAAGGCGGCCTATGCCATAGGCCGCCTGGCCACCTGCGATTTTGAGGTCACCGCCGGGCGGTTTTTTACTCCGTGGAGCAAGGAGCCCGGCAAGGCCCGAGTCTTGACGTGGGCGCTGGAGGCCGCCGCCCTCGCCGACCGCGATGTCGCAGCCTTAGTTGGACGGACGCTCAACGCGTGGGCGACCGGGACTTACAACCAGCGTCTCGCCGCTGCACTCGCCTATGGGTCCGCCATAGGCGTCGGCAACCTCGACGACGCCCTTGGCGCGTTTCACACCATCGCCGTCGCCACCTCTTACCTGGAGACTTGCGACGCCGTCGCCAGATCGGTCGCCGAGGTCTACACGACGTCAACCGCCCAGAAGGTGCTGCGCGAACTCGCCCGCTGGACGAGAGGGGAGGCGGACAGCGAGCGGGTGACCGCAGCGCTCGCGTTCGTCCGGCTCGTCTCAATGCCGCAGGAGCACGAGGCGTACCCCGCCCTTCGGGATCACCAGCTGATCAGCGATCTCGTCTTGCTGTGGATCAATGCCTTGAGCTGGGGCCTCTCGAGGATGTACGGCAAGAACAGAATTCCTGCCTTCACACCCACTTCCTGGGAGCTCATGGCCGACTGGGCGCAGCAGGCAGCCACCGACGCCACCGTAGACCTCATCGTCGAGAACATCCTGGCGCGGACCACGGACAGACTCAGGAAGCCCTGGATGTTCCACCTCCACTTATGGAACAAGCGCGGGACCATCACGGCCACGCATTTCGCCCGCTACCTCCGACTTCTGAAGGACAACTGAAATGCCTTTCAAGCTGCACCGGCTGCTCGTCGTCCGCTGGCCGTTGAAGCCGATATCCGAACGCGCCCCGGCGAAGCCGCCTGAGGTGGAGGAAGAGCCCGACGTCACGCCCGAAGAGGCCTCATACGTATTCACCGCGCCATCCCAGGGTGACGGCTACAAGTTCAGGGTCAGCGTCTGGCTCTGGCGGCGCTCCACCACGGGTTCGCTCGTTTTCAGGCCGTGGAAGGAACTGAGGGAAGATAAGGATCATTCCATCAAGGATTACGTAAGGGACATCGTCCGGCGTTCACTTCGGCAGCACAGCGTTTTCGACGCGGCGCAGGCGGAGGAATCGGCCAATGTCGCTGTGCAGAACTGGCTGGCTGACCTGCCCGCAGACTCGGTGACAGGTAGGTGGCGCGCTGTGATCGAGGTTGATGTCCCCGACGAGGTGCGCAAGCTGCGGTGTGCTCACGAAAGTGAGCTCTACAAAATCAGGACGCGCGCCGAGCAGATTGCCCTGCGCATGGACAAGCTGCGGTTGTCGCGGGCCATCTGCGAGGACTTCCTCAAGGAGGCCATGGAGAGCTCGACGGCTCGGCATGCCGTACGGCTCACGCAGGCCCTCGACGACGTCGCCGACATCACTGATCAAATGCTAACCGAGCGAAGGGAGAAGACGGAGCAGCTTCTCGAGCTCTTCGCGAAGATCGTGGACGCACAGCGTCACGCGAACGCCTTCGAGCTGGTTCTGGCGAGCGAGAGCGCGCTCAGGGCGGCGTTTGCACGGCTAGATGTTCCGCTACCGCCGCCCGACCCCGATTCGCCATTTGCGCTTATGGAGGAGTCTGGCTGATCAGCAGATTGATCACGGCTGCACCGACAGTGCTCGCCATGGCGCTGAGCAAGAGCCAGAATCCCCAGCGGATGAGCCGGTATTTCCAGCTTATGATCTTGCTGACGCGCTGAAGCTGATCGGCGATACGCTCTAAGTCCAGCGTGGACGACTTCAGCAAGGCATCGGAGACGGCTTGCGGCGAATCGAAGCGCAGTACATCGGCAAAGTACATAACGGCTGCGTTGTGTTTCCTGCGGTCCAGGCGCGGGTACACCGCCGAGGCGAGGGCGATCACCGCGGCGAGGGCGGCAGCCGAGCCGAGCCACCACAGCCACTCAATAGCGTCGGCCAGTCGGGCGGGCGTCCAACTGCCCGCTAGCAGTCCACCGGCAACCGCGCCGAGTCCGATACCGACAATGCCGAGAAGTACCTGGGCCTTGCTGTCTGCCCGATTCAACTCTTCGCGGGCCTCTGTCAATAGCTGGGCGCCATAAGCGCACGCATCCTGCTCGGCGAGTTGCTGTGGGTCGAGCCTCTGCTCGGAGAGCGCCTGGGCGATGCGACGAAGCATGCCTCAGCTTTGCATCGGCGCGCTCCCTGAGTGGATCTTTCCCGGCTTTAGCGCCGGGCTACGTCTGATACGCGTGCCCTCCTTAGGCCTCAGACCTAGACTGGCGATATGAGCGTCATGCGCGAAGAGCTGCACCATCTCGTGGACCAGTTGCCGGAGTCGGAGCTGCGGCCCGCTCTGGAGTTGATCCGTGGGCGGCTGGACGAGCCTGCACCCGCGGAGCGCGACCTCCCGTTCTTCGCATCCTTTGAGGCTGAGCCGGACCTCGCCGAACGGCACGAGGAGATCCTTCGCTCGGAGATGGGCCGCTGAGGTGCTCTTGTGCGACACCGGTGTTCTTCTGGCTGCCGGCAACGTCAAGGATGAGCACCACCAGGCCTGTCTCAAGCTGCTCCGTCAGGCGGAGGGACCGCTGCTCGTGCCGTCCCCGGTCATGGGAGAAGTCGGCTATCTCCTGGAGTCGCGTGTCGGCCCGCATGCCGAGGTCACGTTCCTGAAGTCGTTCGGTGGCAATGGGTTCCACGTAGCCGAGCTGGAGGACGAGGACCTTCCTCGTATGGCCGAACTCGTTGAGAGGTACGTCGATCTTCCCCTCGGACTGGTGGACGCCGCCGTTATCGCGATCGCCGAACGCCTGGGGCTGAGGGAGGTCGCGACAGTCGACCACCGGCACTTCCGGATCGTGCGTCCACGCCACGTCGAGGCCTTCACGCTGTTGCCCGGCTGATCACGGATGCTGCTGGCTGAGTGACTATCTGGGTGACAATCGCCGTGGACGGACCTGGACGGCGGTGGACGACAATGGACCGTACGCCCAGGTCGGGGCGGGTGGCGGTGCTGGTCCCGCCCCTTCCTGGGTTGACTTACAAGCGAGGGGTCACTGGTTCGAACCCAGTACCGCCCACAACAAGCCTTCTACCTGCGAAAACAGGACACGGACCCGATCTTACCCGGTCGCTACAGCGCTCAGTGAGCGCTCGCCTCAGTTGGTAGGACTTGTGTGATCTCGTCTCCATGGCATCGGCAGTCTTGTGGTCAGCTTCCGCCACGCGGTGCTGGTAGATCATCGCGGCCCGCACGCTGGCATGGCCCATCTGTGTCATTAGGTCGCGGAGGGAAGCGCCAGCACTCGCCGCGATCGTGTTTCCGGTGTGCCGGAGATCATGAAAGTGGAGCCCGGGGACGCCGAGCTTCTTCGTCGTCTTCTCCCACTCGACTGCCCGCCGGAAGTTGCTCCGCCGGAGGATCCCGCCGTTCGCCCCGGTGAAGACGAGCGAGGTGGGTTCCGGTCCGGTGAATCTGGCGAGGTGTTGCCGAAGCGCCGGAATGATGGCCTCCGGGATCGCGACTGTGCGCAGACCGGCGCGTGACTTCGGCGGACCTACGAGCAGTTCGCCTGTGTCGAGCTCGGCATGCTGTTGCCGAACGCTGACGGTCCCCGCGTTCAGGTCAAGGCGGCGGCGCAGCGCGCCACCGCACCGCGGCCCGTCGCCCGCCCGCCGTCCGGGCATGCGGCCCAATGAGAACTACCGGGTCAGCTTCGAGCTTTGGGCAGACTCGGTAACGGTAGCCGTCGACAGGTGGGCACTCGTGCGGGCTTCCCGACTCCTCCAGCTCAAGCTCGTCCGTGACCGTTCGCACATCTGATGGTTGAGGAACGGCGGTCGGTTGAGGTACACAAAATGGGCTTGACCTTCCGTCGCCGGCCCGCTACCGCTTCGGGGTGGGTCGAGGCAGACCGGAAGATCAGGCAGGGGAGAAGCATGCAGGTCTCCACCGCACTAATCGATGGCTGATCGCTCGTACGCAGCGAGTTCTTCAGGCGTGCCAACGAAAGCAGGACCACAGTTGGACGGAAGACGTTCCACCACCATTGCAATGGCTTGTGCCGGCGTTGCTGCTGGTCCTACTGTCTCGACACGGCGAGGCCCCAACACGAGGTAGCCGCCCCCGACAGCGGGTGCGATATACGGGATGTCCCATGTCCATCGTGGAGTGGTGCAGCGGCTGAAGTGAAGTTCTCCCATGCCCGTCCAGGGAAACAACTGCCGTAGGCGTGGCTCGGAGTAGGCTGCGTCCAACAGTTCGGGGCGTACGCGTCCGTCAGCACGAACCTCCCGCCAACCAAAGCGCACATGTTCGCGCGAACTTGTGTCAGGTGCCACCCAAACTGCACGGGTTTCAGGGCCGGGCGAGGAATGTCTGGACGTCAGAGGCCAGGGCGGTCAGTTGCTGCCCACCCTCGATCCAGGTGGTGATAGAGGTCTCCCATGCTGCTTGCTGCGAGGACCAGGGGCGGAGTTTCCAGGTCAGCTCGACGTGACCGCCAGAGTGAAAGCCGGCTTCGAGCGTGAGCTGGTTGGTATGCCAGGTGCGCTTTCCGGGCCATCCGCGGAAGTCGTCGGCGAGCTGTTGCAGGAAGGCGGCCAGGTCACCGGCGCCGTCCCAGATCGCGACGGTCACGTCGGGGATCGTCGCGCGCAGTCTGTCGGCCGTGGCCTCGATGGAGAAGACGGTCTCGTCGCTATCGATGAACTGCCTGTTGCTGAGCCGAATGAGGAGATCGCGGTCCTGCGAGCAGCGGACCAGCACGTCGGGCGACCCGCCCTGTTCATCGTGATCTTTGTAGTCCACGTGAGCAGGATAGTCAGGGCCGGTCGGCTCAGCGGGTGTTGCCGGGCGGCAGGCGCCCTGCGTCAACCTGGTCAGCGAGATAGATCATGACGCTTTCGGCGGTCATCCCGAACGCGGCGGCGACGACTTTGGGGTCGAGGGTGTTGACGAGGTCGACCAGGCGGGTGCTGCGGAGTATGCGGGGCGGAACGCCGCAGGGGGTCGGGACTGTACAAAAAACAACGGTGTAACTCCTGATCAAGGAGACACCTGTGACAAGTACGGTGATCCAGGGCATCGAAGAGCTGGGACAAGAGGCATGATCGTCGTGCCGTTAGCGTGTCATTAGGGCAGCTCGGAGACGGCCGGTGGGGGAGCGGTGTCCCAGATCGGCTCGTAGGTCAGCGTGCCTTTGGAAGCGCTCTTGGCTCCTTACAAGCGAGGGGTCACTGGTTCGAGCCCAGTACCGCCCACCAGCGAAAACGCCCCGTCTCTGATCAAAAAGACGGGGCGTGTGCGATTGACTGCGTGGCGGCGTGTGAACCGCGGCAGGACGACGTGTGGGGTTTTTGTAGCGTGTTGCCTATGAGCGACGAACAGCACCCCCGTCTAATGAACGTGTATCCCGATCTCACCGCTGAAATCGTCACCCTGCTTCGAGAACAGGACGAGAACGACCCCTGGCGGACACGGTCGAGGAGTTGCCGTTCTACGGGGTGTGCACCTGTAGCGCCACATGCACGAACCTCTTGACGGCCCCGCCAGGTTCCTCGGGTTCCCGGATGGTGCGGTTGGAACGCGGTGGTGAAGACATCGTCTGGCTGAGCTTGGACTCCACCGCGACGACCATCACCGACATCGAGGTTCTCGACGGACGTGACCTCGCCCGGCGGGCCGCTGTCGGAACGCCTCTGCGTGATGACTGCGTGACAACGCTCACACGCGACCCTCGGATCGCGTCGATTGCCAAAAACCCGTTGACGACGAATTGAACTGCGGAAGTGAGCGAGTAAGCGTGTCGCGCGCGGGCCAGAACGGGCGGTCAGCGAGGGGGATTCAGGGGGTCTCGAGGAACGCGGCGTGCCCCTCGCCGGCGGTTCAGCAGGTTGAACGATCTCGTGCCGAGTATTTCCAACCCGGATGACGGTTCACCAGATCCATTCGCAAGCGTGACACGATGCTTTTGTGCATGGATCTCCTTACCTTGTGGGCGAGTTGATTCCCTCTCCGCAGTTGGTCGCCGCGTGGCATGAGCTGGGAATGATGCCCAGCGATCGAGTCCCCATGTGGGCCGCTCATTGGCTCACTCGGGGCATGGATGGTGAGATGTTGCGCATTCTCGCCGGCCTTGATGGACGCGATCCACACGAGGTGCGTGATGTGCTGGTCGAGGCTCTCGCGGATGCGGGAACGTCCATGCCGTCCAGGTCCGATGCCGTGAAGATCGCTTACGTCGATATGGCGCGATGCTGCCTCGCGGGTGAGGCCAGTGAGCGCTGGCTGGTTTGGGTGATCGAACAACTCGTGATCGAGGAGGACGATCCCGAAGAGATGCTCGCACCTCCGCTGGGTGCTCTACACGGGTTGCATGACGAATGGGAGGGTGGCTGGGGGCGAACTGAGGCTGAGTTGATCGCCGCCGTCCGAGCCGCCTGCACCGAGCAGGTAGCCCTCGACGCCGACGTCTGACGGCGATGGGGTCCCGCCGCCGCTCGACCGTTGTGAGCGCACTACTGTTAGCGCCGCTGCCGATCGTGGCGAAGCGCCAGCCTGACGGCGAGGTAGACCACCGCGAACTGCACGGCAAGGCCGATGATGACCGTAAAGATCTCGATGACACCCATACCGAACACGGCCACGCTCCAGAACCGTCGGAAATTCGAGTATTCAGGTTCGCGCCAGGTCTGTCTATAGGGTCCCTGGCGGGGCGATGTCACGCTCTCGGGGGCAGTGCGAAGAAATCTCGCAACGTCCCCGCAACGAGGGGCGGATCTCCTCCTCGGTTCCGGTTGCCGGAGCCGCCGTGGTTGAGCTTGGGAAACTCGACGCGCTCCGCGTGCGGCAAGACTCGCTCCAAAACGTCGAGAGCGGTCTTCAGGTAAGCCGGGCTTCTGCCGCCTCTCAGGAGCGACTCCGCCTTCGCGATCATGTTCCGCCGGCGTTTCTGTCGGCCGATTAGGGTGGCGAGCCCGTCAACAAAGTGACCTGCCCTTTCCCCGTGAACGGATGGCCGCCCGCCGATCGGGAGGCGATGACGCGTCAAGGCTGAGGATTTCTCCCGCGAACATCCAGGGCGTCGTGGCCGAGGACCAGGGACTCAACGCTCGGTTTCTCCCCGGCTGTTCGTAATGCGAGTGAGCGGTCGAAGGCATCGGTTCGCAGCCGGAAACGGCTTACGCCATCGACCTTGAGCGCGCGCAACCGCCACGGCCGGTCCGGCGGGTCCTGCTCACCGGCCGGGTGGGCCAGAAGAACGAGGGCGGAGGGGTCCTGCGGTCCCCGGTAAGGGAGGCGAGCAGCCGTGTATTCGGCGAGTCGGAGTTCGGCCTTCGCGGGTAGGGGAGGGGCCGGCGCCGGGACGAACTCCGGGAGGGCCGCCCCTGCCGCGGTCAGTCCGTCAATCCACTTCCCGGTGGTGTCCGGGAGTGGTTTCGAATCGGCCAGTCGGTCGGCGAACCAGGGCGACAGGGCAGGGCCGCCCCTTGTGATCCAGGTCTCGACCAGATCGCGGAATGCCATCTCACGACGATCGCCTCGCAGGGCGCCCGCAGCGATGATGTCCGTACCCGCGCCGGCGATCGTGCGGGCGAGCAACCGTACGGGAACCCGAGCGGCCTCCTCCGCATAGCGGACCATGCGGATCTGCAGCATCATCGAGTGCACGATCGTGGCGGCGACCAGGGCCGCGCCTTCCGGTAGCGGTCGCCGTCGCTCAGGGGAGCGGCGGCTCTGCTGATCACGGGGCGGGGTCCGTTGATCGGCGGCCCGGCCGGCGGTGGAAAGATGCCAGGCCTGGTCGCTGACGTATACGGTGCCGCCGGTCGCCCGCAGCCTTCCCCCGGCACCGAGGCCGATGACGATCCCTCCCGTCTCGTGATCGAGGGTGACTCCCGTGAGATCGCCGGAGTCGAAACGTACGTCGGTGACGTCCTCCAGCGACAGGTGCAACCAGGGCGGTTGGTCCGCCCATACGCCGGCTTCGTAGCGGCGCGGGGCGGCCAGGACGACCGACCCGATCAACCGGGTGCCGCCACGTTCGAGATGCAGGGCGCTGATCTCGGTGGTGGCCAGGTCGTAATCGGTGCCGAGTTCGAGTGCGGCCTCGGCGGTCAGAGGCATGAACGGCGGCGTCACCAATCCTCGGTAATCCCTTGAGCGCATGGGCTCCGCGACCGGTGGCGGCAGGAGTCGCTCCAGTGGTCGGCCCGCCGCTTCGGCCTGCTCGATCATCCAGTTCCGCCGCTCCGGCCCGAAACGAGCCATCCAGGCGAGGGCGGCGCGGGCACGCCGCTCCCGCGCGATGGAGATGGGGGCGGTCGTGGCGTGGAACAGAGGGAAGGTGTTGTTGTCCCACACGTCCGCGACCTTGTAGATCGTTCGCCGGTCGTACGTCCGCGCATCCGCCGACGCCGCCGTGATCTGTACGAGCGACCTGTCGAGCAGCGATCCCAGGGCATCCAGCGCCGCCTCAGTTCTGGTCATCTCGGCGAGATGTCACTTTCGATGTTCACCTGCAGTCGTATCGATGAAACGCCACGGGGGATTCCGCGTGCCTCCGCGAGCGACTCGGGACCGCAGAAGGTTTGTTCAGGGCTGTATGGGTCGCGGCACGGCATCGGGGTCGCCCGGCTTTCTGGCCGCGAGCCGTTCGATGAGGCCGAGCTTGAACCGCTCGTGCCGTTCTATCGCGAATCCCATCGCGAGCACCATCGGGAACGGACGGCGACTGTAGCGCTCTCCGAACATCGGCACGGTGATGGTGTCCACCAGTCGTTGCAGTGCGCGAACCGGCCAGGCGGACGACGCGACGTGATCGGCCAGTAGCAGCAGCCCGCCTGGACGGAGCACCCGGGCCATCTCGGTGAGCGTGCCCCGGTCGTCCTCGATCGCACAGAGTGAGAATGTGCACACGACGGTGTCGAAATGCCCGTCGGGGAAGCGCAGCGACCGCGCATCGCCCTGCTGGAGATCGACGTCGCGGCCGATCTCGGCGGCCCGACGCCGGGCGACCTCGAGCATCGACGGGCTCCACTCCACGCCGGTCAGTTCGACGTCGCGGGGGTAATGGTGGAGATTCAGCCCGGTGCCCACGGCCACTTCCAGGACGGTGCCGATCGCCTGTCCGCAGACCCATTCTCGAGTATCGGCGAAGAAGCGGCGTTCGACGTAGGCCATCTGCCGGTCGTACGAACCGGCCTGACGGTCCCAGTAACGGCGTAACCGGTTGTCCCGAGCGGAGGAGTCCACCATCCGATCTACCATAACCATGGAATCGCGTGGACGCGCACGGCCGATTCCCCCGACGTGGTACGGATTCGCCCGCTCGGCGCGAATCCGTAAATCGTGGCTAGTGTGTTCTCATGAAAAGAGATCCTTCCCCCGTCACCCTGCCCAACGGGCAGGAGCTGAGTTGCGACACCTGTGGGAACCGGATTTTCGAGCAGCACAGCTGGAAGCTGCAGACCACCGGCATGTCGTTCATGAATCTCGACTGGGCCAACCGCGACGCGGTCTGTTTCGTGTGCACCGCCTGCCGGCGCATTCACTGGTTCCACCTCTGAGGCGGGCCGGAAATCAGCCGCGCAGTCCGGCGAAGAGGTCGTCCTCCCGGTCCGGGGCGGCCAGGCGGGAGATCCGGCGGACGAAGAACTCGGCCGCGAAGGCCTGGTGCTGCGCCTCGGCGGGCATTCGCAGCAGGAAGATGTTCTCGCCCTGGCTTTCGTGGGCACGCAGCGCCTTGATCTTGTGTTCGACGTACGGCGAGACGTCGACGGTGGCGGTGATCAGTTCGTCCGGAGTGCCGAAGTCCTCGGGCAGGTCGAACCCGTTCATGTCCATGCCGCTCGACCGCATGAAGTCGAACATCTGCCGGATCCGCTCCCGCGGCGTGGCCGTGTAGTAGAGCTTGTCGGGGATCCCGGTCGACTCGGTCGCCGCCATTGCGATGCGGTGGGCCTGGATGTGGTCGGGGTGGCCGTAGCCGCCGATCTCGTCGTACGTCACGACCACCTGCGGCCGATATCGCTCCATGAGCTCGGCCAGCCGGGCGGCGGCGCGCTCGACCGGGACGTTGGCGAACGCCTCGGGGTGGGCGTTGCCCGTCCAGCCGTCCATGCCCGAGTCGCGGTAGCCGAGCAACTCCAGGTGGGTGACGCCGAGGTGGGTGGCGGACTCGCGGAGCTCGGCCAGCCGGCGTTCGGCCACGGCGTCGTCGTCATGACCGGGCTCGCCCGGTTTGACCCCACCCGGACCATCCCCCTGCTCCCCGTTGGTGCACGTCACCAGGACCGTACGGATGCCCTCCTCGGCATAGCGGGCGAGAATGCCGCCGGTGCCGATCACCTCGTCGTCCGGGTGGGCGTGCACGGCCATCACGGTGAGCTCTCGGTTCATCGGATCCCCCGAACTCCGGCTTCGTCTGCCGATATTCGATCAGTACTCGATCGACCCTATATCGCCCCTTGATCCTCTGTGCGGATCGAACGCGGGTTCGTCGAGGGCGTGGTCATGCGCCGGGCCACCTGCCACCACAGGACGAGTTGCAGCAGGGCGAGCGCCGCGGCGAACGGCGGCAGCGTCCATGGTCCGATGCCCTCGGCGATCGTCCCGGCCAGCCAGGGGAACACCGCGCCACCCACCACGGAAACGCCGTTCAGCAGCCCGATCGCCGTGGGCACCAGCCGGGCGGCGGTCAGCCTCGGCGCCACGGCCATCGTGGTCGGGAAGATCGGGCCCAGGAAGAAGCCGAGCAGGACGAAGCTCACGACGGCCGCGACCGGTCCCGGGAGCGACCACGCCAGCATCGCGCCTGCCGTGACCCCGGCCAGGCAGGCGAAGGTCATGCCGATGTCGGTCATCCCGAGCCTGACCGCGATCGGGCTGATCAGGAAACGGCCGAGGGTGAGCCCGAGCCAATAGGCCGAGACGGTGTAGCCGGCCAGCAGATCCCCCTGCCCGCGCCCGTCCACCAGGAAGCTGAATCCCCAGTTGCCCACGCTTATCTCCAGGCCGACGTAGACGGCCAGGAACGCGGCGCCCAACAGGACGGCGGGCTCCCGCGACGTCGCGCCGAGCAGCCCGCGCCCCGATGCCGTGTGCCGGGACGTCTCCCGGGCCTCGGACCCCTCCGGCACGGCGTGGACCTCACGCGCGGGGAGGGCCAGCCGGAAACCGACTATGAGCGGCAGACCGGCCAGGGCGAGGACCAGCCACACGGCCGTCCACGGCAGGTGGCCCAGCATCCAGGTGGCCAGCAGCGGCCCGAGCAGCGCGCCGACGCCGAAGAACGCGTGCAGCCGGTTGAGCAGGGTCGTCGCTCCCGGAAGGTCCGCGAGGTAGACGTTGAGCACCGATTCGATCAGGCCCGTGCCGTACCCGACGATCAGCTGGACCGCCACCAGGGCCAGGAACGGCGGGCGGGCCGCGGTGACCAGCCCGGCCAGAACGTACGCGCCGCAGCCGACGACGAGGGTGGTCCGTACGCCGAAACGGTGGATCAGCGGACCCGCGTTCGAGCCGGCCAGCATGAACCCGGCCGAGAATGTGAAGAACGTCGTCCCGATCGTGGCCTTGTCCAGGCCGTAGTCGTCGATCTGCGCCGGGAGGAGCACCCCGGCCACACCCGCGCTCACCCCGACCAGGATGAACGCGGCGTAGGAGAGCACGACGGGGACCCACAAGCGGCGCCGGAGTGCCGACATCCTGACCTCCCGCGGTGCGAGCAGCCTTCCGTGCACTCCCCGCGCGGGCGAATCGAGGATCCGTGCCCGGGAACGCCGGCCGTACGTCCCTGATCGCCATCGATCTGGGACATGCTATGGCAGAGCGTCCCTCCGGCGGCATCCCTTTTCTGGGTTCTCGTTCCGTCGGTTTCCATTCGGTCAGGCAGGATGGATGCGTGACATTGGCGGCGAATGAGGGGACCGAGCGCGTGACCGACGCGCCGCGTGGCCCGGCGGGCCTGTTCACCAGTCCTCGGTTCCGCCTGCTGGCCGACCTCGTCACGGATGGTGACGTGGTGGTCCTGAGCGGGGCCGGGCTGTCGACCGAGTCCGGCATTCCGGACTATCGAGGGGAGACCGGCCGCAGGCGGCGGGCCGAGCCGATGACGTACCAGACGTTCGTCGCCAGCGCGGCGGCGCGGCGGCGCTACTGGGCGCGCAGTCACCTGGGGTGGCGGGAGATCGCCCGTGCCCGTCCCAACGCCGGGCATCGTGCCGTGGCCGACCTGGAGGCCCGGGGCCTGGTCGCCGGGATCATCACCCAGAACGTCGACGGGCTGCACCAGGCGGCGGGTGCCCGGCAGGTGATCGAACTGCACGGCGCGCTCGACCGCGTTCGCTGTCTTTCCTGCGGCGAGCGCACCTCCCGGCAGTCGCTCGACCGGCGGCTGCGCATGGCCAACCTCCGCTGGCGGGCCCGGGTCGACATGATCAACCCCGATGGCGACGCCGTGCTCGCCGACGATCAGGTCGAGGGTTTCACCATCGTGGACTGCGACGCCGCCGGATGTGGCGGCGTGCTCAAGCCCGACGTGGTGTTCTTCGGCGAGAACGTGCCGCGACCACGGGTCGAGGAGTGCTACGCGCTGGTCGAGCGGGCCGGGATGCTGCTGGTGCTGGGGTCGTCGCTGACCGTGATGTCCGGCTATCGGTTCGTACGGCACGCCGCCGCGTGCGGCATCCCCATCGCGATCATCAATCGGGGCCGGACCAGGGGCGACGGCCAGGCCCTGCTGACCTTCGACGCCCCGCTCGGCGCCACCCTCACCGGGCTCGTCTCCCGGCTGGAGCGGCCGCGACGGCGCCGTCCGGGCTGACGACGACCCGGATCATTCGCCGTTGCGCAGATCGGACAGGCGCCCGGCGGTGTACCGCACCTCCTCGAAGCGTACGGTGCATCCCTTGCCGGTGGGCGACTGCGCGAGGAAGCCGACCTCGGGGTCGCCGTCGAGCGCGAAATACCTGATGAGGTGCCAGAAATCGGTCCCGGTGGCGACGTGGAAGGCGAACGCGGTGCCCACCCGGGAGACCCGCAGCCGGACGTCGTCCCCCGTCACGCCGATCGAGTTGCAGTCGTCGGACACGCCGCGGTTCACGACCGTCACGATGGTGGGCCGGCCCTGGGGGGACAGTTCGAGGCAGAACTTCGCCCACAGGTCCTCACCCGCGTAGAGCAGCAGCACGCCGGCGTCGTAGGTGGACATCAGGTCGGTCCTGATCCGCGCGCTCAGGGTGAAGTCGCCGTCGAGGCGGCCGACCAGCGCCGGGGCGTTGCCGAACCGGCCGGGACCGCCCGGATCGGCGAACAGGTCGGTCCCGGCGCCCGACGTGATCGTGAGCGCGTCGTCGCCGTCGACGTTCCACGAGACCGGGGAGTTCAGCACGCGCAGCGGAACGGGAACGGCCGGCAGGGCGACGGCATCGGACATCGGTCCTCCTCAAGGGTGAGAGCGCTCTCATTCAACCGGGCGCGCCCGCTCCTGTCGCCCTCAAAGGGATACGGCCAGGGCGATATCGCCGGGCCGGTCGAGCCTGAACGTCGTGGTCGTTCCGGCGGCCGTCAGCTCGTACTCGCCGAGGAACCCGCTGAACCGCGCCCGGCCGTCGGCGTCGGTGGTCGTCGTGGTGGGGGCCAGCCACCACTCGCCCTTGACGAGTGAGCGCAGCGCCTCGTAGGACGGCTTCGGCGTGCCGTCCGCCCGGACGAGGCCGCCGGGTGCGCCGAGCCAGGCGCCGCGGTCCGACAGCCCCCAGTACGTCATCGCCTCCACCGAGGGGTGCGAGAGCAGCGTCTTGTAGTGCCGGACGACCTCGTCGGCCTGCCGCGCCTCGCCCTCCGGCGTCGACGGCCACTCGGGGATCCGGTAGTCGTTCAGGTCGACGATCTCCGGCGGCATGAGGTGGCCGGAGACGAGCGTCGTCTCGGTGAAGTGGATCGGCAGGCCGTACCGCGAGAATCGCTCCAGGACGTCGAGGGTCTTCTCCTCGCCCCAGTAGCCCTGGTGCATGTGGCTCTGCAGGCCCAGCGCGTCGATCTCGATGCCGGCCTCCAGCACCCCCTCGATCAGGCATTCGTACGCCGCCTACATGTCGAAGTCGTTCAGCAGCAGCGTGGCGTGCGGGCCGGCCTCGCGGGCGGCGTCGAAGACCATGCGCACCATCGGGATGCGGCCGATCTCGCGGCAGATCCGGGTGATGCCGTTGTCGTACTTGTCGAAGATCGGCATGATCACGACTTCGTTGATGACATCCCACATGTCGATAAGTCCGGCGAAGTCGGTCGTCGCGCTTGATGCGGGCGACCTGCTCGCGGGCGATGTCGGCGTTCGACAGGTCCATCAGCCATTCGGCGGTCTCGGTGTGCCAGGCCAATGGGTGGCCCTTGACCACGCAGCCGCGCTCGGCGAACCAGCGCGCCGTGGCGAGCAGCCGCTCGGTGTCCGGACGCCCCCGCTCGGGCTCGAACTGACCCCAGTAGAACGGCAGCGTGGCGAAATTGAACAGGCCGGACCACAGGTCGGCCAGGTGCTCGGCCTCGGCGGCCTCCTGAGACCCGGCCGCCCATTCGCCGCTCGCGAGCGGCAGGAAGTCGAAGCCGATGCAGCCGAACAGGAACTTGTGATCGCGCTGTGCGATCGTCACCTCTCGACCGGCGAGCGGCGCACCGTTCTCCGTGACCGTGACGGTGACCTCCGCGGTGCGGTGCTTCCTGATCAACGGGTCGGGGGCGAAACCGATGTGGTCGGAGTGCGACGGCATCGCGGCGGCCTCCAGGAGTGCTCGGACGGGGGAGACGCCCTCCGGGAACGTGGTCGTTCCGGAGAGCGATTTCGAGCACGGTACCGCTAAACCCCTACATATCCACAGACCTCCCGTGTCACGTCGTGCCCGGCTGACGGATCAGCGGGGATGGTCGGTACGGAGGCCGTGCCGGTGGTCGGCGAGGAGGGCGTGATGGTCGACGCCGCCGTGGGGGAGGGGGTCGGCGTGCACGATGGCGGCGGTCAGCCGGGGGATGGCGTGGATCAGGCCGTGCTCGGCCTCGACGGCGGTCCGGTGTGCCTCGATCACGGTGCAGGCCGCGTCGACGATCACCTCGCATTCGGCCCGCAGGTGGTGGCCGATCCAGCGCAGCCGCACCTGCCCGATGTCGAGCACCCCGGGCGTCGCGCGCAGCGTCGCCTCGGCCAGGTCCACGATGGCGGGATCCACCGCGTCCATCAGCCTGCGGTACACCTCGCGCGCGGCCTGCCGGAGCACGGCGAGGATGGCGACGGTGATGAGCAGGCCGACGACCGGGTCGGCCCGGTTCCAGCCCAGCGCCGTACCGCCCGCGCTCGCCAGCACGGCCAGCGAGGTGAACCCGTCGGTGCGGGCGTGCAGGCCGTCGGCGACCAGCGCGGCCGACCCGATCTGCCTGCCGACGCGGATGCGGTAGCGGGCGACCAGTTCGTTGCCGGCGAACCCCACCAGCGCCGCGCCCGCGACCGCGCCCAGTTCGCTCACCTCCCGGGGGTCGAGCAGCCGGTCGAACGCGGTCTTGGCCGCGAACACGGCCGAGGCCGCGATGGTCAGCACGATCACGACTCCGGCCAGGTCCTCGGCCCGCCCGTAGCCGTAGGTGTAGCGCCGGGTCGGCGGGCGGCGGCCGAGCAGGAACGCGATGCCCAGCGGGACCGCGGTCAGCGCGTCGGCGGCGTTGTGCAGCGTGTCGCCCAGCAGCGCCACAGAGCCCGAGATGGCCACCACCACGGCCTGGATCACCGTGGTCGTGCCGAGCCCGGCGAGGGAGATCCATAACACCCGCATCCCTCGGGCGGAGGTCTCCATCGCCGCGTCGACCTTGTCCGACGTCTCGTGTGAGTGTGGGTGCGGCCGCAGCGCGTGCCGGATCCGCTCGCCCAGCGGCCTCCGCGACGTCTGCCCGTGCCCGTGCCCGTGCTCGTCACCAGGCCCGTGTCCGTGCCCGTGGTCACGCCCCTGCCCCTCGCCGTGGTCGTACGGGCGGCCAGGCTCGGCCTTTTCCCGGCTCATGGAGGAGACGATGCCCGCGGAACGGCCCGGAGGCACCTCGCCGGCGCAGATCGCGTACGGACCGCGGCCGGCCGGGGACGTCCGTCAGGCCATCGAGCGATCAGGCGAGCAGCCGGTCGAGCCAGGAGTTCCAGGCGGCCTCGGCGGTCTGCTCGTCCACGTCGTCGGAGAAGACGTGGTGCCCGAGGACCAGCACGTTGCCCCGTGAGGGACCGGAATGGATGAACCGGTACAACCCGTCGCCGGTGCGAACGCCCAGGAAGGTCGGCAGGCCGGCGTAGTCCACGACGCCCTGGATCACGGGGAGCCCTTCGACGGCGAGTCGTACCGGGGCGCCCTGGGTGACCGATCCGGAGAGCCCGAGCGCCCCGGTCAGCGCCGCCCACACGTGCTCGGGGTCGCCGGCCTTCGGGCGGGCGGCCGAGACGATGCCCGTCGCGGTCCGGCCCGGGAAGTGCACGAGGTATTGGGCGAGCGTGTGCAGGTACATGTCCCAGCCCACGCCCAGGGCCTCGTACTCGCTCTCCCAGTCGTCGCCGAGTACGCCGCTCTGCACGAGACGCAGGACCGTGCTGCCGCCGTCGCGGCCTTCGATGAGGTAGTCGAGGGCCATGAAGGCGCCGTCGGGGCCCTCGTCACTGCGGTAGGCGAACCGTTCGCCCGGCTTCCAGATGGTCACCGTGGACTGCTCGGCACCGCCCATCATCGTGAACCGGCTTCTGCCCCCCTCGCGTGGCTCGATCTCGGTGCGCCCCATGAACCAGGAGTCGATCCCCGGGCCGGTGGCGATGGCGTCCCACACCTGCTCGGGTGTGGCGGCCAGCTCGATCTCCTTGGACAGTTCGAATTCGTGCGCCATCTCATCTCTCCTGGGTCTCGGTGCCGGGACGGACGCTGGGGTGCAGCGCCACGACCACGCGGTGCTCACGCCCGCCCTCGGCCGTATCGTCGTGATATCTGCTCACCAGAGCGGTGACCGCTTCGGCGAGTTCCGTGGCGAAGGCGGCCCGATCGGCGGCCGAGGCGAAGCGCACCCGCCCGTCGATCGCGAACGTGGCCGTCTTCCGGCGTGCTCTGGCCGCTCCGGTGATCAACGTGCCCACGTCACGTACCAGCTGGGCGGCGAGGGCCAGCAGCCAGCGGGCCGACAGCTGGTCGGGCGCGCGCGCCGGATCCGGCGCCACCGGGGCGAGCGCCGCCGGAGAGATCACGAACGAGGCCGCGGTCGCCCGCATCACCCGTTCGGTGACGTTGCCCTTCCTTCGCTCCTCGACCAGCTCCACCAGGCCGTGCCGTTCCAGGGCCTTGAGGTGGTAGTTCACCTTCTGCCGCGGCAGGCCGATCCGGGCCGCCAGCATCGTCGCCGAGGCGGGCTCCGCCAGCTCGGCGAGCAGCCGAGCCCGCACCGGATCCAGTGAGACCTCGGCAGCGGCCGGGTCCTCGATGATCGCCACGTCCAACATGTCCCCACCCTCTCACCGAAAATAAAAATCGTCAAGACAGTAGAAGTTGTCGGTAGTCGAGCGCAAAGTTGATCTTAGAAGAGCATTACGCGCGACACATTGTGCCGCAGGGTGGTCACGCTGTGTAATCACAAAGGGCGATGAGCCAGACCTACCTGGTTCGAAGGAGTGACTATGACGTTCACAGCGATGCAACCCTCGTACATGACCACCACGCCGCTGGGCTACGCGACTCAGCAGCAGATCTCGCCCCTGCAGCTCGGCCGGCTCGCTCAGCAGCCTGGTCAGCAGCAGGCGCTCTCGATCAGTCAGTCGACCCGGCAGGAGGAGCAGATCCACCCGCAGGAGCACCTGGTGAGCCCGCAGACCTTCTGGGCCAGGATCGCCCGGGTCGGGATCCGGTACGGCGTACCGGCCGCCCGTCAGGTTCTGGAGACGGTCCTCTACCAGCAGGTCGCCCAGCAGCACGCCGTGGCGCCCCAGATCGCTCAGCTCGGCATGGCCATGCCGCAGCTCGCGGGCCAGCAGGCCTCGCTGCTCAACGGGGCGATCCAGCAGGAGGAGCAGGTCCACCCGCAGGAGCACCTGGTGAGCCCGCAGACCTTCTGGACCAAGGTCGCCCGCATGACCGTCCGGCACGGTGTCGAGGTGGCCCGCCAGATCCTGGACGTCCTGCAGACCCAGCACCAGGTCGAGCAGCAGATCCAGGAGCAGGCGGTGGAGCAGGTTCTGCGGCAGCAGATCCAGCAGCAGATCCAGCAGCAGCTCGCCCACCCGTACGCCCAGGGGCAGTACCAGCCGCAGTACGGCCAGGTGGCCCAGTACGGCCAGGCGCTCGGTCTGCAGGCCACTCCGCAGCACGCTCAGGTCTACGGCCAGCACCTCATCCCGCAGATCGCGCTGAACCCGCTGAACGCGATCAACTCGCTGGGCGCCGTGAACCCGCTGGGTGCGGTGAACCCGCTGGCCGCCGTGAACCCGCTCAACGCGTTGACCGCGGTGAATCCGCTGAGCGCGGTGAGCCAGCAGCAGTACGGCCAGCAGGTGTCGCCTCAGTACGTCACCCAGCAGCACCAGCAGGCCGCACAGCAGACGCCGGTGGCGGCCGGCGCCGGATTCTGAGCGGAGGCACATGGTGGACTCGATGGGCGGAGGAGCTCCCTGGCCCGGCACCGTCTCGGGCGGAGCCGGCATGGTGCCCGATCCGGCCATGAACCCGGGGATGGCCATGACGACCGGTCCGGCGATGGGCATGGCGGTCGGCGCGGCCACGGGGACGGCGATGCCGCCGATCCCGGGCCGTCCGGCGACGCTGATCCCAGCGCAGGTGCAGTGCGCGGTGACCCTCCAGCAGCTCTACGGCTGGTTGCAGGTGTCACTCCTGCAGGCGCCGCAGGTGGCGGGAATCATCCCGCCGCTGGTGCAGGCGGTGCAGCTGTACCGGGCCGGGCAGTACGAGGCGTGCCTGGCGCAGCTCCAGGCCGTCCTCGGCGTCGTCAACAGCGGCCGGCCCACGGTTCCACTCCTGTGACGGAGTTCGAATGAATGGCCCGGACCGGTCGCCTGACCGGTCCGGGCCCCCAAGGGGGTGTCCCGGGAACACCCCCTTGCCGTGTAATTCCCGTCGAGCCCTCTGGTGCGGCCGGCGAGACCAGCCTGAGCTGGGGAGAGTCGAGACGTTGTGACCAGTAACGACAAGCCCAAGGACGGAAGCGAGTCGCGCTCACCGGCATCGAGCAGGGGGAGGCAGCCGACCCGGCAGGTGCCGCATGTGGTGGAGCCGCGTCCGATGCGCTATATGGTGGCCGCGCTGCGACAGCCGTACCTGTCGGCGATGGGGGTGAGCGCGCCGCCCCTGGACGCCGACGGTCTGTGCGAGCTGCTGGAGAACGACCCGGAAGTGACCGTGCGTCGCCGGCTCCCGGGCCATCCGGGACCACCGGCCGGCGCCGAGCCGCAGGGACGGCATCAGGGGCCCGCCTTTCCGGCGACGGCCCCTCACCTGATGGGCGGCCCGCAGATGACCGGCTCACATGTCATGGGTCCGCAGGTGACGGGCCCTCAGGCGATGGGCCCTCAGGTAATGGGTCCTCAGGTAATGGGAACGAGCGCCCCGTTCCCCGAGATCCTGATCGTGGACATGACCGCCGAGCACGCTCTCGAGCTGCACATGAAGTATCCGCAGGTGCTCATCGAGCGTGACCGGCTGCTGACCTACACCGAGGTGCCGGGGCCGCCGCGCAGGCGCCGTACGGCCGCGGCCGTGGTGCCGTCGGGAGTGGTGAGCACCTTCACGTTCCTGGTGCGCGACGGCGACGGCAAGCCGGTGCCGGGCGCCACCGTCTTCGTCACCGGTTTCGGCTGGCCCGCCCAGGGCGTGACGGGCGCGGACGGCCGGGCAACGGTGACACTCGCCGGTGAGACGCCGGAGTCCGTCGTCAGCCTGGTGGTCAAGCCCCGCTCCGGCCACTGGAGCTTCCATCTCGACCGCCCGTCCCTGTCCACGAGCAGGGACAACCTGATCGAACTGGTGAAGCTGTCGGAGACCTTGGAGGGCTTTCCCGGGCACCAGCTCTTCGGCTGGGGCCAGCAGGCGATGAACCTCGACCGGCTGCCGCCCACGTTCCGCGGCGCAGGTGTGAAGGTCGCGATCATCGACTCCGGGGCGGCGATCGACCATCCCGATCTGCTCAACCGCATCAGCGGCGGCATCGACCTCTCGGACCGAAAGCCCGACGGCTGGGCGGTGGACACGGCCTACCACGGCTCTCACTGCGCCGCGATCATCGGCGGCGCCGACGACGGTCAGGGTGTCGTCGGCTTCGCGGTGGAGGCAGAGGTGCACGCCTGCAAGATCTTCCCGGGGGGGCGGTTCAGCGATCTCATCGAGGCCCTCGACTACTGCATAGAGCAGCGGATCGATGTGGTGAACCTGAGCCTCGGCAGCAGGCACCCGTCCCAGCTCGTCGCCGCCAAGATCGAGCAGGCCCGTGAAGCGGGTGTGGCGTGCGTGGTCGCCGCGGGCAACGACGGCGGGCCCGTGGGCTTTCCCGGAAACCTGCCCACGGTGCTGACCGTCGCCGCCATCGGGCGGGTCGGCACCTTCCCCGCCGGCACGGCGCACGCCGCCGAGATCACGGAGCCGTGCACGGGAGAGGGATACTTCTCGCCCAGATTCACCTGTCACGGCCCGGGCATCGACGTCTGCGCGCCCGGTGTGGCGGTGCTGTCGGCCGTGCCGTCCGGCGACTACGCCGCGTGGGACGGCACCTCGATGGCCGCGCCGCACGTCACCGGCCTCGCGGCTCTCGTGCTCGCGCATCACCCGGACCTGTACGACGGGTACGGCACGCGCGACGCCCGGCGGGTCGAGCGCCTCTTCCAGATCATCAAGTCGAGCTGTATGCCGCTCGACCTCGGCGACCCGGGCCGCACCGGTGCCGGGCTGCCCAACGCGCTGCTCGCCCTGGGGCCGGCCCTCGCGTTCATCGCGCCGGAACTCACCACCGACATCGGCTCCGGCGACCTCACCGCGGGCGGCGTCCAGGGCCTGCTCGACCGGCTCACCACCGAGATGGCCTGGGCCGGCCTGCTCGTGCCCGGCGCGGTGGATCCGGACGCCGGTGGAGCATGGGCGATGACGGGTGGAATGGAATACGCCGACGGGGCTCCGGTGGCCGCCGGGATCGCGGGTGAGCCGTCCGCCGCCGAGGCCGGGCCCGGCGTGGTCGCTTCGCCCGGTGGACGCGGACCGGGTGGACAGCGGACAGGTGGACAGCGGGCCGGTGGGCAGGGAAGCGGTGGACATGAAGGCGGGGTGACGGGCAAGGGCCGCGCGGTCAAGGCGCGTGGGGCGGGCGCAGCGGGCGCGGGCGAGTCACTGCACGCCAACGGGACCATCCCGGGCAGCGGACGGGGCACGCTCAACGGCCCGACGGCCGCGGGCGCGCCGCCGGCCGGGCATGCGCCCGGTGCCGCCGGACCTGCCGCGCCGTTCGGCCCCATGCCGTACGCCGGGCAGCCGGCCGCGGCCGGTCCTTCTCCGGGGGCGCCGATCAGCGGCGGGCCGATCGGCTTTCCTCCCGGCCAGGTGAACGGCGGGGGCCTGGGCCTGCCCGCGTTCTCCTGGCTGACCGAGGAGATGCGGGCGGCCGGGCTGATCACCGGGTGACCGACCGGCCTGTCCGGTTGAAGATCCCTGCGAGCGAAGTCCTGGTGGCATGAGGGGGCTCCCGGCGTACACGCCGATGATGGGGCAGGCCGGGCCGCTCCCCGAGCCCGGTGAAAACTACGCCTTCGAGATGAAGTGGGACGGCGTGCGGGCGCTCGCCTACATCGAGGGCGGCCGGGTCCGGCTGGTCTCCCGCAACGCCAGGGACATCACGGTGGCCTATCCGGAGACGCACGGGCTCGCCGGAGCGGTGGGCGGGCACGACCTGGTCCTGGACGGGGAGATCGTCGCGTTCGACCGGCGCGGCAGACCGTCGTTCGAGGCGCTGCAGCCGCGGATGCACCAGCGGCAGGCGGCGAAGATCGCTCGATTGGCGGTGGCCGTGCCGGTGGTCTACCTGCTGTTCGACGTGCTGCACGTCGACGCGGAGCCCGTGATCGCGATGCCGTACACGGCACGCAGGGGACTGCTCGAGGAGCTGGTAACGCCGGGTGACCACTGGGACGTGCCGCCGTGCTTCCGCGACGACGGCCCGCGGGCGGTCGCCGAGTCGCGCAGGCTGGGCCTGGAAGGGGTGATGGCCAAGCGGCTGGCCTCGCCGTACCGGCAGGGCAGGCGGTCGCCGGACTGGGTGAAGGTGAAGAACTTCCGCACCCAGGACATCGTCGTGTGCGGTTGGCGGTCCGGCGCCGGCCGCCGCGCCGGCATGATCGGCTCACTGCTGCTCGGCGTACACGACGAGGAGGGCCGTCTCCGCTACGCCGGCAGCGTGGGCACCGGATTCACCGAGGCGGTCCTGCGCGAGCTCGCCGTACGGCTGGCGCCGCTCAAGCAGGAGACCTCGCCCTTCGACGAGGAACCGCCGCGTGAGGACGCGCGCGGCGCCTACTGGGTGCGCCCCGTGCTGGTCGGCGAGGTGCGGTTCGGCGAGTGGACGGGCGAGGGCAGGCTGCGCCACCCCTCCTGGCGCGGCATGCGAGAGGACAAGGACCCGGAGGACGTCGTGCGGGAGGAGTGACGCTCTCCCGCACCGTCGCCCGTCCTCGGCCCGGTGACCTTCGCACCGCGCCCTGCGCGCACACTTTGCGCGCCCTGTGCGCGCCCGCCGGTCAGTGCGTCTCGTAGGCCGGTCCGGCGAGCCGTGCCACGTCTTCCGCGCCGTCCCCGAGCAGTTTCGCCGCCAGATCCGACAGCGCCCGTCCCGCCGCGAGTTCGTCACCGATCTCCGGAACGGGACGGTCCGCCGGGTTGCGTCGAGCGTGCGCGACGCTCTCGTGCCTTCTACCCGCGTTCGTGTACAGCACGGCGGTCGCGGTGGTCAGATCGTCGTTGTCGTCTTCGTCGACGAAGATCTCGACGTTCCATCTCTTGGACTCCATGAGGTCCACCTCCTCTGTTCTGCATGTCTCCGCCGTGCCGCGGTCGTAACGGGGCCCGTCCGCCTCGTCCGTGCGGACGGGCCCCGATCTCGGAGATCTTTGTTTGCCGTCCGCTTACCCGGCCGGCTTCTCCACCTCGATTCGCTTGCCGGCGGGCTTCTCCTCGGCGAGCTTCACGCTGACCTCGAGGATTCCCTTGTCGTAGGTGGCCTTGACGTCGCTGTCGTCGGCCGTCGGCGGCAGCGTGATGGACCGGGTGAACGATCCGTACCGGAACTCGGTGCGGTGTCCCTCCCGCTCCTCCTGCTGCCGCTCGGCGTGGATCATGAGAACACCGTTCGACACGGTGATCTCGACATCCTTCTCGGGGTCGATTCCGGGCAGTTCGGCACGGAGCACGTAGCGTCCGTCCTTGATGTAGTCCTCGAAGCGGATCTGCTGCCCGGCCATCGGCCGGAGCGTGGCCAGCGGCGCCTCCAACCAGTCGAAAAGGTCGGGGAAGAGTCCTCTCGATTCCCGCTTCATCGGCGCGCCCATCGCTTACCTCACCCTCTCCTCTGTCTCGGGGTCCGTCGTCTCGGGCTCCTCACCCTCCATCCCACTCCCGTCCGGGGGGCCGCGCAGGTGCCGGAGGTCCTGTCCGGCCGGGCCGTTCGGCCGCTGTCCGCCTCCCCGTTCCGGGGATGTGATGGAGTTGTCGGAACTACCCGGGAGGATTGCGAATATGTCCGGTTCGATCGTGGCGGCCGTGGACGGCTCCGAGCAGGCGCTGGCGGCGGTGGACTGGGCGGTGGACGACGCCCTGCGGCGCGGCGCCGCGCTGAAGATCGTGCATGTCCGTGAGCCGTGGGCCAACGAATATCCCTTCCACGGGGTGGCCGGCTTCAGCGAGTCGCTGTCGGACCATTGCGAGGGCGTGCTCGCCCGCGCCCGGGAGCGGGCGATCGGGCGCGCCGGGGGGCGCGAGGAGGCGCCCGGCCTCACCGTGACCACCGGCCTCGTCACCGGCACCGTGGTCGAGCGGTTGACGGACGAGTCGGAGCGGGCCGACCTCGTCGTGGTGGGCAGCAGGGGCATGGGAGGTTTCGCCGGGCTCGTGCTCGGCTCCGTCGGGCTCGGCCTGGCCGCCCGGGCGGCCGTCCCGCTCGTCGTGGTACGGGGAACCCGGCGCGAGCCGTACGACGAGATCGTGGTGGGCTTCGACGGGTCCCCGCACAGTGAGTCGGCGGTCGAGTTCGCGTTCGAGGAGGCCGGGCTCCGCGGGGCGCGCGTGCGTGCCGTGCACGCCTGGCGGCCGCCGGTGTTCGGCCCGCCCATGGCCGGATACGGTGCGATGATGACGGAGATCTCCGACGCCGAGGCCGAGTCGTTCCGCCGGCGGCTGGCGCCGTGGCGGGAGCGGCACCCCGATGTCCCCCTGGCCGAGTCCGTCGTGTGCGGGCACCCCATCACGGTGCTGGCCGAGGCCTCCCGGACCGCGGACCTGGTGGTCGTGGGCACCCGCGGGGTCGGCGAGGTCAAGGGAGCGCTGCTCGGCTCTGTGAGCCACGGCGTCCTCCACCGCGCCCACTGCCCGATCGCGATCGTCCGCGCCGAAAAGACCGAGTAGACGTTGAGCAGACGTTGAGCAGACGTCCGACCGGGTTCTTGACCAGACCCCACCCCGTGATCTTGCGGTTTCTTGCAGCTCGCCCTCCTGAACTGCGCGAATCAACTCCGTGATCTTGCAGTCGGGAGTGCAAGATCACCAATGACGTTTTCGCTGATCAGTGCACATGTCTGCGAGAAACTGCAAGATCAAAAATGTGTAGTCCCTGCTCCTGGCCCGATGTGCGAGTATTCGCAAGATCACGGGACTGGGGGTGGTCGTCGGACGGTGTCAGACCCCGGTCCGGGCGGGCCGTCGCATCTCCGCGCTCTCTTCGTGGAACTCGGGAGTCTCGTGACCCATCTCCTCGCTGAGCTCCTCCATGCGCAGGGCGATGCCGAGCGCGAAGAACGTCGGCACCCACTCACCGATGAACAGCCCCCAGCGGTCGGCCCGGTCCATGCCCGCGTTCTCGTACTGCTTGGAGACGAACCACGAAGCGATCGAGGCACCGATCGAGATGAGACCGGCTCCGTACATCATGTTGGAGCGCAGCCCCATCTGGTGGAGCATCCTGATCATCAGGTCCTCCTTTGGTGTTGAATATCCCTTTTGTGGCTACCCGTCGCTAAATGCTCCAATCCCATGGTGATCTCGCCGACGGAAAACGGATGGCGGGGCTGCGGGGGTGGTTGCCTATCCTTGAGCGTGGAATGAACACGCTCGCCGACCTTCAGGGCCGCCTACCCGACCTCATGCTGCGCGATCAGCGCAGGTTGCGCCGCCGTCTCGACGGCATGCGCAAGGTACGCGACGGCGCGGCGCGCCGGGCCGTGGCCGGTGAGATCGCCGGGGACATCGAGGCTGCGGAGCGCCGCGTCGCCGTACGCCGCGCCGCCGTACCCGAGATCAGCTATCCGCCGGAGCTGCCGGTCAGCCGGCGCAGGGACGACCTGCTCGCGGCCGTCCGCGACCACCAGGTCGTGATCGTGGCGGGGGAGACCGGCTCCGGCAAGACGACCCAGTTGCCGAAGATCTGCCTGGAGCTCGGCCGGGGCGTCCACGGCGCGATCGGGCACACCCAGCCCCGGCGGATCGCCGCGCGGACGGTGGCCGAGCGCATCGCCGAGGAGCTGTCGATCCCGCTGGGTGAGGCGGTCGGCTACAAGGTGCGGTTCACCGACCACTCCAGCGACGGCACGCTCGTCAAGCTGATGACCGACGGCATCCTGCTCGCCGAGATGCAGACCGACCCGCTCCTCCTGCAGTACGACACGCTGATCATCGACGAGGCCCACGAGCGCAGCCTCAACATCGACTTCATCCTGGGGTACGTCAAGCAGCTCCTGCCGAAGCGGCCCGACCTCAAGGTGATCATCACCTCGGCCACGATCGACCCCGAGCGGTTCGCCCGGCACTTCTCCGAGCCGGGACGGCCCAGCGCGCCGATCGTCGAGGTGTCCGGTCGCACCTATCCCGTCGAGGTCCGATATCGGCCGATCGGCGAGGACGACGACCAGACCCAGGCCATCGTCGAGGCGGTCGACGAGCTGTGCCGCGAGGGTCCGGGCGACATCCTGGTGTTCCTCAGCGGCGAACGGGAGATCCGCGACACGGCCGACGCGCTGAAGGGCCGCCCCGAGGAGGTCCTGCCGCTGTACGCGCGGCTGTCCGCCGCCGAGCAGCATCGGGTCTTCCAACCCCACCGGGGCCGCCGGATCGTGCTGGCGACCAACGTCGCCGAGACCTCGCTCACCGTGCCGGGCATCAAGTACGTCGTCGACCCCGGCACGGCCCGCATCTCCCGCTACAGCAACCGGCTCAAGGTGCAGCGGCTGCCGATCGAGCCGATCTCGCAGGCCTCGGCAAACCAGCGCAAGGGCCGCTGCGGCCGTACGTCCGACGGCGTCTGCATCCGGCTCTACTCCGAGGAGGACTTCGTCTCCCGTCCGGAGTTCACCGACCCGGAGATCCTCCGTACCAACCTGGCCAGCGTCATCCTGCAGATGGCCGCACTGGGCCTGGGGGACATCGCGGCGTTCCCGTTCGTCGAGCCCCCGGACAGCAGGCAGATCAGGGACGGGATCAACCTGCTGCACGAGCTCGGTGCGCTCACCCCGGCCACGCCCGACGGGACGCGGAAGGACGGTGGGCGGGTACGGGACACCCGCAAGGCCCCGGGTCTCCAGAAGGGTCACGGTCCGCAGCTCACGGCGGTCGGCCGCAAGCTCGCCCAGCTCCCGGTGGACCCCCGGCTCGGCCGGATGGTGCTGGAGGCCGACCGGGGCGGCTGCGCCCGTGAGGTCATGATCATCGCGGCGGCGCTGTCGATCCAGGATCCGCGCGAGCGTCCGGCCGAGAAACAGCAGGCGGCCGACGAGCGGCACCGCCGGTTCGCGGACAAGGAATCGGACTTCCTCACCTATCTGAATCTCTGGCGCTATCTGCGGGAGCAGCAGCGGGAGCTGTCGTCCAGCGCGTTCCGGCGGCTGTGCAAGGCGGAATTCCTCAACTACCTGCGGGTCCGGGAATGGCAGGACATCGACAGCCAGCTCCGGCAGGTGGCCAGGACACTCGGCATCGTGCCGAACAGCGTGGACGCCGACCCCCAGCGGATCCATCAGGCGCTGCTCGTCGGCCTGCTGTCGCACATCGGGGTCAAGGACGTCCTCGAGAAGCGCAGGCAGGACGGCCGCAGGCCGATCACCGAGTACATCGGCGCCCGCGGGGCCCGCTTCGCGATCTTCCCCGGGTCGGCGCTCGCCAAGGCGCAGCCCGCCTGGGTCATGTCGGCCGAACTCGTCGAGACCTCCAGGCTCTGGGCCCGGGTCAACGCCAAGATCGAGCCGCAGTGGATCGAACCGCTCGCCCAGCATCTGGTCAAACGCACCTACAGCGAGCCGCACTGGGAGAAGGACCAGGCCGCCGTCGTCGCGTTCGAGAAGGTCACGTTGTACGGCGTGCCCGTCGTGACCGAGCGAAAGGTCAACTACGGCCGGATCGATCCCGAGCTGTGCCGCGAGCTGTTCATCCGCAACGCCCTCGTCGAAGGCGACTGGCGGACCCATCACGGGTTCTTCCACGAGAACCGCAAGCTGCTCCAGGAGGTCGAGCGGCTGGAGGAGAAGGCCCGGCGGCGCGACATCCTGGTGGACGACGAGACGCTGTTCGACTTCTACGACCAGCGGATCCCCGCCGACGTCGTCTCCGGACGGCACTTCGACAGCTGGTGGAAGAAGGCCTCGCGCGAGACCCCCGACCTGCTGACCTTCTCCCCGGAGATGCTGGTCAACGAGGGCGCCGGGGTCAGCGCCCGCGACTACCCCGACGCCTGGCGGCAGAACGGCCAGCGGATGCGCCTCACCTACCGGTTCGACCCCGGGTCCCTGCCCACCGGGGCCGGGGCCGGAGCCGGGGAGGGGGTCCAGGACGGGTCGGCCGACGGGGTGACCGTCCACGTCCCGCTCGCCGTGCTCAACCAGGTCGAGCCGGTGGGCTTCGACTGGCAGATCCCCGGCCTGCGCGAGGAACTCGTCACCGCGCTCATCAGGTCGCTGCCCAAGCACCTGCGGCGCAACTTCGTGCCCGCGCCCAACTACGCCAAGGCCGTGCTGGAGCGGGTACGGCCCGGCAGTGAGCCGATCCTCGACGCGCTGGAGCGGGAACTGCACCGGATGACGGGGCTGGACATCCCCAGGGAGGCGTGGGCCCCCGACCAGGTGCCCGAACATCTGCGCATCACCTACCGGGTGATCGACGACCGGAAACGCACGATCGCCGAGGGCAAGGACCTGGAGGACCTCAAGCGGCGGCTCGCGCCGCGCCTGCGCGCCACGCTCTCCCGCGCCGCCGACGACCTGGAGCGCACCGGGCTGCGCACCTGGAGCATCGGCACGCTGCCCAAGCTCTTCGAGCAGGGCCGGATGCGGGCCTACCCCGCGCTGGTCGACCAGACCGACAGCGTCGCCGTCCGCATGTTCGAGACCGAGGCCGAGCAGCGCCGGGCCATGTGGGCCGGCACCCGCCGCCTGCTGCTGCTCAACGTGGTGAGCCCGGCGAAGGCGATCCTGCGTGGGCTGAGCACGACGGCCAAGCTCGCGCTCAGCCGCAGCCCGCACGGCGGCGCGGCCGCGCTGTTCGACGACTGTACGGCGTGCGCGGCCGACAAACTGATCGACGAGGCCGGGGGACCGGCGTGGGACGAGGCGGGATTCCGGCGCCTGCACGACCACGTGCGCGCGTCGCTGTTCGACACCACCGAGGAGGTCGTCGCGCGGGTCGAGCGGATCCTCACGGTCTGGCACGCGGCGCAGAGCGCACTCGCCGGGCCCGACGACATCGTCGAGGACATCAGGGAGCAGCTCGGCGGGCTCGTCCACCCGGGATTCGTCACCGAGACCGGCTACGCCCGCCTGCCGGACGTGCACCGCTATCTGCGCGCCGTGCAGCGCCGCCTGGAGAAGCTGCCGGACGACCCGCGCCGCGACCGGGAGTGGATGCACCGCGTTCACGACGTCGAGGACGACTACCGCGACCTGCTCGACGGCCTCAAGCCCGAGGAGCGTGCGGCGCCCGCCGTACGGGACATCCGGTGGATGATCGAGGAACTGCGGGTGAGCTTCTTCGCCCAGCAGCTCGGCACCCCGGCGCCCGTGTCGGAGAAGCGCATACGCAAGGCCATGGAGCGGATCTGAGCGGGGTTTTCGAGAGACCGATCCAGATGGGGGAGACGATGGTGATCCGCGCGCTCGTGTTCGACGTGGGAGAGACGCTGATCGACGAGACGCGGATCTGGTCGCGCTGGGCCGACCGGCTCGGCGTGCCGCGCCTGACCTTCATGGGCGTGCTCGGCGGCATGGCGGCCCTGGACCGGGGTCACCTGGAGGCGTTCGAGCTGATCCGGCCGGGGCTCGACCTGGAGGCCGAGATCGCGGCGTGGCGGCGGGACGATCCGGACGGTCTGCGGGAGAACTTCGACGCCGACGACCTCTACCCCGACGTCCGGCCCGGCCTCGCCGCGCTGCGCGAGGCCGGTTATCAGGTGATCGTGGCCGGCAACCAGCCGCCGCAGGCCTACGACGCGCTCGCCGCGATGGACCTTCCGGTCGACGCGATCCACACCTCGGCCGGCTGGGGCGTGGAGAAGCCCGAGCCGGGTTTCTTCGCGAAGGTCGCGGCCGTCGCGGGCCGGGCACCGCGGGAGATCCTCTACGTGGGCGACCGGCTCGACAACGACGTGCGGCCGGCCGGGCGGGCCGGGATGCGTACGGCCCTGCTGCGCCGTGGTCCCTGGGGATACCTGCACGCCGCGCGCCCGGAGGCCGCCGAGGCCGACCTGGTGGCCGACGCCCTCACCGATCTTCCCCGCCTCGTCGCCGGCCTTTCCTGACGGTCTTCCCGCCGCGTCGTGGCCTTTCCCGGCGGCCGGTCGTGCTCAGTCGCGGAGGCGGGCGCGCAGGGCCCGGGTGTCGTCGTCGGTCCAGCCGTTGGCGGCGAGCCAGCCGAGCGGGCCGCCGAACCGGCGGTCGAGCCCGGCCAGGAACCGCGTCATGTACTCGGCGCGGGGGTGATGCGCGTCCGCCGGCTGTGCGTCCAGGTCGGCCCGGTAGGTCTCGCTGGACCGCAGCCGCGCGAGCACCGCCGCCAGCCGTACGCCGGTGGCCACGTAGTCGGCGACGATCGCCTCCGGGGTGGCCCCGGCGACCGCGAGCGCCAGCGCGCTGACGACCCCGGTGCGGTCCTTGCCCGCCGCGCAGTGGACCACGGCCGTGCCGTCGTCCACCGCGAGCACGCGCAGCGCCGCCAGCACCGAGTCGGGCCGGTCGCGCAGGTAGCCGCTGTAGTAGCGGGTGAGCCGCGGTTCCGACCGTTCGTCCTCGGTGTGCTCGGCCCGCCGCGGCAGCGCCCGTTCGTCGACCGTGTCGGCTCCGGCGTCGGTGAACCGCCCGCCCTCGGGCAACAGACTGAGGTGATGGATCCCGACCTCCGCCACCCGGGTCAGCGGGCCGGGACCCTCCAGCCGCACCTCGGCCACCGACCTCAGGTCCACGACGTTCCTCAGCTTGAGGTCCCAGACCAGCCGGTCGACGTCGCCGTCGGTCAGCCCCTGCAGGTTGTCGGATCGGAGAATCCGGCCGAACCGGGTGACGCCGCCGTCGATGGTGGGCAGTCCGCCCAGGTCCCGTACGTTGACCGCACCGTTCAGATCTATCCAGCGTTCATGCTCGTTCATCGTTAAAGAGATTACGGGAGCCGGGACGGCGCGGCCGGGCGAGGTGGATGATCCGCAAACCACCCTGCCACCGGTAAAACTCTCGTAATGTAGGGGCACAATCACCCCCCATCACATCAGGAGGATCTTGATGCCCCGGCCGACTCACCGGTTGTCCGTGGTGGCTCTGGCCTTCGCCGCGGCGACAGCGACGACGACCGTGGTGGTGCTCCCCGCGACCCCGGCCGGTGCGCAGACCCAGGTAGACCGGCATGGGGACCGGGGGAAAGGCGAGCAGCCCGCCGCCTCCCACCGCCTGGTCGGCACCTGGTCGGCCTCGACCACCCGGCTCGTCGCCGCCCTCGGAGATCAGACCGTGCGGATGGTGGTGCGGACCAGCATCGGTGGTACGGGCATGCGCATCCGTCTGTCCAACCTGTTCGGATCGGCGCCGGTGACGTTGCGCGGCGTACACGTCGGCATCCAGGCGTACGGCGCGGAGATCCTCACGGGAACGAACCGGCCGGTGACCTTCGGCGGCCGTAAATCGGTCACCATCGGCTCAGGGCGGGCCACCTGGAGCGATCCGATCCCGGGGAAGATCCCCGGCGGGTCCGACGTGGTCGTCAGCTTCTACGTGCCGAGCAACGTCCGGGGCGTCACCGGGCATGAGCGTGCCTACGCGACCACGTATCTGTCGGATCCGGGTGATTTCGCCGCCGAGGAGAGCGCCGACGGCTTCACCTACACCAGCACGCAGTGGTACTTCCTGGACCGCATCGCCGTCGGCGCGCCGAAGACCACACGCTCGGTCGTCGCGTTCGGCGACTCGCTGACCGACGGCGCGGGGCAGAGCGCCGACGCCAACCGCCGCTGGACCGACTACCTCTATCACCGGCTCGGCCGGCTGCCGGCGAACCGGCGGATGGGCGTGCTCAACGCCGGCATCGCGGGCAACCGGCTGCTCCACCACGACGTCGGGCCGCGTGGCCTCGGCCGATTCAACCGCGACGTGCTGACCCAGCCGGGCGTGCGCACGGTCATCGTCTACGAGGGCATCAACGACATCTCCCGGGGCTACTACACCTCCGCCGCGCCGCTGATCGACGGCTACAAACGGCTGATCAAGATGGCGCACGCCCGGAAGGTGCGGATCCTCGGCGGGACGCTCACCCCGTTCTACGGCTTCGGCAGCTGGACCCAGGAGCGGGAGGAGATCCGGCAGCAGGTCAACAAGTGGATCCGGACCAGCGGGGCCTTCGACGGCGTCATCGACTTCGACAAGGCCGTCCGCGACCCGGAGTTCCCCGAGCAGCTCGCCGCGCCGTACGACGTCGGTGATCACCTGCACATGAGCGACGCCGGGCGGCGCAAGCTCGCCTACGCGGTCGACCTCCGCCGCCTTTGAGTGATATCGCACCGCGTCTTCTGACCGCTATCGTGCGGTCCCATGGTCGACCCCCTGGACCCCGATGACCCGCGTGCGCTGGGCGAGTTCACGCTGAACGGACGGCTCGGCGAGGGCGGTCAGGGCGTCGTGTTCCTGGGCTGGACACCGGGCGGGGAACCGGTCGCCGTGAAGGTGCTCAAGTCGGGCTTCGACTCGTCCGTCAAGGAGCGGCTGGCCCGGGAGCTCGACGCGATGCGCGGCGTGGCGCCGTTCTGCACCGCCCGGGTGCTGACCGCCATGGTCGACGGGCCGATGCCGTACGTCGTGAGCGAGTTCATCGACGGGCCCTCCCTGCAGCGGCGGGTCGACGCCGGGGGCCCGCTGCGGGGCGGCGAGCTGGAACGGCTCGCGGTCGGCACGGCCACCGCGCTGACGGCCATCCACGCCGCCGGGATCGTGCACCGAGACTTCAAACCCGGCAATGTGCTCCTCGGGCCGGACGGCCCCCGCGTGGTGGACTTCGGCATCGCCCGGCACAGCGCGAGCGACACGATCACGGCGGGTCCCGTCGGCACCCCCGCCTATCTGGCGCCCGAGCAGATCGCCGGGCAGCCGGCGACCCCCGCCGCCGACGTGTTCGCCTGGGGCGCCACGATCGTCTTCGCCGCCACCGGACGGGCCGCGTTCGGCGCCGACAGCGTGCCCGCCGTGATGCACCGGATCCTGACCGCCGAGCCCGACGCCTCCGGGCTGCCCGAGCCGCTGCGTGGAGTGGTCGAACGCTGCCTCGCGAAGGACCCGGCGTGCCGGCCGGCCTCCCGCGACGTGCTGCTGGAGCTCGTCGGCTCCGCCCCCGACCCGCTGCGGGCGGGCGTGGCCGCGGCGGCCACCAGGCCGGAGGGCGTACGGCAGGGCGAGGCGACCGCCGTCCTCACCGCGGTTCCGGCGACCCCGCCGGGCGCCGGGGCAGGCGTACGGCGTTCGCGTACCGGGATCGTCATCGGCGCTGTGGCGGCCGTCGCCGCGCTGTCGGTCACGGCCGCGCTCCTGGCGCCGCGGCTCCTGACCGATGAGAAGGCGTCCCCCACCGCGTCCCTCACCGCGGCCGCCGACGCGACGACGATCGTGTCACCGGCCGCCACCTCACCGGCGTCCGATTACAGCCAGGGCACCCCCACTTCGGGTGGCATCCCCACGCCTGACGCCACAGCGGGCGGCATCCCCGCGCCGGACGATGTCACGGAGGACGACGGGGCCATGACGGACGATGTGGTGAACGAGAACGACGGCGGCTCGGGGGACACCACCGCCACGCCGACGACCACGCCCGGGGGAACCGTACCGGCGGCACTCGCCGGCACGTGGGGCGGCCACATCGAGCCGACCGAGGTCGTTGTGGGCAGCGACGAGACCGACGTCCAGATCACGCTGGCGCCGGGCGAGAACACCGGAAGCTGGCAGGACGTGACCACCTCGTGCCAGGCCACCCTGAGGCTGACGCGCAGCTCCGGCACCGCACTCGTCTTCCGGCTCGACAGGTGCGCGGCCGGCACGGTCACCCTGGTCAGAACCGACGACGGGCTCGCCTATCGATGGGACGGCGCGAAAGGCGACGTCACATACCTGGGCACGCTCGTCCGGGACTGACCACTCCGCAGGGTGACCGACACGGTGTCTGGTTCGAGTGATGGGGGTGGTGATTGGTCAACGCACGGATAGAGACCGGGATAAGGTGCCCCAGTGATGCGTGTCGGTGTGTATGTAGACGGCTACAACCTGTACTACGGCGCACGGTCGTTGTGCGGTCGGGGTACGCTCGGCTGGCGCTGGCTCGATATCGGGGCGCTCGCACAGTCCCTCATGCAAGAGCGACACGACTGGCGTGGCGCTCTGTTGGGGCGCGTGGTCTACTGCACGGCGCGAGTGGACGCGGCCGAGAACCCGTCGAGCTATGCGGATCAGGATGTCTACCTCAAGGCCCTGCTTGCCTCGAAAAGTGTCGACCACATCGAGTACGGATACTACGTGGCGCGGGTGAAGGCGGCGCCGCTCGCAGTACGCCAGCCGAACGGTCGGCCGCGACTGGTCGGCCCCGGCTGGCCGGTGATGGTTCAGGACAGCGCAGGCTTGGAGGTCAACGACGCGCGGTTCATGGTTTCCGTCGCGCACCGCGAGGAGAAGGGCAGCGATGTCAACGTCGCCTCCCATCTGCTGCTGGACGTTCTACGTGGCAATGTCGACGCGGCGCTGGTGATCTCCAATGACTCCGATCTGCGGTTCCCGATCGAGGAAGCGCGCAAGCTGGTCCCGGTCGGGCTGGTCAATCCCTCCCCCGGACAGACTGCAGGCGCCCTGCGCGGCCTGCCGACGATGGGAGTCGGCCGTCACTTCTGGCGCAAGCTGAGTGAGCGGGACATTCGGCATCACCAGCTCCCGAACCCGGTGGGCGGGTATTCGATGCCACCGGGCTGGTGATGGAGTACACTACCCACGTAGACCACCCGGCTCCTCGTGGGCCGGGTCTTCTTTTTCTCTGGCGAAAAACCTCGGAACGTTCTTTACTCACCCAGTGTGGATCAGGCAAGAATCGCAGGAGATGCGTCGCCTGGCCTTAGGGGCTTGGGGCGGCGGCTCTCAGCCCGGCCCAAACAAGATCGCTGGCCGATCACCTTAGCCGGCTTTCTCGGCGGGGATGGGAATGACCGTGCCGGTGGCGGCCGACAGTCTGGCGGCCTCCAGGAGGGCGAGGGTCTCGATGACGCTCTCCACCGAGACGGGCGGCGGCGCGCCGTCCCGGAGGCAGGCCACGACGCCCTCGTAGAACCGTTGGTAGGCCCCCGGCTCGGTGGGCACCGTACGGCTGTCTCCGTCGACGCCGAGCGTCCCCCACCGCTCGGCGGGTTCGACCCCCCAGCCCTCGGCCGGGCGCTCACCCGCGCGCAGCCGCTCCTCCTGGGGGTCGAGCCCCCACTTGACGTAGGCCGCCGTCGATCCGAGCACCCGGAACCTGGGGCCGAGCCGACCGGCGAGCGCGCTCATCCACAGGTGTGACCGCGTGCCGGAGGCATGCGTCAGCGCGATGAAGGCGTCGTCGTCGGCCAGCACGCCGGTCCGCCGCGTGTCGGCCTCCGCGTACACGTGGGAGACGGGCCCGAAGAGCTGGACTGCCTGATCGACCAGGTGGCTGCCGAGGTCGTAGAGAATCCCGGCGATCTCCTCCGGGCCGCCCGACTCCCGCCAGCCGCCCTTGGGCACCGGCCGCCACCGCTCGAACCGCGACTCGAAGCGGTGCACGTCCCCGAGCTCGGGCAGCAGGCGGCGGACCGTCAGGAAGTCGCCGTCCCAGCGCCGGTTCTGGTACACCGCGAGCATCAGGCCGCGATCGCGCGCGAGCCGGAGGAGATCCCGAGCCTCGGCGGCGGTGCCCGCCAGCGGTTTGTCCACCACGACGGGCAGACCGGCCTTGAGCGCCTCGACGGCCAGCGGCACGTGGGTGCGGTTCGGCGTGGCGATCACCACGAGGTCGCACCGGTCCCACAGCTCGTCGGCCGCCCCGACGATCTCGGCGTCGGGGTGCTCGTGCCGTACCCGCTCGGCCCTGGCGGGGTCGCGGGTGACCACGGCCGCCAGCCGCAGCCCGGGGACGGCGGCGATCAGGGGCGCGTGGAAGAACGCGCCCCCGGTGCCGTAACCGGCCAGACCGACCCGGATGTCGGGCGCTCCAGCGATCATCTCAGCCGTCCCGCTCGTCGCGCTCGGCGAGGAACGCCTCGAACTGGGCGGCCAGTTCGTCGCCGGTCGGCATCGGCATGCTCTCCGCGAGCAGGCTGTCCCGCTCGGAGCCCGACTGGAAGGCGTCGTACTGCTGCTCCAGGCCCTGGATCGCGCCCGACAGCTCGGCCGACGCGCTGATCTGCTCGGCGATCTCGTCGTCGGTCCGCGCGGCGGCCTCCCGAAGGGTCTCCAAGGGGAACACCAGACCGGTGCTGCCGGTGATCGCCTCCAGTGCCGCCACCGCGGCCTGGGGATACTCCGCCTGGGCCAGATAGTGCGGCACGTGTACGGCGAAGCCCACCGCGTCGTGGCCCTTCGCGCCCAGCCGGAACTCGATGAGCGCCGCGATGCTCCCGGGCACCTGCACCTTGCCGAAGGGGCTTGGCCGGCCGGTCATGAGCTCGGGGCGGCTCGCGTGCGCGGTGTGACCGAGCGGACGGGTGTGCGGCACGCCCATGGGGATGCCGTGCACGCTCACCAGCCTGCTCACACCCAGCCGGGTGACGAGTGTGGCGACGGCGTCGGTGAACAGCTCCCACTCGCGGTCCGGCTCCGGCCCCGACATGACCAGGAACGGCGTGCCGGTGGTGTCGCGCACGAGATGGACGGCCAGTTCCGGCGTCTCGTAGTCGATCCAGCGGTCGGTATCGAAGATCATTACCGGTCGCCGGGACCGGTAGTCGAGCAGCCGGTCCACGTCGAACCTGGCGATGACCCGATGCTCCAACTCGGCGAGGAGGTGCCCGATTGCCAACCGGCCCGTGGCACCGGCGTCCACGAACCCCTCGAAGTGGTATAGCAGCACCGGATCGGTCAGCTCGGGGAGGTTCCCGTCGAGCCGGTAGAGATCCGTGGGGTCGAACACGTCTCCAGCCTTTCTCAAGGGTCCTTTACCTGATGAACCTAGTGCAGCACAGTACGGATTCCCGCGCGGACTCGTGGGTCCGCCCTGTGGACGACGGTCCTGGGGCATCCCGCCGACGCCAGAACCAGCCCGATGTTTCGGACACGGATCTACAGATCCCTGATTTCGGACATGATGTAAACTGACCTAAACTTTCCGTAATGTAGGACAGTCTGGTCTTCGTCCTGCACGCTGGTCATGCTGGGCTGATGCCGACGACTTCCAACATCACGCAGGCCTTCCGTCTCCCCGAGCTCACCTGTCCCTTCCACAGCGACGTGAACCCCCACGTCGACGAGGTCGACCGGGACACGATGAGCTGGCTGGCGGCCTCCGGGATGATCGCCGACGGCGAACAGCTGGAGCGCTTCCGGTCGGCCGGATACGGATGGCTGGGCGCCCGCACCTACCCCTACGCGGCCCGGGAGCTGTGCCAGGTGGTCACCGACTGGTGCGTGTGGCTGTTCGCCTTCGACGACGTCTACTGCGAGTCCGATCGGAGGGCCGCCGAGATCGCCCGGGCGCTGCCGCGGCTCTTCGAGGTCATCGACGACCTCACCGGCGCGGAGCCGGTCGACGACGTCTTCGCCCGCGCGCTGCTCGACATCAAGGCCCGGATCACCGCGTATGGCACCGCCGACCAGCTCGACCGCTGGCGCGCGGCGACGAAGGACTACCTGTTCGCCCAGGTCTGGGAGGCGGCCAACCGGGAGGACGACGTCATCCCCACGTTCGCCGACTACGTCTTCATGCGCCGCAGGACCGGGGCCATGCTCACCGTCTTCGCGTTGATCGACCTGACCGCCGAGGTCTGCCTCACCTGGGACGAGTGGCGCCATCCCGCGGTGCGGGCGATGACCCAGCACGCCAACGACGTGGTCGTGTGGGACAACGACCTCATCTCGTACGCCAAGGAGCGTGACGCGGTCAACGGCCGAAACAATCTCGTGAGCGTGCTGGTCACCCACGCGGGCTGTTCGGTGCAGGAGGCGATGGACCGGATCGGGGTGATGCGCGACCGGGCCATCGCCGAGATGGTGGCCCTGGAACCGGCCACGGCGTCGCTGCGCTCACCGGCCGTCTCCGCCTACGTCCGCGGGTTGCAGTACTGGATCAGCGGCAGCGTCGACTACTCGCTGACCAGCTCGCGCTACACCGCCGCACTGACCGGCGCCTGACCGGCGCGACCCGATCCCAAGGGGCGGCGCGGCTCGGCCTGACCACGACCGGCGACGGTCACTCCTGTTCGAAGTCGCCGAAGTCGTCCAGTGCGTACTCGATGAGGTCGCCGAGGCTGAGTCGCGCCCCCAGGGCGTAGGCCTCGTCGTAGGCGGCGTCGCCGATCTGCTTCTTGCACTCCTTGACGCACTGCTCGTGCTCGGCCGCTCGGCCGTGAAGAACGGCGAGCCGAACTGCGGGAGGCCGAACGTGCGCCAGTTGGCCTGGGCGGCGCCGAGCAGCATCGCGGTGCGCTCGGCGGCGCCCATGTCGAGGTTGAGCCCGGCCAGCGCGTCCACGCACAGCACGACGCCGAGCACGTCGTGGAAGTGGCGTTTGATGCGCAGCGACTCCTTGCAGCTCACCAGCGACTCGTCGTGGCGCCCCGTGGCGCGCTGCACCATCGCCATGACGTACCAGGCATAGGAGCGCAGCCACAGCTCGCCCCGCTCCTGGCAGAGGTTCAGGCAGTCCAGCAGCAGCGTCTCGGCCTCGGCGAACTCGCCCTGGGTCAGCAGAACGGCGGACAGCTCCACGATCGCCGGGAGCAGGCCGGGGTTGAGCTCGCGGCCGCCCCGGTGGAACTCGATGGCGACGCCGAGCAGGGCGGTGGCCTTCTGCGTGTCACCCTGCAGCATGGCCGCGGTGCCCTGCATCTTGGTCGACAGCAGGACCGCCACCGAGTCGCCCGCCAGCACCGCCTCGGTGCTGCACCGCTCGGCGGCCTCGAGCGCCCCGGCCATGTCGCCCTGCGCGCTGCGGATGTAGGACAGCACCCACAGGGCCTTGCACCGCCGCCTGCTCGGCTCGGGCGCCGCGTCGAGCGCGCGCTCCAGATAGTGCACGCCCTGCCGGGCGAAGCCGCAGGCGACCCAGAGGTACCACAGGGACGACAGCAGTTCGAGGCCGACGCCCTCCTCGCCCCGGACCGACAGGCAGTATTGGAGGGCCACCCGGATGTTGTCGTGCTCCTGCCGCATGCGGGTGAACCAGTGCACCTGCCGGGGCCCCGACCAGGAGTGCTCGCCACGCTCGGCGAGCTGCAGGTAGTAGTCCCGATGGCGGCGGCGCCGCTCGGCCGTCTCGCCGAGCTTGTCCAGCCACTCCCCGCCGTACTGCCGCAGTGTGTCGATCAGCCGGTAACGCTGGCCGGCCGGGGTCGGGAAGCTCAGCAGCACCGACTTGTCGACCAGCTCCGTGATCACGTCGAGGATGCGCTCGGCCGCGAGCGACTCGTCGGAGCAGACGTAGCGGGCCGCCTCCAGCTCGAAGTCGCCGGCGAACACCGACAGCCGGGCCCACAGCAGCCGCTCGGCCGGTTCGCACAGCTCGTGGCTCCACCCGATCGCGGCGCGCAGCGTCTGATGGCGCGGCAGGGCCGTACGGCTCGCGCCGGCGAGCAGGCTGAACCGGTCGGTGAGCAGGGCGAGGATCTGGTCGACCGACAGGGAGCGCAGGCGCACGGCGGCGAGCTCGATGGCGAGCGGGATCCCGTCCAGGCGGCGGCACAGCTCGGAGACGGCGGTGATGTTGCTCTCGTCCACCACGAAGTCGGGCACCACGGCGCCGGCCCGCGCGGAGAACAGCTCGACCGCCTCGTTCGTGTACGGATTCTCCGCCGGGTCGTCACCGGGGACGGTGAGCGGCGGGACCGCGAGCGTGTACTCGCCCTGCGCGTTGAGCGAGCGTCGGCTGGTGGCGAGGATCCGCAGGTTGGGCGCGACCTCGAGGAGCCTGGCGGTGAGAGCGGCGACGGCGTCGACGAGGTGCTCACAGGTGTCCAGGATGAGCAGGATCTCCCGGTCGGACAGCCACTCGACCAGCGTGTCCTGCCCCTCCCTGGCGGACTGGTCGGCGATGCCGAGGGAAGAGGTGATCGTGTGGTAGACCATCCCGGGGTCCTGCAGCCGGGCCAGGTCGGCGTACCAGACGCCGTCCCGGAACTGCCTGCGGACCTGGTGGGCGATGCGCAGGGCCGTACGTGACTTGCCCACTCCGCCGATGCCCGTGACCGTCACCAGGCGGGACTGCTGCAGCCGCTGCCGCAGCGAAGCGAGCAGCCGCGTACGGCCCACGAAACTGGTGAGCTCCACGGGCAGGTTGCCCTCTTGCCGCCATCCTGCTGGCGTAGCCATGCCGCCTCACGGGGTCGTCGGGGGTCGTCCGGGCGTGCTGTCTGCATCCGCATCGTACCTTCGGCCGCCGACACGCGCCCGGATCTGTCGGTGATGATTCTCCTCCCCGGCGGTCATACGCACCGGATATCATGAAGGGCGTGACTGTGCAGCATCCGGATGACATGCGTCCGGTGGACCTCTTCGACGAGGGACTGCCGGTGTTGCCCGACCAGACGAGCGACGACACCGACCTCGGTTGGGGCGAGTGGCACTCCGACTCCGACGACGCCCGTTACCTGGAAGAACGCCCACCCCACTGGGGCTAGGGCCTGTCCGGAGTCCGGATGCGGGGGGAGGCACTCCTGCCGGAGGACCTGCCCCCAGCAGGAGAGCGCGGCTACGCGGCCTTCTTGTCACACGTGGTTTCGACCGGAATGCCGACGACTTCGACCGTCACACCATAGTCGCGCTTGAGTACGTCGGCCATGCTCACGAGCGCGACCTGCGCGAACGGGTAGAGCGAGTCGGGGGTCAGCTCCTTGCCCTTGAGGAGGATGGCCAGGACGACCTTGCCCGGCAGGAAGTCCTCCGGAACGGTCAGGCGGCCGTCGCTGACCTCGGCGACCTTGGCCCGGAACTTCGCGCGCGCCTCCGGCTGGAAAAACAGTGCCTGGGTCGAGATGAGGGCCTGATTGAACTGGTGGCTCAGCGGCTCCGAGCTGTCCGCCGCCTTGACGTGGACCAGGGTGTGCCGGTGGGTGAAGCCGTCACAGGCCTCGAAGCCCCTGCCCCGGCAGTGCTGTGACGTCCTGATGAACTTCCGGTCGAGGCACACGTACTTGTCCCGCCCGAAGTGGTCCTGCATCCGGAGGTTGTAGTCCTCCTCCTCTTCACCGAGCCGCCACGGGAGCATCTCCAGCTCCGGCCCGTCCGTGATGAGCTCGCGCAGCCGACACTTGATCGACTCCACGTAGCCGGCGCCGCACTCGTACCACTCGCCGTCGCTGAGCTGGTAGATACGCGGCCCAATCGACACTGTGGCCTCGACCCACCGAATGGCCTTGGCGCGGCTGATCAACTCCTTGCCGTCGCGGTCAGCGCACATCTCGACATGGCCCTCGCGCAGCGCCGTCACCGGGTCCAGGCAGTGCTGCACCTTGCATCGCTGCCGCAGGGAGTCGAGATCAAGCTCGTCCCTGACGGTCGCGATGCTGCCGATCTTGATGCGGTACGAGCGGGCCTCGTGACGCCGATCGGCGAGCTCGACCGGGACCACGACCTGGATGCACAGGTCGCCATCGTCGCGAAGACCAGCCCCAAGCAGCGCATCGAGCCTGTCGCGTAGATCCCCGGTCGGTACAGGCTGGATCGCTTCGAGGCGCTCGAAGTCGGGCGGCACCTCCCGCTCGCTGATCTCGTTCAGCCGGGTCAGCAGGGCGAGGAATGCCTTCTGGTCCAGGGGGATGGGCAGCCGCAGGCCGTCCGCTCCCTCGATGGAGACCGTCTTGCGGTGGGAGAGACCGAGGTCGGTCGCCCGGATCAATCCGCCGAGCCTCTTCACCAGTTCGGCATGATCGCGCAGGCCGATGCCGCCGATGGGGATCCCGCCGGGGACCTGCGTGGAGTCCTGCCGCGAGATGCCGCCGAGCGCCCGGCGGACGACGTCCCGGACCTCAAGGGGGTCGACGACGCGCAGCGCACAGTGGAGCCCGAACCCGGGCTCCTTGAACTCCGCGATGGACAGATGCCCCTGCCCGAACCCGATGCCGTAGACGTGCTCGCCCACGCCGACGATGAGTACGGCCTCGCAGTCCTGCCTGAGCAGGCCGAGCGGGACACCGGTGAGAGCGGACAGTCCGGCGCACCAGCCGGCCTTGTTCGTCGGGAGCTGCCGAAAGTAGAGGATCGCCGGAGCACCGGCGATGTCGATCGGGACGACGTCGACTCCGGATTCGGCGAGACGGTCGACGGAGGTGGCGTCGAACATCGCGTCTGCGGTCGGCGGGATGCCGGTGAGCCGATACACGGTTGCGGGCAGCGTCGTGGGAGCCATGGCGTTCCTCCAGGGGGAAGTGGGGGCGGCGTCTACCGCCCTTCAGATGGGAGTGCTTACAACAAGTATGGCTGAAAGCGCTGTTAAAAAGTTCACCCTTGGCAAGCGGTGCTTCGAATTGGTAGCGTCAAGCTGATCGCTTAACGAGGAGGGAGGCATGTGTCCCAGCCATCCGTGCACGTGACCGCCGCCCAGATCTCACGACTTGCCGGCGTCACCCGCGCCACAGTCAGCAACTGGCGACGACGCCACCCGGACTTTCCGGCCCCCGTCGCCGGATCCGACGCCAGCCCCCTCTACGACCTGGCCGCCGTGCGTGCCTGGCTGGAGTCACGGGGACAGGCCCAGCCGGCCACGCCCGTCGAGGAACTGCGGACACTGCTGCACCTGCGTACCGGCACCCCGGCGGCGACGCGGCTACTCCCGTTCGTGTACGCGACCGCCCGACTCGCACAGGCCAGGCTGGCCGAGCTGGTGAAGCTGGCCGACGACGACCTCGCCGTGGCTGCGAACAACGCCGTGGCCGAGCAGAGCGCTGACTTGCCCATCACGCCGGACGACGGTTTCGGCCCCGCTGACGCTGAGCTGCTGCGGGCAGTGCTGAGCAGCGTCTGCAACGAAGGCGGCCAGGCCGTGCTCGATGTCTTAGCCGAGCGGGAGCTGACAGATACTCAATCGGCGGGTGCCTACCGCACGCCGAAGCAACTCGCCGATCTCATGGCCCGGATCCTCCAACCAGAGGGCGGACCACCTTACCCGGCGACAGTGTTCGATCCCGCCTGCGGCTCTGGGGGCCTATTAGAGGCGGCAGGGCGGCAGAGCGCGCTACGGCTGGTAGGTCAAGATCTGCTTGACGTTCAGGCTCTGCGCAGCGCCGTCCGGCTGAAGCTCGCCATGCCTGATCGGCATACGATGATCAAGGCGGGGGACAGTCTCCGTGCCGACCAGTTCGCTGACCTGCAAGCCGATGCGGTCGTGTGCAACCCGCCCTTTGGGGATCGAGCCTGGGGCCATGACGAGCTGATCTACGATCCTCGCTGGACCTATGGCGTGCCGCCGCGTGGGGAGAGCGAACTGGCCTGGGTGCAGCACGCGCTGGCCCATCTGGCTCCGGGCGGTCATGCCGTACTGCTCCTGCCGCCCGGAACGGGCTCCCGTACCTCCGGGAGGGCGATCCGTACCGAATTACTCAAGGCGGGAGCGTTACGTGCCGTGATCGCCCTCCCGCCAGGGGTCGTCGTTCCGCTGCACATCGGCCTCCACTTATGGGTGCTGCGTCAACCCGGACAGGGTCCCGCCGGCGACCCGATCTTGATGATGGATCTGACCGCCGAAACCGGTCGTCGCGGGAATATCGACTGGGCTGCGCTCAGCGAGACGGTTCTCACCTCGTGGCGCTCCTACCTGCGTGACCCGGCGGGATTCGAGTCCGTCCTCGACAGGGCGCGGGCCGTCCCGGTGGTGGAACTGTTCGGAGACAGCGTCGATCTCATCCCAGTCCGGCATCTGCACCGGACGGAGCTGGACCCCGCCGAGGTCTCTTACAGGGCGCGCTCCCTGCTGGAGCAGCTCTCTCAGAGCCTCGGCGATCTGTCGACTGCGGTAGGTGCTCAGAGCTGGGCCGATAGCGGAACCGAAGCCAAGACGTGGCGCACTGCTACCGTCAGCGATCTGGCCAAAGGTGGCATGCTCACCATCCAGCGTGCCTTTCCGCGCGGCACCCGTGGTGTCTCCGACGAGGCGGTGCCCGAGGAACACCGCGCCAGGCCCGTCCTCCTGGGCCGGGACGTGGCAACCGGCAGCCGCGCCACCGGTGTGGCGGGGGAGGACCGAGCCGCGCCGCCGGTCATTGTGGAGGTCGGCGACGTGCTTCTCCCCAGAGTGGCCTACCGTGAGCAGGTTTCCTGCCGGGTCGCAGATCAAGACGACGCGGGCTGCCTACTCGGGGCCAGTGTCACCGCGCTCCGGGTAGACCCGGCCCGGCTGGACCCGTGGTTCCTCGCCGGTTTCCTCCTGTCGGAGGAGAACCTGGTCGTGGCCACGGGCTTGCGACAGGATGTCTTTCTGGAGCCGAGCCGGCTCAAGGTCCCGCTCTTGCCGCTCGAAGAACAGCGCCGATATGGCGAAGCCTTCCAGAACCTGCACCGGCTGGAACAAGCCGCTCGTAAGGCCCAGAATCTGGCCGTCGAGACCGTGCGGACGGTTGCCGACGCACTGTCCGGCGGTGCACTCGCACCTCCAGGCTCCTGATTTCGCAATCCAGTGGACGCGCTTGTGCGTCTCCATTAGGCAGACGTTGAAGAACATCCCCCTGACGACCAAGAGAAGGACCCCTTGGATCTCGGTAAGCACTCCCAACTGTCCAACCACGCCTGGGCCGTCGCCGACCTGCTGCGCGGCGACTTCAAACGGCACGAGTACGGTCAGGTCATCCTGCCGTTCACGGTCCTGCGCCGCCTCGAATGCGTCCTGGAGCCGACCCGCGACAAGGTCGCCGACGCCTACGAAGGCGGGGAGCTGCGGGAGTTCTTCCTACGCCGAGCATCCGGACACAGCTTCTACAACACCAGTCGCTACACGCTGAAGAAGATCGCCAGCGACCCGCAGCACGCCGCCGCCAACCTGGGCAAGTACGTGGCAGCCTTCTCGGAGAACGCCCGCGAGGTGTTGGAGAAGTACGACTTCGCCCAGCAGGTCAAGAAGCTCGACGAGGCGAAGCTGATCTACCAGATCGTCGGCAAGTTCGCCGACCTCGACCTGCGGCCTGAGATGGTCGCCAACCAGCAAATGGGCTACGTCTTCGAGGACCTGATCCGGCGCTTCGCGGAGGCGTCCAACGAGACCGCCGGTGAGCACTTCACCCCGCGGGAGGTCATCGAGCTGATGGTGAACCTCCTCATCGCGCCCGACGCCGATCTGCTGCGTGAGAGCGGCGTCGTCCGCACCGTGCTCGATCCGGCCTGCGGCACCGGTGGCATGCTCAGCGCCGCCGAAGAGCACATCGCCGCCTTCAATCCCGGTGCCACGGTTAAGGTGTTCGGGCAGGAGCTCAACCCCGAGTCGTGGGCGATCTGCCGCTCCGACCTCATGATCAAGGGGCAGGACCCGGACAAGATTGCCTTCGGCAACTCCTTCACCGACGACGGCCACCTGCGCGAGAAGTTCGACTACCTGCTCGCCAATCCGCCGTTCGGCGTCGAATGGAAGAAGATCAAGGACCAGATCGAGACCGAGCACAAGACAGACCCCGACGGCAAGTTCACGGCTGGCCTGCCCCGCATCAACGACGGCTCGTTCCTCTTTCTCCAGCACATGATCTCCAAGATGAAGGCGCCCGCCGTCGGTGGCAGCCGCATCGCGATCGTTTTCAACGGCTCCCCGCTGTTCACTGGCGCGGCCGGCTCGGGTGAGTCGGAGATCCGCCGCTGGATCCTGGAGAATGACTGGCTGGAGGCGATCGTCGCGCTCCCGGACCAGCTCTTCTACAACACCGGGATCTCCACCTACTTCTGGATCCTCACCAACCGCAAGGCCCCTGCTCATCGCGGCAAGGTCGTCCTGCTGGACGCCCGGGACTACTGGCAGAAGATGCGCAAGTCCCTCGGCGACAAGCGCAAGGAGATCGGCAAGGACCAGATCAAGGAGATCACCCGCCTGTACGGCGAGGCCCTCACCGTGGCCGACGACCCCGATCATCCGCTGCACAGCAAGGTCAAGGTCTTCCGCAACGAAGACTTCGGCTACCACCGGATCACCGTCGAACGCCCGCTCAAGCTCCGCTTCGAGGTCACCGAGGAGACTCTCGAAACCATCCGCGATTCGGCCAAGCTCAACGCTCATGTGGACACCGGGAAGCTGGCCGATGCCCTCCAGCCTCTCGTCGGCACCACGTGGGCGAAGAAGACCGAGGCTTTCGCCGCGATCCACGAGGCGGCGGTCGCGGCTGGGCTGCTCTGGCCCTCCAAGGCGCCGTTCCTGGCCACGCTGCGGGACATCGTTGGCGTCCGAGACCCCCAGGGCGAGGTGCAGCACAAGAAGAAGGACGTGATCGAGCCCGATCCGGACTTGCGCGACTACGAGAACGTGCCATTGGACGAGGACGTCGAGGAGTACCTCAAGCGTGAGGTCCACCCGCACGTTCCCGACGCATGGATCGACCACGACAAGACGAAGACCGGCTACGAGATCCCCTTCACCCGCCACTTCTACGTCTACACGCCCCCTCGCCCCCTGGCCGAGATCGACGCCGAACTCAAGTCCCTCGAAGCCGAGATCCAGACCCTCCTTGGTGAGGTGACCAAGTGACGATAATTCCTGGGCTGGGAGTAATTCCTGAGCACTGGGCGTCAGAGCGTGCACGCTGGTTGCTGCTCCGCCAACGAAGGGAGCCCCGTCCTCAAGACGGAGTCGTAACGGCATTCCGTGACGGGCAAGTAACTCTACGCGAAAATCGACGCACCGAGGGTTTCACTAATGCTCTCCAAGAGATCGGATATCAGGGTATTCGTGCAGGCGACCTGGTCATCCACAGTATGGACGGCTTTGCCGGGGCGATCGGCGTATCCGATTCCAATGGCAAAGCGTCGCCTGTTGTGCACGCATACCTACCAAATGAATTCACAGATGTCCGCTATCTCGCATATGTCCTTCGAGTGATGGCGGTCAGTGGCTATGTGAGCACACTGGCGAAGGGCATCCGCGAACGCTCAACAGCATTTGATGCACCGACCCTAGCAAACGTGCTCCTCCCATCTCCGCCGTTGGCGGAGCAGCAGCGGATCGCGAACTTCCTCGATACCGAGACCGCCCGCATCGACCAACTTCAGCGAATGCGAGCACAGCAACTTGATCTTCTAGAGGAACGGTACTGGATCACTCTGCGTCGTTCTGTTACCGGATCGCAGGAAACTGAGCCAGAAAGCAACTTCATCGACTGGCTTGGGCCAGTACCCCTTACTTGGGGAACGCCGCCAACTATTGGCCGTCTCGCTCGATTCGTTATGGGGACAACCTTCCCCCATGAATACCAAGGGCTTGAGGATGGCGACTATCCATTTATCAAGGTCGCCGATTTTAGCTCTGCGGATGAGATCGGCTACCTTCACAGCGCCACGAATTGGATTTCTCATGATGTGGCTAAAATGCTTGGAGCGCGGATAGTTCCTCCGGGATCTGTCCTCTATGCCCGAGTTGGCGGGGCACTCCTGCTGAATCGTCGGATTATCACAACGCGAGCCAGTGTGATCGACGACAACGTACGAGCAATTTCATTTCATGTCGGTGACTCCAGGTATTGGGCGAACCTCCTCACCCTGTTAGATATGGGCGAGCTCATGAACCCTGGCCCAGTGCCATCAATTAGCGAGAGCCAAGTAGCGTCTGTTCGAATTCCCTGCCCTCCGGCCACAGTCCAAGAGCGAATCGCAGATCAAATCGTCAGTAGCCGCCGGACTCTGTACTGCGTTAAGACGGCGATCCAACGACAGATGGCACTTCTGGCCGAACGTCGCCAGGCGCTGATCACGGCGGCGGTGACGGGGCAGTTCGATGTGGCCTCGGCGAGTGGGCGGGGGGTGGGGGCGTGATGGGGGCGAACCACAAGGAGGAGGCGTTTCGAGAGGCGATTCTCGCGGGGATGCGCGAGCAGGGCTGGGAGGTCGGGCAGCCGTCTGACTACCGGGCCGACCTCGGGCTGGCCACCGATGAGCTGTTCACCTTCATCGGGGCCACGCAGATCGACGCATGGAACGAACTACTGGCGCTTTACGGCGACGACGCGGAGGCCGCCCAGCAGGGGTTCGTACGGCGGCTGAATCAGGCGATCGTCACCGATGGCGTCCTTGAGGTGCTCCGCAACGGGGTGAAGGATCGCGGGGTCCGGATCCGGCTGGCGTACTTCAAGCCGAACCTGGTCGAGTCCGATGACGTGTTGACCAACTACCGGGCGAACCGGCTGACGGTCATCAGGGAGGTCGCCTACGCGACGAAGAAGGCCGACCAGGGGCATCGGCTGGACCTGGTGCTGTTCGTCAACGGAATCCCGGTGGCCACGGCTGAGCTGAAGAATCCGCTGACCGGTCAGGGCGTGGAGCAGGCCAGGAAGCAATACCGAGACGATCGCGACCCAACCGAGCTGATTTTCAAGCGGGTGGTGGCGAACTTCGCGGTCGACCCGGATCTGGTGTTCGTCGCGCCGCAGTTGCGTGGCCGGCATACGCAGTTCCTGCCGTTCAACACGGGTTCGGAGGGGCCGGGCGAGTCCGGCGGCGCGGGTAACCCGGTGTCGGCCGAGCCGGGCAAATATCCGACCTCCTACCTGTGGGAGCAGGTGTGGGAGCGGGACAACTGGCTGGATTTGCTGGAGCGCTTCGTTCACCTGCACAAGGAGAAGAAGAGCACCGCCAGCTCGATCCTCTTTCCGCGGTTCCACCAGTGGGACGCGGTCAAGAAGCTGACCGCGCATGCCGTACGGCACGGGGCCGGGCAGAACTATCTGGTCATGCACTCGGCCGGGTCGGGCAAGTCGAACACGATCGCCTGGCTGGCGCACCGGCTCAGCGCCCTGCACATGTCCACCGACGTCCGGGAGCTCGACCCGGGCGCGGTCGCCCGAGGTCTCAAGCCCGGGGTGCCGGTCTTCGACAAGACCATCATCATCACCGACCGGCGGAACCTCGACGCCCAGCTGCGGGAGACCGTGGGGAGCTTCGAGCAGACCGCCGGGCTGGTCGTGAAGATCGACGAGAAGCGGGGGGCGAAGTCCACGCAGCTTGCCGCCGCGCTGTCCAGCGAGACCGGAAAGATCATCACGGTGACGCTGGCCACGTTCCCGGTGCTGGTGCAGTACCTGAAGGAGAACCCGACCGAGATCAAGGGGCGTACGTTCGCCATCATCGTGGACGAGGCGCACTCGTCCCAGTCGGGGGAGGCTGCCAAGGCGGTCCGGGCCGCGCTGCGGGATCTCGGCCTGGACGCCGAGGACGAAGAGGCGGGCGCAACCTCGGTCACGGCGGATACGGCCAAGGCGGACACGACGGTCACGGCGAAGCTGGAGCGCAGCGCCGCCGACCGTGGCAGGGCGGCCAACATCTCCTACTTCGCGTTCACCGCGACGCCGAAGGCCAAGACCCTGGAACTGTTCGGCACCCCGGTCCGGGTCGATGGCGAGCTGAAGTACCAGCCGTTCCACACGTACGCGATGCGGCAGGCGATCGAGGAGAAGTTCATCCTCGATCCGCTCCGCAACTACGTCACGTACGACACGTACTGGAATCTCGTCAACAACAACCCCGACGACCGCGAGGTCGAGAGGTCCAAGGCCAGCCCACTGCTGGCCAAATACGCCCTCACCCACGACGCGACCGTCGCCCAGCAGGCGACCGTCATCGTCGAGCACTTCCTCGCGCACACGCGCGGCCGGATGGGTGGACGCGCTAAGGCGATGGTGGTCACCGCTTCCCGGCTGAGCGCGGTGCTGATGTCGCGCGCCATCAAGGAGGAGCTGGAGATCCGGAAGGCCGACGTCGGAGTGCTTGTGGCGTTCTCCGGCACTCTGGACCACGGCGACGAGAAGGACATCACCGAGGTCAAGGAGAACGGCGGCCTGTCTGAGGACGCGTTGCCCAAGGCGTTCGCCTACACGCGGGCCGACGACAAGGTGGTGAAGGCCGGCGGCAAGGGCCGCCCGGAGTACCGGATCCTCGTCGTAGCGGAGAAGTATCAGACCGGCTTCGACGAGCCGCTGCTGACGACGATGTACGTCAACAAGAAGCTGTCGGGCATCGCCGCCGTACAGACCCTGTCCCGGCTGAACCGGACCGAGGACCGCAAATCACAGACGGACCTGGCCGTCATCGACTTCGTCAACGACGCGGAACAGATCAAGGAGTCGTTCCGGCCGTACTTCGAAGAGGCCATGACGTTGCCGTCCGATCCGAACCTGCTCTACACCGCGCAGAGCAAGGTCATGGCGGCTGAGCTGCTGTACCGGCAGGAGATGCTGGCATTCGCCGCGGTGCTGCTGGAGGCGGACGAGGCGAAGCTCTCTCCGGAGAAGCTGCACGCGGAGCTCTACCGGCTGCTCGCCCCGGCGGTCGGCCGGTTCAAGGATCTGCTCGACAGCGACGACGAGCACGACCATGCCCACGCGGAGACCTTCCGGGGTGACCTGGACGGCTACGTCAGCAAGTACGGCTTCCTCTCCCAGGTCATTCCGTACCGGGATGTCGATCTGGAACTGCTGTACGTCTACGGTCGCTATCTGCTGGCCCGGCTGCCGCACGGCGCCAAGGGCGACGTGGACCTCGGCGAGGTCGACCTCACCCACGTGCGGACCGAGCAGACCGGGGTGTACGACCTTGCCCTGCAGCCGGAGGGGGCAGCCGAGTTGAAGGGATTCGGCGACGGATCCGGCCGGGGCAGGGACGAGGAGAAGTCGCTGCTGTCGGAGCTGATCGAGCGGTTCAACCAGAAGTTCGGCACGGACTTCACCGAGCAGGACCTCATCGTGCCGTTCAACGAGGCCGTGGCCGACCCGAAGGTACGGCAGGCCGCGGTGGCCAATGTCGACCCGGAGAACTTCGGTCACGTGTTCAACGACGTCTTCGAGGAGAAGGTCGCCGACCACGTCGACACCCTGCGCACTCTTGGTGACAGATTCTTCGACAAGGACCCGACCTTCCGTACGGCTCTCACCAAGACCGCGCGCCGGGCAGCTTGGCGGCTGATCCGGGAGCAGGAGGGACTCGAAGACGTGGCCTGAGCCGCCTGTCGTATGGAGCTCCTGTGCGGCAGGACGACCATGGGCCCGCCTGCCGCCACGGGGGAAGAACGGCAGGCGGGCGGCTTGGAGGGGCGGCCTCCCGCCCCTTAAACGGCCCCTCAGCCAGAGGAGGCCGCCCAGCCCCGCCGGTCGCGGCCAACTGCGAGCCGGCGGGGCGGCTCAGCGGGCGAAACCGAACAGCAGATCCCGCCACATCTCCCGCGCCCGATTGGTGATCAGCCGCTCGGTCTCGCGTACCTCGGGCTTGCCACTGCGCGTGCGATCGGTACGGCAGATGAACATCAACCCACCGGCCGCGCACAACTCATAGGAGACGGCCCGGCAGCCGTCGCAGGTGTGCTCCACGACGCGCGCGTATGTGGTGCGGCGGGTGTCAGGCATCCACCGCAGCCGTACGCAATCGGGCTGCTCCGGGGGCAGATGCAGGCCCAGGCACGATGGGGGAAGCTCGTCCGGGTCTGATCGCCAACCGCTCATCGGGCACCGGCTGACTCAGCCCGGCTCTCCCGCCCAGGCGGATTCTCCTGGCGGGGCGCCGCCTGCGCAGCGACGGACTCCTGCTGGGCGATGGCCTCGCCCAGCTCCCGCAGGTCATCGCCGTCGACCGTACGGCACGCACCCGCCTCCTCGGCGGTGACGGGGAACGGCTGCTCCCGGCTGGCCCACAACCGCCCGGCGTCGCTGCGCATGATCCTCCACCCGGCGAACCCCAAGCCGGAGGGAACCGCTCTATCGTGTGGCATAGGTCAGGACCAACCCTCCTGATTCAGGACCCGCCCGGTGCGCTACCACCGCGGCGGGTCCGTCTGTTCACGTAGCGGATCCATCACAGCGCTATACGTAGTCGCTCGGGTAGACGACGATGGAGGACGGAAGCGGACTCCCAGGCGTCCGTCTGGCCGTCGAGGAGGTGTGCGTGGAAGACATTCCGCCCTGGGCCGCTCGGCTACGCGATGAGCGTCGCGAGCGATGCTGGTCGTGCAAGGAGATGGTCCGGCGGCTGGTTGAGGCCGCCGATGAACAGGTACGCGCTCATCTGCCGACCCGTGACTCGCTGCTGAGGATGCTGCGGATGTGGGAGGCCGGAAAACGCCGACCGCGTGACCCCTATCCCATGCTGCTCGCACGCGCTCTCGGAATCGATGAGGAAGAGCTGTTCGGCGACGACGTTCATATCAGCGTGGGGGACGATGACGAGTTCAATGCCCTGGAGCTGACTCGCCGCGCCGCCGCCAGCGATATCGGAGACGCGACGCTCGAACGGCTCGAGTTGGCCGTCGACGATCTCGCGGTGGCCTATCCCGGAACTCCGCCGCATGAGCTGCTGACGCGGGTGCGCCGGCATCTCACCTACGTCTCCCAGCTCATGGACGCCAAGAAAACCCTCGCCGAGCATCGCCGGCTCCTCGTGGCCGGTGGCTGGCTGTCGCTGCTGGCCGCGACCTGCCTCATCGATCTACGCCGGTTCCCGGCCGCCGCGGCGCGGCTTCGCACCGCCGCCCAGTTCGCCAAGGACACCGAGCACCGGGAGATCGCGGCGTGGTGCCTGGAGACGGAGGCATGGCAGGTCCTCACCAACGGTGACTACCCACGGGCGCTGGATCTCGCCCAGGCGGCGCAGCGGGTGGCGCCGCTGGGCAGCTCGGCCCACATCCAGGCGACCGCCCAGGAGGGCCGGGCATGGGCACGCCTGGGCGCCGCCAGGGAGACCCGCGCGACGCTGGGCCGGGTCGCGCGCCTGGTGGAGCCGCTGCCAGCTCCCGACCGGCCCGAACACCACTACCGGTACGACCCCGCCAAGTCAGACGCCTACACCGCCACGACCCTGTCATGGCTCGGAGACCCGGCGGCTGAGCCGTACGCCCGGGGGGTGCTCGCCCGGCTGCAGTCCACGACCGACGGCCCGCCGCGACCACGCAGAGCCGTGTCGGCACGGCTCGACCTGGCCCTCGCACTCCTGGCCGCCGACCAACTCGACGAGGCCGGGCACGCCACGCTCACTGCGATCACGAGCGGGCTCCTGGTGCCGTCGAACTACTGGCGTGCGGCCGAGGTGATCAGTGCTTTGGAAGCGCGACGCGTACCCGAGGCCGCCGAACTGCGCGAGGCATATCAAGAACTCTGCGGCCCTTGAACTGCGGGAACTGTCCCTGGAGGGAACCCACCTAATGGACGGTCGTGTCGTCGGGCTGGCTACCGGGCACGCCCGGTGGAGCGGCCTGCGGTTGCACTCAGTGGAGTTTTCCGACTGCGACCTGTCCGGCCTGCACTGGACCGGCAGCGCACTGTCGCGCGTCACCTTCACCGACTGCAAGCTCATGGCGCCCGTCATCGAGGACCTCGCCCTGGAGGACGTGCTGTTCGAGCGGTGCCGGTTCGAATACGCCACCCTCACCAGCCTGCGCACCACCGGGCCTGTGATCGTCTCCTCCTGCTCGCTACGGGAAGCCACCGTCACCAGTTGCGATGTGACCCGCGCCGCGTTCAACGAGTGCGACCTGTGCCTGACCACCGTCGAAGGCGGTGTGTGGGGCCGCTGCGACCTGCGCGGCAACGACCTGACCGGCATCCGGGGGGCCTCGCTGAAGAAGGTCATCCTCGACCGGTCCCAACTGCCCGCCTCGCCGATGCACTCGCTGCCGACCTGGGTGTGGTCTTCGGCGAAGACCTGGAGGGCGAGAGCAGACCCGGGGGCCTGTCTTGAGGCTGTTGTTCGGCGAGTTCGCCGACATTGGGGACGTCCCTGTGGCGGGCGACACCCGCGGGTATGTTCTGGGTAGTAATCGACGAAGGCGTGTTGCACCGCCCATCGGGGGGCCGGGACGTGATGCGCCGCCAGCTCGAACGCGTGTCCGAGGTGATCGAGGCCGGCTGCCTGCCGTACTGCTCGGCGGCGGCATAAGCCGAGCGCGTCACCGCGGTTTCGGTGACCTTGGTCGCGATGAGTCAGATCGCCTGTTGCGGGAATGCTTCTTCAAGTCTTCTGAGATCTGTGTGACGGCTACGGCCAGCCGTGGGAGAGTCGGATCATGCTTACGATCGAGCAGCACATGCGGTTGACCGGAATCGGGTACGAGGGGTGTGACCTTGATGAGTTCATTCAACGACTTCGTCGTAGCGACGTGAGCCTGCTGGTCGACGTGCGGCTGAACCCGATTTCCCGGAAGCGTGGTTTCAGCAAGACCGCGCTGGCCAACGCGCTCATTGACGCGGGGATCGCCTATGAGCACATGCGTGAGCTCGGCAACCCGAAGTGGAACAGGGCAGGGTTCGGGGGCGGCTTCTCGGAGTTGAGGGCAGCCCGTGACGTCTACGCCGCAAGTCTTTTGGACAATGCCGCCCGGGTGTGTCTGGACCGGATCGCCGAAGCCGCTCGGCGGCAGGCGGTGGCGGTCATGTGCTTTGAAGCCGATCAACATCGGTGCCATCGCGATCTCGTACTGGAGGCCGTACGCGAGCGGTTCAGCTACGCGACGTCGGCTTGATCCGGCGGGGATAGACCACGCCCAGGACGATGAAGCTCTGCGGATGGGCTTGCTGGTTGCCCACATAAAAGACGGTGTCGCGATCCGGTGCGCACATCAGATCCCAGAACTTCTCGCGGATGGCCATCTTGACACCTTCATCGTCGCGAATCCCAACGGTGCGTTGGAGGGCGACCAGTTCCCAGTCGTAGATCCCCTGACGATGTGTGTTGCAGCCAGATGCGTGACACCGATAGCGGTACCACGCCTTGAACCGGGGTGCTTGGAGCGCCGTGCGCGGTGCGGAATCAAAGAGACCGAGCTGCTGGACGTACCGATCGATCTTTCTTTGCTCCGTGGGCGTCCATCCGGGATGAGGCTCGAGTTCAAGTGAGAGGATCTCCTTGGGACGGACCGCCGCCAACGACCGGGCTGAAGGCCGTTCACGGACGGCGGCGATGAGGTCGCACATCGAGTCCTCTATGTAGTCGTCGATGTAGGTCATCCGTTTTGGCCAGCCATCGAGATGCTTCTCCACAACGAAGCTGTCCGCTCGTGGCCGCCAACTCTCTGCTCGGGGATCGTTCGGACTCGGCTTGGCCTCCAGAGTGATGATGTCATATTTCCGGAATCGGCTATCGCCGTCCAACTCACGGAAGTTAATCGGGTAGAGCCGGATCCAGCCCGGCTGATCGAGGTCGAGCCGTAGCGCGGCCACGCATACGGTCTCCCCGTAGGTTTCCGAGGGGTTGGGGGCGGCCTTGACCGTGATCAGTAATTTCATGCTCTGCAGTCGGGTTCCGGATGGCTTGTTCCGTATCGTTCCAAAGTCGGGACCGAAAAGTGAAGGCTGCTGTGTCACACGATCCTCCGCATCCGCATACTGCTGATTTCCAAGGTAGCTTTACTCGTCCATTAACCTCCTTCATCATCGCGAGTTGTCCAAAATTGGACACACACGTTGCCCGAAGGCGGGGCCTGATTCTCGGCACAGCACTCTGACTGGACAGCAAGATCTTCCTTGAGCACACTGGTAACACGAGGTGTCCAGCGAGGCTCGCGGAGTGAATGTGCCCAGTGAATCCGTTGCCGGTCGATATGAGCTGACCGAGGGAATCAGCAGCGGGGCGATGGGAACGGTCTGGCGAGGCTACGACGCCATCCTCGACCGCGAGGTCGCCGTCAAGGTGATCCGTACGGACGTGATCAGTTCCGTACGGGATGCCCAAGAGCTTGCGGACCGCTTCCGCCGTGAGGCTCGCATCACGGCCCGGATCCGCCACCACGGGGTGCCTCAGGTCTATGACGCGGTGCTCACCGAGCCCTTCGACCAGCTGTACCTGGTCATGGAGCACATCCACGGAACCAGCCTGCGCGCCTATATCCGGCCCAGCGCTCTCCTGCCTGTGCCCTGGGCGGCGGCGATCGCCGCACAGATTGCGACCGTCCTGTCGCATGCTCACGCGGTTCCGGTCGTGCATCGTGATCTCAAGCCCGACAACGTGCTGGTCACCGCCGACGGCACGGTCAAGGTGCTCGACTTCGGCATCGCCGCGATCCTGCGGCCGGACGTTCCCCGGTTGACCAGGCTCGGCATTCCGATGGGGACCAGCAGGTACATGTCGCCGGAGCAGACCCGAGCCAGCCAGGTCACGCCGCAGAGTGACCTCTACGCGCTCGGGTGCCTGCTCTACGAGTTGCTCTCGGGCCGGTCGGTGTTTGACGGCCCGACAGAGGAGCTCTTCTGGGAGCAGCATCGGCATGCCCAGCCGCAGCCGCTCCGCGAACTGCGGCCGGATGTCCCTGAAGATCTGGAAAAGCTCGTTCTGCAGTTACTGGCCAAGAAGCCAGAGCAGCGCCCGGGCGATGCGTACGCGGTCTACGAGGGCCTTCTGCCGTTCCTGCCGCCTCCGGGCGCGACGGCACCCCAGGGCGGACCGGAACTGGCCGGCTGCCCGGACCCGACTCACATGTATCGGCGGCCGAACGCGCCCCGCCCACCCGACGTTCCCGCGAGTACTCCAAGCCCCAGGCCCGCCCCCCGGCCTGGAGCCACACTGGACACGCGGCTAAGAGCCGCCATCGCCGATGTTGAACGCCAGGTCAACGCCCTCCTCGGCGAGGAGCGTTACATCCAGGCAGCCGACGCCCTCGAGGTAGTGATCGACTCGGTATCGGCGACGCTTGGCGCAAGGCATCCGCGCGTCCTGGCCCTGCGAAAGAAGCGGGCAGCCGTCCTCTTCATCGGCGGCGACTACCGTCGGTCCCTGCCGGAGTTCGACGATCTCGCGAACGCCTATGAGAGTGCCGAAGGACCGGCGAGCAACAACGTGATCCACTGCCGCCGTCAGGCGGCCGACTGTCGCGCCGAGCTCGGCTACGTCACGGTTGCGCTCCGTGAGTATCACGACGTGCTCGACCTGATCCGTGACAAGGAGAGCGACACCTCCGAGACCGCGAGGGAGATCCGCCGTAGCATCGGCGCCCTCCTTGCCGCCGAAGGGGACAACCAGCAGTCCAGAGAGGTCTTGACCACGCTGCTGGAGGACCTTCTGCTCCTCTTCGGCCCGGACCACCTCGAAACTCAAGAAGTCCAGGAGATGCTCCGCCACCTCGACGGGGACGACGACGCGGCGGGACCAATGGGTGGACCCCCATCTCGATAATGCCGCATTGCCGGCTCTCTGCCTGGGGGCGACCTGTCTACCTGTTCCGGAGGTGCTCGCCGCAGCAGCGCTCGACGTTGGCGAAGAGGTCGTTCCATGACCGGTTTGTTCCAAGCGGCTGCGTAAGGCAGCCCATGGAGATGGCCTTCTCCAGTACTCCGGGAGCGTCCGACTCCCGGTAGCGCCTTGCCGAGTTCCCGACCTTGTTCATGAGGACGTTTTTCGGATCGTGTACTTTTCCTGTGTCTTTGCCCTGGTATTTGCTCGGCACCTCCCAGGAGGACACGAACGCCTTCAACGCTTTGGGGAACAGGAGTAACCATGCTTCCGTCTCCCACACGGCCAGTCCGTAATGAGCCGAGCCCATTTCTCTGTCCAGGGCGTCCTGCACCCGGTCGCGGATCCGGATGTACTCCTCACCGTCGACCGCGTCCAGATCCTCGTGGACGAAGAAGCAGGCGAGCTCGGCTTTCTCCCGGGCGGCACGGGCGCGGGCGAGTCTGGCGAGTTTGTTCACCCGATCGGTAAGTCTCTGACCGGTGGCCTGCCGCAGTCGGACGGGCTCGTTGATCTCTACAAGCCTCCCTTTCATCTGCGGGCAGAGGGCCTCCAGCAGAAGACGGAGGCAGCGGCGGTCGTTGCTGTCCTCGCCGGCGAGGACCACGACGGGCTTCTTCGTGGCACGGACCCGGGTACCGCCTCGCGGGGTCACAGATCACCTCCCAGGGCTCCCGAAAACCACAGCTCACCGAGTGGCAGACCTTCACTCTTCGTGACGATGTCGCGAATCTGCTCGTGGGATATAGCGGGTATCGCGGAGGACCCGTCGTCTCGGCGTTCGCAGACGACAAGTTCGTCCGGGTGCAGCCTGTCAGCGAGGGCAGGGGAATGCGTGGCGATGAGGAACTGCGTCCGCCGGCTGGCCTCTCGGAGTCGCTCGACCAGAAGCTCCAGAGCCTGGGGGTGCAGGCCGTGGTCGATCTCCTCGATGCACGTCAAGGCCGGAGGGCTGGGGTCGTAAAGCAAAGAGAGGAGACCGAGGAGGCGAATCGTGCCGTACGAGGCATCGGCGAGCTGCGTCCGTCGGCGAAGTCCTCGTTCCTGGAGGGTGACGATGACCTCACGTGCAGGGCCGGAGGGGAATTCGAAATCGATCCCGGTCAGCTGCGGCAGCACCTCGATCGCATCGGCCACCAGTCTCTGGAATGCCTCGTCATCTCGGCTTCGCATCATCAGAAGAAAAGCGGCCATATTGGCGGCGTCGTCGTCCAGAACCGCGGTGCCCTGCGGGAAGCGGCTCGGCAGGCGCGCGGATCCGACGTTCACATCGAAGACCCGGAAGGACGCGAGTTGCTGCGCCACGGTCGCCACCTCGCTCCCTCCCTCGTCATCCGAAAGCCGGGGAAGGGTGGAGAGGCCGCTGCTCAGACGTTGGATGCCGATGGAGTGCGCTGGGGACTCGACACGGTCTCTGCCGATCTGGACGACATTGACCTTCTGGCCGGAGATCGTAATTCGGCGGCCGCGCCCCTGCGTCCGCTTGAACTGGAATGTCTCCCGTCGGGAGAGCGACCTGCCGCTACGTTGCTCGATCCGGAGCGAGTACTCGTCCGGCGCGTTCGGGCTGCTGTGCGTCGTCCAGTTGGCCTTCAGCTTGATCTGAATCGCCGTCGGAAGTTTGTCACCGCCCCAGAAGGCGACCTCGTCGAAACCGCCGCGAAGATCGAGTGCCGGCTGTAGGTCGGTTCGGATCACGTCCGCGAGAAAACGGAACACCTCCAGGATATTGGTCTTTCCCGCACCGTTCGCTCCAACGAGTACGTTGAGCGGCCCCAGAGGAAGTGTCACCCTGCGGAGGCTGCGGAAATTCTCTACCTCGAGCTCGATCAACCGCTTTTCCATCAATCACACTTCCCGGGCCTGTCTGTGTTCCAATGGCCACCGAGTAAAACAGTATGAGGATACTGCCATGACCACAGGCCGGGACCGCTCTTCCTTCGCACGACCTCGATGCGGATGTCGGCAGGCAACCCTACGGCGACCGCGTGAACGGCGAGAGGGTGTTGCCCACTAGGAGACGACATCCTTGGTGCGGAAGTGGCGAAACGCGAAGGCGATCAGGATCACCGAGTACGTCACGGAGACCGCGACGCCCTTGATCATCCCGCTGTAGTCGGGCTCCGGGGCGAGCGCGTCGAGCCAGGCGGTGTTCCAGAACGTGGGCAGGAACTCGCGCAGCGAGCCGAGCGCCTCCACCGCCTGGAGGATGCTGCTCACGATCACCAGGCCGACGGCCCCGCCGACGGCGCCCAGCGGCGAGTCGGTGGAGACCGAGAGCAGGAAGGCCAGCGACGCGACCACGAGCTGGCTGACCAGGGCATATCCGATGACGACGGCGAACTTCGGCAGCACGTCGGCGGCCGGGATCAGCTCACCCGTGCCGGGCACCCGGATGTCGTTCCAGCCGAAGGCGAGCGTGCCGGCCAGCAGCGCCATCAGCGGGAGCACGGTAACGGCGGCGGCCGAGTAGCCCAGCGCCACGATCAGCTTCTGCCGCAGCAGCCTGCTCCGGGGCACCGGCGCGGCCAGCAGGTAGCGCAGCGACGACCAGCTCGCCTCGCTCGCCACGGTGTCGCCGCAGAACATCGCCACGGCGACGACCAGCAGGAAGTTCGCCGACACCGACAGCGCGAAGGCGGCGAAGTTGAGCCCGCCCTGGGTGGCGAGGTCGGACAGCCGCAGCGAGTCCTGCCCGCCGCGCTGCGGACCGAACTGGAACGCCACGACGAGGATCCACGGCAGCGCCAGCAGCAGGCCGAACATCACCAGCGTCCGGCGCCGTTTGAACTGGCGCAGGATCTCCACCCGGAGCGGCAGCGTCCGACCGGGAGCGTAGCCGTGCGCCTGCCCGAGGTCCTGACTCGGGGACTCCTGCGACACCGGGCTCATCGGCTCTCTCCGATCAGGTCGAGGAAGACGTCCTCCAGCCGGGGGCCGGAGCCGTTGGCCGACTTGGCCCCGCCGAGCAGTTCGCCCACCGGACCGGTGGAGACCAGCCGGCCGCGGTGCATGACCACCACGTGGCTGCAGGTCTGCTCGACCTCCGCCAGCAGATGGCTGGAGACGATGACGGTGCGCCCGCGCTCGGCGTACGCCTTGAGCACCTTGCGCATCTCGGCGATCTGTGGCGGGTCGAGGCCGTTGGTCGGCTCGTCGAGCACCAGCAGGTCCGGCAGACCGAGCATGGCCTGGGCGATGGCCAGCCGCTGCCGCATGCCCTGGGAGTAGGTGCGGACCGCGCGGTCGAGGGCGGCGCCGAGCCCGGCGATCTCCAGCGCCTCCTCCAGGTGGGCGTCCCGCGCCGGCCGGCCGGTGGCCCGCCAGTAGAGCTCGAGATTGGCCCGGCCGGACAGATGCGGCAGGAAACCGGGTCCCTCCACGAACGACCCCAGCCGCGACAGCACGGGAGCGCCGGGCACCACCCGATCGCCGAAGATCCTGATCTCGCCCTCGTCGGGGACGATCAGCCCCATCAGCATCCGCATGGTGGTGGTCTTGCCCGCGCCGTTGGGCCCGAGCAGGCCGAGCACCTGCCCCTTCTCCACCCGGAAGGACAGGCCGTCCACGGCCTTCTCGCCGCCGCGGTAGCGCTTGCCCAGCCCGCTGATCACGAGCGGCACCTCGGCGAGGTCGGCCCGGCGATCGTCACGCGTCCGGATCCGGCCGGCGAGCAGCAGCGCGACGGCGACCGCGAGGGCGGCGAGCGGCAGCGCCCAGGTCCACCATGCGGGGCCCGTCATCGGGGTGGTCAGCGCCGTGTCCCGGGGCAGCGTGAGGTCGGGCGAGTCGAGGCCGATCCGGTGTACGGCGGGAGCGTCCGGCGTCGCGTACGCCAGATCGGTGGTCGAGACGACCACCCGCAGCCGGTGCCCGGCGTCGAACAGCCTGTCGATGGCCGGCAGCGTGACCGTGACCGGGGTGCCCGCCTCGGTGGCGGTCACCCGCAGCGGCGAGACCAGACCGGACGGGAGCACGGTGAGCGCTCCGTCGGAGGAGTCGTAGAGCTTGGCGAACAGTGTCGCCTCGCCCGTGCCGTACACCTTGATCCGGACCGTCGGACTGCCGGTGACCCGCAGGGGAGCGGGCAGCGGCGCGGACTCGAAGGCGGCGGCCTGGCCCGGCATGTCCAGTGCCACCGAGGCGCTGCCGCCGGTGGCGCCGAGCAGGCCGCCGAAGCCCGGCAGCGACGAGATCGACGGGGGCGAGCCGCCCGGCGGATTGGCGACCGGCTGGTCGGGGCCCGAGATCGTGACCGTGGTCGGCTCGGTGCCGGACAGGCCGGGATAGCGGTCGGCCGCCGCGTGCACCAGCACGCGCTGCCGCGTCCCCGGATCGCGTCCGCCGTCCCTGGAGACGGTGAAGGCCCCGGCCGCGCTCCCAGCTTCGTCCTGTTCCTTGAGCCAGCGGTCGAACCAGGTCGCCGTACGGTCGAAGACCCAGTCGGGCTCGCCGTCGCCTCCGTCGTGCCCGCCGCTCAGCCAGGCCACCTCCACCGGGGCGCCGGCGGCCGCGATGGCCCGCGCGTTGGCGTCGGCATGGGAGAGGGGGAACAGCGAGTCGCGCTGTCCCTGGATCAGCAGCGTGGGGATCTTGATCTTCCCCGGCACCGAGATCGGGCTGGAGCGACGCAGGAGATCGACGGCGGCCTGCGTGGCGCGCCCGCTCTCGGCGACCTCCTGGTACATCTCGCAGATCTCCGGGAGGAATCGCCCGCACCGCACCTGCTCGGCCGTCGGAACCGGCATCCCGCCGCCGTCACCCGTGGGGCCGGCGCCCCCTGTCGCCATCTCGGGGAGGCCTCGTCCGGAGGCGAGCCGGTCGGCGCCGGAGCCGAAGAAGATCCCGGCCCACATCTTCTTGAACACGCCGTTCATCGGTCCCCGGCCGGTGGCGTCGGGGAACAGCGCGTCGGCCAGGTCGTGCCAGGTGATCTGCGGGACGATCGCGTCGACCCGGCCGTCGTAGGCGGCGGTCATCAGCGCGATGGCCCCGCCGTACGAACCGCCGGCGATGCCGACGCGGGGGTCCCCGGCGGCGTCGAGACGCACCTCGGGCCGCTTGGCGAGCCAGTCGACGAGCTGGCGTACGTCCTTGACCTCGTAGTCGGGGGAGTTGAGCGCGATCTGCCCGGTGGAGCGGCCGAACCCGCGGGCCGACCAGGTCAGCACCGCGTAGCCGCGCTCGGCCAGTTGGGCGGCCGACGAGCGCATGTCCTCCTTGCTTCCGCCGAACCCGTGGGCGAGCAGCACGGCCGGGGCCTTCCCACCGGAGGCCGGCGGGAAGAAGGTGGCGTCGAGGGTCACCCGCTGGTCGTCGGCCGGACCGTCCACGACGGGGATCGCGATGTCCTGGCCCCTGGCGGGCGGCGGAGACGGCCACAGCGCCCAGGTGAGCGCACCGGCCACGGCGAGAACCAGCGCGACCACCGCCGCCAGGGCCCGTCGCCCACTCGGAAGTCTCATGCGGTGATGCTACTGGTCGGAACATGGGGTGGCCTCCAGCGCCGGATCGCGCCGGAGCGTGCCGAATCGTGATGATGGCTCAGGGAAGTCCCTGATTGCGTGGTCAGTCGCGGGACCGGCATCATTTCGGGCGTGGCAACAGGAACGATGTTCAGGCAGGTCGCCGCCCGGGCGCGCGGGTGGGGCCAGGCCGTACGCGCGTTGGTGCTCGGCGTTCTCGCATGGGCACAGCCCTACTGGACCCGGGGGGAGGCGGGCCGGGAGACCCCGGCCGACCTGTTCCGGGTTCTCTACTCCGGCTGGCTGGTGGCGTTCCTGCTGAAGGTCCTCGGCGCGAGCTGGGACGTGTCGTGGCACTTCAAGTGGCTGCGCGACGACCTGGCTCCACCGCACCTGCTCAACAGCGCGGGCACGGCCATCGCGGTCACCCTGGCGCTGGTGCACTGGTACACCGGCTACGGCGTGGATCGTACGGCGTCCCGCCTGATCGTATGGGGCACCGGGATCTTCCTCATCGCCGTTCCGCTCGACCTGATCAACCACCGCGTGAACGGGCTCGACATCACGGCCTGGAGCCCCTCACACGCGCTCCTCTACATCGGCACCGCGCTGATGCTCGCCGGGGTGATCCGGGGATGGTACGTCGGCGCCGGGCGGCAGGCCGGGGTCACGGTGCGCAGACGCACGCTCGTGCTGGTCGGCCTGTTCGTGTTCTTCTTCGAGAACGTGCATTTCGCGCAGCAGCAGCAGGAGTACGGCGTGCTGGAGATCGCCTCCTGGGACCGGGGCGAGCCGTACGCCGAGCCCAGCCTGCTCGAGTTCGCCGCCCAGCAGATGGGCCGGGCGGTGGACCGCACCATGGTCGTCAAGTTCTCCCTGCCGATCCCCGACTGGGTCTACCCCGTCTACGCCGCCGTGTTCGGCATGCTCGTGCTGGTCTTCGCCCGCCTCATGGTCGGGCGGCGCTGGACGGGTACGGCCGTGGCGGCCGCCTACGTCGGATACCGCTGCCTGATCTGGCCGCTGCTCGTCGGGACGGACTTCCCGGCGTCGGCCGTGCCGTTCTTCCTGCTGCTGGGCGGGCTCTGCGTCGATCTGGCGTTCCTCGTGCGGGTGCCGTACCTGCGGCCGCTGCTCGGCGCCGTGCTCGTCACCGGCGGCCTGTACGGCGGCCTGGCCGTGCAGTCCGCCCTGGAGGCGCCGCCGTACGCCGTGGACTCGTGGCCGATCGCCCTCGGCGCGCTGGCCGTCGCCTGGCTGGCGGCCGAGTGGTTCGCGGGCAGGCACCACCTCATCGCGGGCGAGTCGCCGACGACAGCGGCCCCTCCGCCCGCGGACGTCGCGGACCGGGAGGCCGTGGCCCCGGCGGCCGGGACCTGAGCGGCGAGGCCGACACGGGCCCGATCAGGCCCGTGCCGGCTGCAGCGGCGTCCCGGCGTCGCCGATCGCCGGCGCCCGCCCGGAGTGCGGGTTGGCCGCCGTGGTGTCCATGAGCGGCAGACGGAGCACGAAGCGCGCCCCACGCGGCGAGTCCTCGACCGTCAGCGAGCCGCCGTGGGTGGTGGCGGCCTCGCGGGAGATGGCGAGGCCGAGCCCGCTGCCGCCGGGGTCGCGCTGCCGGCCGTCGGCCAGGCGGACGAAGGGCTCGAAGACCCGCTCGCGGTCCTCGGCCGCGATGCCGTCGCCGTCGTCCTGGACGATCAGCACGGCGTGGTCGCCGCCGCGTTCGACGGTGACCTCGACCTGGGAGTGGGCGTGCCGCTGCGCGTTGGCCAGCAGGTTGCTCAGGACGCCCAGCAGATGCAGCCGGGTGCCGAGGACGACCAGCCGTTCTGTGGCGGCGTGCAGCCGCACCGGCTTCCCGCGGGGCGGCCGCGTGCCGAGCTCGGCCCGCACCAGCGCGGTGAGGTCGACGGGCTCGGGGGCCGACGCGACCGTCCGCTTGACCCGGGTGTAGGTCAGCAGCTCGTCGATGATCCGCTGAAAGCGCTCGGTCGAGCGCAGGGCGCCTCGAAGGGCCTCGTGCGGGTCCACGTCGTCGGGGTAGAGGAGCGCCTCCTCGATCTGCGCGCGCAGCGCGGCGGCGGGGGAGCGGAGCTCGTGGGAGACCATGGAGGCGAACCGCCGCTGGTCGGCCATGAGCTTCTCCAGCTGGTCGAGAAACCGGTTGCTCGCGCGGGCGAGCCGGGCGATCTCGTCGTCACCGGGCGGCTCGGGCAGCCGCAGGCTCGCATCGCCCACCGTGGCCTCGGAGACCTTCTCGCGGATGGCGGCCACCGGCCGCAGTGTCCGGCCCACCACCTGCCACATGATCCAGGCGGAGGCGGCGGACGCGAGCAGGACCAGGGCGGCGGTTCCGGCCTCCAGGCGGTGCCCGGAGAGGAGGGGCGGCTCCTTCACCCCGGCGTAGACGTAGTGGGGTTCGCCGCCCCCGATCAGGGTGGGAGCGGGCAGCATGGCGGTGAGCAGCACGCACTCGCCCGGTGCGGAGCACGCCTTCAGGTACTGGATCGGATCGTGGGCGGAGGGACGGGCCGTGCTGAGCGCCGGACTGTCGGCGGCGGAGGGGGAGGCCGCCACCACTCGCCCATGAGAGTCCACGAGCTGAAGGAAATGGACCTGACCGGACGGATCTTCCGGTGATGTCTCGGCGGGCTCCGGGATCAAACCTGGCCGCATCGACGCGATCCAGTCGACGGCCGCCCGCTGCGTCGCGTTGAATACGTGCGCCTCGACCGTCTTGCGGATCACGAAGTCGGCGCCGGCGCCGATGACCGCGAATACGATCAAAGCGACCAATCCCGCGGTGAGCGTGAAGCGGCCCCGGATGGAGCGCGGGCGTGGCAGACGCACCCCTCTGACCTTCAAGGTAGATCCCCCGTTGTCCCATAAAGGAGCCAAGTGGATTAAATATTACTTAATGCCCTCACATCTCCAAACCGCGTGGGGATAGCACGGTCTGATCTATAGCAAAACTGGGAAAATCCATTACGTTTTCTTTGGCAAACGACCTGATTATGGGAATAGTGTGAGGAATGTGAAGAATGTGACGGATGGGCGGGACGGGTGCCGTTTTCGATCCGGACCCGTCACGCCACGGGGGCTCTGGTGATCGCGACGGCGACGCCGTACGCGAGGCCCATGATGGTCAGCTCGAACGCCGCCCAGCCCGCGAACGCGGTGACGGAGCCGCGCCCGATCGCCGGCATGAGACGCCACCGGATGTTCGCCCCGAGCAGTGCGATCACCCCGGTGAGGACGGTCTTGGCCACGATCAGCCAGCCGTACCGGCTGGTCAGCAGTGACCCCGGGAAGCTCTCTCCGGGCGTCAGCAGCAGCTCCACCACCCCGTTGAAGATCCCGGACAGACCGACGATGACGAGCGCGTAGGTGGCGAGCCGGGAGAATCGCGGCAGCGTGGCCGCGAGGAGCTCGCGCCTGCGGGCCAGCAGCACGGCGAGCGCGACCAGGCCGCCCGTCCAGGACGCCGCCCCGATGACGTGCAGTTCCATGGAGACCATGCTGAGGTCGTGCCAGTACCAGTTCGAGGCGTGGCCGGTGACCGGGAGCGGCAGCAGCCCGAACCCGGCGATCAGCACCCGCAGCTCGGCCGGGACCTTCTCCCCGAACCGTACGGCGAGCATGCCCACGGCGGCGCTGAGCAGGGCGCAGGACGCGCTGACGATCAGGCCTCGACCGGCGGGGATGCGGGCGACGTAGGTCGCGATGTCGGGCGTCTGGCCGGGGGTCAGCTCGGCGGCGCTCAGCACGGTGGACACCAGCGCGGCGGCGCACCAGACGAGCGAGGCGAGCACGGCCCAGTGGCGGGCGCGCGTGGCCACCGGTTCCGTGCGTGCGGGGTCGCCGAAGCCGAGCAGCTTGGGCAGGAGGCTGAGGCCGAGGGCCGCCGTCGCGGCCAGGTCGAGGATCAGCCGGGTGATCGGCAGGCCGTAATCGACGGCCAGGCTCGGCATGGGGATGCCGACGGCACGTCCCGGCAGCGTCGCCCACGTGGCGACCACGGCCGCGAGCAGGCCGCCCGTGACGAGTCCGGCGATGGGGAGCCGCGGCCGGTCGGCCGGTCGCCTGCCGTCCGAGGGTCTGCCATCCGGCGGAGTGCCGTCCGGTGGTGTGGGATCCGGGGGCATGGGCCGTACCGTCGTCTCGGTCATGCCGCGCTCCGCTGCCGGCGGTCGTGCCGTACCAGCACGAGGGTGCACAGCACGAGCAGTGCGGCGGTCGCGACCAGCAGCACCCATACCCAGGTCCCGCTGCCGCCGGTCGAGACGGGAGCGGACGGGAGGGCCTCGTTCGCCGGCGCCGTCGGCGAGGGCGGAGCCGCCGTCGAGCCGTCGCCGGTCACGGTGACGTTGACGGTGCCGGTGACGGGATGCCCGTCGTTCGACACGATGCGGTAGCCGATGGAGTAGGCGCCCGGCGGCGCGGGGGACCGTACGCCGATGAAGACGGTGGTGCCCTGCACGCCCACTTCACCCTGTTCGTAGCGGGCGCCGTCCGGGCCGGTGACGGCGATCCTGGCGAAGTCGGGCCGCACGGGCTGATCGAAGGTGAACGTCACCCGGCCGGGCATCGCCGCGAGCGTCGCGCCGTCCTTGGGATCGCTGCCGGTCAGCACGTTGTGCGCTCGCACGGGTGCCACCAGCAGCAACAGGGCCGCGCACGCCGCCAGTGGGACCACCAGTGCGCGTACCGCCGCTCGCCTGATTCGGAACACCTGCCTTGCCTCCCATTGGGCGGGGTCTTGCCAAGCCATGGTCCCATTGATCACGACCGGTCGGACACCCCGGAGGGGGGACGGCACTGCAAGATCACGAACCGTGTTCGCCCAAGTCAACGCGGGAGCGTGCGAGATTCTGCAAGATCACCGAGGGGGTCCGCCGATGTCATGGGGGTGACGTGCGAGAAACCGCAAGATCGCGGGGAAAGAGGGGCGCCCGGCGGTCCGCTTGCGGGACCGCCGGGCGCCGGGTTGGGCTCCGGACCGCGAGAGTGTCACCGGTCTCTCACGGTCCGGAGGCTTGTCGGACCGGGCGGCTGGGGGGTCTTACGCGCCGCCCGGTCACGTCTCAGGTCACGACCTGGGGCCGGTGCCCCGGGTCACAACTTCTTCCACAGCGCCGGCACGTTCGGCGGCTCCCAACCGGTGAGGGCCGTGTGCGGCTGGAGGCACTCGTAGTTCGAGCCGCCGTAGCTCACCTTCGCCCCCGAGGTGTAGCTCGTGCCGGCCGTCCAGGCGGGGTAGTCGCCGGGCACGCTCGGGCTCGGGCTCGGTGAGGGGCTCGGTGAAGGGCTGGGCGACGGGCTCGGGCTGGGCGAAGGACTGGGCGAAGGACTGGGTGAGGGGCTGGGCGAGGGGCTCGGGCTGGGCGAGGGGTTGTCGTTCCCACAGGTGCCCCTGTCCTCCCAGACCCCCGCGCTGCCCGGGGTCTCACCCTGGGTCCACCACCTGGCCCGCCAGGTGCGACCGTTGTGGGAGACCAGGTCGCCGCCCGTGTAGACGGTCGTGGACGACCACGGGGGAGCGGCGCAGGGGGTCCCGGTGGGCGACGGGGAGGGGTCGGGCGAGCCCGTCGGAGACGGGGACGGCGAGGCCTCGACACCGCCGCGGGCGAGGTCCTGCAGGATGCCGTACGAGTTGCCGCCGAAGGATACGGTCCAGTTGGACGGGGTCGAGATCGGCAGCTGGTACACGAAGGAGAGGTCCAGCGACGCGCCCGGCGCGAGCGACTGGTAGCCCGGGATCTTGAACGACACCCGGTTGTAGTCGCCCTTCAGGCCACCGATGTTGTTCGGGGCGTTGTGGTCCTTGCGGATTACCGTCAGCCCGAAGCCGGACTGGTCGGAGGCGGTGCCCGGAGCCGAGCTCGCGTAGTCGAACTGGAACTCCGTGCCGCCCGGCAGGGTCATCGGCGAGTTGTTGGTGATGTGGATCTTCGGGTTGATCGGGTAGTTGTTGTCGCCGAGCGCGAAGCCCCGGAACTCGACCGAGATGTCCAGCTTCTGTGCCGGGATCGGGGTCGTCGCGCGCACGTTCTTGTACGGCGAGGCCGACTTGAACTTGTCGTACATGAGCGTGGTCAGCGTCGTCCCGGGCTCGTACTGCCCCTTGGCGGCGTTCCAGCCGTAGTCGCCGGCGAGCTCCCAGATCATCGTGCCGCCGATGCCCTTGGCGATCACGTAGTCGGCCTTGGCCGCCACCGACTGCTCGTCCTCGGTGGACAGGAACACCTTCTTGGTGGAGTTCCACAGCCACGGGGTGGTCAGCGTGGAGTCGTAGTGGCGGGTGTAGGTGCCGGTCAGCGACGTGTCCTCGATGCCGTACGACCCCAGGTAGTCGCCGAGGACGCCCTTCTCCAGGTTCTTGGCGTGCCACATCGGGTTGGAGCCCGCCGGGGACTCCTTGCCGTTCGTGTCGAGGTCGTGCCACAGGTTGTCGATGCCGACGGCGCCGTCGCCGCAGGTCGTCAGGCCGGAGCCGGCCGGGCAGGTGGTGGCCGGAGCCGTGCCCCACATGCCGTTGGTGCCGCCCTGGACGTTCTTGAACCCGCGGGTGTAGTAGGGCAGGCCGATGTTGATGCGGCCCGGCTGCATCGCGCCGCGGAAGTAGTGGTAGGCCCAGTCGGTGTTGAGGTAGCCGATGCCGCCGTACTGCCCGGCCCCGTAGACGTTGGCCGCGGCGAGCTCGGCGTCCTTGCCGTCGTCGTAGAGGTAGGAGTTGGGGCCGACGTACTTGTTCCAGGCCCCGTGCAGGTCGTACGACATGACGTTGAGGTAGTCGAGGTACTGCGTGACCTGGTTGGTCTCCATGCCGCGCAGCAGCCAGCCGGAGGCGGGCGCGGCGACCGTGAGCATGTAGTACCTGCCGTCGGCGGCCGACGCGCGGTCCAGCTTCTCGCGCAGCGTCTTCATCAGCGCGACGTAGTTCTTCATCAGCGTGCCGCGCTTGCTGTTGGCGATCGGCCAGTCGAGCGGGTTGCCCGCGTCGTTGTTCGACGTCGGGTACTCGTAGTCGATGTCGACGCCGTTGAAGCCGTACGTCCGCAGGAACGACACGACGGAGTCGGCGAACGTGTCGATGCCCGCCTGGCTCGACGTCATCGTGTAGAAGCCGCCGCTGGCCTGCCGGTTGCCGGAGTCGTCGAAGTAGCCGCCGGTCTCCGCCCAGCCGCCGACGCTGACGAGCGTCTTGGTGTTCGGGTACTGCTTCTTGAACTTGTTGAGCAGGTTGAAGTGGCCCTTGTAGGAGTAGGCCGGATCCATCTCGGCGCCGGCGACGCCCGGCCAGGTCATGCCGATGGCGGGGTTGCCCGGCCGGTCCGACCCGACGGAGATCTTGTTGTCCGCCCCCACGTGGGCGAACGCGTAGTTGATGTGGGTGACCTTGCCCCAGGGGATGTCGCTCGCCAGATAGCGGGTCTGCCCGTTGGTGCCGTCGCGCCAGCTGGAGAAGTAGCCGATGATGCGGCGCGGGTGGTCCGCGCCCATCTTCTCCCGTCCCTCCTCGTCATAGGTGAGGCAGTACGGAACGTCCACGCCGGGGGTCCGGTAGAGTCCGTCGGGCCGGCAGGCCTCGTTGTCCACCGCCGCGGCGGCGCCGCCGGCGCCGCTGACCGCGGCGAAGCCGGCGGCCAGTCCCGTGAGCAGGGCGACTAAGGCCGCGCCCGACGCCGCGCGCAGACGCACGGCATTACCCTTCAGCACCAGGGTCACCTCCATAGGCGAAGTGCCAAGTCGTTCACACACCCCGGCCGCCAGGGGTTGATCCGGAAACTAATCCCGCCCGAGCAGGGCCGTCAATGGGTTCTATTAATAAAGTTTCCTGTTAATACCCTCTTAAGCCCCGCCTGACCCTGCTCTCAGGCTCGTCGGCCGAAAGTGAGGGGAGTGTGACGATGAGCGATCGCGCCGGCGGCGTCGGTGTCACTGCCGGGACGGTACGGGGTTTTCGGTCGGGCGCTAACCCGGCGGGCTCCGGCGAGACGGGCGATCCGGCGTACGGCCGTCGCCGGGGATCCTCCGGTCGTGAACGCGTGATCGCGGTTTTGAAAGTTTCGGGGGTGGGACGGGAGATTTTCAGGCGAGCAGCCAGCCGTAGAACCAGGCGAGGCACGCCAGTCCGGCCATGACCGGGATGATCCGTACGGCTCGGGCATTCAGCCGGAAGGCTTCGATGCCGGACAGCACGGTGGCCACGACGACGAGCAGGCCGCACCACGCGACCACCGGCGGCACTCCGACGGCGAGCATGGCCGAGTCGGTGAGGCCGGCCAGGCTGAGCGCGGACAGCCCGGCGAACGCCACCCCGGCCAGCCCGGCGAGCACCGACAGCACGGGCGGCGTGCCGCCGCGCCGACGGCCCGCGCCGACGGCCCGCCGGGCCAGGGACACCAGTCCGGTGAGCAACTGCACGATCGCCACGAGCGCGAACGCGGCCCCCGGCGCGAGCAGCGCCGGCGTGACGCTCGCCCGGTAGGCCGCCGGGGTCAGCAGCACGTCTCCCGGCCGCACCAGGGCATGGGGCGCCCGTCCCGGATCGCAGGGCGCCGCGCCGGCCGACTCGGGGGCGTCGAAGAACGCGGTGATCGTACGGCGTCCGCAGTCGCCGGACAGGAACACGGCGTGGCCGACCCCGGCGAACTCTGTGAGGCGGCCCTCGGGCAGCGTGTCGACGGCCCGGCGGGTGGACCCGGTGGACGTGGTGGGGTCGAGCCGCCCGCGCAGGACGAGGGTCGGCGCGGGGAGCGTGCTCGCGTCCGGCGCCGCCCAGTCGGCCCGGGAGGGGGGCAGCCGCCAGGCCCCGCAGACGGCGGCGTCGGCGACGACGGTGGCCAGCCGGGGACCTGCGGCGCCTGCGGCGGCGTCGGACGGCGCCTCGTCCTGGCACTGGACCGCGTAGTAGAGCCCCCAATCACGGCCGGTCAGCCTCTCGCCCATCCGGTCCATCAGCGGCTGGAGCAGCCCGGTGCGGCCGTCCGCCAGGCCGTCGATCAGCGCGGGGACGATCGGGACGAGATCGCCGTCCTGCAGTGCCTCCGCGACCAGCGTCGCCATGTCGTCGCCGGACAGCCGTAAGGAGACACGCTCGCGGGTGACCGGGTCACGGGTGTCGAAGACGGCCGGGGCGGCGTTCAGCCGGGCCACCATCGCGTCGAAGCGTTCGGTGCCGCCCAGCTCGGCGATGGCCGCCGTCAGGTCGGCGGCGGCCTCGTCGTACCGGTTCGCCTCGGCCGGCAGGAAGGAGTCGAGCACCACCGCCCGGGTGCCTTCGGGGTCGAGCGCGGCCGCCCGGAGCATCGGACGGGTGGAGTAGCCGACGCCGAACAGGTTCCACCGCTGGTAGCCCAGCGCCCGGCGCAGGTCCACGACATCGGCGGCGATCTCGGCGCCGCGGTAGCCGCGCAGGTCGACCCCCTCGCGCTGGAGCCGGCCCATGCAGGCGTCCGCGTCCGCGACGATCCCGTGGAGGGTCTGCGCCACGCCGTTCTCACCGGCTTCGCGCGTGTCCTCGGGCGCCGCCAGCGCGGCCAGGACGCCCCGGCCGAGCCGCGGACAGCGCAGCCTCGGCTCGGAGTGACGGCCGCCGCGCTGCTCGATCACCACCACGTCGCGGCCGGGGAACATGTCGGAGAGGAGGCCGGTGAGCAGGAACGACGGGGAGCCGGGGCCGCCTCCGGTGAAGACGACGGGGATCCCCGCGTCGCCGGTGGAGGTGGTCGCGGGCCGGCGGACGGCGAAGCCCACCTTGATCGTCCTGCTGTTCGGCACGTCACGCCGCTCGGGGACGAGGAGGAATCCGCAGCTCGTGCCCGGCGGCATCGCGACCGGGCATGGCCGTTCCTCGATCGTGGCCGGTGTGTCGGCGGCCCGTGCCTCGGTGGCTCGTGCCTCGGTGACCCGTATGTCGGTGGCGCGTGCGTCGACGGCCCGTCTGCCGACGGCCTGTGTTTCGTAGGCCTGCGTTTCGATGGCCTGCACGTCGGTCGCCTCTGCGTCGACGGCCCGGGCCGACGCGGAGACACCGAGGAAGGTCAGTACGAAGGCCGTCACCAGGGTCGTCACCAAGGCCGTGACGGCCGCCCCATGCCAACTCCGCAACCGTCAGTCCTGTCCCGCGAACCCGGCGATATCCGCAGAAACCTTAGCGCGAATATCAACGAGGCCGTGCGGTGCTCTCGCGGATCACCAGATCGGTGGCGAGCTCGACCCGGCGTGCCTCCGCGCCCTCACCACGGCCCATGGCCAGCACCATGCGGGCGGCGAGGGCCGCCATCTCCTGGAGCGGCTGCCGCACGGTGGTGAGCGGCGGCCAGGCCGAGCTCGACAGCGGGAGGTCGTCGAAGCCGACCACGCTGAGGTCCTCGGGCACCCGCAGGCCGCGCTGGCGCGCCGCCTCGAACACGCCGAACGCCTGCATGTCGCTGCCCGCGAAGATCGCCGTGGGCGGCTCGTCGAGCGAGAGCAGCGCGTGCCCGTAGTCGTGACCCGAGTTGACCAGGAAGTCGCCGTGCTTGATCAGCTCGGGGTCGATGGCGACCCCGGCGGTCTCCAGGGCGGCCCGGTAGCCGTCGATCCTGGCCCGGCTGCACAGCATGTCGGGCGGCCCGCCGATCATGCCGATGCGGGTGTGGCCGAGATCGAGGAGGTGCCGGGTGGCGGCCAGGCCCCCGTGCCAGTTCGTCGCGCCCACCGAGGCGACCCCCGGCGGCGGCTCTCCCTCCGGGTCGACCACGACGAACGGGATCGATCTGGCGCTGAGCTGCCCCTGCTGCCGTACGGACAGCCGGGAGGTGACGATTATCACCCCGTCGGTGCGCCGCGCCGCGATCCGCTCCAGCCAGTCGCGTCCCGGCCCGGCGTGGGTGTGCAGCACGGAGATCACGACGCTGGCCGCCGCCTCGTGCGCCGCGGACTCGGCTCCGCGTACGAGCTCCATCGCCCAGGGGCTCTCGATCTCCGAGAAGACCAGGTCGAGCAGCCCGACCGGACCGTCGCCCTGGCCGGTCCTGCGTTGGTAACCGTGCTTGTGGAGGAGCCGCTCGACCCGCTGGCGAGTCTCCGGGGCCACCTCGGGTCGGCCATTGATCACTTTGGACACCGTTGGGACGGAGACCCCCGCCTCCTCGGCGATCAGGGCGATCGTCACCCGCCTTTTCCCTGCCATGGAAATACAGGATAACCGAAAGTTTCGGGTCGGATTCGCCGGGGGTCTCCCTCGGTGCTCTTGACGCCCTACCGTGCTTCTCTTTATCCTCCGGGTCTCGAAACATTCGGATGCATACCGAAACTTTCAACCTGGTGGGGGCCCGGATCGTCCGCGGGGACCCGTACCCCGGCGACGGTTTCGGCGACGAAGGAGTTCTGATGACGCTGCGTGTCTCCGGGCCCCAACTGGTGGACGAGGAGGGCAGTCCGGTACGGCTGCGCGGAGTCGGTCTCGGGGGTTGGCTCAACATGGAGAACTTCGTCACCGGCTATCCCGCCAACGAGACGACGATGCGGACGGCCGTCCGGGAGGTGCTCGGCGAGGAACGCTATGAACTGTTCTTCGAGCGGCTGCTGACGTCGTTCTTCACGGAGGACGACGCCGATCTCCTGCGGGACCTCGGCGCCAACTGCGTCCGGATCCCCGTCAACTACCGGCACCTGGAGTCGGACGACCGGCCGATGGAGATCGTCGAATCCGGCTTCCGCCACCTGGACCGGGTGATCGGCCTGCTGGGCGAGCGCGGCATCTACAGCGTCATCGACCTCCACGCGCTCCCCGGGTCGCAGAACCAGCACTGGCACTCGGACAACCCCACCCACGTGGCCTCCTTCTGGCAGCACCGGCATTTCCAGGACCGGGCGGTCCACCTGTGGGAGGTGGTGGCCGACCGCTACAGGGACAACCCGTGGGTGGCCGGCTACAACCCGATCAACGAGCCGGGCGACCCGAGCGGACAGGTGGTCGGTCCCTTCTACGACCGCCTGGTCAAGGCGCTGCGCGCGGTCGACCCCGGCCATGTGCTGTTCCTCGACGGCAACACCTACTCGACCGACTTCTCGGTGTTCCGCGAGGTGTACGAGAACACCGTGTTCGTCTGCCACGACTACGCGCTGGCCGGGTTCGCCCACGGCGGGCAGTACCCCGGATACACGCGCGGGGAGTGGTGCGACCGGGCCGAGCTGGAGCGGACGTTCGAGCGGCGGACCGTTTTCCAGCGGGAGACCGGCACGCCGATCTGGGTGGGCGAGTTCGGCCCGGTCTACACGGGCGACCCCGACATCGACGCGCAGCGGTACCAGATCCTCCGCGACCAGCTGGAGATCTACGACGCCCACGACGCCGGGTGGTCCCTGTGGACCTACAAGGACGTCGGGCTGCAGGGCCTGGCCTGCGCGGCCGGGCCGTACATGGACCGGTTCGGGCCGTTCATCGCCAAGAAGCGGCGGCTCGGCGTGGACCGGTGGGGCTCCACGATGGAGGAGTCGGCGCAGGAGCTGGCGCCGCTGCACCGCCTGATGGAGACCGAGTTCCCGCTCTGGGAGCCCTACCCGTGGGGCGCCCGCTACCAGGTGGACGACCTCGTCCGCCACATCCTCATGGCGCAGGCGCTGGTGCCCGAGTACGCCGAGTTGTTCCGCGGCCTCGGCGACGACGAGCTGATCGCGCTGGCCGACTCCTTCGCCCTGGCCGACTGCACCCGGCGCGAGCCGCTGATCGACCTGCTGTCCGCCAACCTGCGCGGAGCCCGGAGCGGTGACCACAGAGCCTGACCGGGGCCGGTCGCCGCGCTGGGAGGAAGCTCCGGTCCGCTGCGAAGCCCGCTTTGCGGGGCTTCGCGTGCGGTCCTCGCTCCCTCCCGCTCCGCTCCCTGCATTCCGATGATGCTGGACCACGAACCTCATCCCGTCCCTCTCCTGTCCCCCCGAGGAGACCCCATGCGCAAACCCGCGGCGGCCCTGCTGAGCCTGCTGATGTCCCTGTGTCTCTCCGTGGTCCTGCTTCCGGCCGGGCAGGCGACGGCACGGGTGGCGACGGCACAGGCGGCGACGCAGATCGCGAAGTACGACTTCGAGGACGGCACCACCCAGGGATGGGGGCCGCGCGGCGACGGGGTCACGGTCACCGTGACCTCCGACGCCGCTCACTCGGGGACCGGCTCCCTGCTCACCTCCGGACGGACCGCCACCTGGCATGGCGCGTCCATCACCCCGCCCTTCGAGAAGGGGGTCGCCTACTCGGTGACCGCCTTCGCCCGGCTGGTGAGCGGGGAGCCCAGCGCCACGATCGCGCTGACCGTGCAGCGCACTCCCGACGGCGGCGACACGACCTACGAGCGGGTCGCCGCCGGCACGGTGACCGACGCCGGCTGGGTCGAGCTGTCGGGGACGTACACGTTCGGCGCCGACTCGACGGGCCTGCAGCTCTACGCGGAGAGCTCCGACGCGGCCACCCGGTTCTACCTCGACGACATCGTCATCACCTCCGACAGCGACCCGTCGCGCTCGGGGCTCTCGACCGACTTCGAGAGCGGCACCGCACAGGGCTGGTCGCCGCGCGCCTCCGCCTCGCTCGCCACGACCACGGACGCGGCGCACGGGGGCTCGCGCAGCCTCGCCGTGACCGACCGGTCGGCCTCCTGGGACGGCCCGGCGATCAGCGTGCTCGGGAAGATGGCCAAGGGCTCGAAGTACACGCTGAGCGCCTGGGTGCGGCTCGGCCCCGGCGCCGAGGCGGGCGGCAGGCTGGGCCTGTCGGTCGAGCGGCGTACGGACGGCACGCCGTCCTATGAGCGGGTGGCCGCGCCCGCCGCGATCCCGGCCGGGGAGTGGGTGGAGCTCAAGGGCACCTACACGCTCGCCTACGACGTGGACTTCCTCAGCGTCTACGTGGAGTCCGACAGCGGCACCTTCCCGTTCTACCTCGACGACTTCACGATGTCGTACATCGAGCCGAAGCCGATCGAGACCGACATCCCCTCGCTCAAGGACGAGGTGCCGTTCACGATGGGCGCGGCGGTCGAGCGCCCGCAGACCATCGGCGAGCACAGCCGGCTGCTGCTCAAGCACTACAGCGGGATCACCCCGGGCAACGCGCTCAAGTGGGACGCGACCGAGCCGCGCGAGGGCGAGTTCACCCTGGCCGAGGGCGACCACCTGGTGGACTACGCCGTCGAGCACGGCCTGACGGTCCGCGGCCACACGCTCGCCTGGCACAGCCAGACGCCGGACTGGGTGTTCAAGGACGGCGACCGGGATCTCACCGACTCCCCGGCGGACAAGGCGCTGCTGCTGCGGCGGCTGGAGAACCACGTGAAGACCCTCGTCGGCCGCTACAAGGGCAAGATCGCGGCCTGGGACGTGGTCAACGAGGTGATCGACGAGAACCAGCCGGACGGCCTGCGCCGCTCGAAGTGGTACCAGATCACCGGCCTCGACTTCATCAGGACCGCCTTCCGCGTCGCCCACGAGACCGACCCGGACGCCGAGCTGTTCATCAACGACTACAACACCGAGTTCCCGCGCAAGCGGCAGGCGCTGTACGACCTGGTGAAGAAGCTGAAGGCCGAGGGCGTGCCGATCGACGGCGTCGGCCACCAACTCCACCTGAACATCGAGTATCCGCCCGCGTCCAGCGTCGAGGACACGATCGAGAAGTTCGCCGGGCTCGGGGTCGACCAGCACATCACCGAACTCGACGTCAGCGTCTACACCGACTTCGTCTCCACCTACGACAGGGTGCCCGACGAGGTGACCGCCGAGCAGGGCTACCGGTACAAGGAGCTGTTCGACGTCTTCCGCCGGCACCGTGAGCAGATCGGCTCGGTCACCATCTGGGGCCTGGCCGACGACGCCACCTGGCTGTCGACCTTCCCGATCACCCGGCTGAACACGCCGCTGCCGTTCGACGACGAGCTGCAGGCCAAGCCCGCCTACTGGGGCATCGTCGACCCCGCCGAGCTGCCGCCCCTGGTGCGCAAGCTGGAGGCCCCGGCCGGCATGCCGAGGGTGGACGGCCGCCGCGACCTCGAGTGGGACCTGCTGCCCGACACGCCGATCGCCAAGGTGGGCGGCGTCTCCGCGGGCTTCCAGGTCCGCTCGGCCAAGGCCGGGCTGTACGTCATGGCCGAGGTGCGGGACGCCACGCACGACCGGGACGACCGCGTCACCTTCACCATTGGCGGCAAGCCGTACACGGTGAAGCGGAACGGCGCACATGACCGGGGCGTCACCGCGGCGGCGCTGCCCATCGGCGGCGGATACCGCGTCGAGGCGCTGCTGCCCTCGGGCACGGCCACCGATCTCGACGTGACCGTGCGCGACGCGGCCAAGGGGGGCACGGACATCTCCTGGACCGGACGGCTGACGTTCACGCCCGCCGTCAAGGTCACCACCGCCCCACGCACCCTGCCCCTGCCCGGCGGCACCCCCGTCGTCGACGGGAAGACGGACCTGGCGTGGGCGCGGGCCCCGGAGATCACGACCCGGACCTGGATCCAGGGCACGTCGGGCGCCACCGCGCGGGTGCGGGCCATGTGGGGCCGGGACACCCTGTACGTCCTGGCCCGGGTGACCGACCCCACGCTGAGCGAGGAGTCGCCGGACCCGTGGGCGCAGGACTCGGTGGAGATCTTCGTGGACCCCGAGAACGGCAAGACCAAGGGATACGGCGACGAGGACGGCCAGTATCGGATCGGCTTCTCCGGCAGGGTGACCGTCGGCGGCACCTTCGACGCCGTCGGGGTCAGGGACAACGTGACGGCGGCCGCCAGGACCGTCCCCGGCGGATACGTGGTCGAGGCCGCGATCAAGCTGCCCACGGTCAGGCTCGGCGTCGGCGGCCTGCTCGGCTTCGACGTACAGGTGAACGACGCCACCGGCGCCGCCCGTACGAGCGCGGTCACCTGGAACGACGCGACCGGCCGCGGCTACCTCGACACCAGCCACTGGGGGGTGCTCCGGCTCAGCGGCGTGCTGCCGTGAGCCGGGGGCCGCTATGACCGATCCCGTGATCGAGCGTATGACCGAGATCTGCCGCGGGTTCCGCAACCCGATCATCCCGGGGTTCCACCCCGACCCCTCGGTGTGCCGGGTGGGCGACGACTACTACCTCGTCACCTCCAGCTTCGAGTGGTTCCCCGGGGTGCCGATCTTCCACAGCCGGGATCTGGTCGACTGGCGGCAGCTCGGCCACGTGCTGGACCGCCCGTCCCAGCTCGATCTGGACGGCGTACGGGCCTCCGGCGGCGTCTACGCGCCGACGATCCGCCACCACGACGGGGTGTTCTACGTGATCACCACGCTCGTGGGCGGGCCGGGCCACTTCGTCGTCACCGCCACCGATCCCGCCGGTCCGTGGAGCGACCCGCACTGGCTGCCCGGCATCGGCGGCATCGACCCCTCCCTGCTGTTCGACGACGACGGCAGGGTGTGGGTCTGCGGCGCACGGGAGAAGGCGGAGCCCCGCCACCCCGGCGACACCGAGATCTGGCTCCGGGAGCTCGACCCGGTGACGCTGCGCCCGCTGGGCGAGGAGCGGGTCGTCTGGGATGCGCTGCAGCGCGGCGGCGTCTGGTCCGAGGGCCCGCACATCTACAAGATCGACGGGCGCTACTACCTGCTGACCGCCGAGGGCGGCACCTCTCACGACCACGCCGTGATGATCGCGCGATCGGAGCACGTCGCCGGGCCGTACGAGCCCTGCCCGCGCAACCCGATCCTCACCAACCGCCATCTCGGCCGTGATCACCCGATCACCTGCACGGGCCACGCCGATCTGGTGGAGACCCAGGACGGCGACTGGTGGATGGTGCTGCTCGCGGTCCGCCCCTACGGCGGCGGCGACAACCTCGGCCGGGAGACGTTCCTCACCTCGGTCCGCTGGGAGGACGGCTGGCCGATCGCGGACCCGGTCGCCGAGACGGCCACCGCCCCCGCGCTGCCCGAGCACCGCTGGCCCGCCGCTCCGGCCTGCGACCACTTCGACACGGTACGGCTGTCGCCCGTGTGGAACCATCTGCGCACGCCGCGCGAGCCGTACTGGAGCCTGGGCGACGGCCGGCTGCGGCTGCGGCTGCGACCGCAGACGCTCGCCCAGCGGACCAACCCGAGCCTGATCGCGCGGCGGCAGCAGCACATGGACTTCGCCGCGCACACGGCGCTGGACTTCACGCCCGGGCCGGGAGAGTGCGCCGGCCTGGCGCTCGTGCGCAGCGACGACTTCCACGTGCTGATCGTGGTGACCGCACGCGGCCTGGAACTGGTCCGGCGCGAGGCGGGCGTCGAAGCCGTACGGGCCCGTACGCCCCTGTCCGCCGCGTGGAACGGGCGGCCCGGCAGGATCTGGCTGGGCGTGGAGGCACGGGGGCAGGAGTACCAGGCGCGCTACGCAGAGGCGCCGGGGCAGTGGCGCGATCTCGGCGACCCGGTGGACGGCAGGATCCTCGGCACGTCGGTCGCCGGCGGCTTCACCGGCGCCTATATCGGCATGTACGCCAGCTCCAATGGCCGCCCGAGCGGCAATACGGCCGAATTCGACTGGTTCGAATATCTCCCGCTCTGATGGCCTGCGGGCCGATGGCGACAATGCCGAATGGTGTGGGACTCCAATTCGGCACGATGGCGTGGAGTTCCAGCGTGGGCGCATCGCCGGGGGATACCCTTCCCCTCGGGCCACTCCTATGTGACCTTTCCGGAACGTCCCGGCCTCGCCTACTTTCGAATTGACGGGCGGTCCGGCGGAGCATTGGGAGAGACGACGCGTGCGTGAAACCTGCGATGTCGCGATAATCGGTGGCGGTGTGATCGGCTGTGCGATCGCCCACAGGCTCGGCTCAGAAGGCCGGACGGTCCTCCTCGTCGAGGCCGGGCCGCGGCTGGGCCAGGGGGCCTCCGAGGCCGCCATGGGCGGCATCCTCACCCAGACGGAACCCTCCTGCCTGGGGCCGCTGAGCGCTGTGATCAAGCGCAGCCGCGACCTGTATCCCGACTGGCTGGCCGAGATCGGCGCGATCTCCGGTGTGGCGGTGCCCCTGCTGGCGGGGGGTGATCTGCAGGTCGCGCTCGACGACACCGAGATGGACCGCCTGAAGAACGAGGTCCTGCCGAAGTGGCGGCGGTCGCCGTTCGCCGTGGAACAGCTCACCGGCGCGGAGGTCAGGGAGCTCGAACCGCTGCTGAGCGACGCCGTCGTCGGGGGGTTCCTGCTGCCGGACGAGCTCGCGCTCGACCCGCATGAGCTGATGGGCGCGCTGCGTACGGCGCTCGCCGGAAAGGCCGGGCCGATCCGCGTACGGACCGGGGCGCGGGCGGAACACCTCGCGGAGCTGCCCGGTTCCGCCGAGATCCGCCTCGACGACGGCACCCACGTCTCGGCCGGGACGGTGGTCGTGGCCGCCGGCTGCGGCAGCGGCCGATTCCTGCCCGACCACCGCCGGCACCTCTATCCCATCAAGGGCGAGGCCTTCGACACCCGGCCTCCCGGAAGCACCGGCTACCCGCTGCGCCACCACATCTTCGCCGAGATCAGGGACGGCGATTTCGAGGGCTATCCGTACCTGGTGCCCCGGCGGGACGGCAGGGTCGCCATGGGCGTGACCTATGAGCCCCACGTGGGAGACGTGACGGTCACCACCCGTGCTCGCGAGGAGATCCTGCGCGGGGTGCGCGCCCTGATGCCGCAGGCCGCGACCTGGCCGATCGAGCGGAGCTGGGCCGGGCTGCGGCCGGGCAGCACCGACCACATCCCGATCATCGGCTACACCGGCGAGCACGGGCGCGTCCTCGCCGCCACCGGCCACAGCGGGCTGGGCGTCACACTCGCTCCCGTCACCGCAGAACTGGTCGCGGCCGTCCTCGCCGGCGAAGCCGATGTGGAGACCCGGGAACTGCTGGGCGTCTGCCGTCCCGACCGCGAGTTCGTCCCGGTCATTCCGGCGGAGACGCCAGCTCCCACAACTCCTTGAAGCGTTCGATCCGCTGCCGCACCCTGGGCGGCTCCAGCACCAGCAGCGTGTGCACGAACGTGTGCGTGGCGATCTCACCCACCTGCGGTGTCGAGGGGGTCACCTCGTAGCTGAGCACCTGGTCGAAGACGATGAAATCGAACACGCCCAGGGGGCTCGTGAGATGCGCGGGCGTGAGGATGCGCACCTGGACGCCGATCTCCGAGTGCATCTTGCAGATGCGCCGGAACACCTCCGATGTGCGCCGTTCCGGGCTGTCCACGAAGAAGATCCGGCGGATTCGCACCCCGTCGCGGATCCGGTCGCGCTGCAGGTCCAGATAGCGCTGGCCCGCGTCGGTCGTCCAGAACCCCCCGTCGAACTCGCTCGGTCCCTGGTCCACGACGTTGAGGCTGAGCGCGTCCAGGCTGTGCTGCGTGTTGTGGGCCAGACCGAGCAGCCAGTCGCGGTCCTCGCCCTCGTAGATGACGTTTCCCTCCCCGAGCTCCCGCAGGAGTGTGGAGATCCTCGCGATCTCCCACTGGGCGAAGGCCTGGACCAGGGTGGGCATCTCCTTGTCGACCCTCGTCGCGTTGCGCACGAGTTGCGTGACCACGTCCGTCTGCACCGCGGACTCCTCCACCAACCCGAACAGCTCGGTCGCCTCGTTGATCCGGGACAGGCCCGACGCGACCTCCTGGCGCAGCGTCTCCAGCTGTTTGTCGACCTCGATGAGGTATTGCACGACGAAGACCACGGCGCTGATGAAGACCGTGAGGATGATCCCCCACGCTTTGGGCGACTCTTTGGTGCCGATGAAAGGCCCGTCGTCGTCGGTGAGAAAGTACGTGGGGACCCCGACGGCCGCCGTGATGAGGAATTTGCGCAGGGTGCGCGGAACCAATTCGCGGTTCACCCGAAATCTGATCGGCGCCGCCATCTATCACCCACCTTTTCTGGTGAGAAGGGTCAGCATGTCGATCGAGATCTGGTCGCGGACGCGGTTCACCAGCGACCGCCACTGCCGGGTGAATCCGGGGTGCCGCTCCAGGCTCTCCCACAGCGGGACGAGCGCCTGGTCGACCCGGGCGGCCGGCATCCACAGGTGCAGGAGGTGGTCGACCGCCGGGGTCAGCCTGGTCACGGCGTCCGATCTCGGCGCGCCGCCGGTCAGCGCCCGCTCGACGATCACCAGCAGCGTCGTCAGCAGCCAGTCGTGCAGCGCCAGGTCCTCGCACAGGTCGGCGACGGCCGGCGTGAACTCCCCGGGGTGGACCAGGCGCAGCGTGCGTAACCGATCGTTGTGCAGGGTGAAGCGGATGCCCGGCGCACCGCTCTCCGCCACCCAGCGCAGGCGGGTCCGCGGGATCTTGAAGGGGGCCCGGCGATCGAGGAGCGGCGACGACTGGACCAGGTCGACGAACCTGCCGCTGATCGCGCCGAGATCGAGGAGAGGCGAGCCCGAGGAGCCTCGCTGCGCGGGAATGCCGTTCTGTCCGTCCGCCTCATCGGTGAACCCGTCGGCGAGGTCGTGCGCCTTCGCCTTCCCGAGCACCTCGATGACCCCAGGCCTGGCCAGGTAGTGCGACCAGGGCAGGCGGCGGTCGACGGTGGCGCGCACGATCCGGACGTGGGAGGAGCCCTGGACGACCCGGCCGCCGGTGATCGAGCACCGGGTCAGCACCGTCCCGACGCCTCTCACCCGGGATCGGGACGCGGAGGGGAGGTGGCAGTCGACCCCGGTCAGCCGGTCCGGTGACACCGCGTGGACGATCGGGCGCCGGGAGACGCGCACGGTCTCGCCCGCGAGCAGGCCGAGGAGCCGGCCGCACGCGGAGGCGGTGACCTCCCCCGAGTTCTGCAGCAGCCCGGTGTGGACTTCCCCCATGACCAGCATCGGATCCGGTTCTCTAGGTGAAGACATAGGAGATGCGGTCGACGATCTCCTCGTCGAGCCGGATGCCCTCGCCCTCGCTCCGGCCGGCCACCTGGCGCAGCACCTCGGCGTCGACCGCGACCTGGCTGAGGATCGTGCGCACGGCCAGCTCGACGGGCAGGAACCGGGAGGACAGGACGGACATGGTGGTGTAGGCGGTGAACGGCGGAGCCTGCTCGTTCAGCTGGACGATGGGAGGCAGCGCGTCCCAGTCGGTGGGCCAGGCCGACGGCCTCGGCACAGGCCGCAGCGGCAGCCGGCCCGCGTCGCGCAGCAGCCCGAGCCGCAGGAGCTGCCAGACGGCCGCCAGGAACGGACACGACCAGGTGCGGTGCTGCCCGCTTTCGTCCCACAGCTCCACGTCGACGAAGATCGAGTGACCGCGTTTGGCGTTCTGGGCCGGTGGCGCCCACCGCTGGGCCTTGCCCATCGCCTGTACGGCGGCCCCCGCCTGGGGCGAGCGCATGCCGTTGCAGAGCCAGCCCGTCTCCTTCACCGGCGGGCGCGACCCGTTGGCGCCCGGCGGCGGGTCGTCGACGAGCCGGTCCTCGACCAGCCCGGCGGGCTCGGCGCAGGCCGACTCCCGCGCGAGGTAGTCGATGGACAGGCCGCTGTCCGCCGCGGCGTCGAGGACCATCGGCACGGACTCCGCCGGAGAGCTGAAGCGGCTGAAGTAGTCGTCGACGAGGAAGCACGTGCTGACCCTCGCCTGCCGCCCGGGCATCCGTTCCTCCCAGGTCGACCGTACGGCCCCGGCCCAGGGGGCGACCCGGCGGAACAGCCGGCGCAGCCGGTCGGGACCGGCCTCGAAGTCCTCCATGTAGAGGTGCCCGAGCTCGACGGACACGTGGGAGAGGGGCGCGGCGGCGATCCGCCGCTCCGCCGTCACCTCGCCGAACATCGCGTTCACGGGTGTCACAGTCCCTCCCACGCGCTGTCGTCCATGATCTTCTTGGCCAGGTCCTCGAACGCGGCGGCCGTCTCGGCATTCGCGATCTTGCTGGCCAGCACGTCCTCGTCGGAGATGAGCTGCTCCCGCCACTGGAGGATCGGGTCGAGCGGAACCTTGCCGAGCATGTTCGTACGGCCGACGCCGTGACGGCCCGCGAGCTCGCGCAGCTCGCCGTCGTAGGCGCTCAGCCAGGCCCGCTGCTCGTCGCGCAGGCCGACGAGCTCGGCCGCCTCGGACTCGAGCACCGCGGTGCGGACGAAGCGGATCCGGTCGCGCAGGACCTCCGGGTCGTGCCCGAACCGCGCGCCGGCGTCGAGCAGCCCGTCGGTCCCGTTGACGAGGCCGTCGGCCGCGATGATGTGCTGGCGCGTCCACCGGTGGTAGACCAGCCAGCGGAACGGGACGGCGGGCAGCCGTGCGGTGGCTCGCAGGACCATCTCGGCGGTGAACGAGCGCCCCGCGCTCACGTCCACCATGCACAGATCGAACTCCTCCTCCAGCCGACCGAAGAGCTGGACGCACCTGTGCACCATCTCCTCGTCCACCGAGGACAGCTCGCCCCCGCCCTCGCTGCCGGGGAGCAGCACGAGCCGTCCGGCTCCGGGTGGCTTGACGCGCAGCCCCTCCCGGTCGGACTCCGCCCACACGTCGATCCGCTGCGGCTCGGCGAGCTCGCCCCGCAGGTACTCGTGCAGCCCGCCGGAGCGGGTGCCGCGCGCCACCGAGCTCACACTGAAGATCGCACCGGCCGTCGGAGAGCCGAAGTCGAAGTCCAGGTAGCAGGCGTCGTTGCCCTGGAGGGCATGCCGGTAGGCGACGTTCGTGCTCGTGACGGAGCGTCCGGTCCCGCCCTTGTCGGAGATCGCGAAAACCAGCATCTACATGGCCTCCGCCGCGTTGTCGCGCGCGGTGGCCAGCCGCTCGAGGTCGAGCAGGGCGTCGTAGATCAGCGCCTGGGCCGTCGCGGGCCGCTCCCCGGCGATCGTCCTGGCCCGTTGGAGCGCGGCCTGGATGCCGCGCAGCTTGGGCTGGATCGTCTGCCCGGCCATCAGCGGACGCAGGACCAGCTCCTGATCCAGCAGGTGCTCCGCCTCGCCGAGCATCTCGTACGCCAGCTCGACGAGCCGGGGGTTGCGCAGGGGAGGATCGCTCCTGGCCTGGGTCGCCGCCACGAGGAACTCGACGACCCGCTCGCTGAAGTACCAGGAGGGTTCCTCCGGCTGGGCGTCGACGCCGCCGAACACGTTGCCCGGCTGGTCCCACAGCCCCCGCGCCCGGCCGGCCGAGCACCGTCGCATCGAGACGTGCCGCCAGATCTGGTCGGCGAGCCCGAGGAGCCGCTCTCTGGTATGGGTGTTCTGCACGATCGACGCGGCCCAGATCGTCCGTTTGAGCAGCGTGATCGCGAAGTCGGAGACGACCCACGTCAACCTCGGGCCCAGCTCTTCCGAGCCGATCATGTTGATCGAGACGCCGGGGAAGTGCATGGAGACCGAATGGTCCCCGGGCACCGCCCTGCGGATGATCCTGGCCCGCACGGCCAGCTCCTGCAGCACGTCCGCCACCCGGCCGAAGTCGACGTCGGCCGCGCGGTTGTTGACGAGGCTCTGCACCACCATCGCGGTGACGCCGAGGCTGTAGTATTCCGACTCCTTCTCGTCCGTGGTCTTCCACGGGATGTCCTGCAACGGCCAGGGGCCGCGGCCGTACATGGCGATCGTCCGCCAGTAGAGCTGGGTGAGGTCCCACCGGCGCTGGATGGCCTGCGCGAGCGTCTGCTGGGGGTCGTCGAGCAGGCCGAGCACCCGGGTGCGCTCGGAGAACAGGTCGGCGATGCCGACGAGGGCGTTGACGGTGAAGTAGAGGAACGGCGCGTCGGCCGCCACGCCCTTGGGCTGGGAACCGATGTCGAGCGGGACGGGAACCTCGGGGGAGTCCTTCACGATGCCCCACGTCCACCCGCATTCGAACAGCAGGTTCTCGTTGTCGAGGTCGACCTGGCTGCCGGATCCGATCGTGAGGTCCCGCAGACCCGCACGCACCGGGCGCAGCGCGCGCCGCAGGTCGTCGAGCACCCGGCGGTCGGGGGCCCCGGTCTGGTTGACGGTCCGCATCAGCGCGCGGCCGGCCGGCGAGCCGGGCTCGAAGGCGTTCACCGAGAAGCTGCGCAGCAGGCCCACCATGGCCGCGGTCAGGCGCCTGCTCGCCAGCTCCTCCAGCTCCCGGATCTCGGCGCGCAGCGACTGCCTGCGCACGCTCTGCCTGAAGACCTTGAGGAAGCCGAGGGTGGACAGCGCGAGCGTGACCGACATGGAGAAGGAGTCGACCATGTCGAGCTGGAGCTGTTCCGGGGTGGGCTTGACGTCGGGGTCGGCGGTGCGGAAATAGCTCCCGCCGGAGAACAGCGGCCGCCCGTCGTCCGCGGTGTACTTCCGCAGGTACTGTCCGATCACTTTCAGCAGCAGCTTGGGGATCTCGACCGAGTCGCCGAGCAGGGCCAGCGCGGCGAGCACGTCGTCGGCGGTCTCGTCCGGCGTGTCCAGCCGGAAGCCCGGCAGTTCGGAGGCGGGGTAAAGGAAGCACAGAAGCTGTTCGGCGTCGGAGATGGAGTTCGACCCGTCCCGCCCGCCCCAGGTCCACACGCCGTCGCGGTACGAAGCTCGGGCGGCCGCCTCCCAGACATCCAGAAGCTGCTGGCGCGGCTGAAACTTCATCTGTGAGCCTTTCTGTACGGTCGGACCCTTTTCGAACGGTTCAATGACCTGTTCACTGGCGGGAAGATGTACTAGGGGCTACACGACCCTTATATCATTGGTTCACTGCTCCGTCGCCTGGACCATCGGTGAGATTTCGCCGTTGCCCGGCTCATCGTGCTAGCACAGATGCAGATGAGCAGAGACGACATGAATGCCTAATTTTGAGAGACGGAAATGTCCCAAACGGCGGCGATCGGGGATATACCGGACCATAGTGTGATGGTGCGGGACTTCGTCGGAGAGATGACGACGATGGGCGGGACGGTCCTGGTCACCGGAGCGGGCATGGACATGTCGCTGTTCGCGCCGCTGCGCGGACATGGCCTGCTGGTGCCGTCGAAGCCGATCCAGCCGCTGACGGAGGAGGAGCTGATCCGCGGCCTGCGCGGCGCCGTGGCCTACGTCCACGGGGGCGAGGAACGGGCCACGGCCGAGGCGCTGCGGAGCGCGCGGGAGACGCTCAAGGTCGTCGCGTTCCTGGGCGTGGGCTATGAGAACTTCGTCGACGTGGCGGCGGCCGACGAGCTCGGGATCGTCGTGACCAGCACGCCGCGGGCGGCCACGGAATCAGTGGTCGAGCTCACGATAGGGCAGATCATCAACGCCAACCGGAACATCGGGCGCCATCTCGGCGACCGATATCCGTACTGGCGCCGTCCCGAGGAACTGCCGCACGAGCTGAGCTCCCGCACCGTCGGCATCATCGGACTGGGGGCGAACGGCGCCAGGATCGCGGAGATCCTGCGTGCCTTCCGCGTGGACGTCGCCTACTTCAGCCGCACCAGGAGGCGCGACGTCGAGAAGCGGCTCGGCCTGTCCTTCCTTCCCCTGCTCGAACTGGCCGAGCGCAGCGACATCCTCGTCGTCATGGTCCCCTGCACGGCGGAGACGAGATCCATGGTCGGCGTCGAGGTGCTGAAGCGATTGCGTCCGGGGGCCGTTCTGATCAATACCGCCCGGCCGGCCGTCGTCGACCCGGACGCGCTATATGAGGTCATGAGCGACGAACGCGTCGGCACAGCCGTTTTCGATGGTTTCTACGACCGGAACTCGCGGATCGCGGCCAAATTGCTCGAGACCTTCGGTGAACGGCTCCTCGTCACCGGCCATATCGCCTCCCATACCCGGGAGGCCATGGACCGGATGGTGCTCCAGGCGGTCCGATCCATCGAAAACGTGCTGTCCACCGGAGCCGACGAGCACGCCGTGGGAAAACACGGCGGAAATTCCTGACTTCGAAAGGCGTATGGGATTACAGGGAAGGGCAAGGCTATTACGAAGTCCTCTCCCGACCCCCGGATGGATCATGACGCCCAACGGAGCCCGGATCCTCGTCGAGGCTCTCCGGCTGCACGGCGTGGACATCGTCTTCGGCATCCCGGGCACGCACAACCTCGCGATCTACGGCGAGCTTGGCCCGGCGGGGATCCGATGCGTGACTCCACGTCACGAGCAAGGTGCGGGATACGCGGCCGACGGGTACGCCCGGGTGACCGGCCGGCCGGGGGTGGTGCTCACCACCACGGGCCCCGGCGTGGTCAACGCACTCACCGCGATGGCGCAGGCCTACTCCGACTCGTCGCCGATCCTGATCGTCTCGCCGGGCGTGCCCACCGACCATCCCCGTCAGGGCCGCGGCTACCTGCACGAGAGCAAGGAGCAGTCCGCCGCTGCGGACGCGCTGTGCGAGTGGAGTCACCGGGTGGCCTCGGTCCAGGAGATCCCGGCGGCCGTCGCGCGCGCGTTCGGCCGGTTCGCCGAAGGCCGGCCCCGGCCGATCCACATCGAGATCCCGGTGGACCTGCTGGCGGCCAGGGGTGACGTCAGGATCGCCCCGCCGTACCGGATCACACCGCGCGCTCCGGACCCGGACGCGCTGGACGAGGCGGCGCGGCTGCTGCGCGCCGCGCACCGCCCCGGGTTCGTGCTCGGCGGCGGCGCCCAGCGGCCGGGAGACGACCGATCGCCGGTGGGCGGTGCGGCCATGCGCCTGGCCGAGGCGGTCGGCGCCGGGGTGGTGACGACGGTCAACGGCAAGGGGACCGTGCCGGAGAGCCACGATCTGGCGCTGGGGGCCACCCTGCATCTGAAGGCCGTACGGCACTGGCTCGCCGGATGCGACGTCGTGCTGGCCGTCGGCACCGAGCTGGGCCCGGCGGATCTCTGGGACGACACTCTCGCCCTCGCCGGAAGCCTGATCAGGGTGGACGTCGACCCCGGCCAGATGTACGGCGATCACGTCGCCGACGTCGCGATCGTGGCGGACGCCGAGCTCGCCCTGCGGGGCCTGTGCGAACGGCTCGGGCCGGCCGACCACCGGCCGGGGGCGGCGGCCGTACCACACCCGCCGGACCACCGGTGGGAGCTGAGCGAGCTCACCGGCCGGTGGGGGGACCACCTGGACGCGCTGCGCCGCGCGCTGCCGCCCGAGGGGATCCTCGTCGGCGACAACTCGATGATGGTCTATCACGGCGCGCTGGTCGCCGTGCCCGTGGACCCGCCGGGCCGGTTCCTGTTCCCGACGGGGTTCGGCACGCTGGGGTTCGCGCTGCCCGCCGCGATCGGCGCCAAGCTGGGCAGGCCGGACCGGCCGGTCATGGTGCTGGCCGGCGACGGCGCGTTCCAGTTCAGCGTGCAGGAGCTGGCCACGGCCGTGGAACTGCGGCTCAGCCTGCCGATCGTGGTGTCGGTCAACGGCGGCTTCGGGGAGATCAGGGAGGAGATGGCCAGGCAGGGCATGACCCCGGTGGCCGTCGACCTGCACGGGCCCGACCTTCCGGCGCTCGCCCGGGCCTACGGGGCGCGGGGACGGGCCGTGCTGACCCCGGACGAGCTCGAGGACGCCGTCGTCGAGGCTCTCGGGGCTCCGCTCCCGACGGTGATCGCCCTGCCCGAGGGCGAGTGAGGCCCGACCGGGTCAGGGGGGCGCCGCCGGAAGTCGCAGGACGAACCGGGCGCCGACCGCGCTGTCCTCGATGGTCAGCGTGCCGTTGTGGGTCTGCGCGATCTGACGGGCGATCGACAGGCCGAGGCCGGTACCGCCGGCGTCCTTCTCACGCGCCTGGTCCAGCCGGGTGAAACGCTGGAACACCACCTCCCTGCACTCGGGAGGAACGCCGGACCCGTCGTCCTGCACCTCGAGGATCGCCGCGCCGTCCTCCTGACGTACCGTGACCCACAGCATGGACGCGGCATGGCGCTCGCCGTTGTCGAGCAGGTTGCCCAGCAGGCGGGCCAGGCTCAGCCGGTCCCCGGTCACGATCACTCCGGGCATCAGGTCCCGCACCACCTCCACCTTGCGCGGACGGCGGTCCAGCTCGCGGGCGGCGAGCCCGGCCAGGTCGATGCGTTCCGGTTCCGGCTGCGCCGCTCCGGCGTCCAGCCTCGCGAGACGGAGCAGGTCGGCGACCATGGCCTGCAGCCGGTCGAGGCTGTCCAGCAGGGCATCGCCGGTGGCGCGCCAGTCGGCGTGCTCCGGGTCCAGCATCGCCCCCTCGATCTCGGCGCGCATCGCGGTCAGCGGGCTGCGCAGATCGTGAGAAACGTCGGAGGCGAACCTCCGCTGCTGCTCGACCGCGAGCTCGGCCCGGTCGAGGGTCTGGTTGGCGGCCTCGGCCAGCCGCCGCAGCTCGTCCCGGAACTTCGACACCGGCACCCGCCGGCTCAGGTCGGTCGCCGTGATCGTGGCGAGCTTCTCCGTGACGGCGTCGACGGGCGCGAGCGCCCTGCGCACGGCCAGGTACGTGCCGCACGCGGTGAGGACCGTCAGCGCGGACGTGATGCAGATGAGTGTGGCCAGCAGCCGGTTGCTGACATGCCAGGGCACGTCGTAGTCGGCCGCGTAGACGACGTGCCCGCTCTCCCCGCCCGGGACGCGGAAGGCCGCGACGGTCATGCATCTGCCGGGGAAGGCGGGCGACCCGCACTCGCTGGGGAGCACCTGGGAGCCGGGCCCGGACGGGCGGACGTCCGCCATTCTCGGGCGTCCGGCGATGCCCGCGGTCGTCGACACGATCCGGCCCCGCCGGTCGATCACCTGCACGCCCGCGACCGTCTCGTCCAGCATCACCGGCGGCAGCGGCTCATGTACGGACGCGTAGCCCAGCCGTTCCGCCGTGTCCACGACGGCCCGGGTCGTGTACGCCTGCGCGGTCCCGTGCACGGTGAACAGCACGGCCACCGACGCGGCGACGCACATCAACGCCATCACCACGCCCGCGATGACCGCCAGGCGGGTCCTGACGGACCGACGCTGCCACAATCTCACCCGATCCCCCCGGTGACCAGATGATCACATTAGGTCAATCTGCCGCCAATACAGGGAGATTCGGCATCAAAACTGAATAAACCTCTGAACCAGCCGCGAGACCAGACGGGCCCTGGCCGGCATCTCCGCCACGATGACGTGCTCCCCGGCCGCGTGCGCGCCCCCGCCCACCGCGCCCAGGCCGTCGAGCGTCGGGCAGCCGACCCCTGCGGTGAAGCACCCATCGGAGCCGCCGCCCACCGCCGCCCCGCGCAGCGGGCCGATGCCGAGCTCGTCGGCGATCTGGACGGCCGCCTTGAACAACTCGGCGGAGGAGGCGGGATCGAGGGGCGGACGGCCCGGGCCGCCCCGCAGCTCAAGGCGGGTGCCGGGGGTGCGGGGGGCGAGCTCGCGCATCAGCTCGTCGACGCGTGCCTGGGCGGCGGCGTCGGGCACCCGTACGTCGATCGCGACGCGGCCGAGGGCCGGCACGGTGTTGGAGCTGGTCCCGGCCGACAGCATGGTCGGCGTCACCGACACCATGCCCACCTCGGAAGACGACCGGACCCGGGCCGCGATGCCGGCGATCGCGAGGATCTGGTGGGCCAGTTCGACACCGGCGTTGGCGCCCAGCTCGGGTTCGAGTCCCGCGTGGGCGGCCTTGCCGTACACGATGAGCTCGTAGCGCGAGATGCCCTTGCGCGCGGTCTTGAGCGCGCCGCCGTCGGCGCTGGCCTCGAGCACGAACGTCGCGGCGCAGTTCGCCGCGCTCGCCTCGATGAGCGGCCGGGACGTCGGCGAGCCGAGTTCCTCGTCGCCCACGACGAGCACGGTGAGCCCGTCCGGCGACGGCAGTGCGGCGACCGCGTGGAAGAGCTGTACGAGCCCGGCCTTCATGTCGAACACGCCGGGACCCCGCGCGACCCCGTCGCGAACCGACCACGGATGGTCGCGCAGCGAGCCGACCGGCCAGACCGTGTCGTGGTGGCCGAGCAGCAGCACACGCGGCGTGCCGAACGTCCAGCGCAGGTGCGGCACCCCCTCGATCACGATCGTCTCCGGCTCGGCCTGGAGCAGCCGGCGCCCCTGGGCGGCGACCACGCGCGCGCTGCGGGCGAGCGCCGCGTGGTCGGAGGAGTACGACTCGCAGAGCACCAGTTCCTCGAGGTCGGCCAGCATCGCGTCCAGGTTCACCCTTGGGTCCGTCCTTGTCCGGAGAGGTGGCGTCACAGGGACGGTACCCGGCACGCCGCTCCCGGACGCGCGGCGCGATAGTGTGCGCGGGTGGCAATGATCTCCTGCTCTCTCGCCGAGGTCGTCGCGGAGATGGAGGCGATGTACGACCCCTCCTGGGCCGAGTCCTGGGACGCGGTCGGGCTCGTCTGCGGCGACCCGGACCAGTCCGTACGGAAGGTCCTGTTCGCGGTGGACCCGGTGGCGGCCGTGGTGGACGAGGCGCTCGGCTGGGGAGCCGACCTGCTCGTCACACACCACCCGCTCTATCTGCGCGGCACCACGAGCGTCGCGGCCACCACCTTCAAGGGCCGGGTCGTCCACCGGCTGATCCGCGGCGGCGTCGCCCTCCTCACCGCGCACACGAACGCCGACGTCGCCGACCCCGGCGTCTCCGACGCCCTCGCCCGTGCGGTCGGCCTGACCTCGGAACTGCGCCCCCTGCAGCCGTCCGCCGACGATCCCCGGCGGGGGCTCGGCCGCATCGGCGTGCTCCCGGCGCCCGTGCCGCTGCGCGAGTTCGCCGTACGCGCCGCCTCCGGCCTGCCCCGTACGGCGGGGCCGCCGCGTGTGGCCGGAGACCTTGAGCGGATGGTGGAGACGGTGGCCGTGTGCGGCGGGTCGGGAGACTCCCTGCTGGGGGTGGCCCGCGCCGCCGGCGTCGACGTGTTCCTCACCGCCGATCTACGGCATCACCCCGCCAGCGAGCACATGGAGGCCGCCGCGGGGCCGGCCCTGATCGACGCGGCCCACTGGGCCACGGAATGGCCGTGGCTCGCCGACGCCGCCCGGCGACTGACGTCGGCGTTGGCCGCCAGGGGCATTACTGTTGAGGCGCGTGTCTCCGACACCGTCACGGACGCGTGGACGGCGACGACCACCGACTTGGACCCCCGAGCATTTTGAGGGATGGGGATGAAGGCCGCACCGGAAGCACAGAAGCGTCTGCTCGACCTGGCGGAGCTCGATGCGGGTCTCGACCGGCTCGGGCACCGACGCCGGACCCTGCCAGAGCTCGCCGAGATCGACGAGCTGTCCAAGCAGTTCGCGGCGCTCGCCACCCGGGTCATCGCCGCCGAGACCGACGCCGGTGACCTCGCTCGCGACCAGGCCAAGGCCGAGTCGGACGTGGACACCGTACGGGCCAGGGCCGAGCGCGACCAGAAGCGCCTCGACTCCGGGCAGATCGCCTCGCCCAGGGATCTGGCGAGCCTGCAGTCGGAGATAGCGTCGCTGCGCCGGCGCCAGGACGACCTGGAAGAGGTCGTACTGGAGATCATGGAACGCCGGGAGGCCGCCGAGACCCAGGTGACCACGCTCAAGTCGGAGCGTGACAAGGCGGCCGCCGCGCTGCGCGCTGCCGAGGACCGCCGCGACGCCGCGCTGGCGGAGATCGACAAGGAGGCCGCCGAGCTGCGGGAGAGGCGTCCCCCGATCGCCGGCGACGTTCCCGCCGACGTGCTCGCGCTGTACGAGAAGCTGCGCGAGCAGTCGGGCATCGGGGCCGCGATGCTGCACGGCGGCCGGTGCCTCGGCTGCCGCACCAGCCTGTCGATCGCCGATCTGAACCGCATCAGGGCCGCCGCCCGCGACGAGGTGGTCCGCTGCGAGGAGTGCCGCAGGATCCTGGTCCGCACGGGTGAGTCCGGCCTGTGATGACCGTTACCGGCGAAAGGTTCGTGGTCGAGGCCGACGGAGGCTCGCGGGGAAACCCCGGGCCTGCCGGATTCGGCGCGGTGGTCAAGGACGCGGCCGGGCGGGTGCTCGCCGAGGTAGCCGAGTCGATCGGGACCGCGACCAACAACGTGGCCGAGTATCGCGGGCTGATCGCCGGCCTGCGTGCCCTGCTCGCGCTCGGCGCCGAGGGCGCGTCGGTCGAGGTGCGGATGGACTCCAAGCTGGTCATCGAGCAGATGGCCGGCCGGTGGAAGGTCAAGCACGAGGGCCTGCGGCCGCTCGCCCTGGAGGCTGCCGACCTGGCCCGGCGCTTCCGGGTGACATGGCGGTGGATCCCGCGCGAGCAGAACGGCCACGCCGACCGCCTCGCCAACGAGGCCATGGACGCCGCGGCCCGCGGGGAGACCTGGGAGGCGAAGTCCGTGTCGGCAGAACCGGCGTCCGGCGGCCGCGAAGTCTTCGGTCCCTCGGCAGAACCGCCCGACGCCGACGCCGACGCCGGCCCGGCCTCGGCGGCCCGGCCCCGGAGCGCACCCGGTTGGCGGGCTGCCCCGGCTCGGCCGCCCACCTCGCTGCTGCTGCTCAGGCATGGTGAGACACCGCTGTCGATCGAGAAGCGGTTCTCCGGGCTCGGCGATCCCCTGCTCACCGCGAACGGCACGGCCCAGGCGGAGGCCGCCGCCGCGCGTCTGTCGCGCGAGCCGTACGAGATCGGCGCGATCGTGAGTTCGCCGCTGAAGCGGGCCAGGCAGACGGCCGAGGCGGTCGCCGTACGGACCGGTCTGCCGGTGGAGGTGGACGAGGACCTGCGCGAGATCGACTTCGGCGCGTGGGAGGGGTACACGTTCGCCGAGGTCCAGCAGCGGTGGCCGGAGCAGCTCGCGGCATGGCTGGCGGACCCGGAGGTGCCCCCGCCGGGCGGGGAGAGCTTCGCCGACGCGGCCCGCCGCGTCGATCGGGCCAGGGAGCGGATCGTCAAGGCGAACGAGGGCCGATGCGTCCTCACGGTCTCCCACGTGACGCCGATCAAGCTGCTCCTCCGCTTCGCGTTGAGCGCCCCGCCGGAGTCGATGTACCGGATGCACCTCGATCTGGCCTGCCTGTCGGCGATCGACTACTACGCCGACGGTCCGGCCGTCGTACGGGCCCTGAACGACACCGCCCATCTCCCCTAG